>NZ_DASQYZ010000127.1:0-4617 GCF_035638955.1 Oligoflexus sp. | reverse complement strand
CAGATCAGAAAGTCTGGTCTTTGTGGCCGGGACGGCTGGCATTGGACCAGTAAAAATTGACGGCTTTGGCTTCATTTAAAATCACCAGAAAAATCGGGCTTTGGCTGCAAACTCTTGCAGAAAATTTCGTTGATTATGGTGTCTAAAGCTAGGACAGGCAATCCCCACAATCTTATGCATGGGCGACTACATAACAGCGGAGTTTGAGATGGTAAAACAGTAGATCAGGATAAAAATCGTCGCTGCCCACCTCAAGATGAAACTGCTGTCCAACAAAAGCGAATCCGTTGCCGAGTTCGAGAAGAAAGTCTCTGATATTTGCGATCAAAGCCTTTTCCAGATCCCGCTCCTTGGCATCCTGCTGTAGAGTCAAGAACTCGAGTTTATAAGGGTCTTTTAACATCTGCTGGGCCAGATCAGATTGCGGTGTGGGCAGGGTGTGTTGAAAATTTGTCGGAGCTCGTCCCTGTCTCTCGATGAGACCTGAGTCCATTTGGTGAGCGAGAACATTCCGGCTCCATCCATTCGTAATGGCGAGCTGCGCATACCAGATTCGGGATTCCTGGGAGTCGAGTTTGTCCATAAGCACCATGTGGTGTCCCCAGGCCAAATGCTTGGCAGTGGCTTCCTGTAAAATTTGAAAATCAGGCCAGACCTCTGCAAACTTCCGCATATATTTCAAATTTCTGGTGGAAAATCCTTCCTGTCCAGGAAACTCGGTTTTGAGGTCACGTGACAGACGATCGATGACCTGGGTTCCCCATCCTTGGGCTTTTTGTCGCTGGAGTATTTCCTTGCCTATGTGCCAGTATAGAGCAAGGAGTTCATAATTGACGGCTGCAGCAGCCCTGATTTGAGCCCTGGCGATATGCTCTTTCAAAGCCGTAAAGAACTCAGAATACCCTGGTAATATTTGGTTTTTATTGGACATTGTTGTGTTTTTCCAATTGTGCAGCAACTGCTGCACAATTCTGATGCCCTTATCATCGGGCTAATTGAATTGCCAGTCCCAGCTTCTCAACTTTGGCAACAAAAGCTGCCACTTGTTCCGGGGATCCTGCGGCCAAAGCTGAATGATAAACATTGATAGTGAAGCTTTGCTTTTCATCCCGCTTAAGTAAACCAATCGCAGTGTTGGTAAAGTCGTCTTCATTTTCCATCTGAGCAACCGCCCTCAGGTAGGCTGCGATACAATCATCTTCGCGGACCGGAATCATCCAGGAACCATATTCGTCAGCAAAAATGATTTCATCTCCCGACTCCATCAGTCCGACCAATTCATAGATGAGACCGAAGGCATCGTATGCAAGTTGATATTGACCCTGGTCAACAAGCAACATAGCGGTATTAAAAAAATCTGCCAGACGATCAAACCATTCTTCTGTTTCGGGGGGGATGAAGGTGAAATTCCGGGAGTCGATATCGAACGGGGCATAGTAATTCCCATTGCTTGAGTCATCACGAAATTTTTCAATCTCCCGCAGGAGCGATTCACCAGGGAAAGCCTTGATTCTGAGTTTATCGAGTCGTTTTCCAAATACAGTTCTTCTTTGCTGAGCTGTCTTGACTTCGTAAGCAACATCCATTATCCGCACTAATTCCTCTTTTTCACTATTGGCAAGCTCATCAAGCAATGCGGATCTCTCTTCTTTATAGCAGCCAATAGCCTCTTTGGGCTTTTGCCTTTGCCGATACCGTCTTTTTTCTGAAGCCATTTATTCTCTCGATATTCAGGATCAGATTCTTTCAGCAATTCTTGAAATAATACTCAAGCAACAGTGAGAGACAAAAAGAAGGTCAAGAAATCAACCTTTCCAACACATTGCCGATCCCTGATTTGCTGCCTGCACCAATTACGAGGATGCCAAGTTCTTCATCAATCTCGGTTGCCGCCTGGACTTTGGCAATAAAGAGCGACAGGAGATAATTCAGATTTGGATCCAAAGATACGCTGCCAAATTTCTGCTGCTGGCTGGTACTAATTCCATGCTTTGTAAGTGTGGCTTTCAGCCGCTCATTTTCCAGCAGTAATCTCCTTCGTTCGCGCCGAATTTGATCGATGGAATCTGATGATTTAAGATCTCGCAGTTCCTGCGCAAGCCGCTGGCTGCGCTCGGTCTCCTGGATCAATCGCTGCCGATAGTCCTCGGCCTTGGCTTCACTTCCCCGGATCGATCCCGGCCGTTTTCTTCCGCTGACAAGAGCACGGATAGTGGCCAGGAGCGATGGCTTTTTGCGCTTTCCCCTGGGATCACCACCCCTGACATCATAAAATGATTGATTGGCCAACTTCACAATGGTGCCGGCCGAGATTCTGTTCTTGTGCGCCTCAATCAGATTTGAGGCTTCAGGGGGCCACCGCCTTGCGACCTTTTGATAACGGCTGACGTCCTGCTTTGAAATCCCCAGCTTCTCGGCCACGGCCTTTTGTGAGCAGCCGTTATCAATTGCCGAAGAGACAATTCGAGCGTTTGAAAAATACTGGATGCAAGTCCGGGGGCTGAGCTGAAATCCGTCCGTCCACAGCTTTGTGCTTGTCGGTTCGGCCGCGAGCACAGATAGATCGATCTCTTCGTCCTGGTCAAACCGAAGCAGTTCAGCAAGCTTATTGAGATCCATGTTCCCCCTGAATAATTCCTGGACTGGTTGTTGCTGCTGATTTTTCCATTCATTTTCCATCCCTATAATCCCTGAGAAAGTTTCGTTTTTATCCACAATTAGGACGATTTTCGATGAAACCGGAACCAACTCCTGACAGCCTCGACCCCGAAACACTAAGAGCGCCAAAAGTTCTTCTTGCCGCGATCGTGGATCCGCTTCATCCCCTCGTTCTTGTCGCTCGAATGCTTGATTGGCGACGATTTGAGGGGATTTTTAAAACCGAGTATGCATCCTCGCGTGGCCGTCCGGCCTGTCCCACAAGACTTCTGATCGGACTGCACTATTTGAAATACGCCTTCGATTTGAGCGATGACGCCTGTCTCGCCCGCTTTTCCGAGACTCCTGTCTGGCAATATTTCTGTGGTTATGAGTATCTGGTACATCAGCAGCCTTGCCATTCCACAACTCTTGTAAAATGGCGCAAGCGCATCAAGGAAGTCGGTGCCGAGTTCATGCTGGATGAAACCATTGCTGTAGGCTTGCGGCATGGCATTATCAACAAAAAGGAATTTGATCAGGTCGTTATTGATAGCACCACGCAGCCCAAGAATATTGCCCGACCCAATACCACTAAAACTCTCCAGGATATCCGAAAGAAGCTCATAAAAGAATCGAAACGCATTGGTCTCAAATTCAAGAATTCCTATGAGCGAAAAGGCGATAAGGCCCTTTTCAAATACAGACTATGCAGACAGCGGAAAGACGAGAAGAATGCCAAGAAATTTCTGAGAAACCTTAGAACCTATTTAGGACGCGTTATCCGGTCGCTTAAGAAACGAAGTGTGGATCTTTCAGAGAAGCTCATTTCACTGATATCCACTGCAGAAAAGGTGCTCCGAGGCGCTGAAGGTAAAGCGCCAAGGGTTTACAGCATCCATGAACCTACAGAGTGTTGCTTCGTCAAAGGCAAGGTATTTCCAAGGTTCAAATATGGAAGCAAGGTTTCGATAGCGACCACAGCCCGCTCCTGCTGGCTTCTGACAGCCCGTTCCTTTTCCGGAATGATATCGGATGTCCGCACCCTTCACGACACAGTCTGGACTGTGAAGAGGATCCATGGCTTCTGGCCCAAGGAGGTCTACCTGGACAAGGGCTACCGGGGCTGCGAAGAGGAATGCGGAATGACAAAGACCTTTGTCAAAGGCTGTGCAGCCAGCCGGAGCGGACCCACAAAAAAATGGATGAAGCGGCGCTCCTCGGTGGAGCCGATCATCGGGCATCTCAAACACGATCACCGGATGGGCCGGAACTTTCTGCGCGGCCGTCTTGGAGATCAGATGAACCCCGTCCTGGCTGGATGCGGCTTCAACATTAGGAAGATGCTCTCGGTTGTCAAAGAACGCGCAAAATTCGTTTATGAGCACTTCTACGGTCGTCGGGCGGTGAAAGTCATTCGGGTCTTAAAAGGTGCCGGAAAGCGTTAAAACGGCGTTTCCCCTTTTTTCACTCAGAACACATCCATAGAACCCTCGTCCTTGAGAAATCCAAATTGGACTTATGGTCTTTAATTCAATGATTCAAGATAGAAAGGTCGTCGCCAAAAGTCAAAGAATTCGTGCTGCTAGAAAATGTTCAAAAAAAGAACATGCAAGTCATAATGTTATAGTTCTGTCAGAATTCAAAGTCCTCTGCACTGGTCGTTCAAAGTCCTCTTCAATGACTGATGTGATCCCAAATTCTGCTCAAAAAAAAGTCATATCTGTAAAATAAATCATTGAGTTGGTTGCCAATGTAAACCAAACGGACGTTTGGTTGCCAACTGTCCAGCAAGGATGGCAAACTGGAAACCAACTCGACGAATTATTTGCCAGTCAGGGAGTGACTCATGGCGTTCTATATTTATTCACGTGTTTCCACGGATGGGCAGAGTACGGACGCCCAGGTCATGGCTTTAACCAGGAAATATCCGCACGCGGATGTCGTAACTGAAACGCGCTCTGGAGCCAAATCAAGGCC
>NZ_DASQYZ010000126.1:0-12343 GCF_035638955.1 Oligoflexus sp. | reverse complement strand
GTATATTATCAAACAGTCCGCGAATGTCGAATTCCAGTACCCAGTCGTATCTCCAGCAACGCTTACGCGTTACTTCAATTGCATCGCCTGGAACTCAGGAGGAACACTCGACGCTTCCATCTCAATCAATGCTGCCTTGCCCGCCAAGTTCAGCACCTGATCTGGTGACTTCCCATCAACCACGTGTTGCAGCAAAAGCTGATAGCAATCAGATCCTACTGGTGCATTTCCGGACATCATCAAATCCAGGTTAGTTGCTCCTGCTTCCAACCTTTCGTAAATTTTTGCTGGGATCATTTGTGGCAAACGATTTACCCCTTACCGCCGTATGGGCAGCAGCTTCCATTTCAATAATTGGTCCGGGCTCGGCGCCAAAGACATGGTGAAGATTTACATATCGACCATCGCCCGGAAAGGCCAGGGGGAGCCCCTGACCATTACATTTATTCGGACTTACAACTCAAATCACCTGGATTGGCTGCGCAAAACAGTCGGCAACCGGGAGCCAGCGGGGTTCCCTTGCAAAGAAGCTCTTTACTAATGATGGGCTTCTTAAATATTTCGCAGCCTTTTGCTGATGGATCTTCCTCACATTCTTCAGCGGTTTTAAGTACCGTCTCTTTACAGCCCACAGCCTCAGGGTTCAAACGACATCTTTGTTCTTCAAACTGCTTAACGCAATCCGCTCCTTTGCAGGTTGGGGTCTTGGGTATATCCTGTCCAATACCTTGCCCTTCACATTTTCCATCATCTATCGGTTCAGAATCTACCTCGGGTAAACTGCACTTAATTAGCGGGTTTTTGCAATCCAATAGAATCTGAGGAATCTTGGGCTTAAGTCCAATCTTGCCCCCAGTGGTGCTGCTATCGCATTCTGCATTTGGCTGGCTGCAATCCACTTTTGTGCTTCCAGGCTTCAAAACTGGCTTAAGGATTCCACCATCATTAGGATCAGGCCTACAACTTACTGCAGGGTTATCGCAATTCATATCCTCAGGATTGGTTGTATCTGGTGTATTCACCTCAGGTGCCGGTTCCGGTGCGGGCGCTGGTTCCGGTTCAGGCGCTGGTTCCGGTTCAGGCGCTGGTTCCGGTTCTGGTGTATCTGTTGGAGATGGGGTAGGCTTTGGATCTGGTCCGCCTGGTCCTGGTGTATTTGCTGGTGGCACACACATTACGGTATAACAAGTCCCTGGTTCAGGGTTGCTTACGGTACCACATGAGCCTGCGATATATGTATCAACGCAGGGAGTGGATGTTGAATGAGTCGGATCAAAGCCACAGTTGCGCGATAACTTTATTCTGCGGGAAGCTTCTTCAAAAGTCTTTTCATTGAGGGGCAAGCTCAGAAGAGGTTGAGCGAATGAAATCAAAAAAATTACGAGCAAATTCAATTTCATTTTTTACTCATCCGTCGGTATTCAAAGTCAAAGCTTTTCCATCGCGGATGACTTTGATAGAACATTTGTCAGAAGTCTGAAGGAGACCGTCCGCGTTTCTGTATTCCGCTATACTCGTGAGTTTAATTTTGCAAACTTCCTGTACTATATCTCCAACCTTTGCGTCAGCCTCTATAAGCTGGGTATTGTCCTGAAAATCACGAAGCTTGAAGCCAACGGTTACACCCTTGTTGTCAACGATCTGTTCAAACGAGCCTCTTTTAACAATTGGGCCTTGACCAAATGCCGAAGAACTTAGAACAACAAAGAGACCTGCAGTTACACACTTTTTCATAAAGTATCCTTTGATAAGATCAGTTGATTTTTTCAGCCGATGTTCTGACGTCGTTTGAATAGGTTTCTTTCCAGGTTTCTCCACTTGCGGTGACCAGAGTAAATAGTCCCTCACGCTTTCCTGCAGAAAATGTCCCACTTTGAACATTCCCATCGGGGTACTTTAATTGACCTTCACCGTTAAACTTGGCATCCTTAAATATCCCTGTGTATACCTGTCCCGAAGTAAAGGTCATCGTTCCTTTGCCATTTGGAAGGTCATTAGCCCATCCGCCGTGGTAACTTATGTATTTAGAGCCCTCTGGCCAACCTTGTTCACCATAACCCGATCTGGCATTCATTAACCAATCACCTTCATAAGTTTTACCATAGTGGTAGAACATGGTGCCCTTGCCTGTGCGGAAACCATTGCGAACAGCGCCTATATACCTGTCGCCATTTAAAAATTCGACCGTAACCCGATCAGCATCCTGATAGGTTTCCACCTTGCTTTCGCTATTCAAGGCACTTGTCAGCCACTGTTTGACATCAGGGTATTCGAGCCAAGTGTAGGCAGTGGTTCCAAAATATGCGTCATCCCCAGTGTAATATGCTATATGCGAAGACCTTGTGATTCCGATAAGCCTTCCGTCGAGCGTCAGTACAGGCCCTCCAGAATCACCGCTTGAAGTAAAGCCGGTAATACCTTCTTTGTTGGTCGAAGCATCAAGCCTAAATTCTCTTTCCAGATTATTTAAGGTGGAAAGCGGTGCCTTATAAATCTTATTTTGTGCTGATTTTATGTACTGATACCCGGGTGATTTTTCACACTCGGCAGTGCGACCAAAACCGGTTTTTTGCTCACAGCCAAATCCAGCGATAATTACAGGAAGATCCTTATCTGGAAAGGTCCCGAATGCAAAGGGCACTGCATTTACGAGGCCATCCCAAACAGTTTTTTCTTCTCTTACTGCAAAGGAAAGTTCAAAAAGCGCAACATCACTGCCATGTCCTACGCCGCTATCAGTCGGCGCTACCCATGTTGGATGTATTTGAACCTTTTTAATAAAAGCCGTGAATTTGCGCGAGTTGCTCGCAAAGATATTCACCTCTTCACCGACGCGAGCTTTATTGAGACAGTGGGCTGCGGTGATAAAAGTATTTTGAGTCAGCCGTGAGCCGGTGCAAGCACTTGCCCCTATGCCGGAACCAGCGAGACCCGTGAAACCTATCGTAGAAGGATAGGCACCCTTAGCCAACTTGTCGGATGGCTCCTTCTGTCCACCAATGATATCTAGTTTTGATGCAGATTCAGTGCCGCATGCGTTTATATATAAGATAGACACAAAAAAAACGTGTGATCGAAACGTCATTTATTCTTCCTTTCAACTTTAATATCATCTTTGGTCTCAAATTCCTTATCGGAGCCGGAACTCGTTAGGGTCAGGAGTTTGTTTTTGTATTCGGCACGGATTTGCTCTCCCCACGGATCGAGCATCCCGACAGAATCCTCGTCGCTCAATTTCCCTCGGGCATTGATGAGGATCCAAAGACCATCAGCATAATGGCTAAGAACGGGCACTGCTTTAAGAAGCGTTTGCTCTTCACGTAAATCTGTGCTGAATGATGTATGTATTTTCCAGACCAAGTAAAGCAGCACAAACAGAGCAGTAATAGAACCTATTAGCTTTTTCAAGACAGCTCCAATAATGAACGCCCTCTGTTATGAGCCGCAAAGTCGGCTTGAATCCCTAACCACTTCCATCTCAACGAGTTCTGTCACGGCTTTGCATGTGCATCCACGGAAGCGTTGGCCATCAAGGCTTTGCTGACTTTTTTTGCCGCTCATGACGTTTATTCTGGGGTTATATGTCAAAAAGTCATATTCCTTGGTATACCACGAGTTGGTAGTCGAAAAGGACGAAGTAACATTTTGCGAACATGCGCACAACATGGATTGACCCTAGGGCAAACAAATCGTTTTCCGACACGTTTACAGAAACAATCAGTGGTGGTTTGTTGTCTGTATGCGTGGCGACTCGGCTGCAGCGACCGAAGGGAACTGGAGTCCTTCGTCAAGTTTTCATAGATGTACGAGCTTGCTGAAACTCTCCTCGCAGACTTTTACTTTTGCGATGCAGTCCCTGTTGAAAGGGTACGACTTATGCACTTATCCGTGGGTTCAGAAAATGTTTGGCTACAAGGGATGCACCGATAACAGTCGTAGCAGATACAAGCACTTTGAAAGACATGAAATACTCCTTTGGTGGAAAATATCACAGTTCCCGTTTTGAAGATGAGGCTAGGAATAAACCACCGACCTAGCAGTCGCAATTCCAGAATGCAAAGCGGTTGAATGTTGAATAACACGGTGTTACTTTGCGACAATGTGATGTTTTTCGAGGGCAAAAGATGGGTAAAAGTATAGGTGAGGATATTCGAGAATTCCTTGGTCACTGGATGGAGGCGCGGTCTAGCAGGACGCTCCAGGTGCTCGCCGACCTTACCAAAATCAGCTATAACACGCTGAGAAGGATCCATATAGGCCAAGTACAACCCAATCTTGAGACGGCCCTAGCCATTCTTAACTATGTAGCCACGCCGCAGGAAGCTGCAACGGTTATAAATCAGCACTTCCCCGAAGCCGGCCGCTATTATCAGCGGCTTTTATCAAAACCTGCAACGACATTCGCACCAGATCTTTCCAGCGAATTTCAGGATTTCAATTGCTTCATGACGCTGGCGCTGGCGTTCATGGGAAAAGCAAGCAAGGACAGTCTAAGGCATTTCCTGGGTCACGCTGGATTGATTACAGCGGATAGGCTATGTAGAAGTGGTGCTCTTAAGTGGAATGACGATCAGCTTGTTGTAGCCGGTGGGGAAAAGTTCTGTATTCGTCAGGATGCTGATACTGTCAATGCGATGCTTGGGCATATCGTCTCAATTCTGAAAGCACGGGGAGAGAAGCCGTTCGCTACTGTTGCTTCGGTATCCAAAAAAGACGGCGAAAGGCTTAAAAGGCTTATCACCGAATGCGTTACGGAATGCACGGCGATCATAGAAAATTCTGATGGGCCAGAAATCGTGGCTATATCTCTCGTGCATACTAGCCTGACGGAGGGCCTTATATGAGATCCCTGCTTTTTGCAATACTGTGTGTTTCATCACGGCTCTATGCTGGTGGGATTATCGGCGGTGGTCCGCCTGCAGTTCAGGATGAAAAAGAAATGATGATGGCCAGCATTCCCGACTTGGGTTTGGAAAAGATTCTTGTTTCGACTGAAGACTATCGGCGGGCGAAAATGCGCCTGTCAGCAACTGATTTTGCTAAAATAGCAATCGGCGATCGAGCGATTGGTATTAAACTGATGAGCGGTGCAATCACCAATATTTCAGGGGATGCCCAGCTTTACCCCGAGGGCGTTCAATAACCAGAATACTAGGCTCCCTTACACTGTCAAAATTTTTCAGCTGTTTAGGGAACTTTCAGCAGCTAATCACATTAAAGTGAATGACTTTTGCCGTTACTCGTAGCAGCCGTCCAGCTGCGAAAAATTAGCGTAAGATATTGGTGCCCCACGAGGCGCCAGCTAAGAGATGGTGCAAGTCCCTCCTCGGTAGTGGTAGCTCATCGTGATGCTACGCTTGTGACAGTCAATGGTCAAGCCAAGCCGCCTATTGGGGCAGCGGCAAGGATCGGTACAGAAACCGTCATCCTGCCATCAAGGATGGCCAGTCTTCAGCAACCTTTTTGAGGTCGATGATGGTCTGCATTGTCACGACCCAATCGTTGAAGCGCCAGCCGGGGACCCTCTTTCTAAACTTCCAGAACTGAAGACCTCAGACTCTCAAAAGGGACCGCTTTTCATTCTCCTGCCGCCTGAGCACCCGAATGTTCATCGGCTTCGGTTGCGGCGCGGTTTGCTTGGCCCTGATGGCCTTGGTCCAGATTTCAAGCCACAAATGGACCGGGCACCTTCGCTCGTTCCCCATACGCCTGCCGACATGCTCCGTATATCATCCAGTGTATTGCTGTTCGCCCCCCTGTCTGCCATTGCGTTAGACCAGTGTTGGTTGATGCGCGATTACCTTCCTAAAATCGTTCAATAAAAAGTGTGATCAGCGCTAGATGCCACAAAAGAACATAAAATTTCAATAGTTATCGCACGCTACCAGTGGCGCTATTCTTGCTTCGCTCATGATAATAATCATGCGGAGCATCTAAAGTGCGTAAGAATTCGATGGAATTCCTATTCTCGACATCCCTAATAAAATTGCTGATTTTCCTTGCTGTAATTCTTACATCGATACAGTCATCAAGCTGGTCCACTGTTTTGGTCCAAGACACCTCCTCAGTAAAGTATACAGAGAGAATGCCGGGACGTCGCACTGAGCATATCCTGGACAGCCACAGTCAAAATGAGATCTCTATCAAGGATAGTACCTTCTCTTCAGAACTTCTAACGACAATCGCCAGCAGTATAGACAATTTACAACAGAGCAGCAGATACACGTCGGAACGATGGGCCGTGGTTGCAGCCATGACCCAGATCCCCCCAATTGCCATTGATGCAAAGCCATTTCTGCTGAACTACCTGGATCAACTGCGACCTGCGGATGAAGAGCAGCTAGTGGCAGTTATCCAAGTTGCAACGGATGCCAGAGACCAACTCTTGGTCGAGCAAATACCTGCTTTGCACGATCTGGCTGTCCATAGAGGTCGAATCAACGATGCCCTTGACCGATTTGACCAACACAACTATAACCCCCAAACATATGGCATTCTTGGGCTTGCCGAAGAGACACAAATCTATCTTGAGAACCTTGATAACAAGCAAAGGGTGCAAAGGTCACTTTCACTGTTAGTTGAAAAGATTGACGGACTGGAAATAGAGAAGAAAACGATACGGATGGATGACATTTCGTCCATCAATACGTTGACTGAATCGCTAGCTGATGCCCGATCCAATTTTTTGACATTGAATTCCGAGTTGGCAAACCTTAACTCCAAAGTCGAGGCATTCGAAAATTTGATTTCGGATTCCAGTGTTAAGGAGCAGTTAGGTGAGGAACACAAATTCTTTTACCAGCTTATTTCAGAGTACCGTACCAGGGTGGAAGCTGCACTGAGTAGCGAAATCATTATCGATAAATTTGACAATATTTTGGCGGCAATTAAGTATGTCGATTTTAAAGGAATATAGGGCCTATCAGTCTCTGATGGTGCTGGTTGCTATAATGTTGGCTTCCTGCCATAGGATGAGCAACTCTATAGATGAGATTAAACTAAAATGTGGCGTTACCAGCGAAGCTGTTGACCTTGAGAGATTTTTTTATCTTAAAGCTATCGATAGCAGTGGTACCAATCTGAAAAGCGTCGACCTTAAAATCGTGGAGGCTGATGGCGCCATCATAACTCAAGATGCGACCACTGAAGGATGTATTCCTGTTCCAAAAGTGAATACGAAGTGGGTCAGAGTAGTCACTTTAAAAAATGAGTCATTTTATGGTGAAGTCTCAGACAAGGCGAAAGGAATCCAAAGCATTCAAACCAGGAAGGTAGACATCCCTGGAAATTTAAAACCTGTGTGCAAGCAAAATGAAATCATTACACCAAAGGCTTTGGCAGATGCCATGGATTCCATTGCGGACAACTTTTCGGGACGCAGCATCAAATTGGCTTTTGATCTCATACCCGGAAACAGATCACTTGAGAATATACATATAAGTTTAATCCCAGGTAAAATGGCTCTGTCTGACAAACTTCTGTCTGTCCCTGATGAGCAATACTTGCTTGATGTATCACTTGAGCTAGAGAACAAGGAATTAGTGAGTTTATCCGAAAAGCAGTGCTATTTGCGAGTCGACAGAAAAAGTCCGGAAGTGAAAATTTCGTCGGGCGATGATGCCATTTCAATAAACTCGGGCAGAACAATATCGCTTAGTGCTACGGAGGCGGGAAAAACTTATTACCGAATTTCAGAAACGCGAAGTGTAAGAGAATGCTCTTGTGATGGAAAAACAACATCAGACCCGCAAAATGAGTGTAATTGGAGTGAGTATGTAGAACCTATTGTATTCACAACGAGTGGTGCTTATGTGTTGGAATACTGCGCAATTGATACCAGCGGCAACGCCGGCAAAAAATATTCGACCGCAGTGAATATCGATAATTCGGCGCCAACCGTTAGCTTGAAATGGAGGGGAGACAACCGGGAATCGCAGGTTCCAGAATTTACATCCTATCCTTTAAGCAGGCATGGGGCTGAGTTTGCCGCCGGTGATGATGGACCTAACCTGAAGACTGAGTGCCAAGTAAACGTCCGCAACCTGAAGAATCAAAACATGGACTATGTGCCTGTTTGTTTATCTTCAGTCTGTCTTAATCAGTCTTTGGTAAATTTTCAGCAATGCGACAAGAATATAGACTTCAAGATTTCATCCCCGTCCAGTTTTAGCGAGCCTTTTGTTGTTACGTTGAAGGTGAGAGCGACAGATTTGGCTGGAAACTCAACTGAAAAAGCGATTAGTAAGATCAATGGCAAATATCTAGGCTCATTTTATGGATCTGGAAAAGAAATTCCAGGAAAAATTTCCACTGAGATCCTTGGCACTCACGACGATGGCATTTGGATTCAGTCGGATGCAAACATTTATACCCTCAAAAACGGGGCCGTTGAGGAGCATTCTCCCGCAACGCCTATCAAGGATTCATGGTTTAAGTGGTACAGTGATGGCTCCCATACGATAGCCACAAGGCGGTCTGAAGCTTGGATTAGACGAGGTGTAAGCTGGGTTTCTCTCAATGCAGGCAAACACCTTAAGTCATCCATCGATACTGTTGCTATTGGGGTTGATCGCGCTGTTTTGGGAACCGCTTCAGAAACACTGGTGGTTTCGCTCAGGTCTGAACCCAACGTAGAGCCTATTCCTTTACCTATTTCCGTTGAAAATGCTCTTTCTTTTAACGCTGGTTTCGTTATTTTGAACAGAAACGGGGCCTTGTGCTGGCTCATGGAAGCGAGCAATAACTGCCGTATCCTGGATACCTTTAAAGCCGAGAGTATCTATAAAACCATGGACCGCATTTACGCCTTAACCCCTGACCACAAGCTTAAGGAGCTGACGGTGAGCAACGGGGTACTTGCTGGAAAGGAACTGGCGCTTTCAGGATCGGTAACATCGATCTTTCAACCATCAAAATCTAAAATCTATGTACAATCAGAGTCCAGTAAGATCTATGAATTGAAAGAAGGTAAAGCCCATCTTGCCACCACGATACAAGAAGGCGATAAAAGCAGCAGGATCTGGATAAGTCCACTGGGCCAGATCTGGATCGCTGGAAAGCAGGGCAGAGTGAAAACTTCCGATGGCAGTCTGGACTTTGATCTGGGTCAACTTGTTCTAAACGACATTGAATTTGATTCTCTTGGGAGAGCATGGCTTCGTGTTACATCTCCCGGGCGTTTTACCACACATCTCGCTTTGGCTTCAAAGCTGGGCCCTATAGAGTACCCTGAATATGCTGACGGGCACGTCTTTTCTTCAAACGATGGAGTCTGGGTGACATCCGCTTCCGGGCTGTACCACCGAAAATTCGTGGATTCTATCTTGCTCAATTTTGATGGTGCGGGATCAAGAAGCATGGCTCTGGACAACGGTGAAGACTTATGGTTCGTTGGATATAATCAGTCAATTCGGGTAAATGGTTTTGGCATAAAAAACTTTAAAACAGATGGTTTGGCTCCTTTAAGGTCGATTAAAAAAGGCAACGTATCGCTCGTCATTGGCGATAACAAGAAACTTGGCCTCATCAAGGACCACTCAATTGAGGTCATTGATGCACCTGCAGATCCTAGAAATTGCACCATTCTTGAAGAGAAACTGTGGTGTGAAGACATGACCTATATCGATGGGGACTGGCGTCCAGCCAAACGTCCGGATGATTGCAAATGGCTTGGTTTCAGTTCAAACTTGGTATATTTTTCATGTTCAAATAAGTTTGCCTCCTATTCATCCAGTGGTGAAGTTGTCGGAAGCCAGATTTCAGGCATTCAACTCCGCAGCATATCACCTGTTCAAACAATTTCTGCATCAGATACTATCTGGGCGCTGTTAGACACCGGGGCCGACACAAAGCTGATTGGCAGAATAAGCAGCAGTGGAAAACTCGAAACTTTCCCCGTTCCTGGGGTCAAGCTCGATGCTCCTTTCAAGCTACTGCACGAATGGAACGGAACTTTGTTGCTTGAGGATGGCTATTCCATATTCAAACAGAACTCCAAGTCTTTTGAAAAGGTTGTTGATTACCGGAAGTTGCCAGCTGAGGCAAACCCAAGCGGAGTACTGCCATACGCCTATCTAAAAAAGGAGAAGCATTCACGTCTTCTTGTCGAGGGTGATGATGACGTGATACACATCAGCGAAAGTGGAAAGTGGAAGACTATAGCCATATTAGGGAAGGAGTCATTCATCCGCCCATCTGAAGAGGAATGGTTTGAAGGCAAGTCTGTACTTGTGTCGCCATCTGGAACCCTATGGCTCTGGACTCAGGAGAAAATTGCAGAGTGGCAAAAAAATGGATGGAATGTACATGAGGTAAAAAGCTCGCTTCCGTTTGACACCTATGTCAATCCCCTGGGATTCTTTGATAGTCAGGGTAGACTGTGGATTCCTCATAGACTCGAAGAGGCCTATTCAGTATTCGATCCGCAAGATAAGTCCATAGGGATGGTAACGTTTTCTCCTGGCATTCTAACTGAGTTTTCAATCCATGAAGATTCAGCGGGCAATTTCTGGGAAGCCAGTGAGACCGGCTTTAAAGCAATTCATGTAGAAGAGCAATGAGCCCCCGAATGAAGCATTTGCATGGAGCTTTAAGGGACGAGGTCTAAGCTCTCTAGGGCCATCTTTGAGCTGCGTTGGATGTCATTTCACTAAACTGTTCTCAGACACCTTAGGCACCGTGCCATTTCTAAAAACTGGTCCCTTAACCGTAAGGCGTTTAGGGAGGATGCAGCCAGAAGAAGCGCGCGTAGAAGGATGAGGAGGATTGCTTCGATCCACATGGTCTGGCCCGATGATGTGCCGAGCACTTGATTGCTTGGAAGATCATTTTTAAGCTTTCTCAACCTTGAAACCTCAGCACCAAAGATTTCCATATTTTTCCATGCTCGCCCCTTGGTCGCTACGTCGAGTGATCGTTCGGCTTGCTTCAGCTGTTCACTGATTTGAGTCGTTTCAGATATTGTAACAGAAGGTTGAGAGGCAGCTTTTACTCGCGATTTGGCATAGACATGAAACGATAGCGCTGAAACGAAATAACCAAAAAATGTCAGATGGACCATAATCCTGAGCCATTCAGCTCCTCGGCTGAATTTCATGGTTACAAGGGATAGAAATGCCAGCTCACTGGCTAGCGCCAGAGGTACTGCGAATCCGGGGAGGATGTCGTGTTCGCGATAAAATGCTACCTGCATTGCAGTCATCAGAACTGTTAGGCCAGCAACCAGAAGCAGCCTGAATATGAATGAAAGCGGCATCCTTTTGAAGAAGCTGACTGAACCGAGGCTCATCAAGTTGTCAGCTTTGAGTTCAGATTTACATGAAAATTCATTCTTTTCGGCCACTGATCCGGCAAGTTTCAGCCTTCTTCCCATTTTAATGGCCTCAGTATCTCCTGTTTTCTGATCGTTCGCGGATTCAGGTGTGGAAAATATCATACCCTGCTCAGCGATTTCAGAAGGTGCTGAAAGAGCCTGGGAATCGGAAATGGCCTGGACGCTTTCAGCGACATCCGCTGATACCGAGGTCCGTTCTGCACCCGATGCCTGAATCAACTCATGTTCCAACGCAGGGACGACCTCCAGGCGAGGAGTGTGCTTCTGACTTTTACGCACTTTGGCCTTGTTCAGGATCCTATCTCTGTTTTTCTGGTAGTATTCCCGGTTCCGCTGCTTCTTTGCTGCATTGCTCATTGAGTGGCCTCCGCTTTCAGCCTGGAGCTGAGCCTTGTATACATTCCGAGGCAGTAGCCAAAATTAAGCCTTGGCAGAGCATCGAGGATTGATTTCAGCTTGGCTTTGTCCAGTTCAGTCAGGTCGGTCTTTAAAAGCCTCTCAATTTCAGACTTCAATCCACGCTCGTCGGAAGGGAGGAGAGGATCAGCTTCGATTCCCAGTCGATTTTTTGCCTCATTGATGGGGTCCTGCAGCAGGTGGCGAACCACTGCGTCAGACGATTTACCGAAATTCCTCGATTTCTTTTGGATGAATTCAGGAAGTTCACCAAGTACCTCACCCAGCTCTTGCTGGCTCTGCGCTCTCATCAGGGCAAGACCAGCCTTTTCAACAATCTCAGCCTTGTTTTTTAAAGCACAGTCCAGGCCACCGAAGAGGAAACAGATGCTCTTTGCGCGAGAGGTAATATACGGATCCGCGGCGATCAGCAGCAGCCGTTCCATATAGAAAATCTCATTCCCCCTGATTCGGTGCGCATTCCACGATTTCCGACCGCCAGGTCCGCTTGAATCCGACCGCCAGGTCCTTGTTTCCGACCGGAGCAGCGCAACGCCTTCCTGCAGTTCATGACGCCTTGGATGGATCGCTGTCAAGGTCAGCTTGCTTTTTTCT
>NZ_DASQYZ010000125.1:0-2878 GCF_035638955.1 Oligoflexus sp. | reverse complement strand
AGCCAACACATCTGCGATCAATGACTATAACGACGACGAAGGCACCGATATCGAGATTCGTCAGAACAAATATTTGAACAACATTATCGAGCAGGACCATAGGCCCATCAAGCAGCTATGCAGAGCCACCTTGGGCTTTGGGAGGTTTCGAACTGCAAGGATTACAATTGGTGGCTTTGAGTCGATGAGAATAATTCGAAAGCGGCAGGTCAGAGCAGAGGGTGATACCTCTGCAGAGATCTTCTATTCTGTCGCTGCATGATCGTTCGCCAATCCGTGCTTCCCCGCGCTCAGCTTCCGCAAACGCAACACAACCAGTACATAAGGCTTGCCGTCCGCAAACGGGGACATCATTGTCGAAGATTTTCTTCTCCGCGCTGGCTTCTGCTTTACAAATTGGCCATCGAAAGTTGTTTGCCGAAACTGCCGAATGATTCGGTTTCGCGTGAGCTCATCGATCAGAAATTTGAAATAGTCGGCATCTGATGAACTGTCAGTAACGTCCTCCCGACCACCAATCGATTCCCAGATATCTGCCCGACTGGCTTCCGGCTCACGATACACAGCCTTGATGACCGCAAAGTGCATTTCCTCAAACGAGTCAATCCAAACAAGAAATTGGCTTAGGAAATGATCTGGACAAAGTGTTGAACAGGCGGCATTCCCGAGAAGGTTTCGAACAGCTTCGCGCTTGGTTTCGCTTTCGGCTGCCGACCAATTCCTGAACGCTTTCCTCATCAGTCGCGCGTACTCCGGGCTCTCAACCCGGCTTCTGGTCTCGTCATCGTCAAGATTCAACCTTTCAAGCAGCTCGCGCATGGTTTGTTCTATTTCATCAATCTGATCCTTCTGAAGCCTGAGCCACTCCATAAAGGTCTTATTGACGCTGCTCTGTTCCGCCTCTCCCCAAAAGCCGGACCCAAGTGAGGCCAGGCCCTGGGTAATTGGAGCGAGTCCAAGGACAGCCAGCATTCGGCGCAATATTGCATTGAGCTGGTCGGGAGAATTGATGTTCAACGCCATGTCGTTGAACACCTCATTGCGATGGTGACGTTTGTCTTCAGGAGTCAGAGGGATTTCGGGCATGTCGTCATTCAAGGAAAGACCTCCACGCTTTAAGTTTGAGGATTGATCATCTTGGTAAAAATACTGAGCAGGATTATACAGCGGTATTAGGACGCTATCAAGTTGGCTACTCAGGTTTCTGCTTAAGAAGCTGCCATGCCGCAGCCGACTCGAATTTTTCCACCCGGACGCGAAGCGGGAGGGCTTGGCCGAAGGCTGGAAAAAACTCGAGTCGGCGGGAGGGGGGGTACTTCTTGGGAGAACGGCCTTTCTCCCAAGAAACCATTCGGCTATGCTCCCCTTGTCGGTTACCAAAGTCGCCTTCACAGAATTGCCAAAGTCCTCTTCATCGCCAGTGTACATTTGAAGGCGAAAGTTGCTACGTTGAGGGTGGCTGCTCCAGGGACCTCGCAAGAATTGGTAGTATTACTATGCAGGTGACCCAGCAGCCCGAGCTAGAATATTTTTTAAATCCTCTAGCCTATTGTGATCGCTACTTGCTCGACGCCGGTTCATACACTGGCTATTCTTCTTGGCTTCAGCTAAAAGGTCTTCCAATTCGCTATAGCTAAAATCTTTCAAAAATGGTTCCAGACGAAGAAAGCTTGAATCAGCGGTGTCAAAATTTGATGACTTTGTATAATTATCTGCCAGATTTTTCCTGAGAGTAATCGCATCGCCTGCGCTGTAGATAAGCATATTTATCTTTTCACTATTGGTAGGGAATTTATCCCTTAAAATATCTAGTACAGCTTGGGTCATATTATAATTGTCTGAAAATTTAAGGATCTGCTCAAGAGCAACAGCCGAATAGTAAGTTGATAAGGCACATTCTATGAAGGAATAGGCTGCATCCTGCGGATGGTTCATGAAGTTGATCACTTCCATTGCGAAGTTGAAGTCATTTTCATCAGGGAATTTTAGATTTGCAACGAACATTTTCTTATACTCATCAAGCGTAAAGGCAAAAGTATACGATGATTTGAATTCCCGTTCGCAGTAGCTTTTTATGTGCGCCTGAAGTTCCTTACTCACATAAGCGAATGTGCTGGGAAATAGCGAGAACCAATCATTAGCCATATTTTTCAAAAAATCATTCTGAACCTTGACCTCTGAGAAGTCTGAACTGTTTTCACGCAGGTAAGCGTCAAGGTAGGTCTTTCGGTACTTGTATAGCTCCCTCAGTGCGAGGAAATTCACATGATAATTATCTATGCAACGCTGGTTCTTTGATTTGAAACAAAGTCGCCAGAGATTCCGAAAATAGTTCTTTGTTACCTCGGTGCTAAGCCGATCGTAGTGTCTGTGAAGAAATGCTTGAGAAGATTCCTTGCTAGGCAGCAAGCTCGTTGATGCAGCTTCAAGATCCTCTGCAAACTGGTCAAAAGATGATTTTGAAAGGAATTGATCAATGGAGAATATTAAATCAAATGTGTTCCGTAAATACCCATATACTTCATGCTGGCTAGGAGTAAATAATCTTCGATTATCCCCTGTTTGAACTGGGTGTGCGCATAAGTGCCTAATCTTTTGCAAGTTTTCGAGACACGTTTGAGTCACGGCATCAATGAGTTTTGCGTCAAAGAGTTTACTCGGCAATTCTCTTTCCCATGCCGAATCTCTAGCATTTTTCTCTTGAACATCTTCAATCCACCGTAGTACTTTGGAAGCCTTCGGAATAAATCAGCTATTTTGAGACAGTCATAAAAAGAGTTTAGTGTACTTTTCTATCCAAGCACATACATGGATTGCCGTGTGACCGGGATGTTGATCCCGACCTGCTCCTGTGGAATCAGAAGTTTAGGACCACGCT
>NZ_DASQYZ010000124.1:0-170452 GCF_035638955.1 Oligoflexus sp. | reverse complement strand
AGTGCAAAAGCGATATTTGTTCCCTGACCAACCTTCCACATTGAAAAATTTTCAGGATTTCAAACTGGGTAGACTCAAAATACTCATTTATTGAGAGGAGTATCAAGATGCTAAGTCGAACGAGAAAAGGCCTCACACTTCGTTGGGAGGAATGACCCCTGGGCAGTTGCACAGACTAAAGGATTGAAATTGGCAGGATAGATTCAAGTTAATTCTGGAAGAATTTCAGGGGTATGCTCGAAAATTTTAACCAACGCAAGAGGCTTGGTGGAGGAACCATCCGGACTTCAGAACACACAGGCTTGTCGAGGCCCAGCGCCTTTGAGCTGATACAGAAAGAGCGCGTGGAGAATTAAAAAAATTCCGGTGCTGGTCATGAACAAGCGCTGGACCTTCTTCAACAGGAAGCATCGTTGAACCCAAGCGGGCAAGGCGCAAAAGTCCAGCGTGGACGTGGGGAAGGCGACCCTCTCACGCCGATCTTCGTGCAGGCCGGATCGAATTAGGATCCAGTGCCAGCGGCGGCGGTGTCTTCACATCAGTTGCCAAACCTAAACTCCGCAGCGATTTAATAAGCAGCCATGTAACATCCAGCTCCCACCACTGACGGCCTGCTGGAGCAACATTGCTGTGAGCATGATGGTTGTTGTGCCAGCCTTCGCCAAAGGTCAGGAGCCCCACCCACCAGCAATTCGTGGCACGATCACCATCCTTATAGTTCCGATAGCCCCACTTATGGGCTGCACTATTCACCAGCCAAGTCGCATGATAAACCGCGACCATCCGCAGCCAAACACCCCAAAGCATGACCTGCCACCCCCAGACCGCCCATAGGAACGCGCATAATGCCGCCTGAAGAGCGATCATAAAACCATCCGACGAGATCATCCTCAGAGTTTTATCCGCTGCAATATCTCTGGCAAATCTTCGCAGCTCCTCGGGCCTGTCACGCTCAGGGTTGGCGTAGCATACCCAAAGAATGTGGCTATACCAAAATCCGCGGTTGGAATTGTGGGGATCTTGCCCTTCATCAGAAAACGCATGATGCATGCGATGATGGGCCACCCATCGCATTACGTTTCCTTGCATGGCAAGGGTTCCGGCCAGCGCTGAAAGGACTTCAAGGAGCTTTGGAACTTTAAACGAGCGGTGCGTGAACAGACGATGATAGCCGAACGTTATCCCCATTCCCGTGACGGCATAGAGAACAAGAAAAGCTATAAGCCCCTGCCAGGAGAAGTTAAAAAGACTGATAATAGCCAGGATGTGAGCTACGACCAAAAATGTGACTCTCGCAAAATCTATTTTTTCGCGACCCTCCGGACGATATCTGTCAAGTATACTCACATAGACCCCTTTTCGGAGAACAAGGCGACGCTGTTTAGCGGCCCGTTCAGACTGCACTATATAGTGTCGAGGGGGAAATGAATGTAATAGTCCTGTAAATTTCTGCGCTGATAGTGACACCGTGCTATAAATTTAGCGCACATATGTAAGGTCAATTCGCGGGCTACATTGCTGAGTACACCATACGCTTCCAGCCGATCGTCATTGAACCAAGCGGGAGACAGATAAACCTTCATCCTACAGCCCTTCCATAGCGGCCAACGACGCCAACAGCTTTTCCGCCCAGCGACGGTAACCCTCACGGGAGGAGTCAGTTGAGAGTTGATAAGGATTATTCTTCTGCAGCCCCTCAACGCAATGACCGGCAGTACTATAGCCGTGGGAAGAAAGGCCCAGGTGCGACTTCCTAAAGCTGGCCATAAAGCATCCAACAAAGCAACTCCGCTGCAATTCACTATTACCGCGGAAAATGCGCTATTTTTCAAGACTACCCGAAGACATGACAATTGCTGCACTGCTCGGGTACTTCTTCTCACTTCGTCCGCAGGAAATTATCGCGGTGAAGCCTTCAGACTTTCTTGCTGGGAATCTTGATCGAAAGCGCAGCGGGATGGACGGCCTGGTCGCCACCAAGCCAGGGCTGGAAAAGGGCCTTTCGCGGGGACTGACCTATCCAATGAAAGAGCCCACGGTTCGACGATGGCGTGGCCAACCCTTGACGCAAACAAGCGTGATCTCCGTTTTCTCCTGCAGAGATCCAGCTGTCGAGATTGAGCGACTGTCGCTTTTGGACATTAAGACGCACGAGGACTGCAAATGAAGCGCATTCCGGTTTTGATAAGTGTTCTGATCGTGTCGCTGGCTGGCGGCGGCGCATGGATGGGCTGGCAGCATAAGAAAGAAAAGGACTTAGCTCAAGCCGCGGAGGTCAAGCGCGTGGTCGAGGAAGCGAAGGCCAAGGTCGAAGCTGAAGCCGCACAAAAGGCGGCGGACGAGGCAAGCCCATCGGGACGCAGCACCGATCCACCCCTCGATCTTCCGGATGGGCCGCATTTTGCGTTTGCCCATCATGTCGATGATCGAGTCGGGTTCGAGCATGCGAGCGAAGGGCGTCCCCCTCTTTACACGCATCTTGTTTGCAGTGACGGGACCATCCAAGCCCTGACCTTCGATTATAGCTGGCTGCAGCCAGGGAGCACATCCTACGACTTTTACAAGGTGCCGGTAGCCACCAAGGGTTACGATCGGGTATGTCTCAGCTTACGTAAAGAGGAAGTGACCACCTACAGGACGATCGTCGCCACGCGGAAACCTGGATGTGATGCCACTGCCGAGGGAAGCTCATGCGATATGCCTTTGCCTGCAAAGGAATGCAGCGATGCGGATAAAGAAGCGATACGATCCCTCGCCGGACGTGACAAGGATACTGTCCGCTGGTGCGAGATCGCGAGCGCTGGCGAACGCTTTGGGTTTCTGCAGGCCGTCACGCAGCGAGGCAAGAGCTGTGAAATCAACAGCTGGCTTCTGGACGGCGGCAAGCTGCGGCCTATGGGTGACCCCTATACCGGCGAATTCAAAGTGGAGGAAGGCCAACGTGGGCCCCCGATCTGCGTTTTTCCTTTGGCGGATGGCGATATTCCTGAGAAAGACATGACAGACCACGGTGGGCCAACAAGTCCAGAACTGATTTTTGAACTGGGGCAGAAAACCTATATTGTTGAGCGCAGTTCGGGCAGCGAGGGTTTTACGTCGACGATCTATAGGCTGCATAGCGACAGGATGGAAAAGATTGTCGACTACTACAAATACGACATTGATCATAATTTCTGGACATCGACAGGTGAACCTCAGCCTACGGCATCAGATTCTGAAGCCGTTTCCCCTTGAAACCGTTGGCTCTCAAAGAGCCACCGCCAGAGCTTTTCTGAGCTCAAACAGCTCCACCTGATGGTCACCCCCCCGTATATGGCTCAACCCAATGCTCGAGGCGGATCCTGAAGGGAGGGTCCTGGCCATAGGCTCGGTGACCAAAATCGTGCCGGGCCTGCACTGGGACTGAAGACGCGACGCGATGTTGACACTCACGCCGATGGCCGTAAAGTCCTTGCGCGTTTTCGCACCGAACCAGCCGACCACGACATCACCTCGGTCTATGCCGATGCGCATTTCAAAAGCGGGAAGGGACTGCTGCGTCCAGATCCTGTTCAGCTCATCGAGAGCCTCTAGCATGCGAATCGCGGCCCGAGCGGCTCGACTGGCCTGTTCCTCGGCTGGCATAGGCTCAGGGGCGCCGAAGATGATGCAGATGCCGTCGCCCATGAACTTGTCGATGGTGCCGCCTTCTTCAAAAACGATATCCGTCATGGTCTGGAAGTACAGATTCAGGATCTGCCCCATCTTCTCGGCCTTCAGAGTGTACGTTTGGGCGACGAAATTCACGAGATCGCAGAACATGATCGTGCAGTTGAGCTGCTTGGGTTCCTCATCCAGACTGCCCTCCCTTTGCGCAAGTTTTTCCACAACTGAATGAGGCAGGAAGCGCAACCCGGGCCGTGTTCCCTTAAGCTTTTTCGGCTTCATTTTATCCCGAAATGTGGTCTCTAGCGGCGACTCGCTCGGAGTGCTCGAACGCGGCGACGAATGCGGCCAACTCCTTATTGCTCATATCGGCTTCCTTGCGCCCAACATCCCGCCAACCGCTGACAGCAGCTTCGACTTCACCAAGGATCGTCTTGGCGCGAGCAGGAGAAATATTAAAATACTTCAGAACGGACCACAGGGCAGCGATGGTCGCATTGGGGCCGCTCTCCTCGGAAATCCATGTTTTCAGGTCTCGTTGGCGATCGGGAAAAGGATTGACGTCGAAGGCCGGAGCAAGTCGCCAGAGTTGACGGGAAGAGTGAAGGAAACCATGGTTATGCAGATGATCGTCGACGTTGGTGATGAGGATTGAGAAGGCTATCCTTCGCCAAAGTTCTTCGATATCGTCTTTTGCCGCTGCTCCATGGACCCGCAACGCGTCCACGATCTCGGTGTAAGTATGAACATCACTATCAGTGTCCGCCCCGAGCATTGTTGCAGCGGAAATATAGGGGATTCGGTCGCGGGCTTTTGTGCGATCGAAGCGTTGAATCATAGCCACAGGCACCCCGTCACTGTCGATCAGTTTGCAGTGGGCAGCGTTAATCCCTGCAGCTCTCGCGAGGCGTAAGGCCAAAACCTCCCCTTTGGTCACTGCCCGCGTATCTTGAACACTTGGAAACTTGCCTATAGCGAGACGACCCTGGTCATCCAATATTGTACATTTAGGCCTGAGACCACCGAGTGAGGTCCCTCTGCCTCGGAGGTAAGCAAGATCAGCCTCTGTTTCTGTCTGGTTCTCAACGGCTCGAGTCGCTGCAAATAGCATGGGCAGCTCGATAACTGGTGGCGTTGTCCGGCCGCCAGAATCAGGGTCTGCGCGCTGCCATTGGTTGCCGTCCCTGAGCCGAAGGGCACCTATGCGACTCATATCATCCACAGCAAGCAAAAAATCGAGGGCATTTGGCGGCGGCAGATCCCTTCCACCATCCGCTCGAATCTGCTCGCGCCTCTTTGCATGATCGCGCAGGATCACGCGACGACCCCAACCATCCGGCTCTGTGTCAGCTATGGCGCCACTAAACTTTGAGCCGTCTTTTGAAGCTCTATAAAACTGGGGTCCGCTAACGAGCCGAAGCGCGGGTTCGATTGAAAACGGCTTGGAATCTGCCAGCCAATCTCCGTGGTATTCGAATGCTGACCTCCCGCGATTACCATCCTGATTGTAATGAAGGGTACCCACACGTTGCGCGATTTCACCAAGATGAACTTCAATGGAACGTTTCATCGTGAAGTAGGTTCCTTTTTCGCACGGACCCGCTTTGGAGTTCTTTCCGCGTCGAGGAGCAGTCCTTGCTCGTCCTGACTCGGATCGGCTATATCGAAAGGTTTATCACCAAGCCCCAAGACGAAAATTGCCATGGCATAAGTACCCATTGCAACGGCTGGGTCTCCCTGCTCGACGCGCTGATAGGTCTGCTTCGCAACGCCAATACGCTCTATCATCATTGCTATTGTCAAACCCCGCTTGCGCCGGGCCAAAGCAATGTCGCTTCCTAGCTTTGTCAAAGCTCGACGGATGCGAGGGGGGAGAAGATCATTTGCTGAGGAATGCATAGGTCACCTCCAGATACAATATAGTATGATACATCATCCCCTAAATCAATTTAAGAATGATTTATCATCCCTAAGATCATAGACAGAAGTAATTTCGCAAAGAATTTGGCTTGAGCTTTAGGCATGATAAATCATCCTTTATATGAAATAAAGGATGATTTATCATCCCCATGAAGCTGCTTATCCCGCGCCTTCATTCCTAAAATCCACAAAAACGCATTCCGCCGTAGAAGTCTGTTTAAACCTGACGATAGATGCGTGCGAAGTGCTTCATGGAGTGCGAAATGCCCCCAACTCGCCTTACGGTAAGTTTATCAAAACAGACGCGTTAAACTCCGTCGACCTCACGAAAGCATTGCTATATACCGCTGCAATATTTAAATTCTTTTTCCATTTTAATGTGACTTCCAGCCACATCCGTAAGGATAATGTTAGACCGAGGAAGAGCGAATGAAATCTTACGCACCTCTATTGCTGGCTGTCGCCTGCATCGCCATATCGTGCTCCAAGGCACCCTGTAAAACCGAAAATAGCGAAGCAGTCATCTCAGCAACAATGTGAAGACGAAAATGCTACAGAAGAATCGAATAGTAATGCTACAGTTGCCGGCGGTTTCTGCCAGAGTTTTTGTGCCGAGAATATTGTTATGGATACTTGGAATTGGGTTGGATGCCACCAGAGAACGTGTTGATAGGCTGCTGCATGGAACACTAACTCAGGTCGATGTTTGCTGAAAATGTTCTCTACAAATGCCCTGTCGGCGACATTGCCCATATGAACGACAATGACTGGTCTTTGGTCCTTCAGTTTAATGATTTCATCTTCGCGATTTTAAAGCAAAAGGCTAAGCAGATTTTTCCTGACGGTAGCCTCGCAAAAACCAATCCTATGATGGATAAAAAAAACCATAGCCATGATGACTTTATAGGGTTATGAAAAAAAGTCCCAGGACCCGCGGTCCTGGGTTTTCGCGGTAAGCTTTAATGGGCCGGGGCCGAATTTTCGGAGAGACGTTGGACCAGATCGTTTTTCGAAAGTTGCTTCCAATCCTCAATACCACTGGCCTCGGCGCGCTCATGCAGCCAGTCGAGGGGCTGTTTTTCGAGGTTCTCCACCCGGCGTTCATGCTCTTCCGCTTCATCCTGCGCCAGAGTTTTCGATGCGCCGTCTTCACGCGATTCATTGTCTGAGGTTTTTACCGTGACACCCTGGGGAGCCAGGATATCACTATCCGAGAAATTATCCCCGCGTGCCCGTTCCACATAATCATCCGCGGCCAATTCCTCAATGCGTTTTTGATGCGGGATATCCTTGCCGTGTTTTGGGCTGTAAGGCTTCTTGGTCATCTGATAGTCCTCCCGTTTTGAGTAAAAGATGAACAAACTGTCGATGCAGCTTCCCTGCCAACATACGGTTCAGCTCAATGGTTTTTTGTCTTCAAACGCTGATAGCAAGCCTCAGGCACGGAAAATTTTGTGGGATCACCCGTTTTTTTGTGTGCGTGTTCTAAAAAGTAAGATTTTCCAAGTCACTACATTCGCTGGATTTCACCAGCCAGACTGATTGCTTAGAGGCATTTTTCTTACTTTCCAAGACCGTACTCCGTAGAGAGACAATCGGAGGCGAACCCTTTCATGCTCCATCGCTGGGCCCTGATATTCATAGCCATGAGCTGCTTCTTTGGGAGCGGTCATGCGGACTCGTCTTCGGTAAACCCTGCCTTCGCCGGCCCATGGTATTTAACGGAAGACGAGGATGCAAGCTGGGCCTCTGATCCGAGCCTGGTTCACCCGGAGTCACTTGTTGGCTGGCACAGTTATTCGGAATCAACGGTGCCGATGGGCTTGAACAAAACAGTCTGGCTACGGAACGAACTTCCCTGGATACCGGACGGGCGGTATATCCTCTATTTTGCCAGTGGCCTTGAGGATCTCTCGGTTTATATCGACGGGCAGCTGGTCTATAGCTTCGGGCAATTTACAAAACAAACGATAGGCGTCAGTCCCCAGCGATGGCATATGATTACGCTTGGACCCCAGCATAGTCATAAACCGCTCATGATCCGCACTCATTACGCCATCGGCTATATGCTCCGCACGCTCTATCCCACCATCCGCGACCAGACAGAGGTTATGGCAGAACACGCCAGGAGCTTTGTGCCGATCATCTTGGCAGCAGGGGCGTTCGGAGCTTTGGGGCTCGTCGCTCTGGTTATAGCGCTGATGAGGCGGCAAGCCGATATTTTCTTCTACTTTGGACTTATGTCAACGGCCACCTGTTCGTGGTTGATGTTCAACCAGGATTCCTTGGTCAAACCCTACGTGGGATTGTCCGAGAAAAGTTGGGAATATTTTGATCTCTTTGGCATCTATATTATTATCGCCAGCTTTTTTTCGTTCCTGGCCGATGCTGTGCAATCCCGGAGCCCTTGGGTCAGAAGTGTGATCTGGCTGAACTGGGGGCTCCTCACGTTCGTAGCTCTTGCGGCGGGCATGGGCCTCGTGCATGCATGGTATTTCATCCCTGTGCTCCATATCATCCTTCTCTTCGGTCTTGCCGTTATGATTCCGCTTATCATTCGCTCAGCCATCCAGAAACATGCCGACGCTCGTCTTCTGATGGCGGGGAGCTTGGCCTTAAGCCTCACGGTTTTCCATGATCTGGCGCATTACTCACCGTCATTTCAAAGTCCCATCCCGACCATGGCCCCTATCGGTGGCTTCGTTGTGATTTCCCTGATGGTCATGATCCTGGCGCGACGTTATCAGGCCGAGCGCGAGGAAGCCTTTGCGACCCAGACCCAGCTCCTGGACAATATCAAAGCCTTGAACACCGAGCTGCAGAATCAGTTGGAACGGGTTGAAGCGCTGGTTGAAGAGAAGACTCGAGCTATTCGCTCCATTATGGGGCATATCCAGCAGGGCATATTCCTGCTCACCGGCTCCGATTTTTCCATTCATGAGGAATACTCGAAATTTTTAGAGGTCCTTCTTGATGCGAAGGATTTGGCACATAAGTCTTTTGCACGATGCTTTCTCGATAAATGCAGGATGGATGAGGATCAAAGAAGTCGATTCCTGTCGGCGCTGGTCGCATCCATGGGAGAAGCGGTTGAGTGTTTTGATATGAACGTTTCCAACCTGCCAACTGAAGTCTATATCGCCCATGGAGAGAACGAGAAGATAGTCGAGCTATCCTGGGCACCGATGGTGAACGAACTCGGTGTGGTCGATAAGATCCTTGTTGCTGCGCGCGATATTACGAGTTGGAGGCAGCTGCAGTTATTGGCGCAAAAGAGCCAGGAAGAGATGGAGCTTTTGCAGGTCATCCTTCAAGCGAAGCCCGAGCGATTCTCGCGATTCCTGGATTCCTGCCATCAGCTGCTCGGTGAAGTGCGCCGCGCCCTTGAGGCTCCTCATCACAACGAAAAGCATGGTCTTCAGGAAGTGTTCCGCGCCCTGCACACGCTCAAAGGCAATGCTCGCTCGTTCAATCTTGGCGAAATCGCGAGCCTTGTGCACGTCGCAGAGAATGTCGTTCAGCTGCTGCAGCAGGAGCTTCGCCCCCATCTTTGGAGCGAGCTCAAGAAAGCTGTTGATGAAACCTGGCTGAAGATTGATGCCTACAAAGATCTGTTTCACAAAAAGTTGCGCTTTGGCGACTTGGCCGGTAAGGTTGGCATTGAGCGGTTGCCACTGGAGAGGATCTTTTTGGAAAAGTGGTCAGGATCGAGCGTTCCCAATCTGGAGCCGCTCGAGACGATGCTCTTGCCGAAAGTCTTCGCGCCTGTGGAAGATGTGTTTGCGGAAATAACCTCAGGCTTGAGCCGGATCGCCGAAGACCTGGGTAAGCTGAATCCTCGCATTGATCTCGATGGGACAGGATTCTATTTCTCGAGTGCAGCCAGCGACCTCCTGATCAATTGCTTTGGGCATCTCGTCCGCAATTCTTTGGATCATGGGCTGGAGACACTGGAGGAACGACTGTCATCCAGCAAACCGCCCCAAGGTTGCCTCCGCATCGAACTGAGCCGAGACGGTCAGCAGTTAAAAATAAAGTACAGTGATGACGGCCGAGGCTTGGACGCTCGACTTATACGGCACAAGGCCCTGGAACGAGGTCTGCTGCGAGGCGATCAGCCTCTGTCAACAGAGATCATTGATGAGCTGATTTTTCATCCGGGATTTAGCACCAAATCCCAGGCATCCATGCTGTCTGGCCGTGGAGTTGGGCTGGATGCGGTTCGGGATCTTTTGCATCGACACAAGGGCGAGATCAGGCTTCAAGTGACTGAGATCGATGAAGCCCGCGGGCGTTGGTATTTTTTCTTTCAATTGACCCTTCCTTCGGATCTATTCATCGAGGTTCCCAGCTTGGGAAGCGCTTCACGTACCAGGCGCGCGTCTTAGCCTGCGCATCGGGCTGCCTCTCATAAAATCGTTCAACCCGATTTCTCAACGTTCAACGTTTGTGATTTTTACTGTTCGAACCCTTTTGATTTTCGCCTGGCTTCAGTGCGAAGCCTAGGGTGCTGGCGGCGATGTTGCGACCGTGCTCAGCATCAAAAGGCTGAGTGTAATTTTCGTAAGCTTCCAAGAATTTGCTGTGCTGCGCGAGAGCATGAACCTCGGCAAGGTCATCAGCATCGTCCCGATGACCCTCGAAGGCGTGGTGCTTTATTGTGCGTGATCAGTGACCAAGCACCTCGAGCGCCAGCTCCACTTTGCCAAACGTCGCGGAAACCTGAAAGCCCTGGAGGGTCTGAAAGTCAATTTTTGCCTGATGAAAATGGGGCTTGGATAAGGGCCTGGCATGTCACCACGCATTGTATCGCCCCGTTGTCTCAACTGGATAAGCATCGTGATCAGTAATTATTTAAAACGCATAGCCCAAGCCAAAGCCTGCTTCGGGATAGGGCCTTGCTGAGCTGTGGAAATTAGGAATAGTTTCGATAAGGGCCTCATATGACGCTTCAGCTTTGGGATCCTTGCTGGTAACACTCACAATGCGTTTACTCATCGTATTCAAAGTCAGCTGTAAGGATATGGTGAGTCTACTTGCAATGAGCCATCGCTGCCCGAGACCGATATGAAATCCATGACGAATATCAGTAACCATGTCGGTTTCATCTTGTGGTGCATCAATAGGTGCACCGACTGGCAGTGTATCCGCTGGCCCATCAGTGTAACGATTGGCTTTGGCATCAATGCGAATATAATCATAACCCGCAGTAAGTGACCATCCCCGCATGGCTTCGCCTATCTCCCAGACTGTAAAATTCCAACGAAAGCGAGAGGCACTTAATTTCTGCTGCTCACCAAGCCAGAGTTCTTCACGGCGCGGTTGGCCGTCTCCGTAGTCTCGACCGCGTTTAACAAAATTTCCGACCCAAAACTCCGGCCCTGTGGAAAATGCACCCTGAACATTGAAATCCACTCGTCCGGACCAGTTGGCAGCACTTACCCCTTTCTGAGCATTCTCATCGTAAGCTGCGGTTATCGGCTTAAAAGGGTCGATCTCAAGGATCAGAACCTTGGTGCCGCTCGCCGCCTCTCCTTGATTGGAAAACGAGAGCAGCCTCACCAGTATCGCGATCATCAGCAATGCCCGCATGTCTTGCTCCTCTGCAGATAAGGTTTTCGACTCCATTTTAACATGATCAATTGCCTGATGGCTTTTGTTGCGTTTGGACAATGGACAAGAATTTGGCCATATCGAAATTTCAATGAAATGATCAGGCTTTGATCCTGCCCATACAAATCTGATTTGACTCGATAATGATCAAATATTTGCGTTATTTGTTGCAAGTATTTTTTATTTTTGCGGGTTCATGCATTTGTAAACAAGAAGAATATCTGAAACTGCGCGGGCTGCCACTTGGCGGATGCTGATCGCAAGGGGAGCGAGCGACATCTTCAGGAAAAGAAAGTCGATCGTTGCCGATTCACGGCCCATTACTTTGAGCTGAACGAGCCCCGTAGACCATCAAAAAGAAACGTGCCCCGTAAATCTTGACTCCGCCGGAAAGCCCGAAAATTCCCAAAAAAACATCCCTCCGTAGGAGTCTATGCGACCTGACGACTCACCAACACGCCGCTGGCGAGGCAAGACCTCACCAGCACGCTCTTCGAGCGGACTTGCTGCAAGCAGGTCCTGGAACATAAGCAATCCACCCAGTGACGACCAACTCCTGTCCTGAGAAACCAACCGATCTTCGAAGTATATCGTTTCGAGCGATCCATCCTTGTCTGCTTCCGGGCCTTTGAAACTCATCTCAACTTCTGCCTGAAAACACACTTTTTGGAAAGAAACTGGGATTTTTCACTCAAAAATCCGATAGGAAGTCGCGCATCTCAACAACTTGGAGGCACCTCATGGTTACCAAGTCCAGTCCCTCCCTCAGTCTCAGCAAGAACTTTACTCTGGCCGAGTTCACGGCGAGCACCATTGCCAACCAGCATAAGCTCGACAACTCGCCGAGCCCAGAAGCGATTCAAAACCTTCGGTGGCTGGCAGTTCATATTCTGCAGCCACTTCGGGATCATTTTCAAAAACCGATCAAGATCACCTCGGGCTATCGGAGCGAACAGGTGAATCTCAAAGCGGGTGGCGTTGCGGACAGTGATCATCGTGCGCTTGATCATATCGCGGCCGCGGACATCGTGATAGAGGATGTATCCCTTGAAGATATTGCCAGGGCTATTTACAAGCTGGGATTGCCGGTGGAGCAAGTGATTGTCGAGTACGACCAGAAAATCGTTCATATCTCTGCCCAACGAGCCCGCCAGCAATTTTTAAGCCGAACAAGTGTCGCCGGAAAAATCAGCTACAAAGCCTTTGACCCGAGTCAAGCGGGCTCGAGACCCAAGGGCTCACGCATCGCGTGATCATGGACTCTTTGTGGCTTTCCTGGTCTTGAACCTCGGTCTAGATCTTCACTGGTCACCTGGCTTTTAAGGTGAATTTGATATCTTGCGCCAGCAAATCCGCAATTTTCCGTAAACATCAGATCAATGACTGCGGCATTCAGGAAGCCTGTAGGGTTTGGGAGACAGATTGTCCCAGGTGGTGATCGCGCTTCGAGGTGATGGTCGGTGGCGTGAGATTGAGCGGCTAAATCGGATTTTGATCCTTGATATCCGTGTAGGGTTCGATGGCCAGCAGATGGTCAAGACGCGCAAACTGCAGGCCACGGGATCTGACTTCGCGAATGAGCAGAGGCAGCGTTTCGAGTGTGGCGCTTCGCTCGATGCGAGACCCCAATCCGCCTCCGTCGTGAAGCAGCAGAATGCTGCCGCCTGTGAGGCCTTTGAGGAGTGCTTTGAGAATAAGCTTTGGGTCCTGGCGGAAGCTGTCCAAACCCCGGCCGCTCCAGCCGATGCAGGCGAGTCCACGTTCTCTTAGGACGTCGCTGAGAAGAGGCGTGCGAAAGCCTTGGGGCGATCGAAACAATCGGCAGCGTTGGCCGATGATGGATGCAAGTGTGGCATCAAATGTATCGAGTTCTTTGCGAATCATTGCTTTCGATTGAAAATGAAAATTGAATTGGTGCGTTTGGGAATGATTGCCGATGACGTGGCCCTGTTCGAGGATACGGCGTACCAGGTCGGGGTGGTCTTGAGTACGAGCACCTACTACAAAAAATGCTGCCTGGATGTTTTCGGCTTGGAGTTGGTCGAGGATCCGGGGGGTGTAGTGTGGATCGGGGCCATCGTCAAAGGTTAGGGCCACCTGGGGCGTGGCTGGGTTGCCTTTGGCAAATGTTGGAATATAAAAACTGGAGCGGGGGTTAAAAACGGGTATGCATAGGGCACCGAGGACCACGAGAATGATCAGAGCTGTGGCCAGGAAAGCTGTGATTGAGGGCCAAAGCATCCAACTGAAGAGGCATAGAATGAGGCCGATGGCTTTGGGCAGATAGGTTCGTTTCATGGGCTGCAATCCAAACGACTTGGGTAATGGGTCTGAATTGAGACAACAGAGGCTTCCAAAAAGCTTGCGCCTTTCTTAAAATTCGCTTTTCTTAACGTACTCCGGTTGTACGCAGACTGGCAACACAGCCATGGTTCCGGATTAAATTTTTAAGCGCCATAGCTGCGGGCTGATTGTGTCCAAGCGGAAATCAGTTCGAGCGTAATTTCTGCAAAGGCCTTGCGGCCGCCTCATCCCACCCATGAACGTCGCGAATGGAGTTCTTCCAAGACACATCTTGCCTTGATGGGTCCGCTCGCCATTGTACTCCGTCAACCAAACGTCAAGATCAATCTGAAACTCCTCAATCCTTTGATTGACCTTCTTACGGAATGTCACTTGATGAAATTCATTGAGAATCGTGCGATGGGATTCGGGATTCCCGCAATACTCTGTCCCCCGGCCGGTGAAAATTCGGAGCACAGGAACGTGATAGTGGTCGAAGTAGGTTATGACCTGTCGTTGAGCAAATCAGCGGTTGTGATGGGGGTTTTGGTGATGTAGAGCTTGCAAATGGCGACCTTGGAATAGGTATCCACGAAAGTCCGCTGATCAATGCGGCCGATGAGGCAGTACCCGAGATTTGAATCATTATCCGCCGCTTTTACTTATGCGCATTCGACTCTCTGGCATGACAGGGAGAACCTGTCTCATATGAGGCAAACATTGTTTCAAAACATGAAAGATTCACGGGAATGATTGCAAAGATATCGAGTAGAAAGACTGGCGTGCTGATTTTATCTCTACTTGCCATAGGCTGCGGATCCCAAGGTGGTCGAAGGAAAGATTCAACGGACGTTATCCAACAGGTGGTGACGATTGTATCGGGGCGAGTCATTGATCTTGATGGCCGACCGGTGCCAGGCGCTAACGTGATAACCATGGAAGGCACAGTGTTCACCGACAGCGATGGCCGATTCTCAACACCTCCCGCGTACGGCAACCGCTGGGTTACGGTGAGCCATCCCGATTATATATCTCGCACGCGGGCAGGTTCACCTGATTCGCCCCTACTTGTGCGCATAACACCGAATTATGACGGAGAAACGGTATCTTTACTTTTCGGTGGCGATACGATGCTGGGACGTCGTTTCTACGACACGAATGAGGATGGCGATACCAGTGATGGTCTCATCCAAAGCGGCGACGGGCCAGGAGAACAAAGCAAGCTTTTTCGCTCCATCAGACCGCTGCTGGCTGACGCCGACCTCACCATCGTGAATCTTGAAACACCTCTCTCCAGAGCATGGCCCCACTACGCCCCGTTCCAAATGCGGCCGAGTGATTTCCATGAGACCAAACGCTTTGCATTCGCAAGCCATGCGAGTGCAGCTGATGTTCTAAAAGAGGCTGGTATTGATGTAGTAGGTCTCGCGAACAATCATCTCTACGATAAGAATGATAGCGGCGTCGCTGAAACATTAGAGATTTTAGAGATTGCCGGGTATCGTAAAGGCTATAATGCTTTTGGAGCAGGTGGTACCGAGGTAGAAGCCTGGCAGCCTGCATTCCACGAGATTCCCTCCAAGCGTCGCGGCGGTAAGCCCAATCGGATCGCTCTGCTTGGGTGCACTACAATCACTGGAGAAGAGCATCCTCGTAGCTATGTCGCGACTCCCACAAAGGCCGGGGCTGCCAAATGCGATAAGGCTCGCATACAGCGCGAAATCGCGGCAGCGAAAAAGCGCGCGGAAACCGTTATCTTTATGGTGCACGGAGGTTACGAGTACGAACGCGTTCCAACCCCGAGGGTCAAAAATTTTACTTTGGCTGCTCAGGCGGCAGGCGCGACTCTCGTCATCAATCATCATCCGCATGTCGTGGGCGGCTTCGGGCGGCAGCGCATCGATCAGAAGGATTCCCTTATCGCTTGGACTCTAGGGAATATGATCTTCGACCAAACGATATGGCAAACCTTCGAGTCCTATATTTTGGTTGTGCATGTACGCCATGGTGAAATTATCCATGCGTATCTGGAACCTTTGATCATCGAAGGATTTATTCCACACGGCGTCACAGGAAAGCTGGCTGAGCACGTCGCGACAGGAGCTGCGGGGCGTAGCGACGCAGGGCTATTTGTCGTTGAAAATGGTGCTGCTGTCCTTGATGGAGCCGGACGGGCTCAAAGCAGCGAGAAAGATGTAGCTCTCGAGAGTCAGGAAGCGATGGGGCATGTGTTTTCTATCCAAAAGGGGTGGATTTCCGACTTTAAAGCTGCCCATGCGCCCAGTATCCTGAGGCTGGGCCGCGACCTGCTCTGGACGGGATCTTTCGAAGATCAGGCCGTTGGGCTCAAGCCTCGAACAGGAGCACTTTGGTTATTTCCTGGAGTTGATAAAGCCATTGCACCTCAACATGCCTACGCTGGCGGGCTTGGAGCGGGTATATGGCGTGAACGCAGCGATACCCGCGATATTGTTCTGACCACCCAAAGGCGCATTCTGATTAAACCAAAGACGCAAGTCACACTCGTGGGTATGGCTCGTACAAACGGTCGCCTGCATGTGCAACTCAGTTGGCATCCGGACTCCAAGGGACCATCGATGACGCAGACTGTGGTGACTCACGCGGTTCCTCCGACAGGCGAATGGGTCTCCTTTCGCGTCGATGCGGTTGCGCCCGAGTTTCCAGATTACGTAATCCCGATTGAAACGACCTTGGACGATGAGAGAGTAAAGCCTGCAGTGGGACTCTATCTGAGACTTCTTCCCTCTGAGACGGGACAAAAAGTCTATGCTGATTTCGATGATTTGAGACTTATCGAATGGGCACCGGAAGGAAGCGCGTTCAGCCCTATGTATGACCATGCCTGGATTATCGGGAAGGGTCATGTGACCATGCGAGAGGATTTTCTTCCAGGAGCCAGTTAAGGGCCACTCCATCAGTGACATCCTCTCGGGAATGAATTCCCGAGCATCCCTTGCTTCAGCCATTTCGCCCAAGGCTGAGCGTCTCATGTCCGAGACGGAGAAATGTTCCTCGCCGCACTCACGTCCCGGTTAGGCTAAGCTGGGAAAAGTATGTGCTTCATGTTGGAGCATCCAGGGAAGACATGAGTACAATCCTGAGTCGATATCGTTTTTTGCCGATTTTCTCGAGTTCAAGGGTTATTCTAACTACCCTCAGCATCTCTGCACATATGAAACGAAAGGCAACATATGAAGCGCATGCACTGTGCTCTGTTTATCGGTCTCTCAACTATGGCCTGCGGCTCAGACTCAAAAAGCAAACTTGATGCATTTGGTACCAACCTTCTTCCGGAGGAGAAGACCTATGAAATCATGGAAAGCTACGATATTGATACGGGATTGCAGCGCCAATTCCGCCTTCTCAGTTTTGCAAAAGGAGCACCGCGGATTCTTAGGTTACGGATGTATAACGCCATCGATATGAACGGGCATTTTGTGAACTTCTTGTCCTATTCGGGACTGCGTTATGGGGATACTGTAAAAGCAAAGGCGGTTCTTGTGCTCGAAGAGAAGTATTATAATAGTAATGAAATTGAGTACAAAAACTCCCTCGATGAAGATGGGACCCGGACTTACAGCGGATTCAACTTCACGCAAATCATCAAGGATGAAGTTTTAATTGGTATGAGCGGTCAATTACAGCCGGCGGACGATGGAAACGAGCCGCCCCACTCAGAGCGAGATCTTCTATTTCTATGCAACGATCAGTACTTCAAAGATCCGTCGGATGGTACCGCTTTCCAGAAGATGGACTGTGACCTCAATATTGAAGACGGCAAATTAGTGCTCACTTATGGTAAGACAGCTCAAAATCCTGCGGGTAAAACCTTCGTTTTTGAAAGAGCTCAAAAACTTGGCCTCCCACAATGAGCGTAGAATCGTCCTCATTTCATTTCGGGTTGAGTGTTTTATCCGCCGACCACAAGAAGATCGTGGCTCGTTAACACGCGCGGGGTCTTCCTCCTCCTAGTTCAGGATTAATGTCGCACGACTCCCATTGTACATTGGGGAGCTAGCGTCCGTAGGGGCAAACCATCTTCTTGGCTGGCTTACTTGTGTTGAACCAAGACGTCATCTCTCCACTGAAGTCATTCTTTAACTGAATCGATCTCAATGACTTTGGTGTGGCGTATCGCCAAAAACTGCCTCCATACACGCGATCTTTCTCATACCGACCTGGGCATCCATCTCAGCAATGTTCTTGGGAAGCTTATTGTTCTTCAGAGCAAGCAAATAGAAGAGGAGTGCGATAGAAGGCCTCATGGCGTTACCTCTATAAATTGTTCTCTATTAACCTCATTCGACCTTGCTTGATGAAAAGTGAGTGAGATTTCCCGCGGCCTTTTTTTGCCAATCGCTCACGCCTGTTCGGACGTTCCTGATCCTTTGGAAATTATCCTGAAGAAGGCGCGTGATCGGCACTGTATGTGATTGGATCGGAATCTTACCTGGGGAAGAAGTGCTGGTGCGCGAATGCGCCAAGGATTTGCGTCATAATCTATTCATTTGACAAAAAAACACTTCAAACCCGAATAAATCGTCGTAAAATCTATTTTGACAAATTATTGAGACCTCAGAGGGGAAAAATATTGTCAAAAAAAGCTGGCCGACCCAAGGGAACCGAACCGGACCCGTATTGAGGAGATTCTTCGGAAAAAAGCCTTCAAGGGGTTTCAGGTGTCACTGCTTTCCTTGGCATTCTCAATAGCCTTGCGCAGATCATCGTCCGACATCTGATCGTACCAATCTTCCTTGAGTTGCAGGCGTACGGTCTGCTCACCCCCGGACGGGGTGCATACGATGGAAAGACTGCCGTCGTCCTCCTTGGCCAAGCAGGCTGCCCGGCCCGCAAGCTTAGGGTTGGCGCCAGAAAAAACCTGCGTGCATTGCCATATCACATGATTCCTGTCAGTAATTTCTCTTGTTTTCATGGGTGCCCTCACGTTCCCCCCATGAATCCCATACCTTCCCGACAAAAGTAAACTGCAAACCCTTGCTCTCCGCACCGCGCTTACCGTACAGCGTGAAAAGAAGCGACTTTCCATCCCATGGAAAAAATGAGTGCCAAGCCAGAATCGTCTCGAACCCGTCCGCGGGGGATGGTAGCTTATTTGAATCCCTTTTGACCAACAAAGCTCTTTTTAAAAAGCCAATTTATGCCAAAACTCGGTCTCAAATCAGCCATCCTCCTGATGTCTGGGTCTGGTCTGCTCGCGAACAGCTGCTCGACGTACCGGCTGCAATACGAAGAGCAATTCAGCCTTGTGGAATCGGCCGGACCCGACATTCCAGAGCAAAAGTATGGTCCTTACCGCTATCTTTATGACGAGACGTTTGAAAAGGGAATTTGGTTTCCCATCAGCTGCGCCTTTACATTCTATTTCTACGGCGGGGCCTGCTGGCTTTATCTTATGTCGAGTGATGAGGACAAAAATACTGTTCAAGCCCATGCCACTCAAAAGCTGACTCGCCTGATAGGCGAAAAATTGGAGAAAACCGATTCCAAAACTTACATAATCAATAGGAATAGTTCCAACAGAGAACTTCCGCCTCGTCTGCGCGTATTCAATCCAGCAGGGGAAACGGTCTTACGGGGTGAAGCTGAGACAATCAATTCGGTCCCAGAGGGATTTTGGGCTTCTGTTCATGATAATGCCTGGGACCCTCTTGGGGATGTGGAGAGTGCCCAAAGGCAAAGCCAATTGCCGATTGTGGACGATAGCCTCCCCAATTTTGATGACAGGTTCTCCTATCAGGCCTTCCAGTTGAGCTATTTCCAAGGGCATGCTGACGTCGCAAGCCGGGTCGAAGAGGACGGCACCGGCACCACAATCGCTGCCGGTCGGGTGGAACATGAAGTTTTTGAATTCCGAACGCGCTATCTGCCACCCAACGGGTGGTTCTGGTCTTTTTCGCCGACCTATCGATCCCAAAGATTGAAGATCAAGGATCTTGCCGGTCACCTTCCGCTCTTTGAGTCCGATGACAGCATCGATATACCTGTCGTGATTTCCGATCCAGCCACGCAACAGGTCGTCCCTCATTATGTCAATGAGTATGGAGTGGGTTTGCGAAGCACCAGCATTTTTGTAGGCGGAGGCTATAGCCGTCACTTCAAGCTCAAAGACAAGCAGAATTTCTGGTCCTACACAGCCGCAGCATGGGTCAGTGCAGTTGACTATCTGCAGACCGAGGTCGCCTTTCAGAATCGAAAGATTCATAAAAGCTACTTCAGCGCGTTGGAAAGTTACCGACTGGACGCCGATGTTTACTACAATATGCTTTCGTCCCGTTTTGCGCTTGGCTTCCATGGGCAATACATGGTCTATCCGAATGTTAAGATGCCCGATGACATGGAATTCCGTGGGCCTGCCCGCTATGTGCCTGGTAAAGCCATTTTTGAACGACCCCGGTTGACCGTCGACAGGCTCGAGTTCAATTCGATGACATTTGGCATCTCACTTAGCTACATCCATAAGGATTTAAATTTTTGATGATGTGGATCATACGCTCATTTCTGGTGGCGACTGCCTCGTGTTCCATCCTTGCTTCGTGCGGGGGTGGACGCAACCTGGACTATACTGTCATGACCCAGGTGATGTTTGAAAACCAAAGCCAGTTTACGGTCGAGGCCCTATATCTTCACGAAAATCCTTTGGATTACACAGGGCGTGACAACCTCCTGGCAAATCCTCTCGAGCCCGACGGCTCGATCTCCGACAGCATCCCCGCAGTTCCCTGGTATGTGACCGTATTTCGCAAGCCCAACCAGGATAGTTCTGTTCTGGCCTATACAACAGCGAAGGTTTGGGATCCCCTTCTCTATCCCAAGATCATTTACTTCGACGAACAGTACCGGGTCAGCACCGAGTTGGGAAGTACCGCATCAAGATGAGAATGACTTTTGACACATTTCACTAAGCCCCGCCAACCACCTGATCAGGCGGCCAGTGGCTTTGAAACGCGATAGAAGCGTGGCGGCAGGGTCATAATAAAGAGGATAGGTATGAAGCTCCAGCTCTCATCCACATTGTCAGGCAAGCGAATCTCGAAAGTGCCTCCCAGCTGCTGAATATAACGGGAGACTGCATCCATACCGACCCCGCGACCTGAAATCTCCGAAACAGTTTGAGATGTTGTAAAGCCAGTCGTTAAGATGAGCTGCACGAGCCGTTCAACGCTTACGGGCTCATGTTCCTGGATGAACCCTTTCTTCAGCGCAGCGGCACGAATGGCGTTAAGATCAAAGCCACACCCATCATCACGGTAACTCATGCGCAGGACACCTGCATCCTCGCGGAGCTGCACATCAATGAGACCTTTGCTGGATTTGCCCTTGCGCATACGTTCGACAGGTGACTCGATGCCGTGATCCATACTATTACGAAGGAGATGGACAAAAACGTTTCGTATAAGATCTTCGGCTTCACGGACGAGAAGGACATTATCAAGTTCCATGTGAACATGGGGTACTTCTTTAGCAAGGTCCTTGGCCAGACGCGCGAGCCCGGAAAAAACCTCCACAAAAATCTTCTGAGGCTCTTGATAATAAAGATTGGTAAAAAGGTAAGTCACCTCTGCTACAAACTTGCGCGTGTCGTCGCCGTCATCAAGATTGAGAGTGTCGATCCGTTGCACCAGTGGCTCAAGATGTTTCATCGGTATGATAGCGTGCTCGTCGGCCTGGCTGGAACGATGGAGATCACGTGTGAACACGGACTCGTAAGTATGGAGCAACTGCTCAATCTTCTCGATTTCTTGCTTCAATGCATCCTGTGAGAATTCAACCTGCCCCATCTGAAGAGCCGCCAGGTGGTGTTCAATATTGTGGAAGAGATCTGCCATTTTAGAAAGATGAAGGCTGCGGGCTACACCTTTCATGGTATGCAAATTTATGAACAGAATCTTATGAACCTCTGGATCGTTCGTGACAAGGTTATCAACGAGTCTCTTGTTCTCTGCGTTGAACGTTCGGCAGGACTTCAGGAAGCGGACGAACGTCAGTTGATCGACGTTGATAATTTCGCCAATAAGAGCCAAACGATAGGTTTGCTCTTCGGAGTGGTGCTGGAGTGTACGGAGCGAGGTGACGTCTCGAACACTGACGAGTATGCGTTCTATGTTCTCCTGGGAGTCCACGATAGGATGCCAGTCCATTTCGAGGGTTTGAGTCTCGGCACCCGGAGTTTGGCGACTGAATTCACGAGGGAAGCAATCCTCATTCATCTGGAACGTAAGCTCAGAGTCTCCCATACAGGCCTGCAGGGCAGACTGAATCTGAGCCCGCTGATCCTCACCGAGCAAAGCCTGGTTGAAAATAACAGGGATTGCCTCGCGATTCTCAATCGTCTGGTGTTCGAAGAGAGTCGTGCAATAGGCCGAGTAGTCGCGGTGAATGGTGAGATCTTGCTTAATCATCAGAAGACCCTGGGGGATATTTTCCATGACCGAGCGAATTTCTCGGGTTTTTTCGTCAACCAAATCATTGACGTGATGCACATGCTTTTGCAGCTCTTCATTCAAATTCATAATTCGGTTGTGGGCGGCCTTCTGATCAGACTGCAGCTTGTCCCCCAATGCTAGTGAGAGGAGCATGACTTGCAGATTGGAGGCTGTAAAGAGAGGCCAGAACGCCCATTTAGGGCTGATGAGCCCGAAGGCAATCAAATTTTCAAGAGAACCACCAATCAGAACCAGGGAAAAACTCAAGAGATAGAATAGGGCATGTCTCTCTTTTTTAAAGAGCCCGAGTACACCCGCCCAAATGCAGGTCAGAATATAAGGTGTTAGGAAAGTTATGAAAAGAATGTACGCGGTTTCTCTGTGAATGAAGTTACACACAACACTGAGGGTAAAAACCCAGGAGTAAAACTGAAATAGACGCAAAAGCCTGCGAGACTTTTGCCCAACGTTGAGAAAATGCTGTGTAAACCTGCTGAGAAGCATCAGCGCCATGGACCCAGAAGCGATCCAGGTTTGGGTCCATATTTCACGCCAGGGCTGGGGAACATAGGTTACCAAGCCTGAATAAAAGAAAAGATACCAGAACGTCGTGACCAAAAATCCAGCATAATATAACTGTGAGGTCACTCGGAAGGTCAGGTAGAGAAAAATGTTATAAAAGACCATGGCCAGAGTCACGCCTACGAGAATGCCAGCAGCGACGTTTTCCTCAAACTTGCTCTGCTGGAAGGCTTCTTCCGACCAAATTCTGACGGGTGCGAGCACCGTGCCTATATGTTTCAGATGGATATAGATCGTATTCTCACCAGGCTGCATCTCTAATTTCTGGGCAGCATAGCGATTCAAGATCGGATGAGATTGGTCAACATCGTTGCCGAACTCTGCCTGACTCGCGATTCCAGCGGGTGTCATATGTATGATTTTCACGTAGTCACTCGGCCAGCTGTGTTCGAGTATGACCGTCTTAGCCTGAGATGCGGGAAGGTTGAGACGTACTTTAAGCCAGAAATCCCCGCGACCCATGGTTAGGTTAGGGATTTCCTGTCGTCCTTGCAAGCAGGTCAACTGGTGCCAGTTTTGGACAACAGACGGAAAGTCTGTGGCCATGGACAAAGGAGTCTGGCAGGTCTCCATATACTGACCTAAATACTGGCCTTTCAAGTCTGATCTCAGGTCGAATGCGCGCTCGACACCTGAAGCCATAAAGCTTGGCAGCATAAGAAATGCGACTATTATGGAAACAAGGTGCACTACTTTTCACTCACTTTTCGTGTAAGTCGCCTTTCTCCTTCTCGGTTGCTGGTGAAAACGGACGATGGGAGAAATTTGCCGTACGGATCGGCAGGATTTCATCGATTCGCACCGGATCGCCACTCTCAAAAAATGAGGCATAAAAATCCAGCCAGCTCCTCCTCATCACAATCTGCAATGTCCTGATCATTGAGATTTTTAATAACTTGCTCGATGCTGTTCCCCTGGGTCAACAATCGGGCGATGGTATGGAGAGATCGGGGAACATTGAACGCAGCAATCGTATCAAACTTGATTTTAATCATGAGGACACCGGCCGAAAAAACGGCGGGTCCTGCGAGGTGTCCTGGTCTACGCTGAGAAGGGGGATCAACACCGTGGAGCAGGTGCCAACGGGCCAGACTCACTTCTATGGCATCCGCCAAATCACCGACACTTTCTCCTTCAGACTTCTCTCGTATAAAACTTGCCAATCCATCGAGAGCACGGACAATGCACAGCGAACTGGGCGGTAGGTTTGCAAAATAGCGAGCGACCAACTCTTTGATCAACTCAGGTCCATAATCCGCACAGACTGGTGCAAGCACGACCTCAGCCAATGAAGAGACAGCGCGACCGAGAAAGCTATCATGATAGACACCAATTCGCGACGCGTAGTGAGGATGGAGCCCGGCTAAAGTTTCCTTGATACCGGGACGTGGCCTGATTGCTATCACTTGCTCCACGATGGCCCGCTGCAAGTTAATATCATCAGGGGTGAGCATGCGATTCATCCTCCCGACGCAAAAAGATAGCCTTCTGAACCTTGGTCAACTCGCCCAAAACTTGTTCGAGGTTGGCGTCTTGTTGATCCCACTCCAAAATTACTGGCAGGGATACAGCGGGTAAAGCTGCGAGAGTCAACCGAAGCAGATTCAAGACATTCGGCGCAGGGCTCTTGTCGTGGGTATCGAAGAGGTAGGATCCGCAATCAGTGTAACCTGCAACATGGACCTGCTCGATGTATTCAATCGGAAATTTGAGAAGCTCATGCGCCGCATCGAAGTTGAAATTATAAGAATTAACATAGAGATTGTTGACATCCAACAGAACCCCGCAACCGCTTCGCGCAACCAGCTCAGAAAAGAATTCGCCTTCGCTCATCTCGTCGCCGACATAACTCGTATAGGCCGAAGGATTCTCAAGACAGATGCGCCGACCCAAATTTTCCTGCACCCTTGTGATGCGCTCGCTTATATGTTGAAGATAGCGCCGGTGCCTTGGAATCGGCAGGAGTTCGTAAGTCGATCGGCCACCTGATCGTGTAAAGCATAAATGATCGCTCACGACCGCGGGTTGAAACAGGGTGATGAGCCTGGAAAGTTCATTGAGATACGTTTCGTCGAGAGGGTCGCAACCCCCTATATCCAGCCCGACCCCATGCAAGAGCACAGGGCCTCGCTCGGCGAGAGCCAGCGTTCGAGCCAACGCTGGCCCTCCCTCATGAAACATCAGATTATCGCTCATGATCTCGAGCATAGGTAAGGAATCGCAAGCCTCGAGGGCACTGAAGTACTGAGGACGTAGGCCGATGCCCCATTTAGCCAGATTTCTTGACACCTTCCTTATCGCGGATGATGAGCTTGCCTCCGGCATCTTTTTCAAAGACAAATCCCCCCTCTTTCCAGCATTCATCATTGGTAGGCTTGGAAACCCAGGCCAGCACGCCGCCTTTGGCTGAACCCTCAGAATTGCCCGCACAGTCGATGATTTTGCTCTTGGTATAATGTTCCTTATAAACTTTATTGGCTGCTTCGATATGGTCTTTGGAAATTGCACAGCCGTTGTTACCCCTACAGGTATTGATCCCGTAGCATTCAGCGGTTTTTTGACCCTTTTTGGGAGCTGCGACGCCGTCTTCTGGAGTTCCCAACGCTGCACCGACACTCAAGGTCAAGGCTGCAATTTCCAGCATTCGTTCACGTTTAGCCATACTCATTCTCCTCAGGTGGACTGTAAACCGCTCTCAATAATGCCTTTTGTGGGGCCGCCTCAGACGCGAGGTCAGATATCTTAAATCCAACTCTAGAATGGGCTTTATGGATCATGTAAGGGGTGGGTTCAGCTGGGTTCGCCCTCGCACAGTATCCTTCCTGTAAAGATAGGACTCATGCTACAATATTGAGTCTAATTCGAATATATGGAATCGACAAGTCACGTTTGGAGTTTGGGATGATAAACATGCGTCGTCCGCTTTTACTCATATTGGTTCTCTTGATGAGTGCAGCTGCACTATCCGCTGCGTGGGCCTATGTGCTCAGCGTAGGGCGCGCAGCCTTTGAAGCTGATATTTTGAAGGTGAAACAAAGCTTTTTCGAAGGCGTTAAGGCGGCCGAAAGCGCCGTCCAGAGCGTCGAATCTTTCAGCGAAGCCATAGGCACAATCGATCAGGAGCGCTTTGGAAGGTTTACCGCAGACCTCATGACGAAATCGCCATTCCTCATGGGAGTTATTTATTATCAGCGCGTCGCCGACGCAGGACGACTTGAATACGAAGCCGAACTAAGAGGCAAAGGTATCGGGGAAACAATTTTGGAAGGTGGAGTCGGCGATTCCCCTGATATCCGTCCAGCCAAGGTCGGCAACGAATACTTTGCTGTGACAGCCGTCGATGCCGGCGCCCGCGAGGCGTCATACTTCGGCTGGAATGCATTAACCGATCCTAATAAAGATGTTGCAATCAAAAAACTTTTATCTGTTGGTGAACCCGTCGCAAGCGGTGCTTTTCTTCTTGACAACGGCAACATTGCTATTGAGATTTTTGCTCCCGTACGGAATCGAGATGCTGCGATCGTCGGTGTTATAGGTGCAACTGTGGATCTGACCCGATTGCTAGGCGACGAACGCTGGCGGGAAGGCGTTACGATTGTTATGACCACGGTACTGGCCGGTGAATCCATAGCCAAAGACATTTACCGTTATCTCGATCGCTCTGAGGCAGCATGGCCGAACTTAGGCTCAATCACGTCAAAAATCGAACTCGACCGCTTTGGCCAGCAGCTCGGCCTCAAATTTGAAAAGCAACTTTATCCCGGTCGAGTCAATCTCACCATTATCTGGCTTACTCTAGCGGCCTGCCTCCTCCTGGCTCTACTGGGATCTTACTTACTTTTGACCTATGAAAAACTGCAAAAAAGCCTGGCCGGGCTCGCTGAAGCCAACAGTTCACTTGAACGTCGAGTTAATGAACGAACACTGGACCTCAAACTTGCTCATGCGGAAGTCAAGGAAATCCTGGATAACCTGGACGATCTGGTGGTGACGGTTGATCCAGAAATGAAAATAGGCGCCACTCATTCGCCTGCTTCGCTGCGACTGCTGGGAAGGGACGCCATTGTCGGGTGCTCGCTGACCGATGTCCTCTTTAAGGATCTTGATCGCCACGATGCCAATCAAGGTAAGCATTTGTTCGTCATGGAGATGCTTCGTCACTCTGATCCTTTTCAATGGTCCATCAGCACTCATGATCTCATGCCGGTATTACGCTATAAAAGCAGTGAAACGAGCGCTGAAAGGACACTCTCTTTGCGCTATTCACCTATCTTTGAAAACGATGTTTTCCGTAAGATGATCGTAGTGGCCAGTGACGTAACAGAAATTTTAGCACTCCGAGCAAGTCTCGCGGCTCGCGAAAAAGAATCCACCTTGCGCGAAACTGTGCTCTTGGAGATAGCAGCCAGTGACAAACGGCAGTTGCGAGGATTCTTTAAGGAATTCGAGGCCCGCATGGAAGAGATCAGAACCTTTTCTTTGCAGCCAGATCCTCAGGCTACGTTACCCATTCTCCGTTCACTTCATACGATTAAAGGCACGGCCCGTAGTGTTGGCCTTAAACTGCTCGCCAAATGTGTCCATGCTGTGGAAGATCAGCTTGAACCACTGCGCTTGACCCTCATGGGATCCAACAGTGAGCATGTCGATTTCGAAGCAAGTGTCAGAAGCTCTGGATTTACGGAGATACATTCCGTATACACGGCATACCATCGCATCTTTGTAGAGCTTTTTACTGACACGGAGAGCAGCCCGCTTGCACCGCGCTTTATCTCTCGACTTGGCAACTTCCTCGGCTCGGTTAAAACCGATAGAAAAGAGTTGGCAAACTGGTTTGAGATGTCTCAGAATGAAGAGGTTTTAAGCGTTGTGGAGATTTTCGAAGGATTTTTTCCTACCCTACAGGAACTGGCAGGAGAACTCGGCAAAGAATTGATTTTCGAGACACCACAGTGGGATCTTTATATCGCTGGAAGTCTTAAAAGCGCTCTGCAAGAAGCCTTTACCCATGTTTTACGCAATGCAATTGATCATGGTATCGAAGATCCAGAGGAGCGGACGAGCAGCGGCAAGCCCAGCAAGGGCAAACTTTGGTTGACGTTCGAGGATCGGATTCAACACACTCTGCTGACTATTTGCGACGATGGCCGCGGCATCAATCTAAAAAGGGTTTATGATTTGGCTCAGTCCAAGCAGCTGGTCAACCAACCCTTTGCTGATATGCATGAAAACCAGATCCTCGATCTCTTGTTCGCGCCAGGCTTTTCGACTAAAACAGAAATTTCCGAGCTGAGTGGTCGCGGCGTGGGGCTTGACGCCGTACGCGTCGCTCTTAAACGCTGCGGGGTCGAGTGTCGCTTCAGCTCAAAAACAGGACATGGCAGCTATTTTGAGATGCTGATACCACGATCCGCTCTACGCTTTGTAGCGACGCCAGAGGCGGAGTTAAGGATGATTTCATAGCCCAGGACCCTATTCACCTAAAATTTTAACCGGGAAGCCAGTGGGCTCCACCGGGTCCAGGCCCTGCAGCAGTGTCTTCTGTCCGGCAGCATACGCAGGCCGTCGGGCGCGATTGACTTTACCGAGAGGTCGGTGATGTTCGGTCGTGTGCCAGGGGGTAAAAGCCAAGGCTTCGCAAGCGGCCATCACCTCAGAGTCAGTTATATCCTGCCTGGGAATGGTGATACGGGCCACTGGCAGCGTAGGGCTGAGCTCTTCTGTCCATTCCACCGTGCTCACCTCGATCGGGGTTTTTACTGGATCCGTTTGCAACTGAAGACCCATCTCCCAGCACATCGCATGCTGGGTGAGGTATCTTGCCAGATCGTTCCGTAGGTAATCGCCATCGTTTGGATCGGCCTTGCCTGCAGAGGCCTCACCACAGCGTTGGATGTTATATTTCATGGCTTTGTTGCCTAGGCGGTAAGGAGTCTGGCTCCAGAATCTCGCATTTGTCAAATTGGGCACATCGGTCGAAGTAGTGGCAAACAAACGTTGAGTAAAGATGGGATGACGTGCAAGAAACCATAGCACTGAGGACGCGCCACGGGCCGAAGCCAGAATGAAATCAGCAAACTCACGAGGCTCCGAACTGAAGTTCATAGGGGAGTTATTCAGTAGAAAATCCTGAGTTTTGGCCGTGCTTTGGGTTGCAAGCAGCTTCTCACCCTCGACGTCGAAAAGTTTGATACCGACGCCTCGAACGTCCCGATGGCTATCGCCAGCCGATTTTGCAGATCCATTGGAAAAGCGCATGACGGTCCGATAACTCTTTTCTTCCGCAAAAAGCCCCTCGCGGGTCAGAGGAGATCGATCAGGCAGCATGGTCAAGGTGCCCGAGACACAGCCATGAATCTTGGCATGAAAACCCTTTTGCAGGGGGTTATAGGATTCTTGCAGGGCCCGCAGATCTCGGACGATAGTCGAGAATTCCATCCCTTCATCTTCACCGATTTCTTCTTCATACAAAGCCAAGGGTTCGGCAAAGGCGTTGGTGGCACCAGCAAAAAAGTAAACACATTGCAAAAAAATGATCAGCTTAGACCCTGGGTAAATCATGGAGTTTCCTTCAATTGCATACTTCCAAGATAACACGAATACTCAGGAATTTGGCCTACGAGGCGAGGAATGACAGCCCTCTTGTAAGACGCTAGCGTGCCGATCGATGACTGTTGTCTCGAAGTCGGTCAGAAGGGAGTTGAGTGGATATCATCACTTTTTTTGTACGCGGATTCTTAAGGACCGAAGTATTCTCTTGCTCATATGTTCACATCAATATTGGGTGACGCCCTATGAGTGTAGATTTGAACCATACTATCGTACATGCACGCGACCAGCGAGAATCAGCGACCTTCATGGCAGAAATTCTTGGACTTCCGCCGCCCGAACCATTCTACCACTTCCTCGTCGTTCGCACGGCCAACGGCGTGAGCCTTGATTTTCTTGCCACTGATGAAGAGATCCAACCACAGCACTACGCTTTTCTCGTCAGTGAAAAAGAATTCGACGAAATATTTGGCAGGATAAAGCAGCGAGGCGTTCCCTATTGGGCTGATCCAGCAGGCAGGCGTCCTGGAGAAATCAACACCAATGACGGCGGCCGCGGCATCTATTTTGCTGATCCCTCGGGAAACTATTTGGAAATTATCACCAGGCCGTACGGCCGAAGTGGAGCTTGATCTTTATCAGCATGAATCACTGCAGTGTACCAGAGATGGAGCAGCAATAGACTCGATCGACCCGCCCTGCAGCTCCATAATGGCGAACACCAACCGAAACTCTACCAGAATGGCATTGATAGGCACTGAGTTGATGGACAGTTCCTATATCGGAAAAATTGTAGTCTTCGTTGCAATCGGAGAGATTGATGGCAACGCCTCGACGCCTACTGAACCGCAACGACTCTATCAACGGTTCCGTTGGAAAGAGCCAGTAAGGACATGGCCCAATATCTCCATAGGTCTAAATTTGCTTTTGCCAGGGATTCAAATTCAACCATCTGACGATGCATTCAATCCTTAAATATTGCGCCAATGGCCTGCTCCAGTGGGCACCCATCAACATGCTTGTTCGATGTATTGGAACGCGTCTCCATACGCTTTTTCAGCAAGCTCGAATAAACTAAGTTCAATCGACATATGCATCGCGGTGGGGAGCACCGAGCCGAGCGGCATGCTTCATGCAGGACGCACGAAAGGCGGCTCTAACGTCGTCTTTAAACATAAGAAAGCGTGTGCGTACACGTTGGCTAGGGAGCCCGATATGTTTTCGGAACAGCTCAAAGAAAAAGTTTCAGTGTTGCTTGTCGATGATAAACAGCGGAATCTCGACGTCCTGCGCGCTATTTTGAGTGGCTTGGATTATCACCTGGTGGAGGCCACATCCGGTTCGGAAGCGTTGGCCTGTCTGCAGCACAACGAGTTCGCAGTTGTTCTTCTGGATGTCATGATGCCAGCAATGGATGGATTTGAATGCGCGAAGCTTATTCGAGCCACTCGCAACTGTACACATACACCTATCATTTTTGTCTCTGCCGTCGCCGATGAGATGGACTTTATTTATAAGGGCTATAACTCTGGCGCTGTCGACTATATTGTCAAGCCTTTCAACCCGGCTGTTCTGAAAGCCAAGGTTGCCATCTTTGCCGATTTATTCCGAACCAAGAAAATCCTTATCGATCAACTTCACGAAGCGCGTGCACTCTGTCATAAGCTGGAAGTTGAAAAAGCTCATGGGAACGAGGAAAAAAAGGTTCTGCTGGATATGGTGCACGATTTCGCAGCTTCATTTGAAGAGCGCTTAAAATTCAACGAGGCCATCACCCCTGCCCTCAGCATCGCGCGCAGCGATGTTTTTACCAGCACAGCAACCTGAAAACCAATAGGCCCACATAATGACCAGGCATCATAAGGGCTCTTTCAAGACAGTGCTTCCTGGTAGCCGACCAGTTAAGAATTTCTGGAAAGACTCAAGAAATCGCCATGGATGCCGATAGTTATAAAAAAGCTGGAGACAAGTCCATGATACGCAAGTCGGCGATGGCTCTGAGTCTGGTCTGTTGGGGCATTTTGCCTCAATGTTCGCTGAAAAACGAGTCAAGCGATACCAATCAGACTCAAGGGAGAAGGCTTGACCCCTCGGTTTATACCATGACCGCCTATGTGTTTCATGTGACTCCATTCGATGAAAAACAGCCTGTCATTTCAGCAAAATGGCTGGATGGTGTGGGTGAAATTATTCCCGGTGAAAGATTTTCCGCGACCCAGCTGAGGCATACCCTTCCTCTGACCGACCGAAACAAAACCTTGGCATTTGATATTGAGGTCAATGGCGTTAAAGCGTCCAGCGGCCCTCTCAGCTTCAAGGACTGTGATTTCATCTCGGAGCTTGGCTACAATGCCAGCGATTTCCGTCACATGCTTTTGAACTATAATTTTGTTTCAGACACGGCGGGACAGGTCGATGGCAGCTCGACGCCTGATCCTACTCCAAACCCAGCCTTCGCTCTCGCATCAAGCCTACTGGAACGCACACCACCCGGAGCTTCCGGTCCTCATGATGCTTTGGCTGTGCAATGCGAGCAGGTACCAACTCAAACGGCAGGTAAGACGAGTGAAATTCAATTGACCATGCGACCTGACCAGCCGCTTACGATTGAAGTTCAAGGCAAAAAAGTTGTGCCCAGGGCTGTCTCACGCACAGGCATCGTGCCAGCCTTTTCGCAAACATTTGCTTTCGACTTTCCTAATGAGACGCGCGTGGCCAATGCCAGTGTTGATATCACGATCCGCTCGAAATCAGGAGACTCACCCTATCGCGTTTCTTTTCAAAGTTGTGAAAGCATCGTGCAAAGTCATGAGAAGGAACTTATCATTTCGCAGAAACTGAGCCTCTATTTCGACGACAAAGGCTCTTTGCGCCAGGGCAGTTCGTTGGATTGCTGCCTGTCCAATGGAACCTGCTTGGTCATGGTCGCGGGCTGAGGCCAGCGTTTCCAAAGGACTGCATCGGCTCGCCACGTAGCCCAGCCTATTTTCCTGGGACTTTTTTGCAATATTCTGCACTTTCTGTGGTCCTTTAAATTGGTCAATTGCTGGCGGCATGCACGAAAGAGTGGAATTCCTGAGAATGAACCTGAGCCAGTGATGGGGTTGACGATGAAATGCTGCGAATTTTATTGATGTGGAGTGCATCATGAGTGATTGGATGACGGTTGCGACCTATCTGGATCGCGAGAGCGCAGAAATTGCCAAAGGTTTATTGGAGTCTGCCGGAATACCAGCCCAGGTGAAAGCTGATGATATGGGCGGCAATCGCCCTTATCTTGGCTTTGGACCTGGAGTGAGATTAACAGTTGAACGGCGCCATCAAGTCGAAGCGAAACAGATATTGGAAGAGGTCGAACTCAAGACAGAACGAAAGGCCTCTCCCGCTCATGCCAAGGCGTTCACCCGGGCTCAGACACTCTGTTTGCTAAGTCTTGTCGTGCCTCTTTTTCCTAACGTCGTCTCTTTGTATCTCATGTATAAGCATCGTCCTTCCATGCTTCTTGAGAAAGGGACCACTCGCTATGCCCTGCTCGTCCTCCTTAATGGCCTTTTGCTTGGCTTTTATGGGCTGGTTCTCGTGCTTGCATGTTTGTGATCCTCAGGCGGTAGAGCTTATCCAACGAGAGTCTTCACGATTTGACTGGCTTCACGACCATCAAACCGACCCTTGATTTCAGGCGAGATGGCCTTCATAACGGCACCAAAGTCGGCTCCTGGATTGTCATGGATAAAGGTCCGAACCATGGTCTCAAAATCTTCTTTGCTCAGAGGCTGGGGCACATATGCTGAAAGAAATTCAATTTCGCTCTTAATCTTCGCCACCTCCTCGGAACCTGCTGGGTAGGATTCCATGGAATCCTTCAGCTTCTTGACGTGAGCGATCGCGACTTCGGCATCTGACTTGGGCTTTGCTGAAGTATTGTTTTCGATAAAAGCGCTTTTCAGAAGACGAAGCGCGTCAAGACGACCTTTATCCTTGGCTTTCATAGCGGCTTTAATATCTTCACTGACCCGTTCAATCATGGTGCACTCCTTTGAGACTTCGGGGGACTACTCTACACCAAGGCCTCAGTCACGCCCAAGCCTTTCGCAAGTCCAATGCACTTCGGAAATGTCCCTTTGGCTTAGGTTTAGGCGGGCGCTGCATGGAATCAACGCCCCCAGAAACTGGCCTCTTCACACGCATTAATCCTTAAACCGTAATGCAGATAAATAAGGCTTTTCGCAGGCTAAAATGAGCCATGCAGCGATCGAGAAACCATCTGGTTCCTCGGCGCGAGTTGAGTATACTGCTGCTGATTGCACCAGCATATTGATGAGGGAAGCTGCATATGACAAGATATTTTTGCCTTTCGGGAGGCCTGACGCTTATCCTGGCTATGAGCTGCGCACAGCAGAATTCACCGCTTGAAAATCTTCCAGTGTCTGAACATGCAAGTCCTCCTCCCGAGCCCGATCCTTCGCAGCGGGTTATTCGCGGCAGCTGGGCGCTTCCTGTTGCACCGAATGACGTCAGGATTCCTGGAGGCAAGGTCGAACGAAGAGATCAGGAGATTCGTGTTTCCCTAGCGGTTGAGGATTTTGAAAAGCCAGGCTTTGATCGTTCTGGCTATTGGGATCAGAGCGGGATTTACGAGCATGCCTATGGGGGCGACCGCAGCGGCTCGCTATCCTATCGTTTTACGGGCATGGACCTCACACCCCAGGCCCTTAAGATCAAGGCCCGTTTAAGCGCTGAATCTCAGACGCAGGGTAAACCCAATGAAACCAGCGATGTGACTTTGATGATCAATGGTGTGTCGGTCGGCAAGCAGACCGTGGTTCCCGACAATGGCATCGGGCTCTTTTATGTCTGGCATGTGACGGATCCAGCCCAGATTCGAAAGCTGAATATCGCGCCAGGCACAGCCAATGAGCTACGTTTTGTCGTGAGCGACAGGGCCCGTAATCAGCACGGTCTCTGCATCTATGGTAAGGCTCTTGAAGCCTCGGCGCCTGAACCCGGAGAGCCCCTGACCATCATCTATCGTCTCGCCCAAAACCATGAGCCATCGAGGAAAGCACCATGAAATATTTTCATCATCTCCTGTCTCTCATGTTCAGCACGCCCCTGCTGGCCGTACCGCAGCCCATCGTCCTGGACGATTTCGAAACAAAGCAGCCCTGGGAGCTTAAGGAGTGGGGCGACAGCGCGGAACTGAGCGTGAAAACGCAGCAGGCGTCGCAAGGCAGGAAGGCGCTCGTCCTGGAGTTCGCCAAAGCGGCAACGGAGCCGCATCCTAGAGGGATTGTTTTAAGGCGTTCCCTGCTGGGCCGAGCTTCGGATTATCAGGACTTCATCTTTGATATCTTTGTCGAAACGCGATCGCCTCTGCAGCTCCATGTGTCGGTCGACGCTGACCAAAGTTATGAAAGGTCTCCCCTTACTTTGAAGCCAGGGTTGAATAAGGATGTGCATATCCCACTGCTTGGAGACGCGTTTCAAGCCAAGGATCCCGATGGAAAGATAGTTCATCTCAATCCGAATCTCGCGATTGGGACGTTGATCCTGAGTTTCCTTCGCACGGAAAACGAGGCGGGTCGGGTCTACTTGGACAACATCCGCGCCGGGCATCGTCCGGAGTGGAGCCTGCAGAGATCAAAGCCCGCGGCCATACCTCCTCACCCCATCCGCATTCAGAAACTCACGGGACAGCAGCCTAAAGTCAAGATGTTTAGCCTTATGGAGCTGACGGTTGATCTGGATGCCCAGGTTCTCGATCCTTATGATTCAAAAGAGCTTGAGCTTAAAGGTATCTTCACGTCTCCCGCTGGCCAAAAGATGGAAATTCCTGGCTTTCTTTATGCTGGCAAAGTCGGCGATAAGCCTGTGGAGGGCGCAATTTGGAAAATCCGTTTTACGCCGTCCCAGGCGGGCGAGTGGAACTATCATGTCGAAGTCAGGAACCGCTGGAAACGCACCCAAAGCGCAAACCACAAGCTCCTGGCCGAGGCAACCGACAAGAATGGTTTCGTTCGCGTGAATCGAAGTCATCCGACGTACTTCGCCTTTGACTCGGGGCGGTTTTACTATCCTATGGGCCAGAATGTTGCGTGGCTTCCCATGCGTGACTATGAACGCTACTTTACAAAGATGGCCGCCAATGGCGAAAACTGGGCACGGATCTGGATGACAAACTGGAGCTTCGGAATTGAATGGAAACCCATGGGCCATTTTCAGGGTCTCGGTAACTACAACCTGGATCGCGCCCAGAAGCTCGATGAACTCCTCCGGCTGGCGGAAAAAAATGGTATTTATCTGCAGCTGGTCTTCGATTTCCATGGTGCTTTCAGCAACAAGGTCAACCCGGAATGGGCCAACAGTCCCTTTAACGTGACCAACGGTGGATTTCTGACCAGCCCTGATCAGTTCTTCACCGATCCTCGGGCCAAGGACCTTTATAAAAAGCGTCTCCGTTATATCATGGCGCGTTGGGGCCATAGCCCGCATGTGATGGCCTGGGAGTTCTTCAACGAGGTGAGCTTCACCGATGATTTCAACGAAAAAAACGTCACCGCCTGGCACCAGGAAATGGCGACGTTGACCAAACAGCAGGACCCCTACCAACACCTGACGACCACCAGCTACGGCGGCGAAGCGATAGGTGACGTCTATAAGTCAGGCACCATTGACTTCGCGCAATACCACGTCTACACCCACAATCTCTACAAGCAGTTGCGTCAGATCAATAACCGGATGAGCCAATACCAAAAGCCCTATTTCGTAGGGGAATTTGGCAGCGACTCGGCTAACGGCACGGATGATCGGGATCTGCGGGGCGTCTTCCTCCACGCCGGGATATGGAGTCAGTTCATGCAGCCAGCCGCTGGCAATGCCATGCCCTGGTGGTGGGATTCCCATATCGAACCGAACAATCTCTATTATCACTTCGCCGCATTGAGCCGATTTGCAACTGGCCTCGATCGGCGGGAGCACGCCTTCACGCCTGTTCGGCAAAAGCTGCGCATGGAGGTTGGAGAGCAGGCCTATGAATTTGATTTGATTGGTTTGCAGAGCCCTGAATATTCAATGTTCTGGCTCTGCGATTCCATGGGTATGAACCTCAAGGGCCGCTCGCAACCCTTGGCCTACGAGGAGGTGAAAATTGCGCTCGAGAATTTCCAAGAGGAAAGTTATGAAATCGAGTTCTGGGATACGTATCGCGGCGCTGTCCATCAAAAAGCGTTCATAAAATCCGGTCAAGGCAAACTCGCTCTGGAATTGCCGCGGTTCAGCAATGATATCGCTTTTAAAATAAGGCCAAAGAAGGCCCTTGCTCATGAAGAGGCTCGGTTGAACCCTTCGCGTCACGCTGGGCTTTAAGATCATTTTTTGGAGGCAGGCCGTGGGAAGCAGCCATTATTCGAGTCGCCGACCGTCCGCCGAGGTCCGCTGTTATTCAAGCCCTCGCATTGAAGAAATGATCCGCGAAATCAGTGCGTTTTTGCCGAACAGGGAACTGGCGTGGCTCTTTGAAAACTGTTTCCCCAATACTCTGGATACGACCCTTGCTTTTCATCAGGAGCATGAGACGCCCGACACATTCATCATCACAGGTGATATTCCTGCCATGTGGCTGAGGGATTCCTGCGCACAGATCTGGTCTTACCTGCCTTTTGTCCATGAGGATCCCACGCTCGATCTCCTCTTCCAAGGGGCCATTCACCGCCAGGTCCAATGCATCCGTCTCGATCCCTATGCCAATGCCTTTTATTCTGATCAACGGCCCAGTCCCTGGCAGACGGATAGGACGGACATGAAGCCAGGCGTCCATGAACGGAAGTGGGAGCTGGACAGCCTCGCGTATTTCCTGCGTCTGTCTCATGGCTATTGGCAGCAGACAGGATCGCGGCAGGTGTTCGGCGATCAGTGGGCTGAGGCCCTGGGTCTTTGTGTTCAAGTCATCACAAGGCAGATGCAGGCAGACCGGAGTGCAGCTTATCGTTTTCAACGAATTTCTGATATCGCGACGGAAACCTTGCCATTGAGTGGCCAGGGGAACCCAACGCGACCCTGCGGTCTGGTGGCCTCCGGCTTTCGCCCTTCGGATGATGCCTGTATCTTTCCCTATTTGATTCCCTCCAATGCCATGACTGCGGTTTGTCTGCGCAACGTCAGTCAGATGGTGCAGGAGTGGGGGCTTATGGAACTGGCTCGGGACTGCCGCAGTTTGAGCGACACGATTGATGTCGGCATCAGACAATGGGGCATTGGCGAGCACGGCCAGGGTCTTGTGTTTTATTACGAAGTGGACGGTTACGGCGGGCGGGTTTTTATGGATGACGCCAACATACCCAGCCTTCTCTCGCTTCCTTATCTGGGTTACTGTCCCCTTGATGATCCCATCTACCAGAACACAAGGGCTTTGCTCTGGAGCGAGGCCAACCCCTATTTCTTCCGCAGTGGATCCTATGCCGGCATTGGTGGGCCTCACATCGGCCTTGGGTTTATTTGGCCTATGAGCCTGATGATGTGGGCTTTAACCAGTTCAAGTGAAGCTGAGATTCGTCAGGCGCTTCAAGTGCTGATGGCAACCCATGGCGGCACGGGGTTCATGCACGAATCCTTCCATCAGGATCACCCTGATCGTTTCACACGCTCCTGGTTCGGCTGGGCCAATTCACTCTTTGGTGAATTGATCCTTCATCTGTATCGCACCCGACCCGATCTTCTCAAAAGTGTGTGATGGTTGAGGTAGATTCGCGTTACTTGCCAAAAGGTCAATCCAGGATAATCCTGGTCAGTTAAGTTTCCCTCAAGTCGTCCGAATTGCCCCTATTACCAAGACCGACACTCCCTTCACATTACGAATAGATTTGTCCGTGGTACCGACGGGGCTGATTGAACAGGACAAGACCAGCGCAAACCTTTGCATTGTCGCCAAATCGTCAGGAGCCGTGCTTTTCGTATGGCGCAACGGAGCCTTTACCTATGCTGGCGGCAAGGTGGCGCTGACGCTTGAGGGCTTCGCCGAAATTAAAGCTGAAACCAAAACAGAAACGTCAACCACAACGGACGCTAGCACACTTGGATCCGACAGCGCGGTTCCCATCTGTGATATGAGCAAGGCTGCGGCATCAATGTGCGTCGAGTATCCTTTGAGCTTCGGAACGGGACAGGTTGCCACGAGCGTGGAAACCAGTTGTAAAAATGGATCAGGGATGTTCGCAACCTCGTCGAATTGTGGAACGACGGGAGCCATCGGGACCTGTACCATTACGCAAACGAGTGAAAACGTCTCGATAAGTTATAAGTACTTCTACTATGGACCGACTTTTCCCGCTGCTGCTGCCCTGACAAACTGCCAGGAAGACAAAACCGAAAGTCCTGCCGAGGATGGCGAGACCAAAGTCTGGGTTTTCACCAAGGCGGATGGAACCAAGGTTACCATCGACTAATATCGTAAAGGTCAGCGGCGCAAAAACGCTGACAGTTTATTGCAATTCAAGCGGCAGGCTCATCCTGAAAGGGATCGCCTGCTTTTGACTTTAAAGGACGGAAATTTTTAATAGAACAAGTCCACCAGGATTTTTATTAACTTATTAATATTATTAAATAATTTACCATGTCCTAAGGCACAACAAATTGCAAACCCTATGTGCCGGAACCTTTTGGACAAATTCAGCACGCGTGAGAAAGCTGCGCTCTGCTTCCGATAAGGTTGGAAGAAGAGGTATCACAATGAAATGTCTACTTCGGGTAAGATGGGTCGCCCTCATGCTGGGACTTGCTTTGTCCGCAGGGGGATGTGAAAACAGAATTCTTAGCGGCAAACCTGAATCTACCAAGATCAGTTCCAGCTCTCCGACTGTTGACAAATCTTCGATCGAAGCGGAGGCCTCCGAAGAGGTCAGCATCCCTGCGAATATATCTGGCAGCTACCTTGTCTGCCGACCTCTTGAAGCTTATCAAGTCGACGCTGCCTCCGTCGGTTGCCGCTTGAGCCAACTCGCCGATGGTTCGAAGGATCAGACGATCCGTTCCGAGGATCTGCAATGGAAGATTTTGAATGCCGGCTCGTCCCCAGTCGATGCCCAGATTCACCGACAGGTCCAGACTTCCGCTTGGCATGTCACCGTCTCAATCCGAGCAGCAACAGCCGATGAGTGGGCGCAGAAACTGAACGACTATCACGTCAATGTTAGCAATCCCGACAATACCCAAATCGCTGATGAATCCCTGCAAAAGGCCATCGCTCTGGATAGGCTAATTCATTCCAACGACCGCCCACTGGCGGACCCGCGACTCGAGCAAGTGACCGGAGGCTTGCTGCTGAGTTGGCAAGCGGCTCCCACGGTTAATGTCCTGATCGTCCGTTGGAGCGATGCATCTCCCCTGAGCCAGGCTCCGCAGAATAAATCCCCCTACAGCGTGGGAACTATTCTTGGCAACGGCGAGGTGGTCTTCAACGGAAGCGCAGCCAGCTGGCTTGATCAAACTGTGGTGGCTGGAGCGACCTATAGCTATCAGCTCTGGGCTTATAATTCCCAGGATTTGATCTATAGCAACCCAGAACAGCTGCATCTGGTCCGCTCCTGCGTGGAGCTCAAGGCTCGCTTTCCCCAAGTCACGACACGTGATCATGTGATCGATGCGGATGGATACGGCAACCAGCCAGGCTTCCGGGCCTTCTGCGATATGGATTTCGATGGCGGCGGTTGGACACTGGTTCTGAACTATGCCCACGCCCGGAGCACAAATCCACCCCTGGCGGTAAAGACCCAGAATCTGCCTCTGCTCGGCAGCTCGCAACTCGGCATCGACGAGAGCAGCATGCCATGGCTATGGGGTCATGCGGACCCTCAGCTGATGAATACTCTGAGTTTTTCCACAGCTCGCTTCTGGTGCACGTCGGATCACAAGCGCATCATGCACTTTAGGAGCAGTTCAATTTCCTGCCTGGACTATATTCGATCCGGGACTGGCACCTGCGCTGATTTACCGAATGCCATTAGCAACTATCCTGACCATACCGCGACATTGGTGATGACTAATTTCAGTAACAACTCCGGCAGTGAGGCTTTGACCAAGGAACCTTTCTATCAAGCACAGACAAGCCATTGGAATATTCATGCCGACTTCGGAACGAACAACAACGATCGTTGGGAATGCGATGTGCCGATGGATGCGCAGCAGACTCAGAATACACTGCACAGGGTCTGGGTTCGATAGTGTATGGTGACCCGAGTTCAGGGCTGGCAACGCGGACTTACTTCCAATACGCAGCGAATTTTATCCGTCTCGACGAAGGGGCAAACGGGAATCTTGTTGGCACAGGCCAGCAGCTGAAAACTTTCAAGATCCTTGATATCTTGCAAACCCGTGGTATCCCGGACGATGCTGTTAACAAGATCCAGAGTGGTAAAGTTCTTCGGCTTCAGAGGACTGGCTATTTTAGTAATCGGATTCCTGCCGAGTCTAAATGTTTTCCATTTGAACGCGGAGCGATTCAGAAACTCCTCGAGGCCTGCAGAAATTTGATTGCCTGACACGCTCAGCGAACTTTCCGATCCCGCTGCAGGTTGCACGAGGACCAAACCCGACAGGGTTTTCAGCTTATTTTGATCCAGGAGCAGCCTGGTCAGGTTTTTCAGGCGAGCCAGCGGAGTAGGATCACTGATGCTATTCTGAGAAAGATCGAGATCGGTGATGGTTGAAAATCCTGAGAGCGGCTTCACGCTGTAGATACCCTTGCCAACCAACTTCCATTCACCCTTTGGACTGATTTGCTGCGTCAGCTTCTGTTCTGCGTTATAGCATTGAGTGAGAAGTTCCGTGGCTGTTGTTGGAAGAGCCAGGCCGGCAGCCTTGATCAGGGCTTCCACGGACTTGATTTCGTCGCCTTCCAGAATCTGAGGCAGTTTTTGAGCACTGGCGGCGGCCGTTGGATCCTGAAGGCTCGGGGCATAGGCGTAATAACACCATTCAGTAAAGGATTCAGGGTCACCAATAAGATCCCGAGCATCGATGAAGAGTTCGCCATCATGGATCGCTTTTTCCAAACCGTTGACCCCGGCATGGGCCAGCTCGGGCTCACCAGCGACACCTTCCGCACACAGCTCAATCCCGTTGCCACTGCTACTCATCATGGCCTTCGTATTCCAGCAGTCCTCTTCAACCTTGTCATATTCAGTGAGAATTTTATCTGCTCTTTCGATCACTGCCGTGAGGCGATCCGAGCGATCCTTATATTTGGCTAAGATGGCCCTATAGGCGTCACTATTGATCGTCTCGACGGAATCATTGCCGATCAATACACCCAGGTTCTCGTCATTGAGTTCAACACTCTCGGCCCGACGACGAGCTTCTTTGACTTCACTGTGGATCCGCATCAGGCGACCGCGCAGGTCGTTGACAACTTGAAAACGCTCCTGAAGAACCCTGTCTTCCTCGGCACCCAGGGCGGCCTTGGCCAGCTCCTGGACAACCGGATAGGGCTTGGTTTGGATACGGAGTGGTATCATGTTACCGCTGATGAAATTTCGATGGGCGTCGACGGCATCGGTGTTGATATCGGAGGCCATTTTTGCAGCGACCTGGCTCAAGCGCTGAAATATTGCAATGCACGCGACGCGAGTTTCGAACGTACAGTTGAGAAAAGTAATGCCGGTTTTGAGTTCGTCGAGAATTTCCTTCTGACGCGGAGACATGGGAAGACCCTTTTCGTCTTCTCCCACGGTGGCTGACCAGCCTTTGCCAGGCAGCGCGCTCAAAAGTGCAAGCGGATTACCGCCCTTCTGTTCGATGGCGAGGCTGACATTGACGTTGCTCGAAGCCATCAATTTTTCATAGCTGACATCAACGTTCACTTCGGCTACGCCACCGAGTATCTCCGCGCCAAAGCCTGCACCATAAGCATTTCTTTGAAATTCATTGTTGAATTCCATTTTCAGAGTGGCCGTGAATTCTGCACCTTTTTCCACTTCTGAAACATAACGGTCGCCACACATCTGGCGAATCGCGACCGATTTCTTGTCATCGATCAATTTGTTCAAACGATCGATCGGCTTGATGCTGTCGATCGAGCCCAGACCATCGTCACCTAAATAAACCCGACTCCGGGCACCAATCGTATTGAAATGGAGAGTCAAAGTCTCAGCAAGTTTCCCGGACGCAAATTCCTCTGCATACTGCGCACGGCCTTTGACGGTGATGCCGGGATAGACAGGAACGCCCACTTCAATACTGGCGTCCATCAACTTGCTGAGCTGGTCCGATCCGAGATTATGATAAAACTCGAGGTTGGCTTCCTGAGACGGCGTGGTCTCGATAGGCAGTTGGTCGAAGCAGGTGGTGCCGGTGACCCGGGCATCCATGGAACTGTAGCCCATGCCGACCAGGGGAAGTTCGTCCTGAGGAGCAGGAACCAGGTCATTCAACTCAGATTGGGGAACTGGCGCGCCACAGGCGCTGAGCCACACGAGAAACATCAGAAAAAGCAGGTTGTGGGTGCAAGGCATTCGGAACATCAGATTTTTCCTTGTTATACTCATGGAGCTGGTGGTCCCGCTCCCCAAAATATCTTACAAACAGGTTACGAACGAATAACGACTCAGCAGGTCCACACATTTCAGTTTTGGGCTTGATGAGAAGGTGGCTGCCACAAGCGATGGGAAATCCACGGCGGCACGATCCAGAAACTTCGCAGCCTCGTCACGAGTCAGGCCGGTTCCGACCAGGTTGATTTCCGACAGGGCTGGCAGATTCGAGAGAGTCTTGAGGTTGGTCAGGAACTTGTTGCCGCTCAGGTCCAGTTTTTCCAGAGTCGGGATACCTGACAGTTGGCTCAGAACTTTATCCGCAGTCCCTTTGTTCAACGCAGTCGAGGACGACAGCGAGTTTTCCGAGAGGTTGAGAGATGTCACGTAGGTCGTGGCCAAACCATCAATGCTGGCGATCTTGTTTTTGGACAGGTTCAGCACTTCGAGGAAGCGCATTTTCGCCAATGGTAAAGCATCCGCGATAAAGTTCTGGCTCAAGTCAATGCTACGGGTATAGGTCAGCGAAGCGATGGGATCGATGTTGTCGATCCGCATCTGAGACATCACAACCTTGTCGGCTGTGGCATCACGGGTGGCAATGACTGTCGCACCGCAGTCGACCGCGCCTACTGGCCAGAATGTTTCCCCCTTCTCGCTTGGATCGAGACTCAGAGTTTTATTCTTGGGCTTCAGAACGTCATACATTTTCACGAGAGTATACAACTCGTTAGTGCTGAGGATCGTGTTGGCGACAGCGTCACCCAAAGTTGCCTCTTTTTTGATCGTGCCCCACTGGTTGATTTTAGTACACCAGCCCATGATGTCGGTCGGAATCACGACCAGCTTCGTAGCGTCATAAACCAGTTCGGGATCCTTCAGGATCACCGTGTCGGCTGCAGTCACGGCTGCGTCACAGGTTTCCCAAGTGCTGCCGTAGCATGATTGCGCTGCCTTGGCATAAACTTTAACGCGATTCCGGATGATATCCTGGATCTTGCGAATGTCAGACAGGTCTTGGACAGTCAAGCTCATGCCCGATTGCAGAAGTGCGGACGCTCGGTTGTAGTTCGAGATTTCATCGTTCATCTTCTCGCCGAAGGCCCGACGATCCAATGCCAGTTTTGCAGCTTGTGCTGGCGAGATCGGAGCGCTGGTCCATCCGGCGTCGACGCTGTCGTAACTTCTGTAGTCATTGGCTACGGTCGCAAAGCGCTCGGGCAATGGTTGTTTTGTTGTTGGGTCGATGAATTGATCTGGAAATGTGTTCAAATAAGTGAAGATAGCTGCGATAGATTTGCTGCAAGCTTCCCGATTTTTGGTGCTGCAATTCGCAATGTCTTGAACGGCCAAAGTGGAAAGTTTGGTTGCGTCACCACCAACCTGGCGAACTTTCAGACTGATCTTGGCATCGGCATTCGCCTTGCTCACGGCGCTGTTGAACGCGACATTGCCGCCGATGACGGAACTCTCGAATTTGACATTGCCTTCAAAGTTGTCACGCTGGCCCTTGTTGGCAAATTCGAATTTCAAAACTGCGACGAAGTTGGCCGCTAATTTTTTGCGAGAAACAAATTCCGTACCGCATTTCGCGCGCTTTTGTGTTGGATCCAAAGTAGCTTTGGCGGCATCACCGAGACTGTTCAGAACCGCGAGGCCTTCCTGCTGCTTCAGAGCATACTCACCTGATTCCACATTGAAGAATACGGAGAACGTGGAAGAATAAGTATCAGATTGCATATCATTGGCAAACTGCACGCTGCCGCTGCCTTTGAATGCGTCCAAATTAAGATTCAGTTCGCCACCACCCGATAGGGCATCGGAAAGGTCATCGAACGACGCGTTCTGCGAGATAACCAGTTCACCGATTTTTGGCGGAATATACTCAACCGCGGCTCCCGCAGCTGCTGTGGTCGACAGATCGGACGTGAACTTCAAACAAGTCGAACCCAGATGGGTGTCGGCGATCTGGTCATAGGCTTCACCCAATCGAGGGTCGAAGTCACCAGCCGTCGAGCTGAGGGCCGACGCATTTTGTATGTCATGGGTTGGCTTGATTTGGCCGCAGCCGATCAGGCCCAGCGCCACCAGAGCCGTGCTCGTTGGTGCGAGTAACAGTTTACTGTAGAACGTCATTTTCAAGGTCTCCTTTGAGGTTTGTCAATCTTTCACAGGTACGATTGGTAAATTGCTGGAATCAATCCATTCTTAAGTATTTCAAGTCGACTATCTTTGAAGCTTTGGTAGTCGGCGTCACAGGGGGCCATGACATCGCTGAGTTTGCTGTCACTTTGGTTCTTCAGGACAAAATTTTCCAGAAGGGCACGGCAACGATTTAAGCCGAGCTGACCATCGGCCAGCAGGCGTTCCAGATCGTGTCTTACATTCAGAAAACGTTCAGGATCAAAGGTCAATTCCTTGGGTCTGGCTATATCCGGGTTGCCACCGATACCAAGGGTTAGGGATCGCATGAAGGCTGCGATTTGGAACACACTCTTGTCGAAGGCATCCAGAGTCCGCACCTTGTAGAGTTTGGCCTCGATGGGCATCACAAATTCCGTCTGCAATTCTGGAAAGCCGAACTCGTCATAGCGTTTGGTATAGTAACGGAGGACATTCAAGCCACTCGCTGCGGAATATTCGAGTTTGCCCAACTGCGCAGGCAACTTTTCCTGCATATAGGGAAGGATGACATCCTGGTAGTAGCTCGCACAGGATTCAAAACCTTTTCTCGACAACTTACCGCTCTCGATCTTCAGATTGCAGTTCTTGGGTATGCCGTGGGACAAAGCTTTGAAAGCTGCTTGATCGCCACCTTCCTGGTAGACGACAAGGTTTAGAGTCCCAACAGTTTTATCGAGCAGAGTCCCCGAGCGGGATTCGTTCAGCTTGAAAAAGGTTGCGCCCGCTGGTCCCTTGATCTTGAGTTCGGCCTTCATTTCATCCTTGAGTTCTTTGCTCGCGAATGTGTATTCGATGCCGACATGAAATCTTGCGCCCAGATCAACCTGGTAGATCAACTCATCGCCGCAGGTGGCTTTGATTTTCTCCACATTCGGGTTGTCCCGAAGGCCCTTGCCTTCCAAGGATAACGTGGGCTTCTTCAAGTAAACGTTGCCGGCACGATAGGTATAGGAAAGGTAGCTGGCTGTTTTCAAATCCGATTCAGCAAAGGTAACATCGATACTGGAAGAACCACTGCCGCTGAATACACCACCTTTGACCGAAGCCGAAACGGTCATGCCGAACTTGTCGATGATCGTTTTCCGCGATTCCGAGAACCCACCTGTCAGCTTGCCTTCGGGATAGGGGATGACGTCCACTGCCGATGGAGACTCGGCCGCCGTTATGCAAGACGAGTTCAGAAATGTTCCCGTCTTGCTTGCGAAGCCAGATCCCAGGGCATAGCGGACTCCATTGGGCAACGCGACGATCTCAGACTTGAGTTCCGAACGGCTCGTGCTGGGAACCGTTTTTTGGCAGGACAGAGTTCCTGCTGTGGTCAGCAATCCGATCCAGAACATTGTATATTTCATGGCAACCTCAGCTCTTCACTCATGCTTATTGGAAGAAGCTTTCGTCCGAAGGCACGTCGACGCAAATCTTGTTGACACCCCCGACGTTGACCGTCGCAATGTTGCCAATTCCAGGGAGGGAAGGATTCACACCATCTGGAACATTGCAGCAGATGCTCGTGATCAGAGAGTTTGGGCCATCCACGTGCGTATAAGTAATCGTCGAGGCATCGCAAACTTCGTGAGGTGTTTCACAAACGCCTTGGGCATTCAGATCGCCCTTGCAGAAGAAGCGATCATACGCCAGGCTTGTGGCTTCGACAGTTGCCGGTACAGCAACACAATTGGGCTGACCCGCGCAGGAAACCAGGGCTACCTGGGTGGCTTTTGGATCGTCGGTCACGACTGTATTGCGGTAATCGCCCAAAACCAGGTTCGAGCCTGGAGCTGCAGTGAAAGCTGAATCATTCGCGCCGAAATAGTTCAAATTTGGTCCGGTAAGGATAGGATCGAAAGTCGAAACCTTGGTCCCAGAAACAAACAGGAAGCTCAGATCATTCTTCGTATAACTCCAGTCTGGATCATTCGGATCCGAGGGTTCGGTGAAATTCGCAAGGCTCGCCAGGTCAGACTTGGTGAAGTCTGCAAAGATGAGGTTTTTCGAGTGCCGGAAGTAGCCTTCTTTCACGCCAGTCGTATTGCGCAACGAAACGTATTGTAAAGACACCAGCGCGCCGCTTTGCGACAAATCTTGCGTGAGGTTGAGATTATCAGCCACAAGATATTTGACATGGCGACTATAGGCAAAGCGGAGGCTTTGGATTTTGGTATTCGAAATGTCGACGAAGGTCATGGCGGTTGCGGCTGTCAGGAATTTGTAGGTCGCGGAGTTTTCCAAAAGCCCATCAACAACGGGAAAGGTGATCGGGTTGTTGGCAAGATTGATGTATTGAAGCGTGGTGATACCAATCTTACTATCGGCAAGACTCCTCGCGATAGCGGCTGAGCCTTCCAAATCGGTAATGTTGTTATTCGATAGGTCCAATTTTTTAAGATAAGGGAAATATTGAACAACGCTGGCATCGCTCAGTTCATTGCCCTGAGCCCAAAGCTCAAGGAGTGGCGATCCCGTGCGGCCCCAGTCACCTGTACCGATCAGCTTCGTACCTTCATAGGTCTGGAGACCTGTAATGTCTTTCAAGCCGTTGTTGGAAATATCCAGAGCCCGGATGCTTGGCAGCTTGATGAGAAGATCTAGAGCGATCGGAAATCCAGCTGAAGCAAAGTTCAGTTTCTTCCCCTTGAAGGCGTTCTGGAGTTCTCCGCACGTTTTCCCTTTGGTCGACTGCTCGCGCAGCGACTCGAGCGTTTTCACGTAGCTGTCTTTGAAATTGGTCGGAGCTGTGCCGATGGCTTTGCACGCCTGCTCAAACGTTAGGCTGGCTATTTGTGAGGGGACGGCTGTCGTACTGCTGGTCTTGGAAACCTGATCGGTGTCCAGGCTCGCAGGACTGCACCCTTGAAGGGCGGCGATCATGCCGATTGCGGGAAAGTACTTAAACGTTTTGGCGAACATGTCTAACCTCGTGAAGAAAAAACGGCAAGTGTAAAACTTGTTACGGTTTTGTTGAGAGCGATCCTGGCCTATGAAAGCAAGGAAAGATAAATATTGCGGTGATGTCAGGAAAAGATTTTCAAGAGTTTTAGGGATTTTCGCAGATGCATCTCAGAACGCACGCTTGGAGGCATAAAGACAGCGTCTGTCGCCATGCGACCGTTGGAAGGACCTTGGCACCGACAGGTCACCATTGACGCGCGTTTCTGTTGACCTGCGTCGAAAAACAGCTTACATGTTTCCAACTACTCAATAAGTCAGCTCGCATGCCCTCATTCTCCCGCCTGAGAGCTTTTATATTTGTCGCATCACCCAAGATATGCCTAATGTAACCCATCAGGTCCAAGCGAATACAAACCCATGCCGAAATGGCAAGGGACCCTTGATTGAAAGGTTGGCGGATGCTGAGGTTTTTTAGGATTTCCAATGGCTTAATCGAAAGCCTCGATGCGCATATGGTTCCGACATCTGTCGAACTGGATACAGTCCATTGGATTGATGCTCAGGAACCGACGGATGAGGAGCGCCTTTTTCTGCAGGACTTCCTCCGCACGGAATTGCCACAGTCTGATGATGTTGAAGAAATCGAAGTATCGGCTCGTTGTTTCATTGACCAGGCGGGCGTCCACGTCCATTCACGCTTCTTAACCAAGACGGAAACCCGTTATTCGACCATTTCCGTGGCCTGCATCCTTCAACAGCAGCGCCTTATCACAATTCGTGAACATGACCTGGCCGATTTCCGGCTCCTGCGCATGCGTGCGCGGAAGGGTCAGATGGAATGCCATTCGCCTGCCGATCTGCTGTTGACTCTGCTGGAACAAAAGGTCGGCAATCTGGCTGATATCCTCGAAGACAATCACCGGCTCCTTGAAAAGGTCAGCTTCATTGTGTTGGAAGAGGAAAACTCTGACCTTGAAAATTGCATTTCGGAGCTTGCGAGGCTGGAGGACAGCAATGGTAAGATTCGGCTCTGTTTGATGGATACTCAGCTGGATGTCTCCTTTCTGAAGCGCTATATGAAAAACAAGCCCGAGCTCCAGGAAACATGCCGCGAGCTTGGGCGTGACCTTGATACTTTGATGTCCCATACGACGTTTCTATTTGAAAAAATCAACTTTCTCATGGATTCAACTCAGGGTTTCATTAACATCAAGCAAAACCAAATCATCAAGATATTCTCCATTGCAGCGGTCGTTTTCCTACCTCCGACCCTTATCGCGAGTATCTATGGCATGAACTTCCACATGATTCCCGAGCTTAAATGGACGCTTGGCTATCCCTGGGCTATTGGCCTTATGATACTGTCCGCGATTGCGCCTTATTTGCTCTTCAAACATAAGGGCTGGCTTTGATCCAATTCCCGTATATAATTGTGACAAAGACAACAGAATCTCATCCTTACCGAAAATTAAAAGTTCAGTAATTCCACTCGGAGCCTGTTTTCGCCGAGAAAGCATTTAGGAAATTTCGCGCTCGTCGCCAATAATTTCGCAAACGAATGAAATAGCAGGGCACTTATGGAGCAATCGAAAAAGACCAATCGACTGAGTGATCAGACTGTCAACGCCTTTTGGCAAAAGTGCCTCAACGATATAGGCCGAACCTTCGACTATAATCTGGATGGTGTCGACAACCTCATTCAAAATTGGCATCGACGTGTGAAGACATCGGCACATAAGGAGGCCGCTCTCTGCTTCGGTCATGCTCATACCTTTGCCGAGCTCGACACACTGTCCGATGCTGTTGCGAGTTACCTGATAGCCCGTCCGGGCATGAAGGCTGGCGATCGGATCGCGATCATGATGCCCAATCTTACGCAGTATTTGATTTCATTGATCGGGGTGCTGAAGGCGGGTTTCATCGTTGTAAACTGCAATCCTTTGTATACCAAGGATGAGATCGAATACCAGCTTCGCAACTCGGGCGCCAAAATTCTGATTACGCTCGAGAACGTTGCCAAAAGCCCATCCGAAGCCAGTGTTCCGGAACTGCAGGAAGTGATCGTGACCAAAGTCGGTGATCTCCTCCCCTGGCCCAAACGCACGCTCTTGAATTTCGCTGTGCGCCATATCAAAAAAATGGTTCCGGCCTTTGCATTCGCGGCAAGAATAAAAGTCGCACCTTTCCGCGTGATGCTCACTCCACCCACATCCGAGCAGCTGATCGAAGTGCGTGCGCGGGAAAAAAATATCAAGGGCAAGGATATAGCGTTTCTGCAATACACCGGCGGCACCACCGGCGTTTCCAAGGGCGCAGCCCTTTCCCACTTGAGCATGCTGGTCAACTCAAGACAGGCTGAGGCCGCCTTTCCAGAGGATCTAAAAAATCGGGTGGTGATGGCCCAGCAGCGTGCCGACGCAGCCAATGTCAAGGCCGTGATTCCGCTTCCCTTCTATCACATTTACAGCCTGACCTGCGGCTTTTTCGCGTGCGCTGTGGACCAAGGCGCAGCTATTGTGACCCTTCCCAATCCACGCGAATTAAAGAAGCTGATCGATCTGATGACCCTGCCTGATGTAGCGGTGGCCGCCATGATCAATACTTTGATGAAGGCCCTGATCATGAGTAAAGACTTTGAAGGTGTTCAACTGGACCCTCGCATGGTTATCGTATCAGGAGGCATGGCGACATCCCCGGACGTCGCCGCCGAATGGAAAAAGCGCACGCAGACGACCATCATCGAAGGTTATGGCCTGACGGAAGCCAGCCCCCTGCTCTCCGTTGCCAACGTCAAGAATCCTCAATCCGGATCAGTCGGCTATCCCGTCGCACAAACTCTCATCAAACTGCGGGATGAAGAAGGCTATGATCTCCCCCTGGGAGCAGGGCCCTCGGTCCGCGGTGAATTACTGGCCAAAGGTCAGCAGGTGATGCTGCGATACTGGAATATGGATACCGAAGACGCCCATATTTTCTCCGATGATCATTATCTGTTAACGGGAGATATCGCGACCATCGCCCCTGATGGCATGATTGAAATCGTGGATAGAAAGAAGGATATGATCCTGGTATCCGGTTTCAATGTATATCCCAATGAAATCGACGCCAAAGTCATGGCTACGGGTCTTGTCAAGGAATGTGCTGCCATCGGTTTGCCGGATGGCAAGACGGGCGAGAGAGTGGTGCTCTATGCAGTGCCCCATGCGGCAGGCTTAACTCAGGAACAGCTGCAAAAAGCCCTGGCCGAAACACTGACTAATTACAAGCGTCCATCGCAGATCGTTTTTGTCGACAGCTTGCCGAAGTCGCCCATTGGCAAGATTCTGCGCCGGGAAGTGAAAAAGTTGGCGACCAGCGGCAAATAAGGAAGACCAGAGCTGGTGGGGAGCTTAGGCTCCCCAAGGCAGAGTACGTTCAGATTTAAGAAAGGGAAAATGCTGAAGGGGAATCAGCAGAACAAGCTCCCAAGACGGATAGGCTGATTCATCCAACAGGACAATGGTTGCTCGTCCACCCAACTCACCCATATATTTGCGCACCGCGTCCATGCCCATGCCGCGTCCTGAAATCAAAGACACAAAATCGGAAGTGGAGAATCCAGGAAGGAATATCAGCTCGGCGATCCCCTGGCGACTCAGTTTCTGCTGCTCAGATATGATCAATTGTTTGCGTGCTCGGCTTTCAATCGCCTGCAGGTCGAGGCCTCGACCATCATCATGGATCAAAAGTTCCACACCTTGAGCCGTCTCACGTCCGTATGCAGTGATTCCTGGGCACTCAGACTTGCCTTTATGAAGCCGCTCGGCGCGGGTTTCGATACCGTGATCCAGGGCATTGCGAATCACATGAGTGAGAGCCTGCTTCAATTTCTCTTCAGCAAATTCACTGATAAAAAGCTGCGGCACATTCACGATCAGACGCGGTACGGGTTTGCCCAAATCTCCCGCCACCTTAAAAATTTCCGCTTCAAAATACATCACAGTCTGATGAAGATCTTGAAATAGGGAATTATGGACAAGTTCCACCAGGCGCTCTGGGTCTTTATGAGCAGAAAGCAAAGCTTCGCGTGGCAAATTGATCATGCCCTGATCGGCTCCGATTTGCTGACAGCATTGACGAATCTCTTCCAGTCTTTCCAGGATATGGCGAAGGCTGCTCAGCAGCTCCTGCTGAATATTCCTGGGTATTTCCACATGAGGAGCTGTCTTTTGCTGAGAAGCTTCAGCCATATCCCTTACCACTTTAACAAGCTCTTCTTTCTGATGCAGTTCCTCTTTGATTTCATGAAAGCCGAAAGAGCTCATTTCACCCTTGAGAGTGTGCAGAGTGATAAATATGGGTTGCCAGTTATCAATTAAAGATAGCTCCGCTCGTTCAATCGCTTCCTTCATCTGCGGGATCTGGCGCTTGATGGCTTTCATAACCCTTTGGCTCTTACGTTCACGAGCCTGTCGGTATGAGTCGTCCTGATCCCCCACAATCGTAACGAGGAGTTTTGCAAAACGGCTCACCGTCTCTATTTTCAAAGCGCTGTCCAAAATAGGCTGGATGTTCCTTGCAACAAAGATGATGGCAGCCGTCTCATGGGCAGGCCCGGTCACCCTCCGCCAGCCAATTTCATGAGTCAGCCCGTTTATGCGGGCTTCTGTGATAAAACTGGCTTCATTCAGTTCCCAGGTGAGTTCGCTTTCGCCCATGATCGATTGGATGAGATCGTGCATCGCCTCCACTTGCATGTGCCTCAGGATTTGGCGAAAATTCACCGCTCCTGGAAACAGCTTCTGGAAATAACTTGAGGTCTTGTTGGGAACGATTCTGAGATCACTGTAAATCATGCAGTAGCCAATTTCAGCCGCATTGATCAGTGACTTGTTCTCGGCTATCTGCTCTTCCAAACCAAGACGAGCCTGGACAGCGAGCTGTCTTTGATGATCGGCCTCCATGCGTGCCTCTTCAGCGGCCAGGCGAGCTTTTTCGGACCTGCGTAAGGCTTGGCTGACACGATTTTCAAAAATATAGCTCAGATAAGCGACAACGCACACGGATCCTGCGTAGGTGCCAGCCAAAAACAATCGATGGACCTCACCAAACTGCTGAAAGCCAAAACTCCAGGTCGATAGTCCGAGCTGATCCGCAAAGAATACAAACAGGAATATAAGCGGACTGATGAAGGTGGTATAAATGATGCCATCAACCGTACCCTGGGTAAGGAAAACAGCCGTAAGAAAACTCATAATCCACATGAGGACAGGTGACCAGGCGCCGCCCGTGACAGTGGACACCAAAAATAACGTGGCTGACCCAAAAAAGTAGCAGGAGATAGCCGCAGCTTTGACCCAACGTTTCCTGATCAGGAAAAATCCGAGGATGGCCGTGGGAAGGCCCACAGCCATGCAATACATCATGGCTGGAGTATTCTTGAGCAGCCATCCATAAAGGGGAATATGGGCCCCCCAGGTAAGCGTGGCGACGCCACAGAACAACCAAACGAGGATGGCCTGATGCCGCTCTTGCGATTGAAGGAAATGCGCCACATCCAAACCAAACCAGGGAGCGACACGATGGAATAGAGAGACAAGGGCATTGGGCTGTGCCATGGATTTTCCTGTGAAATGAATGATCTCGCTCCTGTTCGCAGCGGCTCCGATACATTCGCTCATTTGATTCATGCAACATTATGAGCGGCACCCCGGTTTTTTGCAATGGATACCGACTCGGTGCTGCAAGTCCGCGAGTCCTGCCGATCTTTTGAATCACCTCAAAAGAAATCGGCCACTTCTGAATTCAGAAAGTGGCCGATGGTCGAACCTTGTTTGCTGGTTATTACAGACGGAGAGGCTCGGCCTGGGGTTCGGCGTAAAGGAAGTCGTCAGCCGCAACTGCGTCATCACCGTGCATTTCGTTGGAGAAATCATTCAACGTGACGTTACCCATGATGATGCGAACTTTCGTGATGAGAGTTCCGTCTGTGAATTTCACGCCTACAAATGATTGACTCTGATCCGTGTGTGCAACAGCTGGAACCGGCACAGTCAGAATCTTGCGACCGGAAAGATCAAAGTATTCCATGCGTGTATGACCCGCAAGATCCACATCGGTGAAGACCGAACCAAACGCGGTAACCGTTGCACGATCATTGCTGCCGGGAACGGTAAAGGTTACATCGATCACCCGGCTGCCAGGTGCAGCAAACAACTTTTCAGGACTGAAGGCTTTGAAGAGTTTGCTCAAAGCAGGATTGATGTTCGCAAACAGCACATCCGGAGTCTCCGCAGCTTTCGCACTGACTTGCAATTGATTACCGGGTGAGCTGAACAGCGCGCCACGAACCTTAAAGAAGTCACCAGGGAACAGATTAGGAGCCGACTTGTCAGCAGGCACACCATCCCAGTTAATTTCACGATGACCTTGCGCCTGGGTTCCGACCGCAGCCACATTATTCACACCACCCAGATCGAGACGGAATTGATCGACCACCTGTTGAATATCAGCAGCCTGACGGCCTTTTGCCTGGCGGATCACTACATTCTCTACAGGAGCCGGAGCTGGTGGGATCGGGCTAGGAGTTGGCGACAGGGTGCCAGGAGCAGGAGTCACTGTTGGTACCGGTGTTGGTGTCGCGTTGGGACTTGTCGGGGCTGGCGTGTTATTCGCAGAATTCCCGGCATTGTTGTCTGTGTTCTCGTTGTCGTCTGTTTGACCCTGGCCGCATGCGAGAGCCAGGAGCAGAGGGAGACTCATAAGAGCGACAAAAACTGTTTGATTCTTTTTCATGACGGTTTTCCTTTTGTTAATCGAGAAGGTCTGAGCACCTGACAGGAGTGGTTATAAGCCGACCCCGTAGGCATTGCACCTCAGGCCATCTGTAGCCTCATGATGGGATTTGACGGGCTAAAGGGTGGATGCCGCCCTTCCACAATAAGGGATAAGATCTGATCCTTTTTATGCATCACATTGGAATCATTGCATAATATAGTTCTAACCAAGGGCAGGGCCTGCCCATCAAATCCCATCACGCGAATGAAGATGGGTTGAGCTGCCGCGGGATGATTCATGGATTACAAGGGGGAGGTCGGTGATCGAAGCCTGAAAGGTGATTTATGATAACGCGTCGTCTGATTTTGTTCGTATTGATTGCTGTATCTGACATTGCACTCGCTCAGATCCCAAAGGATCAGGTCTTGCACATCTGGAACGAAAAATGGGATGCTAATCTAACAAAATCAGGATTGGGCCTTGCATGACCAACTCTTCTGAACATGACAATTCATCCCGGGCTGCGCTGCCTCAACTGTTCTTCTGTGGCCGTACTGATGAAGTCCTTAAACTCACTGTTGATCAAGCCTTCGGTCCGCAAATCGCGACGGAGCATTGGCCCTTTGTCATTGGCGCCCTCTGTTTCAAAGGACGCATTGATGAAGCCGATATCCGTTTTCAAAGTATACGTTCCCAGTTGCCCGATGAAGAGCGGGTGGCCTGTCAATTCTATTTGGGAATCGGCTTTGCACGTTTGTCTCTTTATGCCAAGGCGCGAGCATTCTTTGCGCAGAATTTGTCTGTGCTAAGGCGATTGCCACCCGACGGATCGGCGTCAAGGATACGATTCTATGTTTGGCAAGGCATCGGTTTTTATCGGCAACTCTGTGGGCGCAAAATTCAAGCTTTGGAGGCTGCTCAAAAAGCCTGGCAAGCGTCGATTGCAGCAGATTTCTATTTTGGGCGGATGCTCGCCACAGAACTTCTGGGTCACGGCCTGATTGGTTGTGGTCGCATCGCGCGCGGCCTGCGTGAACTGGAAACCGCCTATGGCCTGGCTCAGAATCTGGGTCACGGTGCTAATGAAAAGGCCATTTATCGCTCGCTGCTCATGTATAAAATTCAACTGGGTTATCCACCCTATGATGCGCTGCAGACGATACGCGAACTGCTGGATGAAAGTCGGGTCGCCAATAATTATACGGATAACGCCCTGAGTCTGGAGCTGATCCGTCAGTTCATTCTTCGAGGGGAACTCAATCAAGCCCGTCGTTTACATGAAGAGATCGGTCGTTCCATTTATGCAGAACGGCATCGACGCCATGAAATTTTCTGGCACTTGCAAGGCGCTGAAATCGCTTGGCTGCGGCAGGATTTAGCGACCTTTCGGCAGTCTCTGATTCAGGCTGAAGCTGCGCTGGAACCGGAATTTGATGAGGAGTATCGGCTGCATATACTCGGTCTTAAGATGCGGGAAGAACCTGCGACCTATCGCGAGGAATGCCGCCGCCTGACTCGACGTCTCGGGGGCGATATTGCAGCACGCATCCTGACACGTGCTGAGGGGCGGCGTTTGGAAAGTACCCGAGGCGAAGATCCCTTGGGCGATATCCTGGATGGGCTCAGCACGACTCAGAGCAGCATGATACAAAAACTCGGTATTGTCCTTGATTCGCCTTATATCGGTCTTTTGAGTAAATTGTTACCGCTCCAGGACGTCGAACAGTCCTTGCACATCTTGATGCCGAAGGGCGCCTTGATTATCGTCGATCATGGAGACATTGCCCGGGTGGAAAGTCTGGTGTCAGCTCAGACGCACGATCTATTAAGACTTTTGAGTCAGGGCTGGGTGCAGAAACAGCAGCTGGTCGAGGCCATCTGGGGCTATGTCTATCATCCTCTGAAGCATGATTCCCTGGTCTATTCGTTAATCTCCAGGGTGCGAACGCAGCTGGGAGAAGCAGGCAACTGGATCGAGCATGGTCCTCAGGGTTACTGTTTGAGGCCAGGTGTCCTTCTCCAATTTCACAATTTTCAGCCCTCGGCACCAACTCCACCGATTGCCAGCACTTTGGTCGAAGCGCCGCCAGCCCAGAATTCACTGAATTCCCGGCAGCTCCTTATTCTGGAAGCGCTTCAGGAAAGACCGACCATGGATGTTGAAGATTGCGTCAAACTCTTTGGAACCTCACGCATCACAGCGAGCCGCGATTTATCGAGTCTTTGCCAGGAAGGTCTGGTGGAACGTGTAGGAAAAGGTCGTGGAACGAAATATCGCTTGAATCGAAAACCTCAATCCAAATAGGAAGGCCCTATGAAAATTCTCCGCTCTGTCTTTGTATTGTCAGCGTTCATCAGTTCACAGCTTTTGGCGCAAGACTATTATGTGCCCATTAAAAAGGAATTGGAGCCTGTCGCTCGTTTGCCTTTGGAATCTTTTGAATTGGATGAAGCGAAATTCAACTATCGATTGCCTCAGGACATCACGGGCCGGCCTCTTGATATTCAATTAACACGCGATACTAGCCATTCAGGTCCAGGCCGCACCTATAAAGGCCCGCTGGCTACAGCGAGTTGTCTGGGTACCGATGAACTGCCGGCCTGCGTCGTTCAGCATAAGGATCTGAAGATTAATAAGGGCGAGCTTTTGGCCTTTGCCCAGAAGAAATATCAGGACCCAAGGCTTTTGGCACAAGTCACAGCTGTTCAGCAGGTTTTCTCCACTCCCAACGAACCGATTGGATTTATTGCGCGCCGCGCCCTGATTAAACCGCGCACCGACTTGGGGATATGGGAGAGCTCCATGACTCTGCCGGATGGTCGAAAGCGCGAACAGGTTAGAGTTCAGTTAAAAGGCGAGTCGGGAATTTTCCGCTTTCCCGATGCGCACGGAAAAAAACGCAAGGCGCATGGCGAGCTTGCGGGTGAGCTCTCATCCGTGTTTACACACGGGGCCTATATCAGTGGTCATTGGACACTGCAGAAGGATAAAGGCTGGTTTCAATGGAAGTTGAATTCGGATAAGTCAGGATTTGAAGGAAGCTGGGGCCTTATCAGTTCGAATGGCAGTCGCACCGTCGAGGGAACATGGACGGGGACCATGCCCTGAGCACAGTCGTTCATCTCCTTACTGTGGAGGGTCTTCGCTCTTGAATTGAGATAGCCAATCCCTTATGCCCTTGCCAGGTTCCCCTCTGGCAGGCACACCAATTGACACCTCAAATCACCCATGCTTTGAATGAACCCACATTTATTCTCAGGGCAAGAAACTTGCAGAAACGAGCTGAACAGGAAAACTGCAAGGGGATCGTATGTCGAGCAAGCGTTTAGTCATGACAGGCCCCGTATGCATTCTATGCGGGAGCGCCTGTGGCACGAAGAATCCAGAGACGAGCCATCTGACCATCGATCGAAAGTAGAGTCTCGTCGGCCGCAAAATGTATCCACGTTCGTCTTTAGAATTGCGTTTGCTGTCAAAAGGTCATCTTTGCGACATGTTTTTCAGCACGTGTATCCGATAAATTATGAACCTGGAGTTTCAACATGCGTATGCTTGGTTTGTTCCTGGTCTCTCTTGCCACGTTATACAGCCAGCAGGCTGTCAGTCAAAGTCCTGAGAATGAACTCATTGGCTCGTGGGAGCAGTGCCAGGTCGTCGAGGAAGTCGAAGGCATCCCTGGTCATTCATTCAGTATTAAGCTTCACTTCGCGCCCGACGGAATCCTGACGATCGAGCCCAGGGCCTTTCGCGATAAGCTTTGCCAGCAGCGATTTACAAGCGAGAAGGAAATCATGGAGTGGGCCCCCTGGCTGCCTTGGGATAGTATAGCGGCCATGATGAACCCTGAAGTCGAGCACCTGACATATCGGGTGGGCCAGAAAATTGCCGACACAATATTTGAATTCGATATAAGGGATAAATCCGGACAATTTTTTTATACGGCTCTTAAACTCGAAGGGGATCGATTGTGGGAAGCCGACAGTTGCGAGGACGACGAAGAGGATCATGCAGTCTCATGCAAGACTGGAAAGACAATGGAGGACCGCGCAACGGAATTTAATGGTAGTGAATTTTATACGAAGCAGCTTCTGCGAGCGTCGCCCGTTACACCTTGAACCGGGGTGCCATCAAGTGAGGATGAGCGGCATGCTGATACGAATCGATGATTTGCAGGGACCGGAGATTGCCGCTCTCCTCAGCGAGCACATTCAGGATATGAAGTCCGTGTCGCCGCCTGAAAGCAAGCATGCGTTGGATCTGGAAGGATTGCGTCAGGCTGATATTACTTTCTGGACGATCTGGCAGGATTCCCACCTTGCCGGCTGTGCCGCCCTGAAAGAACTTGGGCCGCAGCATGGCGAGATCAAATCCATGCGCACAGCTCCTTCCTTTCGCAGGATGGGTGTCGGTGCGCGGCTTTTGATGCATATAATTCGAGAGGCTGAGCAACGTGGGTATGAAAGACTCAGTCTTGAAACAGGCTCCATGCCATTCTTCGAGCCGGCGCGGCAGCTTTACGCCCGATTCGGATTTACGCCCTGCCCACCTTTCGGTAACTATAAGCTGGATCCGAACAGTATGTTCATGACGCGTGAGGTCTTAGGGCCTTGACACATTCGCCGTAAAAGAAGTCACACGATTGCCCTGCATCTGGAATTCTCCCGGCAGAACTGGCACTCGCGGGCTGTGGCGCCTTGTCCCACCTAATTATGATTTTCCTGCCAGTATCATCCAGCTCAACCTGGAAGAAGGAAAAAGCACGAAGACTCGGATCCATTCAAAAATATCCCTGAACTGGTCCGCAACGGGGTTACGGGTTCTGAGTATGATCTTGAACGGCGCCAGGGTCTCGAAACGAAACCCAAGAACCCCAGTATTCTTAAACAAGACCGTTGATCTTCATGTCTGTTCTCGTATGTTTGCCGGGATAACACCATACGAGGTCTCCCAGGCCGTTCCCATGGCGAGGGGATAGCCAAGGCCAGCTTCCTTTGGCCGCAGCAGACCACGACGACGATCATGGTCTCCGCGCTTGGGACCGCCGCAGTCTCGCTGGTTCTGCTTGCCGGACCGGGCTGATCCATAAAATCACTCAGTCCTTCGTCGTTCATTCAAAAACATACTGACATCCAACACAAATGGGAGCTGTAATGGATCGTTACCGAGACCAGGACTGTGCCGGAGGGGAAAAATATGCTGGTGACACCGCAGTCTGACGATGAGGAAAAGCGTTTAAAAGTTCTTCTTGAATATCGCATTCTTGACACCCCACCTGAACCCCCGTTTGACGAAATAGCCTTTCTTGCAAAATACCTTTGCCAGACGCCCATATCCATAATCAGCTTTATTGACAAGGACCGTCAGTGGTTCAAGGCCAAGTTCGGCCTTAACGTCAACGAAACACCACGCGATGTTGCTTTCTGTTCACGGGCTATCCAGCGGAATGAGATATTGATCATTCAGGACACCTTGCTTGATCAGAGATTTGCCAATAATCCTTTGGTCACAGACGAACCTAAAATCAGGTTTTATGCAGGTTCTCCTCTCATGGTCCAGAACGGTCAGGCTCTTGGGACAGTATGTGTCATTGATAGAACTCCAAAAACCATTGACGACATGCAAATTGAAGCATTAAAGGCCCTGAGCCATCAAGCTGCACACCTCCTTGAGCTACGGAGATTTAATGAACAGCTTGAGATCATGATCCGCATGCGTACCGAAGAGCTCGAGCAGTCCAACAAAAATATGAGGGAGGCGCTGGATTCGCGAGATGAATTCCTGTGTGTCGCGAGCCATGAGTTGAAAACGCCATTCAATGCCCTCAAGCTGAAGCTGCAGTTTCTAACCCATAAAGTCAAAAAAAATACGGATCGCGGTTTGGACTTCGTTCTTGGGGATCTGCAAAAAGTTGATGATGAAATCAATCAAATTTCCGAACTTATTGACAAACTGCTTGATGTCGCGGCGCTTCGAGGCAAAGGCCTCATGATAGGTCCTGTGTATTTTAATCTAACGGATCTCGTGCATCGGGTCGTAAGCCGATTCGAAGAGCAATCCAAGATTTATGGCACGGAGATCAGGCTTTTTTTGGATGAGAAAGTCGAAGGATACTGGGACAAGAGGAGAATTGAGCAAGTCCTGGAAAATCTGCTTTCCAATGCTATCGATTATGGAAAAGGAAGACCTATCATCATTACACTTAGGAAAACAGTCACAAAAGCAATCTTTGATGTCCATGATCATGGCCAAGGAATTTCGAAGGAAGAACAGAAAGTGATTTTCCATCGATTCGAAAAAGCAGATGTAAGCCGCGATTCAAAAGGTTTGGGTCTTGGGCTTTTTATAGTAGCGCAGATCGTGAAAGCTCATGAAGGAAAATTGGAGGTTATCAGCGAGGTGGGGCAAGGCTCCATCTTCACTGTAGAGCTTCCACTGAAGGCCGGTGCAAGTACGGCCTTTTGCTAGCAGGTTCCAAGGCAAACCTAATGAAGAGGACAATATTTTCTCGCTGCTTCAAGAACCTGGACGAGATCAATAGGCTTTCTCATTATCGCCGATACATCCGATAGCCCATCAATTCTGTTGGAAGCCGAGGTGACAATTGTGGGAATGCTCGAAATCCGTGCGTTTTTCTGCTTGTGTGTTTGAAATTCCCAACCGCTCATCACGGGCATCATGAGATCAAGAATGACCAGGCAAGGAAGTTTCGACTTCGACAAAAGGTCCAGCGCTTCCTTTCCGTTAGAAGCCAGGAGAGTCGAATATCCCTCGAACTGCAGGATTTCTTGAAGTATAGCCTGAGTAGACATGTCATCTTCAACTATGAGTATTGTACCATTCATGATCATGAGTCCTGGAGTTTATGCAATAGAGGAATCCTGCCAGTCCAGATACTAGCACAATACCCAAATTTCGTCAGAAAGGACGGTAGGCAGCAACTTGCGCTGTGGGACGATTCTTACTCTTTTCAATGGTACCGATGTTTTCAAAAACATCGAAGCGATCGACTATGCGCCTCTGTTCCACAGGATTGTCAGCTGCGCTTTGCCAGAAAATGGTGGCCTCGACTGCAAGGAGAAAGCTGTGCCTGGCAACTCTTCGCGACAAAAATACGTGAGCACCGAAGCCGTCTACCTGGCGAGTGCAAGCAAGGTCTATGCTCTCAACTTGAAAGATCTCGCGGTTCGGGCTCATGCTTTTACTGAGTTGCCACTGGATCAATTCTCATTTAAGGAACTGAATGGGAACTTGCATGTACTAGGGCAGAAGTCCGACCCAGTCACAGGGACTGATGAAGGTTCTGCGCCAGAGACAACTGGGTTGGCTCTGGCTCCAGGCAGTGGCGCGCGGGAAATTTCCGAAGCTGCCCAATGTGTTTTAAGCCTTTTCCGTTTGCCTATCACAGCATTTGACAGCCGGGGCTTGCAAGCGGAGGATTGGAAGCCAACAACCTGGGGCCTGCCATCGAAGGCGAGAGTCGGGCACTGATAGCAGCGTCTGCAAAAGCTCCTGTGTGGATTGGTATGGGAATACCCGTCCCATCTTCCTTGACAACCGCATATTCGCGCCGATGGGCCACGAAATTGCAGAATTCAAAGTGGACGATTTCAGGCACAGTGCCAGTCCCAGGAGCAGCACCCGTATGGAGAGGGCGCCTGGAAGTTCCCATGAGGGCCAGCAAAGCCGTTGCCCAGGTTCTACCCTGAAGCGACCGTTTCATATCTTTCCCCCATCAAATGGAAAATCCTAACCCAGGCCCCGGAAACAATAAAAACGACTGAGCAGTATCGTATGGGACGGGAGGTCCTCTATAATACCAAAAACACAAGGTCTGGAGGCATCGGTGTCGCAACTTGAAAACCTTCTCTCGAATGAGAGCAAAGAGAATATCTTCCTGGTGCGTGCTGTTTCCATCGTCGGTGGCATTGTTTACTTCTCGTGGTCCTTCATCTACCGCTATGCGGTACCCGGGGCCATCGATCCAGTGGAAACCAGACTCATCATCTCAGGCCTCTGTCTGGTTATATTTCTGGCTACCTTCATTCGCCAGGCGCGTCGCTACATCACTCACATCACTTACACGGCGATGTTTCTTACAACAGCTCAGCTTCTGTGGATAACGTACCAAAACAACTTCAATCCCTACTACCAGATGGGAACCATCATACTCATATGCGTCACTGTGGCATTCTATCAAAGTCTGAAAAGTCTTTTGCTTTATATTATTGCGACGTCAGCGCTTCTCTTCATACCTTTCTTCTATTTTGATTTGAATATTCTGCTCTTTCTCTACTTCGGATGCGGGACCGTCTTCCTCGTCTCGGCGGCCGCTCTGTTCACACGCCTTGTTCTGGCTAACAAGCTGCAGAAGAGCCGTTTGGAAATCGCCCAGACGGCGGAAAAGATCGAGGCCATCAATCGCGATGTGAAGTCCATCATGCAAAACATCCAGCAGGGCATCTTTACCATCGAGTCACCAGATGGCCACACTGGAAAGGAGTCCTCAGATTACATCACCAGGATCTTTGATATGGAGCCAGAAGGTGATTTCAACTTCATACGCTTTTTTGCTCAGTCCGATCTGACAAAGGATCATTTGTCTCAAATCAAATCCGCTGTCGCATCGATTGGCGACGATTTCCTCCAGTTCGAGTTGAATAGCCATGTGCTCCCTGCTTCGTTCACCTTAAAGGCCTCCAATGGCGAGAGGAAGATCATCGAGATCGACTGGAATCCGATCGTTAAAGAGGATAACGTCCTCCAAAAAATACTCGTCACCGTCCGCGACGTCACTGAGTATCGGAAACTTGTGGCTGCAAACGAAGCACGGCAGGAGGAACTGAAACATATCTCCGAGATCATCGCGATCAATGACAAGAAGATGGGTTCCCTGTTCGAGTCCATTTCAAGGCTCATGAGCAGCGCGAAAGGCGCCGCGCAGCATTGTGGGGAGATCCTTGACTCGTCCAGCATGAGCAAGCTTTTCCGGGACGTGCATACGATCAAGGGCCTTGCCAGGACCTACGATTTGAGTTCCCTCGCCGAATGCGCTCATCATTGCGAAGACCGGATCAGCGAATTGAAGAAAAGAGGAGCATTTCATCGAAATGAAGTCATCGAAATTCTTCGTCCTATCGAAGAAACCCTTGGAAAATATGCTGACGTCACAGTCAACAAGCTGAAGCGGTCAAGGCACAACAACAATCAACTCGTCATGGATCGACGGCAGATCATGGCCATTGTTCAGGAAACTAGAAACTCCGCAACCTGGTCAGCCGACGCAAAAACGGTCTACTTGCAAAAACTTCAGGCGTTGTTTATCTCACTGCTTCAAAACCCTTTGGCGACCATCCTGGAAGACCTTTTGGAATCCTTGCCAGGCATGGCCAGCCAGTTGCAGAAGGCTCAACCCATCGTTCAAATCGATGATCCCAGCATCAGTTTCTCGCCAAGCTACCATGATTTGCTTAAGACCGTATTCACGCATCTCCTGCGCAACTCCGTCGATCACGGCATTGAAGCCCCGGGAGAACGACTCCTGCAAGGTAAACCCACCCAAGGTCGGATCAGCATTAAACTGACTTTGGAAGGTTCCAAGCTCTTCGTATTCTACAGGGATGATGGACGAGGCCTGGACCTCCAGCGGATCAAGGAGAAGGCCATGATGATGGGTCTTTGCCGCAAAGACGAAGAGATGAGTTCATCTGCCCTGGCCAATATGATCTTTCATCCGGACCTCTCCACCAAGGCTCAGGTGAGCGCAGTGTCGGGACGAGGGATAGGTATGGATGCTGTTAAATCCTATCTGATGAGCTTTGGATGCAGAATTGATCTCGAACTCCTCGATGTTGACGATCAATACGCGAAGTTCCAATTCAAATTCAGCTTACCCACGGAGTCCTATGAGTCGTTCGAATCATTGCTTCCTTGATCAAGGCTCAACTTATGAATAGCGCCGCATGGACCTGGTCGTGCTTTCCCGATGCACCAACTCGACGCTTCGACGCCTGATTGCTCCAAAATTGCTGGATTGAAGCATTTCACTCCCATCACTTCGCGTTGGCTGTTTTTGAGCATTGATACTCGATAAACTTCTCATACCCCCTTTCTGCTGATAATCGTTTCTGCAGAGACCGCATCCTCCATGTGCAAGGTCTAAAATATTAATACGGACAACCAAACATTCTACGAAAATCGTTTTGATCGCGATTGATATCAAGAGTATAAATTCAAAAATCGGCATTAAGGTCACATTTACGGATCCGATAAGGGGTACTGAGTTGGAGAATGTTATTTCCGGTCGAGCTGCTTATGCGGCGTCAGACACCATGTTCGGCCATAAAACTGATACTAGACCCGCTGAGGATGTGACCTGCATCCTGAGTGCCGCCAAGGTCGGCGTCTGGGAACTGGATCTGAAGCGTGGTTTCCTCAAGTTTGATGACACCATGTACAATCTCTTTGGGCTGAAGAGAGACGATTGCCCAAATCTTCTGGACACTTATCAAGTTGTGATCCACCCTGACGACAGGCAGCTGGTCATGATTGATGCTTATGAGCGTATTTACAGAGGTGAGTCGCAGTTTAACATTGAGTTCCGTATCGTTCACCGGGATGGGATGATTCGATACATCCTAGCGAATCTTTTTGTTGAACGGTCACAGGATGGCATCCCCTCCAAAGTAGTTGGTGTCGACTGTGATGTTACCGAGCTCAGGAACGCTCAGCTCAAGCACCAGCGGCCCGTGGACCACGCTCCTGACACCGCCGCAACAAAGACATCTGCAGAATCGGCCAATCGTTTTAAAACACGGTTTCTCGCCAACATAAGCCATGAGATCCGAACTCCACTGGCCGTAATTCGGGGCTCTTCTGAAATTTTAGCGAGTCATGAAGTTGACCCTCAAAAAAAAATATGGATTGATAAAATTATTCATTCCGGCGAGCAGCTGGAGCTTCTCATCAATGATATTATGGACGTCTCGAAAGTTGAGGCCGGCAAACTTGAAGTAGAGCTTGGGTCTGTTGACCTCGCTCGGATTTTGGCTGAGGTTAAAGACCACCTCAGTGAAAAAGTTACGGAAAAAAGAATCCGTTTGGATTTTGTGATAGAAGGTCAAGTACCCACCATCATCCAGACAGATCCCTTACGTCTGAAACAAATCCTGCTCAATATTATTGGTAATTCGATCAAGTTCACTGACCATGGCCATGTATCGCTCACTATAAAGTTGTTACCAGCCAGCGATGAAACATCCCATACTTACCTGGCGTTTGTCGTCTCTGATACCGGGATCGGGATGACGCCGGAGGAAAAAGAAAGAATATTCAAAGCATTCAGCCAGGCAGATAGTTCCATCAGCAGGAGGTTTGGCGGAACAGGCCTCGGGCTTTCCATCTCCCTTGGCCTGGCGCATCTATTAGGTGGCGACATCGTCGTAAGCAACAGTGAGCCTGGCAAAGGGAGTACGTTCACCGTTACCATCAATCCGGGCCCGATATCCACGCCGGTGCTGACAGGCTCGGCTGCCTTTGAGATTCCATCCAGCGTGGCTACACCAGTGCCACAGGCTGATAAACGTCTCAAAGGCCTAAAGATACTCCTTGTCGAAGACGCGGAAGACATCCGGGCTACGATCACATACCTCCTGGTCTTGCAAGGCGCTCTGGTCGCTGAGGTTGTCAATGGTTTGGAAGGAGTTGAGTTGGTGCGAAAGTCAGCATTTGATCTTATCCTCATGGATATTCAGATGCCCGTCTTCGATGGTTTCCGGGCCATTCAGCTGCTGAGATCGGAAGGGTGCGACTTACCAGTCTTTGCGCTGACCGCTCATACCATGAAAGGCGAACGGGAACGCTGCATCGCAGCAGGCTTCACCGATTACCTTCCCAAGCCAATTCATATCAGTAATCTAATCTCCATGATAGACGAATATAGGCAGTCCTAGGGCTGTCACAGGCGGAATATAGGTGCTCCAGCATCAAGATTCATGCAGGTCTCGCACTGCCTTTGCCATTGCTGAGCACCTCCTCCTGAAGGAGGGCACAAGCTTTCCTTGTAAACATGTCTGCTCTCCAGACGGCGAGCCAATGGCCTTCACACCCATGGCAGACATTTATATTGATCAACTTCCTGGAGTATGCGAGTTATATTTTCTATGAAATCATCGTGTAAAGGCTGTCATGAAAATAAGTCGTTTTATCCTGGCGTCTCTCTTCATAAGCTTGGCTCTGCTGAGCTTGGTCTATTTTTTGCTGCCTCAACTTCTCGTTGACCCGCTGATAAGCCTCAATCAAAGTCTTTCAGGCTTGTCAAAAAAGTCGATTCAGATCGAGGATCATAAGATCTATTATCTGGAGGGCGGTCATGGTGAAACCATAGTCCTCTTGCATGGTATTTTCTCGGAGAAGGACCACTTTGTTGACTTTGCACGTGAGCTGACGGACCGATACAGGGTTGTCATTCCCGATATCCCTGGCTTCGGTGAAAGCACTCGACTTGCCGGCGGCCAGTATGATTACGCAACTCAGGGGAAACGGCTGCAGAGTTTTTTTGATGCGCTCGGCATCGATAATTTCCATATAGCGGGGAATTCGATGGGTGGGACCCTGGCCGCCCTCTATAGCATTCATAACCCAGCGCGGGTGAAGTCCTTGGCGTTTATCGGGGCTCCCCATGGATTAAAAACACCGTTGCCAAGTTTGATGGACAATCTGGTCGAGCAGAAGAAAGCGCCCCTTGTGGTCCGTTCTCCGGAAGAATTTGAGAGGATGCTGGATATGCTGTTTTTTAAGCGTCCTTTCATACCCTATCCGGTCCTGCAAAAGACGCGCGCGTCCAGTATTCAGCTGGCTGATGACAACGAACGTATATTTTGGCGCCAGCATGAAAATCGCTATATCTTGCAGGATAACCTGGCCCTTATTACCGCTCCAACCTTGGCGATTTGGGGTGAAAATGAGCATATTTTTCATCCAAGCGGCGCTCAAGTTCTGAAAACGCAAAAGCCTGATCAACAGGTGATCGTCATGCCCGAGACCGGGCATCTGCCGCAAATGGAGAAGCCCAAGCAGGCGGCCAGGCATTATCTCGATTTCATACAGCGCTAAATCCAGTACCCTGAACGCATGTTTTGGAAACTATTTTTAACTTAACTTCTCCTTCAAATCGCCGTTAGCCTTACCAACAGCGAAAGGCGAATTGCATTTGGGAAGATGGTTAAAAACGTGTTTGTGCGGGCTGTCTGTGCTTTTGCACTGGGCATTCTTTACAGCCGAGATTCACGCGCAGAACCTTACGCCCATCGGATTCGAATCATTTTGGGAACTTACAGAAGCAGAACCCGAATCATGATCTCTGCAGCCCGCTCTGGTCGATCCTCGGCAACTTGATCAATGGCAGAGATATGATCACCCTGGGGTGCCTTTTGGCTTCAATAAAACGGTATGGATCAGAAATCAGCTGCCTGCCATTCCCGATAATTCTCAGGTCCTTTACCTGGCGAATGGTCTGGAAGACGTCGCCATCTATATTGATAATGAACTGGTCTACAGCTTCGGTGACTTTTCCAGAAGCTGGGGCCATGCAGCACCACAAACTTGGCACGCGGTTTCACTTAAGCCTGAGCAGAGCGGAAAGACTGTTCTGGTTCGGACGCATTACGCCCTTGGCTATCTGACTCGAACTCTTTATCCCAGCATTGAGCCTCAGGCGCCGCTTCTCCTTCGCCATGTCGAACGCTCGCTTCTTACCATCTGGGTTTCAGGCGGCTTTGGACTCATGGGGATCATGGCCTTTTACGTGGTGATTCTGCGGCGCAAATTCGATCTTTTCTTTAACTTTGCGGTCATGATTACGAGTACCAGTCTATGGATGCTGTTCAATCAGGACTCCCTGATCAAATGCCAAACAGGATTCAATCCCAAAGCATGGGGCTTACTCGACTTGAATGCACTAGCGGTCGCAGCGCCTTGTCTTTTCACGTTTTTGGCTGACATTGCCCAGTCGAGACATAAAGTCGTCATATTCTTCCTCACCCTAAACTGGGTTGGAGCAGCTTTGGTTCTGTTTTTTTCAATAATGCCTTTCCTGCATTGTTGGTATGTGCTGCCTTATCTCCACATCGTTATTTTCACTTCTCTGCTTATTTTCATGCCGATGACTGTGAGGTCGGCAATCCGTCGGAATTCTGAAGCCCGCATTTTGATGTCTGGCAGCATCACCCTAGGATTTGCCGTGATCCATGATATGCTGCGCTATACTTCAGTTTTCAAATCCCCTATGACCAGCATGATTCCGGTGGGTATCACATTCCTGTTCGCATCCATGGTTGTGCTTTTGCTGCGACGCTATCAGGCCGAACGTGGCGAGGCCTATCGCACCCAAACAAGGCTCCTGCAGAACATTCAACACCTCAATGAAGAGCTTCAAGAGCATGTGGAACGAGTCAAAGCCCTGGTTGAGGAAAAAACACGGGATATTCGCTCCATCCTCGGGAATATCCGGCAGGGAATTTTCATGCTGACGGGGCCTGACCTGCGTTTTCATGCCGAGTACTCTGGATTTCTGGAAAGCCTCCTTGGACGCAGGGACTTGGGTGGCCTGAAATTTGAAGATTGCTTCCTTGACCTGAGTCAACTTGGGGAAGATCAAAAGAATCACCTGGTCTCCGTGCTTGAAGTCTCGCTAGGCGAGCAACTCATAAATTTTGAGATCAATTGCAGCAGTTTGCCTGGTGAAATGACGCTCAATGTCGACGGCCATGCGAAATTCGTTGAATTGACCTGGGCCCCTATGATCGACGACGAAGGGGAGATCGAGAAGATACTCGTCACGGCAAGGGATGTGACCAGCTGGCGTCAGCTCCAGTCGGCTGCCAGGAAGAGTGAAGAGCAGACGCGTATGCTTCAAACTATCCTATCAGTCAAAGCGGAGCAATTCTCACGGTTTTTGAAAGCTTCGCGTCAACTTCTGAAACAGATTTTCCAGTCCTTGGACACTGGTACAAACCTGGACGAACAGGAATTTAAGGCCATTTACAGAAACCTGCATACCATGAAGGGTAATGCTCGCAGTTTCAATCTCAAGGATCTAGCGAATATTATTCACCGATCCGAACAGTGCGTTCATGAATTGCTGGTGCATGGTTCGCAGAAAGGGCCATGGAGTGAGCTGCAGAATCTGACCCAGGACATAGATGCTCTGATCAATCAGTACCATGATGCATTCTACAATACCCTGGGTCTAGGTCGTGATGCGGATCAAATTTGTCTGGCCCGCGCTGAGCTGGAGGTGTTGATGCGCGAGCAAATTACCCTGGCAGGGTCCAAGGGTTTGGAGCCAATTGGTCAGCGCCTTCTGCCACAGGTCTTTGTCTCAGCTGAACAGTTCTTTGCAGAACTTGAAGTGGGAGCGAGTAAAATTGCAGAATACCTGGAAAAACTCCCTCCACGGATCGAAGTTAGGGCCAGCGGCTATTACTTTCCTCGTGCCACTGAAGATCTGCTGTTGGATTGCTTTGGACACCTTCTGCGCAATGCGCTGGATCATGGCTTGGAAACAGTCGCCGAGAGAACTGCGATGGATAAGGCCCCTCAGGGTTGTCTTTGGATTGAACTGTATGAAGCAAGCCAGGAACTCAAGATTCGCTTCAAAGATGATGGGCGCGGTCTGGATGTGCGTAAAATCAAGCGGCGGGGCCAAGCCTTGGGGATTTTGTCGGAAGACGAGGCACTGACGCTTGACGTCGTCGAACGGCTTATTTTCTTATCCGGATTCACCACCAAATCCGAAGCTTCCATAAATTCGGGGCGTGGCGTCGGACTGGATGCTGTCCGTGCTTATCTGGAAGAACGCTCGGGTTCCATTCGGATCCGCTTGGTGGATTCAGATGAGATGCTTGGCATCTGGCATGTGCTTTTTGAAATCACTCTACCGCAAGGATCTTTTCTGGCCGATCCTCATTCGCGACATATGGTCCGGGCGAGCTAATTGTCCTGGCTCTTCACAAACTCCTGCATCTTTCCTCGATCTTTTTCGTAACATAAGCATCCAGCCTGAAATCAACACATTCATAAAATTGACAATATGTCGATAAGAGAAGCGGGAACCCTAGTCGCGGGGGCTGTGTAAGATGACACAAATATCTCGAATTTTGATTCTATTCGGGATCTGGTGTCTCCTTGCGCCCCGGGTTTCTGCCCTTGAGACAACACCTCTGGATGCTCGGGCACTCGCCAATCGTCACGGCATGATCATCCTTCAGGGCCCCTGGGACTTTTACTGGCAGAAGTTCGTCGAACCATTGGATACCCAAACTGTTCCCGATGATCGAATCCCGGCTGGAAAAGGCTGGAAGCATGCCAACCCGAAGTTTCCTGGTCAAGGCTATGCAACCTATCGCATACGCGTCCAGGGTTTTGAATTCCATCCTGACGGATATGAAATCAGCCTTCCCTATATACTCAGCGCCTATCGAATCACCTTGCATCCTGAGCATGATCCCACCCGGATGGTCCGCTTTCAGCTGGGAGAACCAGCCGAGAATGCCAGCTCCAACGCACCGCTGACTTTGGCAAAGACCCTGGCTTTTCACCCGAAAGGACCGAGTGAGATCTGGGTCATCAACCTGCACATAGCCTGCTACGAACATTCCAACGGCGGCCTTCGTGCCACGCCCGCGATCGCTCCGGGCTCCCAATTAAGCCTGACCTGGCGCCGGGGTATGGATTCGGATCTATTCTGTGCGGGCATTCTTTTTATCATGTTTCTCTATAACCTGATGCTTTTCATCCGCCGGCCTGAAGACAAGGCCAGTCTTCTGGGAGCGTTCGCCATACTTTCCATTGCTTTGCGATCTGTCGCCACCAGCAATATGCTCTTCTATCTGAACGTTCAGCCGAGCAAGTACAACCTCGAAGTCAACCACATCTTTGAATATCTTACCCTAACAGGCTCCGGCATACTCTTTTCATACTTCCTTCAGTCCACGTTTCTGCCAGCAGCCTATCCTCGCCTGCTCAAGTATGTGTCCATCGCTTTTTCCCCTCTCATCGTGGCCACACTTATTGTCCCGGCTGACCTCTATTCCCTTTATCTCCCGCTCTATCAGATCTCGTCAGCGTTTCTTATCGGGCTTGGCTTTTGGGTGGTGATCCGTGCCTGGAGAATGCGCTTGGACGGTTCGCTCACAGTATTTCTGGGCGGTCTCGGCATCCTCTTTTCCTTTGTTTATGACATTCTGGTCATCTACGGGATACTCCCACGTCCATTCACGCTTCAATACGCTGCGACTCTTTATGTCTTCCTTGCAAGTGAAACACTGGCGCAACAGTTCGCGAAAGCCTTCCGCACGGCTGAGAAGTTGCAGAAGGACTTAAAAAAAGAAGTTGTTCAGCAAACCGCCGAGATCAAACAGATCATGGCATCGATCCCTCAGGGCATCTTCACCATGGGTGCAAAACTTTGCATCGAAGGTCAATACTCAAAGCATCTCGAATTCATCCTGCAGTCGGAATCCCTGGAAGGGCGTGAGGCGCTGCCACTGCTGTTTGCCCAAAGCAACGTGGACGCGGAACAGGTTTCCATGCTAGGCAGTGCTCTCCTGGCTTCCATAGACGAAGATCTTTTGGTTTGGGAATTCAATCAGCACTGCCTCATTTACGAGTTTCAGGTGAATACCTCGACTCTTGGCCTGCGAATTTTTGAGATGGATTGGCATCCCGTCCCCAACTCGGCCTCCATCATTGAACAGGTTCTGGTCACACTCCGCGATGTCACCGACTGGCGTAATCTTCAGGAAGCCAACAAGGAGCGTGAACAGGAGTTGAATCTTCTGCTGGAATTGGTTCCCATTCCGGAAGGTCGATGGCGCGACTTCGTCAAGCATAGCCATCAACTTCTGGACAAAACTGCAGGCGAGGACGCTGGTCTGGCGCCAAACCTTGCCGTGCATGCCTCGGCGATTGCTCTGCATACCCTCAAGGGAACGGCACGTTCGGTGGGCTGTCGTCACCTCTCAACAGCTGTGCACGGGGTCGAGGACCAGATACGCTCACTTCCCCAGGACCGGGCTGCAACACAAAGTAAGCTGACGAGTGCCTTGGCTGAATTGCGTCAGCTGCTCTCCCGCTACGAATCACTTTGGACGAAAAAACTGAAACGTGGCCTGAACCATCAGGAACCCAGCGATAATCAGACGGCACTTCTGGACGAGCTCGCCTATCGGCGGCAGAAGTTGAACGGTACATCGATGCCGCAGCCTCTGCCTGAACTTTTGAAAACGCTCGACACGTACATCCAGCATTCGCTTTATGTTTCTCTATCGAGCCTTCTGCGTGAATTGACCGATTCCATGGTCTCGCTCGCTACCGAGCTGAATAAAATCCCTCCCGAGGCGCGTTTCGAGGGTCAGGATCAGTGGGTGCACAGGCGAACGGCCAACGTCCTTCGCATGTCTCTCGTCCATCTGATCCGCAACGTGATGGATCATGGCCTGGAGTCTCCTGCCGAACGCCACGAACAAGGCAAGAATCCTCGCGGTGTTATTATCTGGAACGCCAGATCGCAGGCCGACAGGATCGTGATCACATGCCGCGATGATGGCCGTGGCCTGGACATCGAATCTCTCCTTAAAAAAGCGATAGAACTGGGATACACACCTGGTCAGCTGGAATCTCTGCCGCATGGCATGACCGAAGCCATGTTTATTAGCGGCCTTTCCAGTCGGGACCATGTGAGTGAGGTTTCAGGTCGCGGAGTCGGCATGGGCGCCCTGCGAACCATGATTGAGGAGATTGGAGGTCAGGTCTGGGCCCAGCTTCGGTCGGACTCCATGCAAGGCCGCCGCCAGTCCTTCGAGACCATTATTGAGATCCCTGCGGAGCAGTTTCTCCAGCAGAGTGGGTCACCGCCGATCGGAGCCTGATTTTGACCAGCGCGCTCAGTATTCGACCATCCAGCGTTACCAAGGATTATTGTTGCAGCTTCCGAAGGCGGGCTAAACTGTCGAATGGATTAACCAGACCACTGGAAGCAAGATCCAAAAAAACAGTCTCTTTGCGGCTCTGATAATTTTTAAAATGTTAAAAAAATTTTATCTTATTTACAAGAATTGTGATACCATACGATGGCATCTATCTAACGCTTTTGTAAACAGTGACAGGTATTGTATCTTGGGTGGATATTATTCTTGTTAGGAGACTCTGTGCCTATTTTAGAAAAACAGCCTGTCAGCACTGAGCGGATCCAGACAGACGAAAGTTTAGATACTGAACGAAGGAAATCCGATGCTGTCATCGAGAGAGCCTACAAGTCGATTGAAGCCAACGCCGATGCCCGATTTCATAAGTCACGCGCGCTGCTTGATCAGGGGCTCATCGATGACCGGTTCGAGTTGGACGAAAATTCCGAGCTCGGTGAAAAATCAAACCAGCAGGTAAAAGAAGAGCGGCGGCGTGTTGATGAACGAATCAACAGTCAACGTCAAGAGACCGATGACACGATCAGACGTGAGCGCATCGAAAAGCGAGCGGATGATGATCTATTTTCCACGATGGAGCGACTGGAAACCGATAACAATCTTCTCTTTGAGAGAAGCAAGATTGACCTTGCCTATAATTACTCTGATTTTCTATTGGATCAGGAGCGCACGGCACACGCTGCGACCAAGGCCGCTGTAGCCAAGCGGGACGAAGTCCTCGCCATCGTCAGCCACGACCTTCAGGATCCCCTTGCCATCATTGCGCTCTGTAGCGACGAGTTCATGAGTGCGCTGGGAGAGGAAAGACTCACCAAACTGGAAATTCAATGGGTCGATACCATTAAAAGCCATGCTGCCAACATGTTTCGCTTAGTTACGGATCTGCTTGATGTTGGGCATATCGACAGCGGCAAGCTCCAGGTTGTTCCTGTGCCCTGTGATTTGACCGGTGTCGTAAACGAAATGCTGCGCAATTTTCAGATTTTAGCGACGAAGCAGAACCTTGGTCTCACAGCTGAGCTTCCAGAGAAAAAAATTCTAGCTTTTGCTGACGTCGAAAGGGTGCGCCAGGTCCTGGCTAATCTTATCAGTAATGCGCTTAAGTTTACTCCCCGCGGAGGCTCAATTATCGTTCGGCTTGCCGAATCTGGACCGAATATCAACGTCTCAGTCACCGACACAGGCCCTGGAATCGACGAAGAGCAGCGAAGCAAGATTTTCGAGCGCTTCTCGCAGTTAGGCCGACAGGACCGGCATGGAGTGGGACTTGGACTCTTTATTTCCAAATGGATCGTTGAGGCGCATGAAGGCAAAATTTGGGTCGACAGCACGAAGGGGAGTGGCAGCACGTTCACCTTCTCTCTCCCGCGAATGCAGTAGAAGGAGAAGGGCGCAGATAGCACCTTCTTTGCAGAGCCCTTGGCCTTTTCTCGAGCAGTCATTCATGTCTACGCGCTTAAGTTTGAATTTTTTCCCCATCTCTCCAATAGAGCATTCTGTGCTGCGTTGAATTGGTCCAGCAATGGCTGAAGGAGAACCTTGGCATCCGAGGCACATCCGACTCCGCCTTCTGCCTCGAGTTGATCACAAATCGCTGTTATTCGGCAAAGACCGAGATTGCGACTGCTCCCTTTCAACTTATGCGCAAGATGAACCAGAGTTCTCGAGTCAGAACTCTTCACAACTTCGGAGATTTGCTTGATCAAGCGAGGCGCTGTCTCAAGAAAAGCCGTAATGAGTTCCACGATAAATTCATCATGCACCTCACCATCAGCAGCAAGTTCTCTTAAGCTGGCAATAACGTTTAAATCAATGAGCGGAAGTTCAGCCCGGACCTCAAGTGCAGCAGTTGGCGCAAGATCCTTTCCCTGTGCTAGAAACCTATGCAGGACCAGGCGGAGGTCTTCGAGCTGGACTGGCTTCACCAGGTAATCATCCATACCCGATGCCAGGCATCTGGCTCGACCTTCTGGCAACGCATCTGCAGTCATCGCAATAATAGGCACACGACGTCCGTTTGCTCTAGCACGAATCGCACGGGTTGCCTCATATCCGTCCAGCACAGGCATTTGACAGTCCATCAATATCAGATCGTAGTTCAGACTGTCCCAAGCCAATAGAGCTTCTCTACCATCCGCAACGACATCAACCGCTACTCCAATATGAGTCAACAGGCGTTTCGCCACTTTCTGATTCACCGTATTGTCATCCGCAACCAGGATACGCATGCCTGCCTTGAGCGTATTTTGTGACTGCGAATGGTCTTCTGACCTGAGCAAGGATTCCGCATTGAAGGATACTAACGATTCAGCATCAACAAGCGACGCGATCTGATGGTAAAGCTGCGACTGTCTGATGGGTTCTCTCAATATGCTGGTAGCACCCACTAAATTAAGGGAACGTGAAGCCGTAGCTCCAGGCGCGCAAATCAACAAGATCGGCAAATCAAATCGCCCGCTCGATTTACGCAGGGTCATGATGATCCTACTAATATCTTCCGGATTTTTTTGATGACCGTCGAGGATCACCAGGCTGATTTCTCCCGCTGATGCCGCTTGTGCGGCTAGAGTCAATGATGAAGCTTCCACGGCATTCAATCCTCGACCTGCCAGCTGCTCGCGAAGAATGTGGTTCTTGCTGGCAATATCGCTCATTAAAAGAACGTTTTTGGCCAAGAGGTCGGCTCTTGATTTGGATGCTTCCGTCTTAACTTCGCTCAGTAGAACGGTAAACGAAAATGTACTTCCGAAGCCAATCTGACTTTTGACGAGAACATCTCCTCCCATGAGTTGGGAAAGCCTTTGGGCGATGGAGAGTCCAAGACCTGTGCCGCCGCGCCTATTGCGGAAATCATGCCCCACCTGGACGAACGGCTGAAAGAGACGAACACAGTCTTCTGGGGCGATGCCACAGCCCGAATCACGGACTTCGACAGTGAGGCTTAAACGTGTGTTGTCTTGAGTTTTGGCTGTGACGTAGACCGTAACATTTCCAGTTTCGGTGAATTTGATCGCATTGCTGACGAAATTGGCCAGAATCTGCCGGAGTCTGGATAGATCACCACGTAAAGTCGCCGGGACGGAAGGTTCAATGAAATTGGCGAGGACCAGGCCTTTCGCATGCGAAGCTTCTGCAAAAAGATCGAGAGTATCCTCAACCGCTGAACGGATATTGAAATCGGTCTCCTCAAGATCGGCGCGCCCAGCCTCTATTTTTGAGAGATCAAGGATGTCATTGATGACACCGAGCAGAATCTCGCCAGAACTTCGAATTGTCTCGACCGCATCCCGCTGTTCGGCATCGAGGTGAGACTCGAGGAGCAGGCTGGTCATCCCAATGACCCCGTTCATGGGAGTCCTAATCTCATGACTCATGTGCGCTAAAAATTCTGATTTCAAACGCGAGGCTGTTCTGGCTTCATCTTCAGCAGCCAGTGCACGGTGGAGCAATCGCGACCGCTCAACCGCGAGCATGAGAGTCATTTCCAAGCGAAGTGGATTGAGATGAGATTTCGGTAGATAGTCCTGCGCCCCTTCCTTGACCGCAGCAGCAACGACTTTTGCGTCGATCGAGCTACTTAGAATCACGACCGTAGCATTGGGAAAGGCCGTGATAAACTTTTGAAACGTGATAATACCCTTGCTATCGGTCACATTAAGATCCAGCAAAACCACGTCGAAAGCAAAGTCTTTCATCAGTTCGAGACCCTGCGCCAACGATGTTGTGGTGACGAGCTTGTTGACGAGCGATGTTTCTTCATTGAGACCCAAATATCTCTCAACCATATCATGGTAGTCAGTCTGGTCTTCGATAAGGAGCACAGAAATTTTGGTGTTACTTAACATAATTCTCAATTAACCCTCATTATTTTCTGCTAAGGAAGCTTTCTCAGTTTTAGCTGGCTTTGCCAGAGTCAGACCAACGCCTATCCCATAGGTGGTCGCCACACTCACGCTATCGCAAATGTCCTTGACCACTTTTCGAACGTCAAAAATCTTTTTGTCGATCGCGTTATCAGAGACCTTGACGTCTCCCCAAACTTTTCGTTTCAGCTCCGTCTTGGTCACGACCATGCCCTTGGCCTGAAGTAAACATTCAAAAAGCAGAGCTTCACTTGGGGAAAAATGAAAGCTCTTGTCCCCACAGGACACGCGGCGATAGATTTTGCTGTAGCGAAGTGGCCCAAAAATCAGCTCGTCTTTCGCGGAGAGCAGAGTCATTTCACCGATTCGAGCTTTGAGCCGCGCGGTCAGCTCCTGACGATGAAATGGTTTGCGAAGGTAGTCGTTCGCACCCGATGCCAACGCGTTGCAGATGGCATCATCAGCCTCATCGGCCGAAACGACGATAATGGGCGTAAACGGCCAGGCTTGACGAAACGTCGGAATAGCGTCGAGCCCGCATTCATCAGGACTCAAGTGCACGTCAACAAATAGCGCAAGAGGCTGATAGCTGTCGATCCGTGCAATCAGAGCTGTCGTCGATGCATAGGGAAGGGAATTGATGCCCATCGCTCTGGAGATCATTTTATGAGCGGCGGGATCATCATCGACGGTGATCGTGTATACGGCTCTCGTGTTATTCATCGGCATTCTCCTACATTGCATCAGATAGGGTTACTAGCCTTATGAAACTCTGGCCTCGGCTCGCTGTTTTTTGGGGGGCAAGCCATAGCTGAAGGTCATGACGAACACTTGATTATATTCGGGCTAAAAGCCCCAAACCATTAACTTTACTGTTACTTAGGCCCATGCCGTTAAGTAGGAATGTTTGAATTTAGCTTGTCCATCCAGGGGCTTCCCACGAACGCCGCGTGTAAATCTTCCGGTCTTATAAAAAACGCTCAGATCGCCTTATAAGGTGTCCGGGTTTGCCATGAGCAAAATCATCGTTGACCAAGCGAAGCTGGTTATTTTTAGCAGATTGACAATATATCATTAAATCGTGTGGAGTTACGTGTGCTTATTTACTTGGGTAAGATCATGAAACGCTCGGCCATGATATGGGTCTGAACCTGAGCCTAAGCGCGTTTCCAACCAACCTTCCAAGATATCCATACTCCAGGAAATATCTTGGGTTGCTGAGAAGCACGCTCCAGGATGTTGATCGTGTCGAATCAACCTGCCTTGGCCATAGAGCTCATGCTCCTTGCGGTTCTGCTCTGATGCTCGTCGTAGATTTGAAAGGTCTTGAGCACGAAATCATGAGGACTGCCCCACTTGCTCACAAAGCCGATGATGTTGGGCAATTTAAATAGACTATCCTGGATGGGTCGGTTGCTTGTGCTCACCATGACAATTGGCTTGCGCTGTGCTGTTGTGTTGAGAATCTCTGCAACGTCAAAACCAGTGGTTTTTTCGAGATCATAGTCCAGTAGAACGACATCGTAGCCGTTAAGGCTTTTATTGGAGTCTAATTTCTGCAGAGTATCCACCCAACTTAAGCGTATTCCACTTGAAGCCGCGGCTCTAATTGCAATCTTGGCAAATGAGTGATCATCATCTATGAGAAGATAGTGTAACGCTTCGTCGGCAACGGTTTGTCGCCTTGGAACGAATTGCAATACGGCGCCCAATAGATCCTTAGGCTTTACGTGGGTCGAAAACACGCCTTTGACAGCATCCGGCCAACTGGAGCGTTTGGTCTGTGCTAATGCGTCGGCACTGATAACGACGAGCGGTTTGCTATTGAGCATGCCTACGACCAGGTTGAGTTCAACTTTCAGTGAATCAATATCCACCACCGCTAAATCAAACTGATTTTCTTTTGTTAACTCTGAAAACACTTGGAAATCCCTACATAACGTCAGATCAATGCCGAGCTCTATCGCAACCTTGGCAAGTGAATTGCCAAAGGAAGTGCTGTCTTCGAGCACGAGGATTGCGCAGCTTTGCTTTAAAACATATGTCATGTGAATCTCCTTGATTGAATGCAGTTGCCTTGCTTATCAACTCCTGCTTTGCAGCATTAAATGTCAATTCGGAAAATTGTGGAAATTTATTAAGCAGATTTAGCGTGCTAGCTCGAGCACTTTGCTGCTCGGAATTAGGCTCTTATAATTATTATGCATTTTAGTAAATCCGGAAAAAAACCTGATGGTTTAATATGATGGCAGGCAAGAGCTTCCAAAGTTCTATGGCCACCCGATCCGCCGTACGGATCTGAAGCTTGCGTTAATCCCAGGGACCCGATCCGAGACGCTTCAGCTGCGGGATAATAAAACCACACAGGTGAACTCCTTTTCAGCGCTTTCGGGCGACCTTTTCCATTGAAGTGAAATCGACCTCCCCGATAAATGACCTGTCAACCGAGGTGGAAGGTGATTGTCCTGCTGGGACGTGGGATGGCGCGACCTATACAACCGGTCCGATCGTTGGGGATTGTATTTTAGGCTTCGCAGTGATCCTGAAGATTACGGCTTCGGCCGGAGACCACGTTACGGCGTCGCCGCTCGGTGATAGGCTTTCGCATTCGACCAAGGTGATTGGCTATACGGTGGCTGCCGATGATGGTTTCTTTATCTCGCGGAGTGCAGGGGGAACGTGTCCTGCTGGATATTGGAGCGGAGATACCTACTATCTCAACCGCCTCAATAGCGATTGCTCGGTTTCCTTTTCGGCCGGAACGTTTGTTGTCACAGCCAGTACCGATGCGGGGCAATACATCACCCCGAATGCATCGGCGGCCGTGAATGCGAATGAAACCGTTACATTTACTGTTAATAATGATGCAGGGAAGAATTCAATCCTTGTAACGGGGACCTGCCCTCTGGGTGCTTGGGGAGAGGGTGACGAATACACCACGGGACCGATAGCAGAGGCCTGCACGGTTATTTTCAAGTCGGAATAGCGAAAAGTGTCCCGCCCCCTTACCTGATTCGCAATTCTCTCGACCATGGCCTGGAAGAACCCGAGGAAAGGCGCCGCAAAGGCAAGAATCCTAAGGGGTGTATTCGCATGGAAATGACCCTGTCGCAGGAAACCCTCAATATCCTCATGACCGATGATGGGCGCGGGATCAATCTTTTGAAAGTCTGGCAGCGGGCGCTCGAACGCAACCTGGTTCATGAGGACGAATCCTACACAGCTATCGATGTGGCTAATTTTATTCTGACGCCTGGCTTTTCGACGGCTGAAAAAGTTACTGATATTTCGGGACGCGGCATGGGCCTTGATGCTGTGGCCAATTACCTTGAAAAACAGGGCGGCAGTCTGGAGTTGGTGCTCGAAGATCCGCGGGCCCCTCATCTGGGCATTGTTCCGCTCAAATTCCTGATCACTTTACCAAGCACCCATTTTCAGGTAGTGGCTTAGGGTTCAAGTTCACGGCGGCTTATTATGAGTCGGAAAGATTTTATTGCGGCTTCTGAAGCTTGATGTGCTGATCATATAATTTCCTGGCCGCTCCCGATTTATTCAAGGCGACGATGCCTTTATTCAAAAGGTCCACGAGCTCCGTTCGAAATGGCGAGTTGCGGCTGACCATAAGATAGAGCGGCATGCTCGGCGAATCAAGAAGGGCATGCACCAGGCTTTTGTCCTGAAAGATATTCAACCCCCCTGTCTTGGCATAACCTGTCACGATCTCAAAATTGAACAGGACGAGATCGCAGCGCCCATGTTTGAGCATCATGACAACAGATGTGAATGTCCTGGCCGGCGTTTGGATTTGAACATTTTCAAAGGGAGTGTTCTTTCGATCATAAGCATAGCCAAGTTGCCCGCAGACATTTAAGGAAGACCGAACCTCGGGTCGAGACAGGTCGGGTTTCACCCAGTCTTTGCGGTATAAAATGATTGGCGTCAATTGATAATGGGACTCTGGAAATAGGAAATCTTTTTCCCGAATCGGAGTTTTTGATCCATCCAGCACTATATCAAATTCGCCATGCTTCGCTCGCTCCAGGCACCTTTTCCACGGCAGCAGCGTAAAGACTGCCGTGCGGCCCGACTCAGCCAACAAGGCTGTTAAATAGTCGACATTGTAACCGCTGACTGCATTGGTTTTTTTACCGAGGGACCGCTCAAAATAAGTAAAGGGTGGCCACTCATCCGCGTCCCCGCAAGCTTGCAAAACCTTAGGCACCTCAGCACGCAAAGCTGTTGAAAAAGTGTTGGCAGCGACCAGCAGGAACCCGCCGATAACGTGAACAAGGCGTGTTTGGAAACGCTTCATGATAAGCCTTTCAGCATGCCGGCGGCCCTGAAGCTCCGGGTTTCCAGAGGCACGGGGTTGAGCATTGCAAAGTGCATGCACACTTTTCCGGGGGTTTCTTTGGTCCACGAGTATGAGTATAATTCGGAAACTATAATGGGAACATCAACGCGTGACCAGCGGTTTTAGGGAGTAAAAAATTAGACTCACTTCAGCTCGCAAGGCCTGGAATGCTTTATTTCTGCTCGCGGCGCAGCAGAACCCTATGATTTTGTCCGAGTACGCGCAAGCGTCCGAGGACCCTCAAGCGTCCAAGGACGCTGAAGCCGGGACGACGAAGCCGGAATACATGGTCGTGACCGCCCGCAAGCGTGAGGAAACGATCACCTCGATACCAGGCTCCGTCACCACTTTTTCTGAACAGAGCCTCGTCGACTTCAATATAGTCTCGTTTACCGACTATGCGACCAAAACTCCAAATTTGTCATTTGCCTATGGAAATGGCTCGACCGCTGGCGATCCTGCTACCGCAGTGGGAGCGGCCCGAACCATCGCGATACGTGGCGTTGCTGGCGCACGAACGACCGGCTTTTATCTGGACGAAACACCGATCCCCAATACGGTCGACCTTCGCGTTCTGGATCTTGCAGGCATTGAAGTGCTGAAAGGACCGCAGGGAACTTTGTATGGCGACGGCTCATTAGGTGGAAACGTTCGCCTGATCAGTAAACCACCTCATTTGTCACGGAACGATTTACGCTATATGTTGGGCGCCGGGCAAACCAAGGGCGGCGGTGAACCACTGAACAGCACAGGAGAGGTCGCGGGCAACCTCGTTCTTTCCGAAGGAGTCGCTGCCCTGCGCCTCGCTACTTTCTTTGACGATAGCGCCGGCTATCTGACCCGCACTTATCTGTCGGATATCAACGACCCTCAATCACCCCGCATCAAAGTCGACAACCAGGGCGCTACCAACAGCAAGGGTGGATCCATTTCTGCGCTCTGGCGTATCAGCCAGGATCTGGACCTTGGGTTGCGGATGCTGCATTAAAGTTCGCATGCCAACGGCTACCCTGCTGCCTATGCACCCCTACCCACTTTCAAACCGACTGAGATGATCGAACATACGGCTGACATTCAGCCCGTGGTGGACGACAGTATCAACATGCCCTCACTGACGTTCACGTGGCGGGGTGAGTCCTGGAATCTGGTCTCGACGACGAGCTATTTTTCCCGCGACACGCGTGATGTCGAGGATTCCACGGAGGGTACAGCGCAGTACTGGGAAACCACAATTCCGCAGGGATTCGCCTGGACAGCTCATCATAAACTCCGGCAGATTTCTCATGAAACACGGCTTGCCTTCCATCCGCCCGACAGCAATCTGAGCGGAACGATCGGTTTTTTCCACGCCCGCAGTCGCGGTACTTTTTCCATCGACCGCATCGAAGGCCTGCTCGGCGACGCACCCGGAACCATGTCCCTCCTCTGGGAACAAATGAGCCAAACAACTCACAATGACAGAGCAATGTTCACGGAACTCGACTACAAATTTGCCGAGAAATGGACCCTGACGCTAGGCGATCGCTACTATTGGCTCGACCAATCCAATGATCTGACTTTCGATATTACGAGCACTCATTTTGCCTCCAAAAATAATAACAAGGACAGCGGCCACACGCCCAAGCTTGCCTTGTCGTATCAGCCTTCCGAGCAGGCTCAGGTCTATGCTTCAGGTTCTCAGGGGTTTCGCGCGGGCGGTGCCCAACTCGACCCTACCGGCTTTGGCTGTGAGTCATCCCTGGATGAGATGGGCCAGACGGCGCAATCCATTACAAAAATAAAGGCTGACACCCTGACGAGCATCGAACTCGGCGGCAAGATCGATTTTCCAAACCCAGGGCTGCTCCTGTCTGGATCGTTGTTTCGCATCAATTGGGACAGGATTCAACAGCCCCTGTTTCTGGCCAGCTGTGGATTCTATTTGCAGGGCAATGCGGGGGCGGCGCGCATCAACGGCGGCGAGTTCGAGCTGGCGGGTCACGTAACCCCTGCATGGAAAATCCGGGCGGGTGCCGGCTATCAGGACGCGCGTATCACGAAACAGGGTTTAACCGGGCAACCGGTGGGTTCGCGTGTTTATCAAACACCGAAATGGAACGGCACTCTGGGCAACGTCTACACCACACGTCTCAATGAAACAAGGACCGCGTTCGGCAGCGTCGACTCTAGCTATACAGGGGACAGTATTTCAGCCAATGCCGCTCCTGGTATCAACCTCAAGCGTCAGGGTTATGCTTTGGTCAATGCTCGAGCGGGTGTGGGCTGGGACAAATCCGAACTTGCCTTGAACGTTCATAATGTTGGCAACAGTCGTCCCAATTTGGGCGATATTGGTTACATTGGCTACACGCGCTGGGTCGATCCGCCAGCCAATACTGTTCCCTTGCCGCAGGTTGTGACCCTGCCGCCGCGGAATTTCATGATCCAGTACCGTCAATCGTTCTGAATCCTGACATGATGCTCGTACAATTTTTTAGCGGTACCCGATTTCTTGAGGTGAGCGATGCCTTGATTCAACAGCGCCACCAGCTCCGTCCGAAAAGGCGAGGATCGACTGACCATAAGATAGAGCTGAGTTTTTATCGTTGGCAAATCGAGGGGAGCATAGGACAGGCTTTTGTCCTGCAGAACACTCAATCCCCCAATTCTGGCATAACCTGCCAGAATCTCCAGGTCGTGCAGAACGAGATCACAGCGTCCATATTTAAGCATCATAACCACGGATTTGAAGGACCTGGCCGGCATTTGGATTTGCAGTTTTTCAAAGGGGGTGTCTTTGAAATCGTAGGCATAACCCAGCTGACCACAAATATTAAACGATGACCAGGCGTCGGGTCGAGCCAGGTCGGGCTTGCCCAGTTTTTGCGGTAGAGAACAACAGGCGTCAAATGGTAATGGGACTCCGGAAATACGAAATCCTTTTCTCGAACCGCGGTTTTCGCTCCGTCCAAAACAATGTCGAAGTCGCCGCGCACAGCTCTATCCAGACAGCGTTTCCATGGCAGCAGCGTAACGACCGCTGTACGGCCCGATCCAGCCAGTAAAGTCGAAAGAAAGTCGGCATTGTAGCCGGCCACCACGTTGGTTTTCTTGCCAAGGGACCGTTCAAAATAAGTGAAAGGCGGCCACTCATCTGAATCCCCGCATACACGCAAGACCTTGGGCACTTCCGCGCGCAAAGGCGCGGTAAAAGTATTCGCGGACACCAGCAGCAACGCGGCGATGAGGTGGACCAGATGTGCTTTCAGACTCTCCATGATGGACTTAAGCCCCTCAATGCTCTGGTGGACGGGTGGAATGATGACGGCAAGGCTACAAAGAGGAGCCTGACGTCAGGATAACTCCATAGGGCAAAAGGGGCTAGTGTTGGTTCGTGTTCTTATGAGGTTTTCGAGCATGGGCTCCGGAGGATCGGTCGTATGAAGAGCCGATCTCCGCGGTGGAATTTGAAACGCTCAACGGTTGGTTTTAGCGATTCAATGTGGGCAGTGGGAACTGAGGCTGATATTTTATTGAGGCACGTTAAAGCAAATTTCCAGCCTTTCAGAATCACATGAATCATATTTAATCTTATTAATAAAACTTGCTGAATCATGCTGGCATTCGCATTGACTGCTTCCACATTTGACTTCAAACGCAGTGCTATCGCATTTCCAAAAAGCCTGGCACTGACCATCCATGTTTACGACCCTGATGGAAACCTCGCTTGCATTTTCACACCTTTGATCAATCAAATTGTTTCTGCTTTCGCTGCGAATTGTATCCGCAAGGCTTGGCGAACCCAATGACAGTAGAGCCAGCGTTACCATAAAAACTGTAGAGATGCGCATAACTACAATCTCCGAATCAAGTTGTGAACAAATAGGGGGTGACACGGCCACTCGAAGGAGCTTCCGTGCCACCCGCCTCATGTATTATTCTGATACTGCAACGGCATTGGCAACAGCCACGGCGTCACCCACAACAGAAACCGCTATGGCGACAGATACTGCGATAGCAGGGCCGCCTTCACTGACAGCCATTGAATCGGCAACTGCCATAGCAGTACCGACATGGGTTTGAGCTGAAGCGAGCGATTCCGCTGCTGCTTTGGCCTTACCTTTAGTAAATGCACTCGATGTCGCAAAGGCTTGAGCACGTCCGACTAAAGTCATCGCTTGTGCCAATGAACGCGCAACAACACGACCTTTGGCCGACCCTGCATGAGCACTGGCATCGGCAATAGCATCACCAATGGCAGTTTTTGCTTTCACGGCAGCTTTGGCAACAACGGCAGCCTCAGCAGCACCAATCCGGAGCATTTCTTGTTGATCGAGCTCATCAAGTGTCTCTGACTCAGAATAGTCTGACGTGGAAGCAAGGCCAGGAACCGCGCCTCCCATGGAAACTGCAACGCCGACGGCACCAACCATACAATTTTTTAAAACGTTTTTGAGACTCATAGCTTTCCCTCATGAATAATTTTCATATCTCGAAATGCACGGCGAATGCATCATTTCTCCATAAATATAAGTACTTTCTTCAAATACTGAGTCCTCGCGTGACCCAGATGCGTTATTTCACATCCGATGCAGAAAGTGGAAGTCTTAAATCGTCATCTTCCTAAAACGTAAAGATGGAGATGCCGGGAGAAAATTAATCAAACAATAAAGCAGGACATTCGTTGTCATACGAAATCCATGCAGCACGAACATTTATTCATGAGTGACTTGAAGCATGCGCAACAAAGATTATGGGGCGCATTTTCTAAGCAGTCTGCATCTTGCAAGCCTGGCTTGGGATGCCCAGAGCGATGGCCAAAGCCCATGCTTTCAACCGTCACCCTGGTCGCCTAACTATTGGCAGAGCCTTTTCATCAATGAGTAAACACGAACCCGCGAATCTTTAACGCTCTTAAATTTGTCACATTCGCCTTCATCATAGAGCTCTTGAATAGCTGGAATAACAGCATCCTTGCAGCCAGATTCCAAAGCACGAATTTCAGAGGGTGAATCGCACAGCTCAACTGCCCCGACTTCAGCCATCTCTGATACCGCCGCCTCAGGCTGCTTGATGCAGTATTCGATCGCAGCAACCTCCTCAGCAAACATTTTACCATCCTGGTAGCATGCGCCCGTCCAGGAATGTCCGTAGGCTGCACTCGTAAGAAACCCTATGACGACCAATATCTGCTTCATAAATAACCTCTGTGGGAATAGGAATTGAAGATAGGAAAAGAGATCTCATCGAGAGATGGCATAAGAAAAATGTCGTGCGAAAGCAATTCTCAAATATTCCTTTCAACTATTCTTACGCAAATATCACCTGCTGCTAGGGTATCAACCACCTTGTTTTCACTTATTCGATAGCATCGGTGCGGCCCAGATATCGCACCAATGGCAGTTTCCATGCGCTATGGACAAAGTATGTCCTTTTAACGCCAGATCCAGTCTTTTACTCTAAACAATGGGGATTTTAATGTGGTAATCTGTATACAAAATAACAGGAGCGATTATGAACCGCCGTGACATGATTTTGCAAACTGCGACCTCTGTGGGAACTCTGGCCGTCGGGCTTGCCGCAGGTACTCAGGCCCTTGCTGCTGATAAGCCGGTTGCCACAGGAAACTTTTCAAAACTAGCCGATACCGCTCACGCCTGTGTCAAGACCGGTTTGATCTGTATGAGTCATTGTCAAAAAGAATTGGCACAGGGCAATAAGTCCATGGCCGAATGCCTGAAAAGTGTTATGGAGTTAGTCGCTGCGTGTGAGAGCCTTGAAAAACTGGCTCTCTATGGATCCGCTCATACTAAAGACTTTGCCAAAGTTACGGCGAAAATCTGTGCCGACTGCGCGAAAATTTGTGAAAAACACGCTCAACATATGGAAATCTGTAAAGCCTGTATGGAAGCCTGCAAAGAATGCGAAAAGGCTTGTGCAGCGGCTTGAGCTCCCTCACCATGCAACCTATTAATGCAAAACGGGGGCTTCCAGATGGAAAGCCCCCGTTCGATAGGAAAGAATCGTTAGTTGGTGAGCTTGGCCTGATCACCCAGACCGGTCTTATAGAGATGACGGATGGCTTTGAAATCGCCTTCGGTCACGTCATCTGTTCCGTCGCTGTACCCCATAACACTTTTGTAATGTTCATGGCCCTGATCCGAGTCATCGAATTCATGGCCGAGTCCAAAGAAGTGGCCAATTTCGTGAATCGTGGTCGGGCTGGGTTGACCCTTTAATTGGCCACCGATGTGGTCAGCAAATAAAAAGATGTCACTGTCGATCAGCTCTTTGCTGGCGAAGTTGATGCCTGGCAGGTTCATGCCGCCGACAAAGAAGTTGGTGCTGTTTTCGGCCTTGAACTGATTGACGATGAACACGCAGTGACTGTTCAGATCCGAGAATGGGGGGAACTGGGTTTTGACGCTATAGCTGACGCCTTTGAATTCTTCACCTGCCTGACGCGAAGGATCCGCATACCAGGCCTCCAGACTCAATTGAATCGAATCTTGTTGCTGCTTGGGGACTGCACCGCAGAGATCCAGGGAAATGGGACCTTCCCACTTCACAGGGCTGTGCCCATTCAGGAAGTTGAAGTTTTTGTCTTCGGGAGACGCGGTCAAAGCATTGACCTCGGCGGAATCAGCGAAAGTCAGGGTGATCAAGCCCCGGCCTTGGGCGGAATTACTGAAGCTGCCGAGAATACTGAACGCTTTACCATCCTGCTTCAAACTATAGTGTTCGATCGCCAGGGAATTGCCGTCGACGTCGCTCAATTCGAGCACGCCGTTATTCACTTTGAAACCAAAGCTTGGGTAATCGATCTTGCTGTTTTCCGGACGATAGACAACGCGACCGCCCTCTTCGACGAAAGAATAACGAACCAGTTCGGATCCTTCATCGTCGTCGGTTGTTTTGTTATCTTCCTCGACCTCAGAGAAGTCTTTGGGATTAACCTGCTTTTCTTTTTCGATGAATAACCCGCCGCCCGCAAAATGAAAACCATTGAAGGTTTTAAAGTTTTCGGTGGTCAAAAAGGATTTTTTATCTTGAGTGGAACCCGCTATGAGCTGCTGCGGATTGCCGTGAACGAACATGACAACAGGGGCTGTCGTATTCTTTTTCGACTTTTTCTTGTTTCCACAAGCAGGCAAAACCATGGAGGCGACTGCTAAAGATAGGGCGATCGAGGTTGTTTTCATAGTGTGTTGATATCCTTGGATCGTTCAATAGACTCATATGACATAGCTTAAGTAACTGATTACCTGCTATGCTTTTGAACCAATATTGCTTCATCAGTCAAGATTAATTCCTTTGAATTCGCCAGGCAGGATCCACGCCGATTCAACCGATATTCTATTGAAATGATAAGGAAAAGAGAGGCCTCGAAAGACTGCCGCAGGGCCAATAATGAAGTGAATGGGGTGGAGTCGAAATAAAGATATCGTTCTCAAGGGAGGGGGAAAGGCTGGGAGGCCGCCTGTATAAACCCGGCGGCCTTTGGATTAGAAGAAGAAACGCATTCCTAACTTGTCATCATAGCTCGCCGCTCCGCTGGAGAAACGAGTCCAGAGGACAGTGCCAGCCTTCAGGTTGGTGATCAGAGTTTCCACACCCGAAGCTGTGCTGTTGGTGTTGATTTGAGCGGTCGCGATATCAATCGTTCCGGTCGGAGTTTTGGGAATCCTCACGCCAACGTTGAGTGTATCGGAGTCAAACTTAAGGCTCATATAACCGCCGTCGCCTTTGATCAGGAGCTGCAATTCGCTCTCGGTCGCAGCCACCCAACCCGCCGTCGTCTTCTTCAAATACTTGTAGCTGATACCACTCAGTGTATCATCCGCAGTATCCGCTGTACCCTTATCACTGGTGTTGTATTTCACCAGCAGGATCACAAAGCCAGCGCCGGCGCTGAAATCAGAGACTTTCACATCGGTCCAGGTGAAGACTTTTCCGCCTGCGTCCAACACATAAGTGCCTTCAGGAGGGGTTGCAACTTCCTGGCCCAACTGATAACGCTCATAGTTCGAGTCTTCAGTATAGTTGTGGGTACACCAGTCGCCTGCGGCCAGAGTTCCACCGGATGGGAGCTCCGTACAGGTCGAGGACTGCACAGTCAACGCCGACTCAAACTTCCACTTGTAGCTGGTAGGTGCCGAAGCGAAGATTGTTTTTTCCAATTCCGGGATGATGCCGGTTCCTGTGTAAGAAACGTTAAGGTTCGCCAAACCGCCGACAACGTCATCAGCAAACTTATCTTTCAGGCTTGTGTGAAGAACAGTGGCGCCGCCTGTGGCCTGGACTAAGAAGCGGTTGTGGAAATCAAGCGGGAAACGAACTTCCGTTCCTGTGCGGACACCTTCAGCATCCACGACAACGGCGTCCAAAACACCATCACCGTCGATATCAGGATTGATATAACGCAAGGAAACGTCATCGATCGCACCAAAAGTTGTCGCTGTGTCGGTGCTCATGCCAATGGCTTCCAGGATATCAGCATAGGAAGTCGATGTTGCAGCAGCGCCACCCACAGTTGGGGTGACTTCGCCCATCTTGAGGCCGATGTTGCCACGGGTTGGTGAAATGGTGTCCAGGGTTTCCGCAGCGAAGCGGCTGACCATCATGTCAGCACCGGTTTTGGTGGCATCGACATAGGCCAGTGTCCAGGGTGAAGGCTCAGGTGTTTTGCCGGCGTTTTCCTCGGCGCCTTCTTTGATCGCGGCAAGCAACTCTTCATCACTCATGTCAGCGACTTCAACCGCGACTGTAGGATTCTGCTTCTCGAGTTTGGCGCGATCCAGCGTGCCATCGGCATTGATATAGATCGTGAAATCATTCTCATCCGTTGTAGGAATCATCAAACGGAATTCGCCCGTGTCGGCGTCGACTGGGAAAGCGAGCTTTCTGCCACTTTCCGTATTGAGCGCCACCACGTGTGTGATATTCACGCCAGCAGTCAAAAGACCGCCCAGCAGCAAGCTTCCTGTAACGGCGAAACCTTCCGTACCATCACCCAACTCTTCGGTCGAGTCAGTCGACGCAGTTTCCTCAGATTTGGATTTGCCACAGGCATTCACCAGGACCAAACTTGTAAGTAATGAAAGCGAAATAAAGTTTCTCAAACGGCTACCCCTACTTCTAGGTTGAATACATGACGCGGAGTATGGGGTTACCACCTCCTACCCATAATTCATCGGCCAGAAATGGAAGTTTTTATGTTTTCATTTCATACTTGTCGGGCATAAATCATGCGATGACGGATCTAGACGGTCATCTTTGAAGTTGGAAAATGAACAAAAAAAACCCATTCATTCTTAAATTCTTCGCAGTCCCCTTGGTCGCATAGAGCAGGCGTACTCTTATAAAGTTCATGATCTGTCTTCAATTGATGACAGAGATAAAGTGTAAAATTACGTCGTTGTCGAAGCTACGTTTTTGATCTATTAAAATCCTGCCTCACAGGCGCCTCTTTCCGAGAACGTCCTCTAGGACATGTCCTCCATCGCACACACTTTGGAATGGGAGCATACCTGCATGAAATGGATTTCCACTTTTTTAACGACTTGTTTCGTATTCACCTTCAGCTGTACAGACAGCGAGGGAAAATCACCTACACTGGCCACCCAGGATACGCCTCGGCTCATCACGGAGGGCATCACACTCCATGCGGAACGCCTGGGTTCACAAACAGGGACACTGCTCGTCTCCAATGGGATACCCTTTGCACCCGGCACGATTCCATCCACGGAATCTCTTGTCCTCCTGGATGGAACGAATGAAATCGCGACGTTCATAAAACCCCTGGCTCAGTGGCCCGACGGTTCCGTACGTTCGGCCCTTGTGCAGTTCGAACGGTCGGCAGAAAAGTTTCCAGCCACGCTGACCTTAAAGGCCAACAGTAGCCCGACACGACCCGCGCGAGCGGCTGCACCGATACCACGCATACCCGCAGCGGTGGCGTTTCCAAGTGCAGACTATCTCACGTCCACAACAGCCTTGGGGCGGCTCCTGCCCGCAGGGCGTTCGGAACTCTTGCCTGACCCCAAACATCGCGAGACGATGGACCGTTATGATAGACGTCAGCGTGAAGGTTTTGATCGGCTCAAGGGATCTGATGATTGGGGACCCGATGCTCGACTGGACGGATACTATTCGACAAGTCTCAACTGGTATCTGCATTTTGTTCGGACGGGTAACCTGGAGGTTTTTGGTTGGGCACGCCGCGAACTTCTCCACTATCGTGACGAGCAGATTGTCCAAAGCGGTCCAGATGCGGGTAAAATGAACGGACGCAGGGAAACCCGTTATCTCTATCTTCGTGCGCTCGAAGCCGATTATCTCCTCACAGGTGATCCCGAAAACCTGCGCGTCGGCAAGCTCATGGCGGACTATCTTCTCAAGGCTAATCCGGTCGACTTTTTCTTCTTTCCGAAAAATGGCCACAAATTTTGGACGGAGCGTGAAGCAGCATTCCCCTTACTGGGTCTCATGACTTATGGTCGAATGAGTGGGGAAACCAGGTATCTGGATGCGGTCAAACCAAGGATGGAAAATCTTCTGAAAACCCAGAATCAATACACCGATGGAGGTTGGATACATAACCTTTATAACCACGATACGGAAGAATGTCCGGATGAGAATGCCTATGGTGGTTCACCGTTCATGACCGGCTTGCTCTTCGAAGCCTTGATCGCGTATCACGAATGGTTTCAGGATCCCCGCATGATCGAATCCGTAAAGAAAGCGGTGGACTGGCTTTACCGGACGGCGTGGTTAGGCCAAGGTTTCGCATATATGACCGCATGCGGCTATCAAAAAGGTGAAGGCCTGCTGGACGATCTGCAGGGCCCCCAACCTGATCTGAATTTGTTAATCGTGCAAGGCTACGGTTTCGCTTACTGGGCCGGTGGCAAGGACCCACGCTATCTGGAGATGGGTTGGGATGTCTTCTACAAAGGCGTCACCTTCGGAAATATTCTCAATCGAAAACAGTTCAATCAAGCCTATCGATCGAGTGGCCCCTTCCTTTGGTATGCCGCTCAATGAAGAACAGTGGGATCCAGCGCTTGCGAGTGGAAATCGAAGCCGAATCCATACCAACGCTTTGAGGCCTTTTTCGGGCATCTGCAACACACTGATTTTTAACTATATATCACCAAACTTAAGTTTCTTGCCATAGGACCGATACCCCCGAGTCTTTTCACGACCGGGGGACCTTTCCATGATTCGACTCATGCTTGTGATCCTTTTTCTTGGTTTGATGCCTGCGTGCAAGGAAAGAAAAGCGCTGGAAGGCACAGTGGAAGAGACGACAACATCAGCCGACCAGATTGTGGAATCGGACATCATCGTTCCCGAAGAGCGTGAGGAAGAAACTGCCATCGAACCCATTCCCGTGGTCCTGCCTGACGAGCCCAAGCCTGTTCCACCACCACCCATCGTACTCGTGAAGCCCAATGAAAAATATAATGAATACTGCAGCTATGCGAAAAAGCTGGAAACGACGGACAGTACAATCAAACTCACGACAGAAAACTTCAGTCTGAAACTTGAAACCTTGGCCAGTGACTCGATCCAATGCCTGGTCGCGATGGATGCAACCATCCCCAAGGGCAAGCGTCTGGTACCCGTCATCCTCCCTCAATTCTATTATGCAGCGCTGGGGATGCTGTCCACCGGTCAAAGCCTGCAGGTTGATGTGAGTCTTCTGACTTTGGCCGGCGATACCATAGAAGCCTCTCTCGAATATCAGAACATGGCTATGGGTCCCATTGCCAACGACACTGAATTCGTGCGCTCCATGCAGCTCATGCGTCGCATCAGTCCCCCTTGCCAGACCATGGAGTCGGCGAAGAGAACTCTCGCCATGTTGATCGTCCTGACCCTGAACAAGGGGACATCAACCACCGTCCCCAACGTGATGACTCGTGATCTTCCCCGGGTTGACTACGTCCTCGAAAACTGCACCTGACATGGTGCCGGACCATCGGCTGGGAACTGTCCAGGATGCCGACAGGGTCCGGCTTCTGAACCTGCAGTCTGGACTTTTTTCGCCGCAAAGGATCCCAAGCTGGCGATTTTTCAAGCCCTGAAAATAACAGGGTAAGGCACGAATACTGCTAAATAACAGGTCTACGAGGCACCACAGTCGAGGAATCCCATGACGTCGATACCATCATCCTACTGTCTGGAAATCCGTACGCCGGGAGCCTCTTATGCGATTTATAATGTCAGCTCTTTGCCTTTTTCTTCTGTTCGAAATAAGCGCCTGCTCCAAAAAGCGGCCTCCCAAACCTGAATCCATAGCCACCGGAAATTCATTGGATGCCGTTCCCTTAGGAGCTGACCTGGTCGGCGGACTGCGCGCCAACCAATATCAGGATCTCGGCAAATTTCAAATAGCCTTTCAATCGATTGCTATTAAAAAATTTTTCCGGGGTCATGACCGTATCAAAGGCTTCATGTTTGGGAATATCATTCACCAGCTCGCCGAAATCCACGCCGTCGATTGAACCAGGCAACACGCTGCGGCGTCTGGTTGCCTTGGGCGTCTATTCCAGTTTCGATGGACAGAAACCGGTTTCGTTCCGGGACAACGGTCAGCCTCAACCAGCTCAGGATAACCCGGGTGCGGCTTATGCTGATATTTTTGGAAGCTTCACGCCGAGCGCGGGCGGTTCCGGAGCCTTGCGCCTGGCGCAGATCGATATTCAGCAGGGACGCAAGCGTATTATTGATTTTATCCGTGATGACCTTCGCCAGGTGAAACGTAAACTGGGCCCCCTGGAAGGCTCGATGTTTGAAGCGCATGTGCTGGCTTTGGATGATCTCGGCAAGGAAATTAAACGTCAGGAATCCATCAGCAATCAAACCTCGCCCGTGTCCAGCGTGTCCTGCAATCCAAAGGCTCTGGAAGGCATCATACCCACGGCGGGAGGTGTCGATCCCAATAGCTGGCCCAAGTGGTATCATCGGACCGAAGCCACCGCGGCCATCAACAAAGTCAATCGGGAAATGATGGTCCAGGCCCTGGCCTGCGGCATCACGCGTGTTGGACTTTTGCAGTATGGCTTTTCGGATGTGGATCGGGAGTTCACGTTCGAAGGCAATCCGGCATCTGGGATCGCCTATCATAGTTTATCGCACGCCAATACCCCAGCGTTTCATGCCATTCAAAAATCCATCATGACGGAAGTCGCCGCGTTGATCACTCAGTTAAAAGGTGTAAAACTGGGGGACCGGACTCTGTTTGACGAGACGCTGATGCTGGTGTCCAGTGATATTGGCGAGAATCCCAACAACCATGATGGTGTGAATATTCCAGCGTTCCTGGCTGGACGCTTAGGTGGTAAATTGCCGGGCGGACGATTAGTCGAGTACGCGTATGATCAGTACAACAGCAACGCCAACACCCCCTGGAACCATCTGCTGGTGAGCTTTGCTCATCTGATGGGACAAACCGATATTCAAACGATTGGCAATGCCAGTTTCAGTGGACCTCTCAAGGAAGTCGTGGGTTAATGCACGACACCAGCCGAACGCTGCTCGTTCGGCTTATTTTATAGCCTTCCGATCCCATCCAGAAAGCTGGACATGAGCTCCAGAATTCTGCACACATTCCATCGTGCACGGCCATCCAGCCAATTCTTTTCTCTCCGGATTATCACGACTTAAGTTTTGGTCCTCGGCTTGCTTGGCGCCGACTAACGAACGACTTCAGAGCTTGTCAGGGAGACAGGCGGAAACGTTCCGTATCGGAGTACAAGACATGAAAAACGTCTCACTTTTGATCCTCGCATCGTGGGCAGGTCTCAGCCAGGCTTCGACCACTACGGCATCACGCCTGCTCTGTCCTGCCGTCTATGCTCCTGTATGTTCAGATGCGAACGGCGCGCAAGGACCGGCACGGTTTTTCAACAACTTTTGTGAGGCTGCCCACGCGGACTATACGCCACGCAATCAAGGAGCCATGATTCAGTTTGATATTGTTGGGGAGGATTTCTGGGTCTATACCACGTCGGCCGCAGCCATTGCCGAGGCTCACGGCCTTCTGGCTTCAGGAAAACTCAAAGTACCTTTGATGATGCTCGCCGATGGGGCCTCATGCAGTGGCCTCTGGACCTTTCATGCAGTTCCTGACTCACTGACCTTTGCGGACGTCACGATTGAGCTGTGCGATGGACGGCCGTCCTATGTGGAAGAGAACAAAAAGGAATGGCTGCAGAAAGTAAAGAATTATTGTCCATGGAATGCACGTGTGATTGGAGTTTACGAACCCTTGTGAAATCGCGCTGGCATATTTCATGCTCGTTGTCTTATACATGGCTGAATAAGGAGGATTTATGAAATTCGCTTTAACTGGTTTTTGCTCTCTCTCCCTGCTTCTTTCGATGACCACGATGGCTTCGGCTCATCCCGAGGCAATAAGGCAGGAAGCCTTGCTGGGTTTGCGGGTCGGCAGTAAGGGCATCACGTATTACGTTTATTCAGGAGGCTGTACGGTCAAGAATGATTTCCAGGTTTACACACTGGAATCCTATCCACCTCAGCTGCAGCTCACGCGTCTAAAAGCGGACAACTGTAAAGTTCTGGTACCAGACGGTGAAGAGATCTTCTTTACCTGGGATGAAGTGGGCTTACAAAAAGGCATGCCGTTTAAAGTTCTCAATCCGCTCCAGGCCTTTGTGGTGCCGGAGTAAGGACCGTAGCTGGCAGCCTTATGACGTGCTGCCAGCAGCTCGACCGCAGGCCTTAATCAAGCCAACGCAGTTCCCTGACAATGATGGCCGGGCGCGATGGAATTTCCACGCCGGGAAGATTGATAAAATCCCCTTCCACTTCAAAGGGCAAACCATTCAGCTGAGATAGTTTCTTTGAGTCCACTTTGTTAAGAACCAGCTCATAGCTGATCTCTGGATTTTCAAAGGTCCGCAGGGCGATGCCTGTGGTTTCGCCGCCAATGGCGCCCAAACCGGCCAGGATCTGACCGCTCACCATAATAGGTTCGTAGGTACCGATCACGCAGGCACCCAGTCTTGGATCATAAAGACTCGAAACAGGGCAGGCGCAACGACTCGCGTGACCCCAGAGATTGATATCCTTGGTGCATGCCATACTGTTGGTCGAGATAATCTCGGCCGACTGAGCATTGGCAGCGAAACCGGCGAGACTGAAAATAATGGCTTTCAACATGTTCATAGAGGGCCTCCTTAGCTGGTGCCCTAGTGCTACACGGTTTCGATGGAAATGTTGAGGCCTGGCTGGCCAACTGAGTCTGATTTTTTGGGAAGAAATTTTCAGAGTACTTTTCGCTGAAACTTCACCGTTTGTGGAACGGTCGTCGATCTCCGGTCACCTGGAGATTGCCAAAGATCCTGAGGCAGGAGCAGCCGGAACGCGATCCGCACATGCTTGCGGTCGTAACCTACGCTCGGCAGCAAGATCGCAATGCTGCCGCTACTTCCTTCCAAAATTCTGCGGACTGCGCTCATGCCTACGCCGCGACCCGAGATCTGAGTCACCTCGGCCTTCGTGGAAAGTCCATCTTCAAAAATCAATTCCGCCAATGCCAGATCCGATAACGACTGACTTGAGTGGAGACGACTGCTTGCGACAGCCAGCGTGCGGATGCGGTCGAGGTCGAGTCCGGCGCCGTCATCAGCCAGGTCAATCTGCAAGTGGGAGCCTTCGGGACGCGCACTGATGGTGATGCGTCCCTGGGCTGGTTTGCCTTGGGCTTCCCGAATCTCGGGGAATTCCAAACCATGATCGATGGAATTGCGCAGCAGATGGGTCATCACACTTTGGATCAGGTCCACCCCAGAGGTCTCGCCATTCCAACCTTTCAGGTCAACTTCGCCCCGAACCGCGTGGCGGAATTCGACATCCGCCGCCTGGACCGAGGAGGAGAGAAGAAACATCGTGGCCAGGAAAAAGCCGACGCAAACCATTCTGATGGTTGACATGTTCGTCTCGAATCATGGGGTTGGAAGCAAAAGCCCTCGACTCTATGGTGTCTGTCGTATGAGCAGAGTAAGCTTTATTTCCCATATATTCAATTTGCGAAAATCAAAGAGTCAAAACCATAGGGTCCCTGCGGCATCGGCTTGCATCGTGCCTCCGGCTTGCAGAGTCACGTTCAGGCTCGATCCGTTGACCATCCTGTTGATCGTAAAGAAAGCCCCTGGTTTCAGGCCCGTAATTAGATGATGGGCGGTTGTCACGGGAACCGTATAGCTCACGTTATTGATGGCAATCAGATTATATGGAAAAAGTACGACCGTATTGTGAATCAAAGCCCCGCTCATCGCCTGCCCACTGGAGCTATGAATCAGAGTCGTGGCGGCTGCAGTTTGGCCACGATCGACTCCCTGCAGGACATGAAGAAAACGCGCCTGGGTAGGATTCCCAACAGCTTCAACGGTGAATCGATGCGTAATGTCATCATATCGGGCTGCGCTGCCCGTCAATTCTGGTCCAAGCCTTGCCACTTGGAGTGTACTTTGCACAGGGAGGAGACTGCTGATCAACAGCTGCTGCCCCTTGGCGCTCGTCATGCTCGCCCGCTTACCCTGAATGTTCGCTGTGGCTGGGAGCTGCAAATGAAAGCGCTTGAAGCGGTCTGCCACAGTCGTCTCGGCCCGATCATAGGTAATGACAAAATCAGGCTTTAAGAAAACCACGGAACGACTCACGTGACTGACATCATGGGTTCCTTCGTGTTCCGAATTATAAAGGCTGGTGGCATCACCCAGAACATAAACATATTCACTGCGGCTGATACGAGCCAGGACCTGCGGATTATTTTCCACGCCCAAGGCATCCTGAGATCCGCGACGCCACATTTCGTTGCGCCGTTGGTCATCATGATCGGGCCTGGCATTTTCCACAGCCAGTGTATTATGGTTATCGGACATCGCAAAATCGACTTCAGAATACCCGATGCGACGCTTGGTAAGCCATTCCCCTTTACGATGAAAATCAAAACTGAGGCCGTCGCCTGTCTGATGATCAATGCCAGCCCAACTCAAACCAAAGCTGAACCAACTGGCATTCGGAGTCCAGTCTGTCCTGGCCAGAGTGCGGCCTATTCCATCGGCAAAATGAGCCAAAGGCAAAGCCGGACGGGGATCCGATGCGGGATGCGCCTGTGGATCAAACAGCATAAAATATAAAATCGATTCCATGGCCGATGTGGGTCGACGGACGCGATCGATAAGTTCCGCCGCGCCGCCAGGAACCATATGCGTTTGAATCCACCGGATCGCTTGAAGGGTCGTTTGATCCTGTTCAGACATGGCCTTGAACGCCAAAGGCGCGAGCGCGGGAATCAAATCAGGCAGCATAAAGCGCTGACCCGCCCCAAACCAGGAAGGTTGATAAACTGAGCCCACCTCGGGAAGTGTCACCGGACCCGGGCTAACCGAATGTAAAAGGGCCGGTAGAACATCTTTCCAGAATGGGTTTTCAAACTTAACCTGCGGCCCGAAAAACGCCGGTTGATCAAAGCCCGAGGTTTTCAACGCCCAAAGAAACTGGGCCTGATAGGCCAGAGATTGGGGACCATATTCAAATCCTTCCGCCAGCAGTCCGCCTCGTGTCGCGGTCCTCTGCATATGATCGACGATATAAAGCCACGACCCCGCGGCATAATGCAAGCGTCCCCGCAGCTCACCGGTTGGATCATCAATTGGGTCCAGACTCATGGCCATAAGTCCGACATTGCGCATGGCGGCGTTGAAGTAATTGTTATTCGCCCAACGCACCTGCGCGCGATCACGGATCAGCAGCTCGTTATTCAAGGTATTCACGGGCAGAGGGTGATGATAGCTTTCCTGAATCAGCTCACGAGTCCAGCGTAAGAAAACCTGACGAATGGTCGCTTTATCCGCGGCACTCAGATACGGGTAAATCCAATCGACGGTCAGACCGAAACTTTCACCCCACCAGCGGCCTCGATCGTTGGTGGCAAAATCTTCCTGACGAAACGGCAGCGTCGCGTGACGTCCCTGGGCTGCGCGATCCATCACATGCATGAGCAGAGTGCGGGCGCGCGTAGCCCAATCCTTGGCTTGCACAGGATCAGCTTCGAGCAGCGAGAGAAAAGCAAAGAGTGTGGCATAACTCTCAGAGGGGTCGCCGACCCACGTGGCCCCTCCGATATCACCCGACGGAATACGGCCGGCGATCATCTCAGCCTTGATGGATCCCGCATACTGTACTAAAGCTTGAAACATGGGGTTACCGGCATGAGCCCAACGGCGAAGTCGCGGCAGATCCTGGGCCGTGATCCAAAGTCGAGGATGGGCAGTAATCGCCGGCAAGGGGCCAGGATTAACCAACGGGTCCTCCGCAGGATTCGGATCAGGATTCGGGAGAGGGTCCGTAGGGCCCGGATTGGTTCCCCCTGCAATGGTTTGATAAACCATGATCAGATGAGCTTCATCCAGTGTCAGATCAAGAGCCGCCTGCGATTCATTATCGATAACGAGAAAAGCCCGTTCCAGGACCTGTTGCGCAGGAAACACCAATGCGGCACTGACCTCAACCGTTTGACCGGGCGTGAGATGATAAGGCGTACAGGCACGAACCAGGGCCCAGTCGCTATCATAAGCCGAGGCGCAGATGGAAAAGTCCACGTTCCGCGACGCATCGTTGCGGATCCTGGCCGATGCTTTCACACTGGCGACACGCTGTGTGGCCGTATCAAGACGACTCTCGAACCACAGTTCACTGCTCCCTGTCGCAAAACGCGCCTGAAGACTCGATCGCCCCACCAAAGGACGGCTGGTGGACACCTGAATGTCACCGCCATCACGCATTTCAAATCCTGTTACCCCCTGCTCAAATCCCGCATCGGCCACAAGGTCAACCGAAACAGGATCGCTCGTACCAGGGCGATTCTGCGCGATTGCGGACGCCGCGTGCAAAGCAAGAGCAAATCCGATTAAAGAGAGGCTTAGAGCTGAAGCTGCGCGATGGAGCATGGTGTATCCCCTTCCTGACAAGGGTCAAATTCAGGAAGAGGACGGAGTGGAGCTGCTGATGCTGCAATTTTGGGTGAATCTGTTGCCCCCCGCTTGCAAAAGCGGCCCAAAATCATATACATAAACTGTTCAATTCACGAAAATACAGGTGACATCACAATGATAAAAAGCTTTTCTGGGCTCTCCTTGATTCCACTCCTCACGTCCAGTGCTTTGATGGCAGCCGATGCGGCTCCTCAAGTAAAAACCAGTCCCTGTCAAAAGCAGCAGGGATTCGCCGCCATCGTCCATGGGGGTGCAGGCGACTGGGATTTCAAACAGAAAAATGAAGCGGCTTATCGGCGAGCCATGGAAGACGTCATGGGCCGCGTGCATAAAAATTTGCAGGCGGGCGGCACGGCCGTGGATGCTGTTGCAGAAGCCATCGTCGCTTTGGAAGACAATCCTCTTTTCAACGCTGGACGTGGGGCCATTGCCAATAGTCTGGGCAAGCATGAGCTGGACGCATCCATTATGGATGGAACCACTTTGAAAGCAGGCGCGGTGGCCGCTGTCACGACCATCAAAAATCCTATTCTGGCCGCGCGAGCTGTGATGGACCAGTCCGAACACGTCCTGCTGGTGGCCGGCGGTGCCGAGGATTTTGCATCGAAGCGTCAGATTCAGCTGGTTAAGCCAGATTATTTTGATGGGAAGGAAAAAGACAAAAAAGCTGGTTATAGGCCAGCTCCAGGTGAAGAAAAATTTGGAACCGTGGGCGCGGCCGTCCTGGATCGCTGTGGAAATCTTGCCTCTGGAACCTCAACGGGAGGCTTCAAAGCGAAACTGCCGGGACGCGTTGGGGACTCTCCTATTATCGGTGCGGGAACCTATGCTGATAACCGAAGTGCGGCCATCTCAGCCACGGGACACGGCGAATATTTCATCCGCTATGCCGTGGCTCATGATATTACAGCTCGCATGCGCTACCAGGGTTTGAGCCTGCCTCAGGCTGCTGACACACTGATCAAGGACGAACTTTTGAAGGCGGGCGGATCGGGAGGAATCATCGCCGTCGATCGCAACGGCAAGACGCATGCTTCCTATAACTCCCGAGCGATGCTGCACGCCACGGTTCATGCGGATGGAAAAATCACCGTTCGATTCCAATAATTTCAAGAAGACCTGTCGATCGGCGTCACACACGCGATGACAGGCAGTTCCACCACAAACCGCGTATGCGGGCTTTGCTCATCCAGGTACAAACGCCCGTCATGCTCGCTGGCAATCGCATGCGAAATACTCAGGCCCAAGCCGGTGCCCTGGCCATAAGGTTTTGTGGTGAAAAATGGTTCCTTGATGCGCTCGCGTATCGCCTCTGGAATTCCCGGTCCGCTGTCAGACACAGCGACCACGGCCTTCCCATCCTGTTCATCCAGTGTGAGGGCGATCCAAGGGTCGGGCATATTCTTGACAGCATCAAAGGCGTTATTCAGAAGGTTAAGAGCAATTTGGCCAATTTCAGCTGGCCGGCAGGCCGTACAGATATGGATCGAAGGTATCTCGACATCGAATTTTATCCCCCGGCTGGCAAACTTTTCACGACAAATACTGGCCGTATCCCAAAGGATCTCGTTGATCGCATAGTTCAAGAGTCCGTTGGCGGGATCGACTCTTGAAAGTCGCAAAAGCCCACTGATAATGGCGGTGATACGGCGAACGGTGTTTTCGGCTTTTTCGCCAAAGCTTTCCAGTTTTTCCGGAGAGAGATGCTCACTCTTAAGGTGCTGACGTATGATGCGGATGTAGCCGGCGATGATGGTGAGCGGATTGTTGATCTCATGCGCAATGCTGCCGGCCATCTCACCCAAAGATGACAGTCGCGCCGAATGCTGGATGAGCATCTGCTGCTTTTCATTCTCTTGAATACGTTTCTGCACTTCCTCTTCAAGGCTGGCGTTCAGGACTCTCAGTTGATGCTCCGCACGTTCGAGCTCCTCATAGGATCGTCCAATGTTGAGCCGCATTTCGTTTAGCGCCTGGACAACGTCTTTCAATTCGCCCTGAACATCATTGGAAATTGTCCATGATGGCGGCAGCACCTTATTATTTTCGATTCTCATCTGCCGAGCGTAGGCGGCGATGGAGCGCAGATGTTGCATGATAAGCCTTTCAAAAATGAAAAGCATGAAAATCGCCATCAGGAAGGTTTTGGTTCCTTGGGCAAAAAGGATGAGAAGCAGCTTTTTGCCAAGATTGCGGTAAATACGGCTAATGTCTGACCCTAAAGTGAGCTCACCCACGTATCGGGCCTGGCCATCATGCTGGTAGTAAAGGTTGACCGTGTGAACCGCAATAGCCGCGGACTGGGGTGGGTCCTTGCCTGTGACCGGTCCTTCCGCAAAAGTTATCTTCACATGATCGATCGTCGGTAGCGCCTCCAGTCCATGATATATTTTCTGAACGGCTTCCAGATCCACATGCCACAGCGCAGTCGCCGTGATTCCATGATAACTCTTCTCGATGTTCTCAAAGGTCAGATTCACATCATCAATGTCCCTTTGATAATCATAGAAGAGCTGAATAAATGTCACAAAGACAGCCACGATCGAGCTGTAAATGATAATCGATAGCGCAAGCTTTTTGGAAAGGGGAGAGGCCGAACCAAACATTCTGAATGATATTTTTTTCACAAATGGCTTACCCCTCTCTCCCCTGTTGGAATGGATCAATCCTTCAGAAAATTAAAGTCATAGGAGGCTTTAGGGTGAAGCCATTTGGAATACTGCGTAAAATCCACGGGCGTTGACGATTGCGGATCTATAATCCGGCGGTACGCATCCACATTCGCCAAGGTCACAGGAACCATCGGTGTCATCCAGAGTTTTTCCTTGAACTGGCCCAGCTTAAAATAATCATAGAGTACAATCAAAGATCGGGCCCCATCCAGAATATGACCACCGACACTGGTCACCATCTCGCGCTTTTTGATCGCCGCCAGGCCCTCGGGCGAGCTATCAATGCCGCCGATAAATAAATTCTGTCCCAATACATAGTCCATCGTTTTCGCTTTCTCTACGACTCGCAAAGCGATGGCATCATTACCGGCCCAAACGGCGTTGATCATCGGATAGCGCTTTTTCAAAAGCTCGAATTGTTCCGGCGCCGTTGGCGCTGTCCAGGCATCCGCGATCACTTGATGCAAGGTGATATCTTTGAACTCGCTGACCGCACGTCTTAAACCTATGGCGCGCAGCCTGGCGGGTGAATCCGCCTGGTCCCCATTGATAGCAATCAAATGGACATGTGCTATGTTCTTGTTTCGCATCTCGGCGCGCAGAGCTTTCACCAGCTCATAACCGGCCTGGACATCGTCGGGCAGGAGTTCCCCGATGAGGTGAGGCCACGCAGCAGCCTCACCAGGCTTCAATTCCAGGCTCGCATTCACCGCAAAGGTTTTCACCTGATGCCGGGCGGCCATTTGCATGATTTGCGGACCATTGCCTTTAAAACTTTTGAACATAAGGACATCAGGCCTGTCCGGAGATAGGGCCAGTTGTTCGGCTTTTTGAATCATGGCGAGATGCGATTCATGCCCATGATAGACTTGGACGTCCATCTTAAGCTGGTTCGCTGCAACATTCATAATGCGGACAAAATGGGTCCAGAACATATCCATTTTATCAATCAGGAGCGCGACACGGATGGGTTTATCAGGCGAACCCAGCGGCTTGGCATTGGCGCCAAAAACATGGGGTGACCAACCCATCAACACGAATATAAGCAGTAGGGAAAAATACTGTTTCATCGAAATTTCCTGATGATAAGTATCAGACGAAAAAAAGCTTTCGCTTCGTGTCTGGGTTTAAACCATTCAACAGTTCCAGTCAATTTGTACCAGATTTAAAGTAAGGCCTTCAGCAACTTGAGTACTAATCATCATGCCCGAGCCTGGTGGAACCAGGTCGGAATAGATCAAAGCCCAGGCGCGTGCCCGGGCCTGGCGAATGATGGGGCCTGGCTTGTGAATCTTATAAGGCGGGAGGAAGGCGTTGGATGAGGTTCCTGGCTTGTGTCGATACACTGATTTCCGTGCCATTCAGAATGCCACGCAGGCGAGCCATGTCATCGATAATATAAAAATGCCCGGCATGGACAAAGTCCCGGCCGTTGGCGATTGGCCTTGCCATAACCTGACTTGCCAAGGTGTCCTGGATCAAAGATTTCACGGCTGAGCCGCGTAAAAAATGCCAGTTTTTCTGATCCACCTGATGAGCTTCCGCGAAGGCTTTCAATCGCTCGGGCGTATCAAACTCGGGATCGACGGTGAAGACAACATACTGCACATTGGAACCCGACGTGGCTTTGGCGACTTTTTTTAATTCCTGCACGACAAAGGGACAAAAGCCGCTGCAGGAGGTGAACATGAACGCAACCACCGACGTTCGGCCCAGAAACAGCGAACGATCGTGCTTCTTAGCATTTTGGTCAACCCATTCCGCGTCAGGCATCTGTACAATGGGTTGCGTCGGGTCCCAGGTAGGATTCAAAGTCTTCGCTGTGTAAAAGGGCACGCCCGCTCCGGCCTCGTTAACCTGATCAATCAAAGTCCCACGGCTACGAGCGATGGCATCCTGAGCTGATTCCGGCTTCTGACAACCAAGGACCAAGGCCCAAATCAGAGCTGCTTTTTGCGCTTGCAAAATGGTTCTCCCATAATCCCGACTTTTTCGCCGTTTTGATAAACATAATTGTGAAAAGGCTTGCCATCGAAGGTCCAGGTTTTGTGGGTGATCTCTTGGTCCATCTGATAAAGATTGTACTCAAGAACCTGACCTTCGGGTCCCCAGGTCCACTGTTCTCCATGGGCCAGGCCTTCGTGATAGGAGCGCCAGGTTTTGATTCGGGAATTCTCATACCAGGTCTGGGCCAGACCATGGTAACGGCCGTGACGGTAATGCTGTTCCCGTTCGCGATGACCATTGTGATACCAGGAAAGTTCCACGCCGTGCCGCTGACCTTGAAGGTACGTGCTCAGCAGGGCTGGTCGAAAATTGTCATGAAAGCTGACGACGAGTCCCGTCCATGGCTGACCTTTCCATTGACGCTGCAGGTTCACCGAAGTGAGATCCGGATGGCCGTCCCTCACCACAAAGCAGGACGCGCCCCAGACAAGAAGCGTTGGCCCCAAAAGCCAATAGATGATCTTAAGCATCCCGAGGGCCCGTCCCTGTGCGAAGGGGTTCTGCCAGGACTTGCGCAGAATCCGTTTTCCATTGGTTTGATTGACCTGATTATAACATTTGAGACTTTGTCAGGTCATGAGGGGGGAAATTTTTGCCTGGCGTCAATGGATCGAAATTTCGCTCCAGCATCCAGATGACTCAATTCATCGTAGGCGGATTCAGACATGGTATCCAAAATTCTGTATTCCAAAAGTTCCTTGAGCCGTTCTTCTTCATTGCTGGGTAACTGAGCCGTCAGCACGGATTGCCTCCATCATACAGGGTTCTGAGTAGCGCCCGCAGGGACCAGTCCTTCACTCTAAAATGGGTATTTCGCTGCGACTACGGTCATTTTGGCAGCAAACAAGCACAACCTTGACTGCAAAAAGAGTCTGCTCGGTTTTGCGGTTTTAGGCTAACTTTTGCTAAGAGAAAACCTGGGAGGACTTTGCTATGTGCTACTCCGCACTCGTAAAAAGATGGACCGACAAAAACAGCGGATTGCCCATCATGGTTCGGGATCAAAAGGACATTTATGAAAAGGCCGCAACCGAAGACTCCAAGCGCTTCCCACCCCTGCGCGATCGGATTTTCCCTGGCTCCTATGGCCCGGTGATTCACCAAGGCAAGGGTGAAAGTTTTACATCGGAGTTAATGCGGTATGGCGCCTATCCGCCTCATACGATCGCCAACCCTAAAAAATACACCACCTTCAATGCCCGGCGGGACAATCTGCTGAGCAATTTCTGGTCGGTGGGGTTCATGAAGCATCATGGCTTTGTGGTGCTGGAAGCGTTTTACGAATGGGTGGCGGTGAAGGATCTTTTAAAGGCTGGAGTTGTAACTCTGGCGCAGGTTAAAGCGGAATTCGAAAAGCAATCGGAAGAGCGCAAGGCCCGTATTCTGGCTGCAGGAAAGAAGTATAAGCCAACCCCAACAGAAACCAAGGACCCCCGGCTGCGGCAAATCGTCATTGAATTCAAGCCAAACGATGACAAACCTCTGCTGGTCCCGACCATCTTTTCTTTTTCCGAATCGGGCGAGGGATTTGACAGCGGCACGGACAGCGGTTTTGCCATCATCACGGATGTGCCAACTCCGGAAATCGAAAATGCCGGCCACGATCGATGCCCGGTTATTTTGGATTGGGACGAGATGCAGCGATGGCTGAACCCCAAATCCATGAGTGCCGAGGATTTTCTTGAGCTGCTGAATAATCGGAAAAAGCCGCTGTTCGAGCACAAGCTGGCCGAAGCCGCGTGATTCAACTTCGGTTGGTTAACAGGACGGGAGGGGTGGCAACGCTGAACTCAATGCTCTTCCAAAAGCGATTGAGCTTTTTCTCCTCATCGCCATACATGTAGCCCATGAAAGCCACCGGGCTGTTCTTTTGGTCAATGAACCGGGTCGCCATATAGCGGCCGGCCTTGGTTCGGAACACGCCTTCATTCATGTCGGCTGGACTCCGACCTGCTTTATAGACTCTCATGGCCGACACGATAATACGTTCCGCGAGATTAGGGATATACGAAATCGCATAGGCATTTTGCTTGAGCGGGTTGATCACGTCAGGGATAAATGTCAGAACGATGGAATCATGGGTGTCCTGGGTTCCCGGAAAGGCGATGGATAATTCCTGCACCGCAATCTTGATTTTGCCATCGGCTCGGCTGATGGCAACGCCTGCCATGAAATTGGGTTTAAAGCGATTGCTGGCTGCCAGGAATTCAGTCCACTCACTGCTGGAACCCGAGTAACTCAGAGTAAACTCCGAAATATCCACCCGGAACATGGCGGCTACCGTCTCGGGTGTCAGCATCGTTTCATGCGTATGAAAGAAACAGGCCACATCGCTGGGGCGTGGTGTGCAGAGAAGCGCGGCCGTGCTTTCGATTTCATTCATTTTCCAGCTGTACATCAACCAATTGCGGCCCAGCAGATCCGTGGTTAGACTCGCGATGGTGGGCGGTCCCAGGGTTGTATAGAAGAGATCCTCATCCACCACCTTGCGAGACATCACACGTCCTGTGGACAGAATGGAGTCCATAATCTCCTTGGGATTCGAAAGCAGGGTCTCAATTCTTTCGCCTCGATTTTTACCAATGAAGAATAGGGATTTCTCGGCAATGCGCTGGAGCAGGATGCGTCTTTTGGTTTTTCGATATTTTTCCAGTTCCCCTTCGTCACCATCAACCTGAGAAAGATCCTGGTTGACGAACTTGACATGAGTGAAGAAGGATCCCTTACGCGGGTTTCTGAGATAGTTTTTCGCCCCTTTGGAATTAAGAACACCGTTTTTGATCCAACCTGATTCGTAAACCCGAGCCATTTTCATCAGGTGATCGTTGGTTCCGGCCATCAGCAGCCGCATCCAGTCCATCATCGGCATGATCTGATGGGACGCGATAGCCAGATCACTCTTGGCATAAAGCGGCCGCACGACCTTGTTCTGAAAACCCAGGTCTTTTTCCAGATATTCCAGCCGTGACTTGAGTTTGGTCAGCTCATTGAAAGGAATCGCGATATTCAGGTCCTCGCCCTGAATCTTACGGATGACAATGCCAAGGGCCCGTCCACTGCTATCAATTAAGGGACCACCCGAGTTGCCAGGACTCACGGGCGTTGAAAAATAAATTTCCTTCCACTCACCGTTCTTGGGTTCAGGGGACAGAGAGGAAATCTGCCCACCACAGCGCAGGCTAATGCCCTGGCCGAGTGCATTGCCCGGAACACAGACGTCATCGCCGATGCCATAGGATTTGGTGACCGAAACCGGAACGATCTTTTTGGGATAGGTCTTTAACGTAAAGCTGACAATATCAAAACGGTTCGAATAAAGGGTCACGGCATCCACCGCAAAGACTTCGCCAAAGATATTTCGCACATAGAAGTTTTGAGTAAATGGCGCAAAGTTCGCCTGAAAAACATGGGCGGCTGAAAATAATTCCTTGTCATTGATAAACCAGGCCGTTCCAATCGAGATATAAGAATCGGTTCTCTGTTTAAACGGAATTTTTTGCAGGGGAATGGGACGGTTCAGCTCGGCTTTTTCATCTTTGACTCGATCGATCAGCACTTCAACGACGGAGTACTGAAAGGTTTTCTTGATAGGATTGGCCGAACTCACGGATGAGCTGAAGCATGGCAGGAGAGACATGATAATCAAAAGTCTATGCAACATGCTTCACCCTCCTGGACACAGGTGGCCTTGGGATCGTTCGATGGGATATGGCTCTTATCTTATTGAATGCAAGTTTCGTGAAAGGAGTGTCACGCCTTCGACTTTGGCTAACACCTGGAGTATGCGTAGGAATTTATGGGCAATCGGGCAGCCAAAGCTGGCTCATGTGTCGGTGAAAACTACGGTGTCGGGGCATTTTCCAACAGTAAGGCCCTGGAAGAATAAGGAAAAAATTGCGAAAATCGCAATAACTGTTGTCATGAACCCACAAGAACAAGGTCGATATTCAACATCCTTCTGATTTCATTACTAAAATGCACGCCCCCGCCTTTTGGCGGGAGCATGCCTGTTCAGCTGTTAGTCCGACGGCATCGGATTAAACAGCCTCGACTCAAATCGGAAAAGGTCGGGCTGCATATCCTGGGCTGGCGCGTCGACAACTGTGGGATTCACAGCCTCCACATGCCCTTCAGGAACCGTCTCGACCTGTCCTTCTCGTGGCGGTTGAACCTGCCCTTCATCATGGATTCGCCCCTCGGCGCCGGTGCTGGGCGCCGTCGACGTTCCGGATGCGGGCGCCGCTGTTTCAGGCTGCGGCTGTCCCGTGGTTTGCGCGAAAGATGGAATGGAATATGAGGTCAGGACCATGAGTCCCATCGTAATTAATTTTTTTGACATGGCAAAGTCCTCCTGAGCGTCCTTTGCAATAACTGCAAAATCTGGACCTTCTGAGGATGTGTCAAACTTAGGAGGCCTGCCGAAGCAAAGGGGGTTGGGAACCTTCATCGAACTCAGCAACGTGACGTCCTCTCGGGAATGAATTCCCGAGCATCCCTTGCATCAGGCGATCCGCCCAAGGCTCAGCGTCTCACGTCCGAGACGGAGAATGTTCGTTGCCGCATTGACATCGCGGTCATGGACCACTCCGCTTGGGCAGGACCACTCTCTTATACCAAGGCCACTCAGTCCACACGGACCTGTCTTTTGCAAACAGACCGAGCAAGTGACCGTGGAATTTCGCTCATTGATTTCGAGCAGCCGTCCTCCCCGCCTCGAGGCCCATTCAACCCACATCTGAAAAAGTGGGTATTTTGATCCTGCCTTTGTAAACATGACGTGCGGCATGATCGTCGCGAATTTTCAGATTCAGCTCATCTAAATCCACGCGTTGAAACGTGCCCTGCAGCGGAGCGGGGCAATTCTCCAAGGTCCGCGCCTGCACACAAAGGATGTCCCCTTCAGGCAAGGGCTTCTGTAAACGATAATGCTTACGGAACTCATCATACCCACGCGCGCCATGAACCAAAAGCTGATCTACAACGGCAAGCCAACAGAAAATAAAAATGCCACAACCGTGCCCCAAGCCGAGCGTAAAAGCGCCTAAACCAAAGCCCTTGGTTGCTCAACCGCAGCTGCCGCCTGCTACCGTTCTTTTCCGTTTTCCATCCTAAGCGTCTTCTCCTATAATAATGCAACTCCCCAGCAATCATGTGATGCGTGCCCCGAGGCGGCTCGTTGGAGACTTGCAATGAAACTCAAGGCTTTCACAGTTCCGCTGGTTTTGCTCTCTCATGGGACTTTGATGCCGATGCAGGCCAGAGCTGCGACCCTACTCGCCAGCTATGGAGCGTTTGAGAAGACGGACGTCCACAAAAGCTTTTATAAGTTTGAAGTGGCCCAAGACAAGGGTGGACTTGGGGACTTTGAACTTGCCAGCCTCAATCACATCGATGAAAAAACCATCCGCGATTCCATTGAATTCGTCTCCCGTGGGCTTGGATTTGATTTCGAACCGGTTCGACTTCATCTCGATTTGGGCTATATGTTTTCCATCGATAAGTTTGCGCTCGATGAAATTGACTATGGAATCTCTCGCAGTGTCCTCGGCGCTGGCCTCAAACTTGATTTAGGGTTTCTGCAACTGCGTGGATTCTCGCGTTCGTATGTGCCGTATGGATCGGCCAAGACGCGCATCGATTCCTTTACGCTGACCTTTAATCCCTATCCCTACCAACAAAGTCAGGCGGGAATCGCTCTGCGCGTGGGTTTTCTCGAAGTCGAGGCTGATGCGGGACGGTTTGATAAGCTGCGGGGTCGCTACGATATCCTGGGCCAAAACTATAGGATCGACCTGCCTGGTGTCACGTATGCGAAAGCCGCCGTGGTTCTGAAAGGTAACAAACATTCGATGCTGCGCCTGGAGGCCCATAAGGTCCTTGAAGATCATGGACGCCGGGAAGAGTTTCATAAATTGATTGGCTCTGCCATGCATCGTGACGCCTACGATGGAGGTTCCCTTGGGATCGGTTTTGAGTTTTAAACCATGCTGGATCATGCTGGGCTGTATCCTGATCGGTGCCTGTTCCAATCAAGAGGATAAGCAGGACACGGTGATTGCCGTCGAGGCCAAGGTCTTTGATGTCACCATTCAGAGCCGTACGCCCAACACCTATAATTACAATGCGGACTCAGCCTCGGTCGGGCAGGAGGATTATGGTCATGAAACGCGCATCCTGCTCGCCATTCCTGATATCCTCACGCTCTTTCGGGATGACGTCATTCTCAGTTCCATTGCCCATATCGAGATTCAGCTCGTCGCCAATGAGGGAACGGTCAATCCCGACAATATTCAGCTGGGTTTTGTGAGCCAGAACTGGACCCCGTACGCGACCTGGAATTCCCGCTTCTCGTTGGCGTCGGATCAGGATTGGGCTACGCCGGGAGGCGATCTGCTGGATCTGGCCCCGGTGTCACCGGATGTGGAAAAGGTGGCCGACGGCTTGAGTCACAAAAAGCTTATGTTCAACGTTACCGATTCCATAATAGCTGCTATCGATGCTGGCGAAAAAATACAGGGATTTTTGCTGCAGATCATTCCGAGTGATGTGAACGCCGGGAATACGAGTAAAATTTTTACCTCGAATCATTCCTCGGCCTACGCTCCGAAAGCTATCCTGACCTTTAATAACGAGGACATCCTCCTGCCATGAGAAAATTCATCGCCGCGTCCCTGGCCCTCACTGGTGTCGCCTGTTCGGGAGAAGACAATCCGGGCAAATCGCCGAACTTCAATGACGATGATATCGTAACGATCAGCGGTCAGTTTCTGGATGCCAGTAACCAAGGGCTGCCGAGCACCTCGATTGCGCTGCGCAACCTGCGCGTCTTTGCCTATATCAATCCCAGTCAGACCTATTTTAAAGAGACCCTCAATTGGTTTATCTCCCTGGCCTTTCCGATGTTTCCCACTTACGAAAAGGCGTCCCAGAAGGTCAAGCCCAATTACTTTCTCAAGGATGCGGTGACCGCACGGGATGGCACCTTTCGCTTCCAAATGCGAGGGGAGGAGGTTCTGCGTGATGCAGACGGTGGGATCAACATCACCCTGATCAATGATGGGGATGGAACCTCGTCAGCCTATGCCAAGTATAATTTTGTCGTCAAAAGTGCGACAACCACTCTGGATCCGATTGCACTCTGTGACCTTGGAGAAACGGTCCACGACAATGCCCAGACTTTGGATTGGTCATGGACCCTGCCTGGGTACACTCTGGATCACTATGAAGTCCGTATTGCCGATGCTCAGGACAATTCCTTGCTTTGGGCCAGCCGTGTGGAGGCCTCGGCTACGCAACTCAGCCTGCCCAAGAGTATATTTCAGGCTTCCACGTTACGTTATGCGATCGAAGTGTTTTATCGCTTTGAAGATGGGTATCAGACGTCATGCTTGACCCCGAGCCGGACCATCACCATAACGAATCCTGTCACGAACCTGGCCCGAAATAAAAAGGCCATCGGCGAGAACATCGACTTTGTTGTGACGTCCCTAACCAATGGCAGGTTCAATGATGTCAGCTATTTTGCAGCCTATAACACAAAATCAGTCATTATCGACCTTGAGCAGAACACCCTGATCAGCAGCATTAATGTTCATAACCTGCTGCTGACCAGTGATGAAGCACCGAACGAGCTGATCTTTGAAGGCGCCACGCAGACCGCACCGAATACCTTTGTCTCCATCGGTCTGGATGGGGAGACGCCTCTGCGCTTTGGCAACTATCAGCTTCCTATACCCGGTTCCTATGCTCGCCTGCGCATGTCAGCCGATCATGTCCTGTCCAGCCTGCAGGAAATCAGCGTCCAGTAAAATCGCGAATGTCAGCTTTGCCCTTTGGAACGATGCAAGGTCGTGAAGAAGAACGAGCCCTGTCGTTCCACACGCAAAAGCACGCGCTCCTGGTCTTTCGTAAGATCCCAGAATTCCCGGACCCTGGTGACCGGTTGATTGTTCACCGCTAAAATCGCATCGCCAATCTTAAGACCGGCCTGTTCTCCAAGCGATCCGGGCGCCAGCGCTTCGATAATAAGACCGCTGCGTCCGGCCAGCCCATGCTGTCGCGCCAGGCCCTCGCTCATGGGCAAAAGACTGAGTCCATAAACTTCATCCAATCGCGGACCCACAGGTGTTTTGGTTTTAGGGTCGGCTGCAACATTCTCTTCCGGATAACGGCCGAGCTGGACCTCCACCTCCTGGGGCGTGTTAGCGCGCAGGACGGTGACCTTGATTTTTGAATCAGGCGCCATCAAACCCACAGTGTTGGTCAGATCTGCTGGATTGCGGATAGGCGTTTCATTCACTCGCGTGATGATGTCACCTGCTTGAAGATTGGCTGTGCGCGCGGGACTGGCTTCCGCAACATTGGCGACCAGAACACCTTCGGTTCCGGCGGGAACGCGCATGGCATCCAGAAGATTAGTATCCAGGGGCTGCAATTGGACACCCAGGTAGCCGCGTTCCACTTTACCGGACTTGGTGAGTTCATCGGCAATGCGACGAGCCAGGTTGGAAGGAACCGCAAAGCCAATCCCATTATAGCCACCCGAGCTCGAATAGATGGCTGTATTCACACCCACCACCTGCCCCGCGATATTCACCAGAGGGCCACCGCTATTGCCTGGATTGATGGCCGCATCTGTTTGTATAAAGTCACCGAGCTCAGTGATATTAAGATTGCCTCGACCCGTAGCCGAGATCACCCCGAACGAAACGCTGGCTTCCAAACCAAAAGGCGCCCCCAAGGCCACAACGAAATCACCAACCTTGGCCTGCAGAGAATCCGCAAAAGGCAGAGCAATCAGACCTTCCTTGGCCAGATCAGGCACAGTGATTTTCACCAGGGCGATATCAGTGCGTGCATCACGACCCACGACTTTGGCTGGGAATTGGCGACCACTGGGGAGTTTGACGTTGATTTCATCGGCGCCTTCAACGACATGATTGCTGGTCATGATCAAGCCTTGCTCGGCATTGATCACAAAGCCGGAACCCAGGCCTTCCTGCCGAAGCGTAGGAGGCTCCTGTGTGGGGGCTCGGGGTCGGGTGGCATTGGGTCCAAAGAAAAATTCGAACAGGTCCACCGATTCAAAGGGCGTGCCGCGAACCATCCGCGCTGTCGAGACCAGCACCACACCCTGATTGACTTTATTGGCCACGGTCGCCACGCCCCGCGATATATGTTCCAGTGCCGCAAGTGAGGCTTGTTCCGGCGATACAGCAGGAACGACCGCGGCAGCTGGCGTGGGCTGGGCTTGAGGCTGATCCTCTGGTTTAACAGCAGGAGTTTTGGTACAGGATGTGAGGAGAAAGACGAAGACACCACTCAGCAGAATGCGGCGGCGTTGCAAGAGATCCAGAATCAACGGCATAGAAAGCCCTCCCGATAGTCATGAGCGATTGGCCGCTCCTGCCACCGGGTTAACTTTATGCCTCCTTCGTCAAAAGTCCAGCCAGTGAAAGACCCTACATAATTCTGCGGCAACCTGCGGGTTTATGCAGATCGGCCTGCGGCCTCCGCGGCGGCTGCCGGCTCATGCAAGTATCCGCTACGACTGCTGCTGATTAATGCGCCGTATCCGCAGAAAAGTTGTATTGAAACCCAAACGACACAATGCGACCGCCCATATTCATGTTCCCGAAAAGCTTGCGTCCTACCGCCAGGTCGGTCATCTTAATTTCCCAATCCACATTGCGTACAAGTCGGCTTTTGAACTGCGTGCCAACTTCCCACGATGAAGAAAATCCATGCCGGGCCTGTTCACTGTAGGCAGTGTCGGTCGAATTATTTTCCGGTTGAACAAACAGCGAAACCACACCGGCGCTGGCGCCAAAAAACGGTTCCACTCCCAAGAGACGTTCCGTATCACCCTCCAGAAACGTCTTGCGAAAACCGCTGTGAAGAGCCGTCAGGCGCACGTCGTTTTCCAGATTGGCGACACGATTCTTGAATTCATAATACACCAGTGTCGATGACCAACTCAGGCCATTGTCGCGAGGCACGCCCAGACGCAGAAGGTAGCTGGGCGCATCATCCTGATAGACGCCGTTGACGACGCCATCAAACGGTTCGTATTGCCCAACCGAGAGACCCACTTCATATGCCAAAGCCTTGTGCGCGTTACAGGCCAGCAGCAGAATCAGAAGACGGAGGCAGTTCGATCTTGAAGTCATCGCGAATCTTTCCCGTGTGATCAATGGTTCGGAATTGCAAAGCTGAATTCAGGAGTGAGACCTGAATATAATGATAGAAAGCAGCATCAGGACCTGCCGACGTGTGAAGCGGCGAGCCGGCTCCTCCACTGACGACATAGGTGATGCCGTCTTTTTCCAGACGGGAGTAGCTATGTTCATGACCAGCAATGACAGCGGTCACCTTATAGGTTTGAAAGAGCTGGTGCAAAGTATCCGTCGGCTGGAGCGGTTTATCGCGATGATGATGCTGAGGAAACGGAGGCCGGTGCGTGAAGACCATACGGAAGCGAGCTTTTTGAGCGGCTTCGGAACTGAGCTGAGCCTCGAGCCAGGCCAGCTGCGTCGGCCCAATCACGCCCGGTTTGACTTCAAGATCTTCGGAATTGGTGAAAATGCAGAAACATTCGCCTATCTGCTCGACTTCATATCCCGGCTGGGCCAGCTGGGGAAAAACCGCAAGAAAGAGATCGTAACTCCGGGCATCACCCACATCATGATTGCCGATAACAGGGTAGAACTTCTGGGCTTGGTAATAGGTTTCCGTCAAAGCCACGAAGGATGGCCACTGCTCGGAACTCTGATGGGTGGAAATCATATCACCCAGATGCACAGCCGCTCGAGGCATGCCGACCATAACCGAGCGATTCTGCAGAACGGAATACATATCGTTGCCATCGCGACTGTCACCAAAGATGCTGAAATAATATTCGGCACCACTCGGAAGCTGGTCCGTGGTGGAACGTTCCGAGGTACCGCAGGTCGCAAGGACCAGGGCCAGATAAACATTAAAAAACGTCTGCAGTTTTTTCAAAACCGCCTCCGGGTTGAGCCGTGGGATAAGGCTGCTGAATGCAGCAGGCTTCGCTGATGGCTGTTACTTTATTGCGGTAAGTAAATTTTACTGGGTCGAGGGGGTTTGGGCAATCACTGAAATGCCCACATTGGAAAAAAGACCCTCACAATGACTTGGCAAAGGTTGTGCCCCGGTCGGCCTTCGTATAAGCTGAGGCCCGGCGCAGCATACGTTTGCCTAGGGGGGTGATCTATGGATTGGGAGCAAACTACGGTTACAATCGAGTCCAGCGCGGGTCGCAGCATCTTGATCACAGACAGCATTGTGAAAGCCTGCCTCGGTCTGGCCAGAATTCAAGTGGGGTTTTTACACCTATTCCTGCGTCATACCTCGGCCTCGCTGACCATCAATGAAAACGCTGATTCTGATGTCAGGCGCGACCTTGATATGGCGCTCCATCATATCGTGCCCGATCGATTGGATTTTCGCCATACGGCCGAAGGCAAAGATGATATGCCGGCTCATGTGAAATCGTCTTTAATGGGAGTCAGTTTGCAGATTCCCATCAACCAGGGAAAATTACTGCTCGGCACATGGCAGGGCATTTACCTTTGCGAGCATCGGAGTCTTGGCCATAACCGCGAGATCGTGTGCACGATTTACGGGCGCTCCTGAGCGCCCTTCGCTTACTTAAGGGCCAGCACATCAAAGTTAACGCTGACCGACGGCGTTCCATTGTTATTGCCCACATAGGATCGGCAACCATTGGGCAGATGGGTTCCGGCCTTTCCGGAAATCTGCGCATTCACTGTCAGACAAATGAAAAGAGCCGGTCCCTGCGTGGCGCCCGTATCATCCGTGCCGGCGATAATGGAGCCGTTGGGAATGGTCGTGGCGGTGGCATTGGCCGCGCCTCGGGCCCAGCGAATCAGATCGACAGGATTGCCTTTATTGGCCATGAGCAATTCGTAATTGATGCTCCGATAGACGACACCACCATACTCATAAAAGCAATTGCCGGCTTTGAGATCATTGTTAGCCGTGAACATCGAGCCAGGCTGCAATCCACGGGTTTGGCCGGTGGCAGGATCCGTATGCCGGGCACGGCAGATATAGCGTTTATTGGCGGCGCGGGCTTCCAAAGCCACCTGACCGGCCTGGACCAGATTATTCTGGACCCAAAGCAGCTGCTGCTTGCTCAGCGTCATGCTCCTGGTGACCGGAATCGAAAAGCGCCGGGAGCTGTTATAGGCAATGAAGGTGTAGTTCCAGCTCTCTTCATTTTTCACGGACTTATCGATAAATTCCGCCATCGGGCCAGCCACCATTACGGTTCCGTTGCCAAGCGGCTGGTTTGCAGCATATTCCTTGCCGTCTTCGGGCAGGGCAGATAGCGGCTCCCGACTCCGCACGACCAGCCAATTGCCAGTCGGTGCTTGGGGCGTAATTTTGATTTCGTTATTGCCTTCGATCATATCAATCGTATTGCTCATGCTGGGGAGCTCAGGTGTCCAAACCCAGCTGGCCATCGTTGCATAATCCTGCTCGTCACCCGCTGCATTCTTGCCAATGACACAAAGCGCAACGATCGCAGGGCTATCTTTCCGACTGGCGAGATCCAGTTTAATGGGTGTATTCGCAGGAGCATAATTGGAATAGCCCGACGACTGCTGACACTCAGTCAGAGCATCGACCATTTTCCATTTGTATTCGGCAACGCCTGTGACGCTGATATCATACTGAGAATTTGGGCTTTTCGTATCCGGATATCCAGCAAGTTTCGCCAAAGCTGGTTCGGATGTTTTCACAGCATTGGCTGGATCTGTGGGCGCACGTTCCTGATTGCCCGAGGTGGCTGCCGCCGGTGGCGCTTGAAATATAGGTGCAGATTTTTTCGAACCTTGCTGTAATTCTTTGCAGGAGCTTGCCAACGTGAAACTCACAATGACAAACATAGTTTGCGAAAACCGTCCCATAGCCGTCTCCTGTGTGCACTCGTTTGTCACGATAGTGCAAAACAAAGGCCATACGGAGGCGCTTGGGCAAAGGGTTGTTTTCGCACATGAAAGCTAAACTCACCGGACGAAGCAGTCGGTTTATCCTGGGAAAATCCGCAAAATTTCTGGTCAGCTTGTCAGAATTATTCAACACCCGCTGGCATCGGCCGCTGGATCACGAATGTCATGCGATCACCCTGATCGTGATGCGTCTGCTCGTCCATGGAGTCACCCAAGCCAGGGTTTTCGACTAGAAGTTTTTGCATATCAGAGCGCAAAGCGGCTGGATCGCTGTGGGGGGAAGCTTCAATCGTGCAGGTTGCACCTGCGCACACAATCGAGTGAACTTTCACCGAATCCTTTTTTGTCAGGATGTTTTCAAGGTGCTTTTCTCGGGCTTCGTCTCTGGTCTCGCTCGCCGTAACGGTTGTGGTCGTTTGCGTTTGACTCGCGCGGGGCAGGGTTATGACGGGCAAGGTGGCGTCATCACCCCCTCGGGTCAGCATGGTCCAGACGGCTGCAATGCCAAGGACAAACGCAAAGGGTAAGACTGATTTTCGTTGCATAAGATTCGATCCTCCTGCCTGCTGGCCCTTTTATACTTCAATCCGACAGGCAACAGAAGCCGGCTTATAAATTGCCTTCCGAACAAAGCATTTATTTTTTCTGTAAGAGGCCACCCATCCCCCATTGCAATCTCACGACTTCTGTCTTTTTCATTTGACACGCGCACGCCTTGCGATAGCATGCATCGTCTTTCCAAGTAAAAGTGAGGCTTTCAGGATGAGTCAGGGTGCGGCTTTTGATTTTGTCATAATCGGTTCTGGGTTTGGCGGTAGCGTTTCGGCTCTGCGGTTGGCCGAGAAGGGTTATACAGTCAAAGTTCTCGAGCAGGGGCGTCGGTTCGAAGCTCGTGATTTTCCGCGCACAAATTGGAATATCAAGCGCTGGATGTGGCTTCCATTTCTGAATTTTCTCGGCCCGTTCAAGATGTCGCTTTTTAGTAATATTACTGTTTACTCGGGCGTCGGTGTCGGGGGAGGCTCCCTGGTCTACGCCAATACTCTGCCCGTGCCTAAAGATGGGTTTTTCAAAGCCCCCTCATGGTCCCATCTTGCCGACTGGAAACAGCAGCTTTTGCCTTTTTATGACACCGCCAGACGCATGCTGGGTGTCGCTACCAATCAGCATTTCACCTTGACCGACAAAGTCATGGAAGAGATTGCGGAAGAGATCCACTGCAAGGATAAATTCCAAGCGACGGATGTCGGCGTATTTTTCGGAACACCGGGTAAAACCGTCGCCGATCCTTATTTTCAGGGTGAAGGTCCCGCGCGGACGGGCTGTACTTTCTGTGGAGCCTGCATGACCGGATGCCGGGTCGGGGCCAAAAACACTTTGGATAAGAATTATCTGTACCTGGCTGAAAAAAAAGGCGCCACGATTCAACCCGACTCCAAGGTGATTGCGGTCAAACCTTTGCCAGACCAGAGTTATGAGTTGACTGTTCGGCGTCGTAAGGGATGGCTCCGCTCGGCCACGGAAAAGATCAGAACCAAAAAGGTCGTATTCAGCGGCGGCGTGTTGGGAACGGTCGAGCTTCTTCTGAAAATGCGCCAGAATCCCAAAGGGCTGCCGCAATTGTCGTCGGCCTTGGGCCAGTTCGTACGGACTAACAACGAATCCATCATCGGCGTTGTCACGAGTGATTCCAAATATAATTTCTCCAAAGGTCTGGCGATCAGTTCGATCATTCATACCGACGAACATTCGCATCTGGAACCGGTCCGCTATGGGGGCGGCTCAGGATTTTTCCGGTTGCTGATGGCGCCGCATGCACCAGGCGCCAACGTATGGAGCCGTAGCCTGGCCATGTCCACAGCTTTCGCTGTGGAACCGATGCGCTGGCTCAAAGTCATCCTGAAGCCTAATTTTGGCAAGCAAACCCAGATCCTGCTTTATATGAGAAGTCTCGACGGAACGCTCAGTTTTGTGATGAAGAAAAGGCCCTGGTTCGCCTTTAAAAGCACGATGGGCACCACCTTGGGTGCCGACGGGAAAAAGCCGCTCGCCTTTATGGAAGAGGCCACACAGCTGGCCAAAATCTTTGCCAGAAAAGTCGATGGTCTGCTTGCCAATGTCTTCACTGAATCCGTCTTTGGGATCGCCTCCACGGCGCATATCCTCGGTGGCTGCTGCATGGGCGATAGAGCCGAAGAAGGCGTGATCGATCATCAGCATCGCATCTTCGGCTACGACGGCCTCTATGTGGTCGATGGATCAGCGGTATCCGCGAATCCTGGCGTCAATCCCTCGTTAACCATCACCGCGTTGGCCGAACGCGCCATGAGTTTTATTCCGCCTAAAGACCAGAGCTGATGCTCCCGGTTCTGCCACCGGGATTCATGAGCCATGCTATATCTTTTTTATTGGGGTGCAAAACATGACAAGGACATTACCAAAGGTTGCCATCATCGGCGCAGGTTCCAGCGGCATGATCGCCTGTCGCGAATTGAAAGTTCGCGGCATACCCTTTGACTGCTTTGAAAAAGGCAGCAAGGCCGGCGGCAATTGGGTCTTCAAAAATGACAATGGAATGTCGGCGGCGTATCGCTCCCTGCATATCAATACCTCGCGTCAGCAGATGGAATTTGTCTGCTACCCCATGCCCAAACATTTCCCGACGTTTCCGCATCATAGTCAGATCGCGGAGTACTTTGATTCCTTTTTGAACCATTTTCGATTGAAAGAGAATATCACGTTCAATACGGAAGTGAAAAAAGCCGAACCTCTTCAGGATGGCAAATGGCAGCTGACTCTCTCCACGGGTCATCGCCCTATTTATGATGCTGTGATCGTGGCCAACGGCCACCATTGGGATGCACGCTGGCCTGAACCGGCCTTTCCTGGACAATTCAACGGCATCACCATGCACTCGCATGCCTATATGGATCCGACCGATCCGCATGACATGATCGGTAAAAATGTTCTGGTCGTCGGCATGGGCAACTCCGCTATGGATATCGCCTGCGAACTGGGGAATCGCGGGGTCGCAAAAAATGTGTTTCTCTCCGTCCGTTCCGGCGCGCATATCATGCCCAAGTTTTTTGGCAGCAAACCCTCTGATGGATTTTTACGCCATCCCGGCCAAAAGCCTCGCTGGTGGGAACACATCGTCCCTTACCATCTCTTTGAAAAAATGGCCTTTCCCGTCATTGCGTGGAAGATCAGAAAGGCTGTGGGTCGGCCGGAAGATTATGGTCTCCCCAAACCCAAGCATGATTTCGGCATGTCGCACCCCACCATCTCCAGTGAAGTGCACATCCGTCTCGGCAGCGGTGATATCAAACCCAAGCCCAACATCAAGGAACTGCAGGGTGATCATGTGCAGTTTGTCGATGGCTCGGTGGAAAAAATCGATGCCATTATCTATGCGACCGGTTACAAAATCAGTTTTCCCTTCTTTGAAAAAAACGTTCTGCCCTATGAGAATAATGATCTGCCTCTCTTCAAACGCATGATCACCCCACGTTATGATAACCTGATGTTTCTGGGTTTAGTCCAGCCGCTGTGTTCCATCATGCCGATCGCCGAGCTGCAATCGTCTTTCATGGGCGATTATCTGCTGGGCAAATACCGTCTCCCGGACAAGGAATCGATGGAAAAAGTTATGCTTGCCGAGCATGAAATGATGAAGTCCCGTTATGTGAAATCGCAGCGGCACACGATCCAGATCAACTGTCTGGAGTATACCTACGATCTTCGTAAGGAACTGCAGGCGGGCTTGAAACGCGCGAAACGCTTCTCGGAAGTGCCTCAGGCTTTGCCGGCGACGTTTCCCACGACGGTACGAGCCTGATGTGAACAAACAGCCATGGACTTATCACACGCATGAGGATCTGGCGCCGGGCATCAGGCGCCTGCTCCGTGGCAACCAGTTCATGCCGCGATTCGAGCGTTTGCCTTTACCCGTCAGCCGTTATCTCATGGAACGGGCGTCGCAGTTGACCAATCCCCGTCGCAATCCGCGGCTGATCGAAACACGGCTGGCTCCCTTTCCTCAAGTGCGGGTCACGCTGCGGCGCTGGGAACCGCGTGGCAATACGGGACCCAAACCGGTTGTGCTTTACCTTCATGGAGGCGGCTGGGTTTTAGGCAGCAGTCGATCGCATCGAGGGTTTTGTGAACTGATCGCGGATGAAGCCCAGTGCAGTGTTTTTTCACTCGATTACCGGCGGGCTCCCGAGCATCCTTACCCAGCCGCTGTTGAAGACGCCGACATGGCCTTTCAATGGCTGCAGGAACAAAGAGAGATCTGGGGCTGGCAGGATCAACCCATCGTGGTGGCAGGGGACAGCGCGGGCGGGAACCTGGCCACCATTCTGTGCCGACGCCGACGTGATCGCGGGGAAACGCTGCCGGATGCGCAGCTGCTCATGTATCCCGTGACAGATTTTGCGCAGAATACGATCTCCTACCAAAAATATGCGTCAGGCTTCATGCTCACGCGCTCGCTCATGGATTGGTTCATCCTTCAGTACCGAGCCGCTGGCCAGCACGATCATCATGATATTGCGCCTCTGCACTGTCAGGACCTGCGTGGCCTGCCGCCAACCTTTATCGGACTTGCCAGCTGCGATGTGCTTTTGGATGAAGGACGTGAGTATGCCAAACGTCTGCAGAGCGCCGGTGTGCCCGTGACCCTTCGCATCTTTTCTAACATGATTCATGCTTTTGTGAATTTGCTTCGTGTTCCTGAAGCCCTCGCTGCGGCTCGGGAATGTGTGGGTTTCCTGCAGGATATGTTTCACCAACATCAGCCAACCACGAAGGACAACCAGGATGGACAATCCAACACCGCAAGTCGTTGAAGCGCCCTGGCAGCTTAAGGGCAACGGTTATATGTTCCTGTATAATTTCCCTAAGAACTGGGCCAGCAAAGCCCATTTCATGCCGATCGAACAGAGCGGAGAATTCCAGGGCGGCCTGGGCACTTTGATGCTCGTCGACTATGAAACATCCAATGTCGGCCCTTATCGGGAATTGCTTTTGATTCCCGGGAAATTCTGCTGGCTCAAGTTTCGGAATTACGCCATCAGTCGGATCTGGGTTTCATCCCAGACCAGCGTCGTGAGTGGACGAGCCAACTGGGGCATTCCCAAGCAATTGGCGGATTTTCATATCACAGCCAAGGCTGGACGACGTCAGAGCTGGGAGGTACAAACGCCCGAAGGTCAGATGTTTTTTAAAGCCGATCTGAGTCACAGCCGTCTGCCCTTGCCCATTCACACCGCACTGGTGCCGTTTCCTCTTTTGCAAACTTGGGAAGGGCGTCGTTATCTGACCAAATTCAAAGGCTATGGTTTGGGCCATCTGGCGAAGCTCGAAAATCTACAGATCAACGGCGATATTTTTCCAGATATTACGCCGAAAAAACCTTTGATTGGCCTGCGTGTGGATCCCTTCCATATTCGCTTCCCGGTGCCGCAGATGATCGAAGCTCCGAATGAAACATGGGACCGCGGCTTCATTGGTGCGATTCAAGCCCGTCAGTGACTGTCATTCAGGGGGTCCTCCATCAGGTTCCCCCACTCGTTCCGATTACTCTTGCAATAATTTTCAGCCTGCCTCACCATTTGTCCATCAGCCATCAAACTGAGGAAAATCATGCCACAATACCCGATACGAATCGGTTTGACCCTCTTGCTTGGAATGAGTGTGCTTGGGGCCTGCGGAAAATCGCAATCCAAAAAACGGGCGCCCGAAACTGGGGATTGGCCCGGCAATAGCGCGACGGGCGATGATTGGTTTAACCTGGACAGCACGGTCGGAGGCATCAACATCGATCGGGTTTATGCTGATGACGTCTTTGAGAATGACGTGATCGTCGCTGTCATTGATTCAGGCGTGAGCGTGACGCATGAAGACCTGAAGGATCATCTTTGGACCAATCCGTCGGAGATTCCTGACAATGCCATCGATGATGATGGCAACGGCTATGTGGATGATATTCATGGCTGGAATTATCTGGTGGCTGGCGATGGTTCCACGATCGAAATGGAAACCTATGAAGTCACCCGTGAGTTGCGTCGACTGACACGTCTGCAGGCGGAGCGAAGCCTGAGTGCAAGCGAACAGGCTTACCTTCAGGATGTGCAGACAGTCTATGAACGCGGCAAAGCCCGTAACCCAAACTCTCCTCAGTATGATGTGAATTGGGAGCAGAGGGCGGACGATCCCAATGATTTCACGCCTATCGATGCAGCCCATCCCGCCTACGGCAACAATAAAGTTCTGGATCTGGCCGGTCATGGCACGCACGTGGCTGGTATCATTGCCGCCAACCGCAATAATTCGGTTGGGATCGATGGCATCGCCGATCGTGCCCGCATCATGGTGCTTCGTGCTGTTCCCGATGGTGATGAGTATGACAAGGATATTTATCATGCGGTCCGCTATGCCGTGGATCATGGCGCCCGTGTCATTAATATGAGCTTCGGCAAGGATTTTTCCATGGACCCGACCAAGGTGCAGGAGGCTTTTCTTTATGCGTATGAGCATAATGTTTTGCTGGTGCACGCGGCAGGCAACGCCGCCTATGATATGGATCGTTCGGTCTTTTTCCCGTCACGGGCCATCAACACGACCCAGGCCTTTCAGGACGGTTGGCTGGAAGTCGGGGCTGTGGGCCGCGGTGAGAATTCGCCCCTTGCGTCTTTTAGCAATTATGGCAAATCCAGTGTCGATCTCTTCGCCCCTGGTGTGGATATTCACTCCTCCGTTCCTGGGGATAGCTATGCGGCTTTCTCCGGCACCAGCATGGCCTCGCCGGTTGTAGCCGGTACCGCGGCTTTGATGATATCCCGATTTCCCGAACTAACCGTGAGTGAAATCCGCACGTTGATGCTGGAGTCGGTGCGAACCACCAACAGCCAGGGTCAGCCCTTGGCGGTAGGGGACAAGGCCATCGCGGGTGGAGTGGTGGATGCTTATGCCCTTTTGCAGAGGGTCCGTCAACGCTAGGAATCTAAGATTTCCCTGCCTCCTGCCGAAAAGAGGGGGAGACATCCCTTTCAGGAGGCAGAATTATGGGTCCCGCAAAAATCAAACGCTGGTTTGAAAATAGAGGCGTCGCTGTCAAAGCTGTAGCGACTGTAAAAATCGCTGGTACGCCTGTCATCACCGGCTTTCAAATCACGACAAAGAATGGCAAAAAGGGCAAGATCGACGCCAAGGCTCGGGCTCATGATCTGGAAAACCTGCGCCGTGAACTCCTGAAAGCCTAACTCCTGCTGTCAGCGTCCCCAACCTTGGGGACGACTTCTTCCGTCACAATCTTCTCTCTGAGCGCATTAAACCCTGAGGACGGTTTCTTCCGGACTGGATCCCGCATACCTTGGCGGCCTGGCGCCACAACTCGCGGTTTCTTTCTATTGTCGCCGTCCGGGAAGTATGGCAGCTTTGGCCTGCGTGCCGAAGGAGCTTTCATGCGCTACATATATTCAACTTGTCTCTGTTTCAGCAGTCTCGTGACGAGTTCGGCAGTGCAGGCCTTTCAACTTCAGTATCGTGCCTATCAAAGCCTGGCTAAGTTGTCTCATCGCAGCGCCCAAGTTCCCACAGTTTGGAACGGTGCCTACCTGAACGGCGCGCCGCAAGTGACAAGTCAGTCACGCAGTGCCGATCAGACCGCTCTGAACAGCCTGGGTCATGAGCTGAGCCTGGGCACCGAACTCTACTACCCCTATGTCTATTTGGACGTGGGAATGGCACAGACTTATTATTATCCGGGTCCGGATCAAAAGATTGAAGACCTGGCACCCAAGGCTGGACTCCAGGTCCTGACCAATGTGCAGGATCGATGGATGCCGTTTGCCCGCGTGGGTCTTTCCCAGCACCATCTGAAACTGATCAGCAATCGCGTGGAATCACGTTCCTTGCCGCCAACGCTGGGCTTGACCGCGACTCAGGATCGGTTTGCCGTGAAGCGGGAGTGGCAGGATAATCCACGGCTCTGGAACGCCGATGCGAGTCTCGGCTGCAAACTGTATCCCGTACCCACAACCGCCATCATTGTGGAATATCGTTACAGCCAAAGTTTAGGCGGCATCACCATCCGTGAGAAGGAAACGGGCACAAGTTCCTTTGCCAATGATGCCGGCTTTACCAGTGAGCGCGAATTGCCAGGCGTGCGATTAACTTCGCAGGAACTGAGTCTGGCCATCGAAGTCGAACTCTAAGGGGGTCCGACGCCTCGCTTAACGTTTCTTGAGACGAGCCTTGACCGGCCTTTGCCGCTGAACAGCCGAGTGGTTCGACACGGCTTCCCTGAGATAATCAGAAAACAAGATCATTCCATACAAAATCACCAGTTGAATGACGAATCCGAGCAAAAAGAGGTTCATACTGTTTCTCCTTGTTAGAGTCAGTGACGGACGATCAGTTTTTTAGAACATGAACGGGAACGATTTATTCAGCAGGCTTCAGATTAAAATCACCGCTGACACTATTGAAGGTCAGCTCGCCTTTGGGGCCTTCGCCAAAGGAACCCGTGGCGCCGCGATGGCCAAAGCCTTCATCGGTTTTGGTTGAGCTCGGCAAGCCTTCAAACGAGGCGCTCACGCCTTCCATTTCAAAGTTAAAGGCAACTGTCCTGGCCGCTTTGAAATTCACATCTCCCGAGACTGAATTCGCCTCGAATTTCTTGATGCCCGACTTGAGGGTCGCATTCAGATCACCGGAGACACTGTTGTAGTCGATAGCCAGGGCTTTATTCAAAATTCCAGGCTCCAATTTCACATCGCCACTCACGGTATTGATGCTCAACTCTTTGGTCGGAGCGGCCATCAGCGTCAGGTCACCCGATACGCTGGTCACTTCAAAGGAATCGGCCAGAGCCAGTTTTTCAACGTTGATGTTACCCGTGATGTTAGTGAATTCAAGCTCACCCGCGAAACCTTTGGGCAGCTGGATTTCGCCCTGCAGAGGGCCTTTTTTCGTCACTTCGAGTTTCAGCTCGCCAACGGATTCGATAACCGTCCACTCTTTGGGCGGCAGGTAGCCTGTGAACACAAAGCGAATCTGATCATCCGCGCTCTCGGTGATTTTCCAATCGGTAACATAGGAATTGATTTCGATATCTTTCAAACCCTTACCCGTGAAACTTTCCGTCAGAGGCTCTTTCTTCCGCAACGGGTTATTTTCGTCACCACCAAGCGAATCCCCGCTATCGCTGTTGGAGATATGAATCGTCTTGCCGCCGCGCCTGTCCTTATCGTCGTCGCCCACGAAGATGTGCAAGTCTTCCAGGCCTTTAAAGTTGAGGCCGTCTTTGGTGTTGGCGGCAAAGGCTTCGCCAATACAACTCGATGCACAGCGGGAATCAAAGAACTTACCGAGACCAAAGGTAATCAAAGTGAATGCCCCAAGGCCGATGGCGATGTTTTTCATGCGGTTTTCCATAGTCTTTCCTTCCTTTTATTCTGTGATCAGTCGGGTTGTATAACTTTCGCATTCAATTTGATGTACTTCATCAGACCCATCAGAAACCAACGGCTCAGCTGATAGAGCACAATGGAGGCCAATAAAGATGCACCAAAAATCGAGAGACTGTAAAAACTCAGGGCGAGCTTGGTGGACAGGTCGATGGTGGCCGGTGTCGCAATATTCCCCACCAGGATCGCGATGCTGAAGATGAGTCCGACAAAGACCGCGACTCCAGCCAGCAACCAGGACGTTCCCAGCAGCAACGCCAGACCCAGAATCGGCCACAGCATAAAGAAGAAATTAAAGGCCAGGATCGATATCACCACCAGGAAGGCCCTGGCCATGTGATAAAGACTGGTCGTAAATCTTTGGCCTTCATGAGGATTGCTGATACGGGTCAGGTGATAATCCGCAACAAAGGTGCGGCCCAGCGTCCTGGGATCGCCCAGGGCGGCGCCAATCTCCTCGTCCGTCTTGCCCCGTTCCCGGGCCTCGTAGATATGCGCACGGTAATCAGCGAGCACATCGTCACGCTGTGAGGTCGGAAGCGGACTCAGAGCCCTTTCCAGTTCCGTAATAAAGTTATGCTCTTGCATGATTGTCCACCTCTTGCAGAAGATTTTGCATGGCCGTTGCGAACTCATCCCATTCGGTCCGCATTTCTTGATACACTTCGCGTCCCTTGTCCGTGATGCGATAGTATTTTCGCGGTGGACCCTGGTCGGATTCCCTTAGATACGTCTCAAACCATCCATCGTTCAAGCAGCGCCGCAGCAGAGGATAAATCGTCCCCTCTGATATGTCGATATGGCGTGAAATATTCTCAACCAGCTCATAGCCATAGCGGTCTGCATGGGACAGGACGGCGAGAACGCAGAGCTCAAGGCTACCTTTTTTCAATTGAGTTCGCATGTTGCGTTCCTTATGCCGATAATCATGCCCTTACGTGTAGGGACAGGTATTTTGTAACACACGCTACACGGCATTGCAAGGTACCGTGTTAAGAACTTTACGGTATGTCACAGTGAAATCTTGAGTCGATTTTATATCACCTGTATTTTCGACGTATTGCGGTGGTTCTGATCTCGCGAAAGAATGCAGGAGCCAAATCTCTACCATCTGGGAGTGCCTGCCATGTCCGACGTTTCCAAGGCTGCGATAGCCACATTTCGCGCCGCTCTTGAGCAAGCACCCTTGGGCGTCTTTCGCAACGCTGAGCAGGGTTATGCAATGATCCCGGCTTCCCTCCATCCCTTGGTCCTGCCCGATCACCAGTGGTCCGAGCTCCAGCATGATGCAGGCTTGGTCCTGTCAGCCCTGGAAAAAGTGAGTGCCTCACTGCGGCAGAATTCACAAAGCAGCCTTTTGGTAAACCTTGCGCCCTTGGAAAAAGAACCAGCTGACTTTGGTGGACTCGCCACCGCGCGCCTGGATCTGTTTTTTGATGGTGATGATCTGATTGTTATTGAAGCCAATACGACCATTCCAGCGATGCAGGCTTACAGTGATATGATCAAGAGCGCTTACCTGCAGGCCTTTCTCCCCAGTAAAATGATAAAGAAGCCAACCAATACCCAGGATCTGCTGACAGCATTGCTGCAACACTATGAACGGACCGGAGGGCGCAAGCCGAAACCGACCATTGGCATTGTCGCGCGCGCAGGTGATTCGCAGTTTGCGGAGCTGCAGTGGCTGCAAAAGAAATGGCAAGAGCAAGGTCATGAGACTCTGGTGGTCACTCCTGATGCCCTGGTCATAAAACAAGGGCAGCTTTATGCCCTGAATATACCGCTTGATCTCGTCTATCGGCACATCTTTGCGCATCGTCTGCCGCGAGCTTCCGCTTTCGCCGAAGCGTGTTTGCATGCGGATAGATATCGTGTTTTTAATCCGATCGCCGCGCACCTGGAAGCGAAAAGCACTCTTGCGGAACTGTCCCGCCAGGCTGCAGATCCTCGATTAAGCCAGGCTTTGGCCTTGCATGATGATGAAATCAAAGCCACTCTACGCCGCGTGGTCTGGTCAAGAATCTTGAAACGCCAGGAAACATCCGGCCCTGATGGATCTCGTATTTCTGATTTGATCACCTGGGTCCAGGCTCACTCGAATGATCTGGTGGTGAAAAGCAGTCTAGGCTATGGCGGGCACGGCGTGTTTATGGGATCCAGCTTTCATGAACGCGAGACCCAGGAGCGTGCACAAAAGTTTTTAGGTGCCTCTGAGCCCTTGTCCTGGAGTGACTTTATTGAACACCTTGTCCAGACTGGACCTGATCAGTGGATCGTCCAGAAAAAGGTATCCGGCCGTAAAATGCAAAACCGATTTTTGGTGAATGGTCAGGTGGTGGAACAGGAAACGTATGTGGACTGTTCGATTTTCACCAGCTCAGGCATTTCATTTCGGCCATCAGGCGGAGCGTGCCGTTTTTCTTCGGACGCCATTGTCAATATTGGTCAGGGCGGGGGGCTGATGGCCTTGCTGCTGGAGAGTGAACTTTAATACGGTTGAGAGGAGAACTGGTGTGCGTGTCTTGCATTGGGTCATCATCATCTGGAGTTTTTTGGGGGGAGTCGCTGCCATGGCGAATCAGAATGAAGAGGCTGTGGCCTTGGTCTTAAACCAGTTTCACAAGGCAGCTTCGGACCACGATTTTAATAAGTATTTTGGTCTGATGACAGCAGACGCTGTGTTTATTGGGACCGATGCCGGCGAACGTTGGGATGTCAAAGCCTTTAAGGATTACGTCAAACCTCATTTCGATAAAGGGCGAGGCTGGACCTATCTTCCCAAAAAAAGGCACATCAGCTTTGCCCCCGACACACGGGTCGCATGGTTTGACGAAATTCTGGAAAATTCCAAGTATGGGATCTGCCGAGGCACAGGAGTTTTGGTCAAGGATGGTAAAGATTGGAAAATTAGCCAGTATCATCTGACCATTCCAGTTCCCAATGAACTGGCCGACGCTTTGGTGAAAATGATCCAGACACCAAAAGGTAAATGAGGGCATTTGCGGCACGAGCCCAGGGTGATAACCTAACAGAGTGGTTGCCACCGAGGAGGCCTTATGCCCGTCTATGACTACAAATGTCAGAGCTGTGACAAGCAGTTTACCGTACAAGCCAGCATGCACGATCCGCAGCCTACCCAAGGACCTGCCTGTGAAGGTCCCTGTCATCTGCAAAAGTGTTTAAGTCGGGTTTTTGGTCAGGTGGCAGGAGCGCACGCCGCTCCGGTGGAGAAGCCGCAAAGCAAACCGAAGGAAGCTCCATCTCACGTTTGTGCCAAATACTGCGATATGCATAAGTAAGGCTTCAGTTCGAAGCCACTTTTTCTGCCATAAACCGTTTGTGTGTGCTCTGCAGACCCACGACCGCCACCAGCCAACCCAGGAGCATAAGCGCCGCTGAGACAAAGAGCGAGCGACCGCCTCCCATCGTTTGATACAGGATGCCGAAGGTCGCAGGACCAACGATACGCGCCAGGGCACCGAGCGTCTGCGCGGTGCCAAGCGCAAAACCCTGCATATGGTTGGGCGCGAGACGACTGGTCAAAGATGAGATCGAGGGATTGGATAAGCCCGAGCCCGCCGCCAGTGTGAAAAGAAAAACATAAAGCAGGGTGTGATTTGGTGCCACGAGCGGCAGCGCGATCATGGTGATGCCCAGCAGGAACTGACCCAAATTCAAAGTCCGCACTTCGCCAAGACGCTGAATCAGGGGTCGCGTCAGGCCACCATTCACCAGGACGAGCATAAATCCGATATACATGAAGGCGTAATACTGATGCTTCTGTTCGGTGATGTAAAATGCATCATTCAGCACCAGAGATAACACCGACTCAACACCGATAAAACCGAAAACCTGCAGAAAACCAAGCAGGAGCACAATACGAAAACCCTTGTCTTGAACCAGTCGCCGGAAGTCCTGCCACCATACGCCAGTGGTCTGTTCCGTGGCCTTGGGATTTCCAGCTTTCTGCACATGCTCCACCAGTTCACGCATGGCGGGACCGGCGAGTCCATGATGAGTTTCTGGCAGACGACGCGCCACCACCACAAGGTTAAACAGGTTTAAAACAGCAGCCGCCATCCCAATACCAAGCAAGGAATGATCCGGAAAAAATAGGCTGATCAAAGCCCCGATGGCCGGCCCAAGAGAAAATCCCAAACCAAAGGCGATGCCGATCAGAGCCATGCTCTTGCCACGTTCCTGAGGTGTGGTCACATCGGAGATGCAGGCCTGAGCCACTGAAATGTTGCCTGATGCCATGCCGGCGATAAAACGAACCGCAAGCAGGATGGGATACGTTTGGGCGAGACCGGTTAAAAATTGTGCGACCGTGGAAACAGCCACAGTACCGAGCAGAAGTTTTTTCCGACCAAGACGGTCGGACAGTCGACCGAGGATCGCGACGGCCAGCAATGTGCCTAGAGAATAGATACTGGCAACAGCGACGGCTTCGCTATCCGACGCTCCGAAGCGACGAGCGACCAGCGGGATGATGGGAATGAACATACCGAAACCAACGAGGTCCAGGAATATGGTCAGGAACACGGATCCCAACACGTTCTTCCTGATCTGTTCCTTGGTTTTCACAGCGCTCATATCCCCTCCATCGCAGGTGCCCTGTATTTTACCACAGCTCTAGCAAACTTCGCTTGGGGATAAAAGCGGAATCATTTGACGCGGAAACCCCAGAGGGGTTTCCCTCTGGGGCATGACTCTTAAAGGGGGGCTATCTGCGAATCAAGGCGAAAGTATGACGATCGTCTTCACTGTACCGGTCAGACCCGTTTTAATGGTTCTTGTGTAAGGTGCAGCTTCCAGCATGGTACCAAAGCTGTAAGCGTTGGTGCCGAAGTCCAGACCATCATAATAGAGCTTGCCGTCTTCTCCCGACTCCGAGAGGTTATAGGCTTCGAAGTTCGAGGCCACGGCAACGGCCGCGTTGTTCTCGTACTTCTTCAGATAGTATTTACCATCAGCTGTGTTGAACGACGAGAAGTACGGTTGATCGCGAACCAGCCACAGGTTGATCGCTTGCTCGTCGGTGCCGGAAAGCAATGACAGAGTTTTGGTGGCTGTGTTGACCTTGGCGAGGCCTTTGTATTCGTCGGTCCAGTTGAAGTTGTTGGAGCTGCCGTCGCTGCTCTTCACCTGGCAGTTCATCCAGCCGCGTGAGTACTTCGCGGTTGGGATGGGTGTGCCGTTCGTTGCAGTCACCGATGTACTATGAAAGGTGGTGTTAGCAATCATATTGCTGTCGCCTGTCACACCACAGAGAGCGGAGGCCACGTTGTTGTAGTTGACGTCGCGATAGTACCAGCTGTTAGCTGCCACGCAGGTAGTCCGGGTAGAGAAACTCGAATTGCTGCAGAACCCTTCTTCTGTCCATGTACCGCCAGCACCCTGGCAGGAAGCTTCCGCACCATAGGTGGCATGACCGTAAAGATAAGGGATACCTTTCAACACACAGTGCGAACCCTTGATGTTGATACCGCAGGTCAGCTCGCCTTCCTTCTTCTTACGAACCTGGCCAATCACATAAACGTCACCGGTCGAAGTTTGTTTAATCGAAGAAATCTGCGAACCACCACCAGCAAACACCTGACCGCTGCTTTCACAACGAGTTTTAAACTCGGCAATCCAGGGGTCAGACGGCGAACTGTTACCGTTGGAATAACCGGTACCATAAGTCGTAACATCCGCCGTCCGAGTCATGTTAATCCAGCTCCAGATATCAGCACCGCAGGTAATGGCCGGCGTAATGCGATCGCTGGCGGTGGAACCACCGTTAGGATCAAAGTTAAAGAGACAAGCGCTATCCCATGAAGCTGTTTTTGGACTCGTAGGATCCGGACCGAAGAACACAGCCTTGTCTCCTGTGGCGCCGCTGGAGGGTTCGAACACGAAGTTCCACCAGTCGCGAGCGATTTCGATGATGCCGTTGGTGGGCGAAACATAACGGAAGAAGCCACCGCTGTTACCACCGCTTCCGTTCTGACAGTTGCTCGAACCGGTATAGAAGATACCGCCAGCTTTCGTCACCAGGAAGTCCTGCACGCAGATATTACTGTTGATCATTTCAGTGACAACACCGGCTGAGGTGCGTTTGTACACAACCATCTTGCCGTTACCATTGGGAATCGAACCAGGATAATAAACGTTGGATTGATCATCGAATTGGAAGACCGAGTTCCGCTGCGCCTGCCAGCTGTCAACAAAGTGCAGGTTGTCGAGGCACTCAAGGTTGCCCGCATCAGCCGGAGGATTGGCGATCAGGTCTTCGATCGTACCGCCTTTGACTTTAAAGATCTGGCACATGTTCCCGGAGGAAGGTTCCCAGGCGTCGCTCCAGTCGCCGTCATCAGGAGCCTTGTAAACAAAAGCATGTTCGAAGTGCAGATAGATTTCCTTGTTAGGGGAAATCGCAATGGTCTTCACGGCAGGCAACTTGGGCGCGCAGCAAACGCCGCCGGTCGATGAAGAGCTATCATCACCAGACGAGATTGCGGATTTCACTTCGCCATCGGCACCGACTTTGGCCAGGGATCCGTCACTGGAATCAGAACCATCCGCAAGCGAAAGATTGACTGGACCATTTTCACCACCGATCAAACGGAGCGAACCTGTAGTCTGAGTCGGATCAATCACCAGAACGCCGATGGCGCCTGAGAAGTCCGCTTTCACTTCAGTGAGGGCCTGCTGGCCGCCTCCAATCATCGGGCCGCCGCCGCCGCGATTGCCGTTGTTCTTATCACCGCCGCAGGATTGCAGTAGAAACATACCGGTAAGGCTTAATGTCATTATTTTCACTGTCTTAATACGCAACATGAATCAGCTCCCTCTTTTTTCAATATCAAAGAGGCCTTCGACCATTCTTTATACGCTCCGAAGTAATTCCTGCAGGCTGCTAATTTTGCTTGTTAAAAGAGAGGTATATTTTCTGAACTAATCTCATGGTAGGAGCTGCTGGAATTCATTTTCTTGTGCTGTTTCATACGGCGAGGACTATTTCTTGTTTGCATTCAGAAAATTGATAAGCTTTTCCTTCTGCGTCGCACCTTCCTGTTGATCAATCTGGACCAGGACTTTTTCGGCCGCGGCAGGAACACCTTCGCCTCCGGTCGCCGCTACCTGGCTGAAGTTAGCCAGGATATTAGTCACGTCCTCATCCGTCATGGATGCCAGACGTTCGGGATCTAGAGTGCCCGTCGGCGTTATCTGGGCAAAACGGTTGATATACATGATGCTATAGGCGGACTGATAGAATTCAAGTTGCGTAGCAGCACCCGAGGCATACTCGACTTCCGTATTATCCTTGCTGCGAAGTTCGGCCGGAATACTGAGCAGGATATCCTTGGCAAGGGCTATGCTTTCCAATTGTTCGGCTGACGGGTCGGCGGGTAAAAAAGTTCCCAGAACATCCAGGAGGGAGCCCGACGCTCCACTCACATCGCTTTTGGCGACTTCGATGATATCGAAGCCTGCGGCTGCAGCATACGCGGCTGACAGATAGCGGTAGCGTTCGTAGGACTCGGGCTCGGCTTCGATCAACTCTTTATAGATTTCGATAGCCGTCTCGTAATCAAGCGCATCCAACGCGGCGCGGGCCTCTTCGTCCCGGGTGAGGGAGGCATAGGGTTCGGCGTGGCTGCCGGTATTACAGCCGTGCAAAGTCCATAGTAAGATCAGGAGCAGAAACCGCATCACACGCTCTCCTAAAATCCAAAGCTGGTATAGAGCATGACCATATTCCGTTGCTTATCACCGGGATAGGTCCCAAGTTCGCGGCCATAGGCGGTCAAACCGAGTTTGAACAGCACAAGGTCCATCCGGACCCCAGCGGTGGGAATCCCCTGATAGAGACCGCAGGCGATGCCGAACATATTGCGCAGCATAAAGCGTGCGCCGAGGTAAACTTTTTTAAAGGTCTTCTCTTCATAAGCATTGCCGATATCGCGATAGTCCAGACTGAGATGCAGAACCTCCTTGGTTCCATGCACGGCCAGGCCGAAGCCAGCATTATAGGTTTGAGGAAAAGCCTTTTGATCACCCGTAAACCGGGTTCCTCCGACGTCCTCGACCTTGAGACCCATGCTAAGGTCCACGTGATGACCCTGCCAAAGAAAGAGCATACCCAGATCCGAACCGGTCCCCTGATTCAAGGCGATTTCGTCTTTCAGCTCATCTGTATTGGACGACAGCTGACGAATTTTTTCCTGATCGGTGAGTGGGACTTTAATCTGGGGTTCACTGGCATAAAGATGCTTGGCTGTAAGACCCAAGGAAAACCACCGCACCGGGCGCAAGGCATAGCTTGTCAGGATGCCTCCGTAGGCTTCCACTCCGAAATTGACACTGGGCAGGCCGCTATCCCCAAACCGTTCGCCCGCCACGTCGACTTCCACGCGATCAAAGACACTCACGGCAAAGTTTTGATTCAAAAAACTGAGGGTCGCGGTTTGGCCGAAATGCAGGGATTTGGAAAACAGCTCATCCACGAAATCACTGTCACCGGTGCCTGCCGCGCTTCCAATATCGCCGCCCTGCGCGCTCTGCGCCAGGCCACGGTCGAGCATAAAACCGGCCTGAAATCCAAGCCAACGAATCCAGGCGCCACCCAGGGGTAAAAGGGCGGGATTGGCAAAGACGATCCCCTCCTGGCTGGCCCGGGTCAGGCTGGTGCCGCCGGCTGCCAGATCGAAAGGTTCGGTGTAAAGCAACTCGTTGCTGCCTTTGGCCCACAGATTCGCGCTCGGAACCCCCAGGGCCAGGACCGCTATGCTTACCTTCCAAAAAGATTTTTTTAAAAACATAAAAGAATCTCGCTTCTTCTCAACTTGTATCGGGCGCCGGACGCGAAATCTGAAAGGAATGTACGATAAGGAGGAAGTCAGAGGAGTTGGGACACAATCTGCGCGGAGGCCAAGGCCTTGTTCCGAATCTTTTTAAGAAAAAAACTGCATTCGGGTCGAAAGACCAAAAAGCGCAAGCTTTTGTCCCGCGGCGTGTCCAGTAAAAACCGTCGCCTCTTCGCCCGCTATCAGGTCGACCAGCAGCATCTGACCGTGATGAATGATCAGGATATTCTGGTGATTCGTGATATTTCCGCCAAAGGCTTTTGCAGCGACGTGTCCCTGCGGGCTTACGAGCGTTTTGAGTTGAATGATGTCTACGCGGCCCGTATGCGCTATCACGGGGACGTGCAGGATATTCAGGTGAAAGTAGCCTGGAAGCGCCAGCAGCAGGTGGGTTTCGAGCTCTATAAGCCAGATGAAAAGATGCTGAATTTTTTCCGCAGCCTCTTACGTCCGATTGAGCTGGCCAACTCCCTGTCACAGGTCGATGCGGCCTTCATGCGGGATCTGCACGCAGGCCTGGTCTGGTTTCATGGTGAGGATGCGGATCTGCATATTTGGTTGAGTGATGAAGAAGGTCTTTCCGCCTGGCAGTTGATTGCCGATAACCACATTGTGGAATGGTCGTCCGTACACGGTCTTAAAACCGGCTGCATCAAGCACAATAACCGCACCGAGCTGGGTATTCTGGAGCCGGGTGAAGCCTTCAAAATTATGGATCCCGAAGCCGATGCCCAAAGGGTGCGGCTCGCCCTCGATGTGATGACCGCCCTGCCCTTCCCGGAGCGAAGTGATTTGGTTAAAACTTTGGATGAGCGCGTGGGATAAGAAGCGCCCCGGTTGAGACTGGACAAAAATCGTGTTCCCGGCTAGCTTAGCACCGTGCAACGCTACGTGCTGGAGAGCCGATCCATGAAAAAGACCACGGAACGTGACCGCGTCATTAAACTTTTTTCGCAGTACCTCATCGGCTCCATAGGTCGCCGTAGCGACAAAAGTGACTCATCCGGTCCGGGTGCCAAGGACTTTCTCACCGCAATGGCCAGTTGGGCCGGCAAAGGCAAGGACGAGCTCGTGCAGGTCATCTGCCATGAGATTGGAACAGCCACGGCGATGGTTCTGAAGGAACCGTTAGGCAAGCTCCTCGAAAATAGAAAAATCCATATTACGATTGAATTGGTTCCGCATGAAGAGTCGCAAAAGAAAAACACCCGCAAAAAAACCTCAGTCCGTCTCGAACACACCTGAACGCATCACTCTGACTCTCGATAGTGTGGCCTTTGGCGGCGATGCCTTGACCCGGCACGACGGCAAAGTTTATTTTGTGGCCGATGCCTTGCCCGGGGAAACGGTAACCGCTGATGTCTATCAGGACAAGGAACGTTTCGCCAAAGCCCGCGTGTTTCAGCGTGTGACACCACCCGTCTATGCTGTGGATGCCCCATGTCCGTATGCCGATCGCTGCGGTGGCTGTCAGTGGCAAAGAGTGCCCTATCCCATGCAGCAGACCTGGAAAGCCGGATTTATTGAAGACGCCCTGCAACGGATCGGTGGGATCCCGACGGGCTCCTATCCCTTTGTCATGCAGGCTTCTCCCGACGCCTTGCATTATCGGAATCGTATTGAGGTGAAATGGCAGGTGTTGCCGGATGGCTCCGTGCATCTCGGTTATTTTGCCAAGGGCTCCCATGACCTGGTCCGCATCGAACGCTGTTTTATTGCGGATGATCGTATCAATGATGTTTTAAAGCGCTGCCTCATCCTGCGCTTTCCACCACGTGAACGGCCCTTTCACACCAGTCTTGAATTTCAGGTCGTCGCCGATGGTCGCGTTCTGGTCTCGGGCTTTGATGAGGCTCCGGGCTTTCGTCAGGATTTTCAGGAGGCCGTGCAGAAGGATCCTGGGCTGGCGGCAAAACTGAGTGTCGACCCGCGCGAATTTGTTCTGCTCGAAGAGTGGGAAGGTCTCAGGTTTTATACGCGAGCGGGCCAGTTTCAGCAGGTGAATCTTCCGGCCAATCGTTTTCTGCGCGGCTGGGTTCGGGATTTCGCACGGGCTCATCAGGTGACCCATGCGGTGGACCTTTACTGCGGCAGTGGCAATCTGTCGTTGGCTTTGGCCCGCGATGGAATCAAGGTCTTTGGCGTGGAGGCGTTTGCACCTTCCATTGAAGCGGCCGTTTATAATGCTGACGCCAATAACCTTGTGTCCGCGCATTATGCAACGGGTGATGCGCAGGAAATCAGAACTCTCTTCCCTCAGCTTCCCGCTGTGGATCTTTTGATTGTGGATCCGCCCAGGCGTGGTCTGGCCGAGGCTATTGAGCCGATCGTGCAGCTCGGGGCGCACCAGATGATTTATGTGAGCTGTGATCCCAATACGCTCGCTCGGGATTTAAAGATGATGCTGGCGGCTGGTTATCAGCTGGAGCAGGTCATGGGTCTGGATTTTTTCCCGCAGAGCTTTCATGTGGAAACGGTCTGCGTTTTGAAAAAGGCCCCTTGACGGGGCCTTGGCTTGCGTTACGAAAGACCTTGCAGCGCGGCCTGCACCTGCTCGGGACTGGTGCCGCCGATGCTGGATTTTTTGCGCAGAACCGCCATGATCTCCAGCGCATGATACACGTCGTTATCGACGAGGTTACTGAATTTCTGGTAATCGGCCAGGGTCAATTCACTGAGACTGCGCCCGCTTTTGATCGCATCAAGAACGATTTCCCCGACCAGATGATGGGCTTCACGGAAGGCCATGCCTTTGCCAACGAAATAATCGGCAAGGTCCGTGGCATTCATGTAAGCCTTCTCAGCTTCCGTGGCCATACGTTCTTCGTTGACGGTCATGGTTTCAAGAACCAGGCTCATGACTCGTAGGCTGGCTTTGTAAGTGTCCAGACTATCGAAGAGCGCTTCCTTATCTTCCTGCAGATCTTTGTTGTAGCAGGAAGGCAGACCCTTCAGAACCGTGAGCAGCGCCATCAGGTTCCCGACCACTCGCCCGCTTTTACCGCGAATCAGTTCCAAGGCATCGGGATTTTTTTTCTGTGGCATGAGGGACGAGCCGGTGGAGACCTGATCTCCCATGCGCACGAATCTGAATTCGTCCGAACAGTAAAGGATCAAATCTTCGGCCAGCCGACTGAGGTGCACCATGCCGAGGCTCGCGCCGCTCATGAATTCCACTGCGAAGTCGCGATCCGAGACGGCGTCGAGGCTGTTGGCGGTAATGCCTTCGAACCCAAGCTCGGCGGCCAGAAAATGCCGATCCACACCCATGCTGTTGCCGGATAAAGCTCCTGAACCCAAAGGCAGGATATTCAATCGACGTCGCGCGTCGAGGAGTCGGCTGGCGTCGCGTTTCAACATTTCGTAATAGGACAGCAGATAGTGGGCGAACAGAATCGGCTGCGCTTTTTGTAAATGCGTATAGCCGGGCATCACGGTCTGAGGATGCTCGTTGGCCATGTGGGCCAGAGTCTTTTGCAGTTTTTGAATCAGGTCAACAGTGGCATCCAGTTCGCCACGCAGGTAAAGCCGTAGATCCGTGGCCACCTGATCGTTACGGCTGCGGCCGGTGTGGAGTTTCTTGCCGAGGTCGCCGACTCTTTGCGTGAGCTGGTATTCGACGAAGGAATGCACGTCCTCATAACCTTCGTTCAAGGCTTTGGCCAGAATTTCGGGCTGACTTTGGATATCGTGGAGCAGCTCGTCCAACCCGCCCAGAACGGCGGTGAGTTCAGTTTCTGTGAAAATGCCGCGTTGCTGCAGACCCTTGGCGTAGGCTTTGCTGCCGATAATATCGACTTCAGCCAGACGCATGTCGAAGCTGAAGGATTCGTTAAACTGAAAGAAGAAGTCGTTCTGCTTCTCGCTGAAGCGACCGCCCCAGAGTGATTTCATGTGTCTAACCTCAAATGGCCCCGCACGTACGTGCGGGGTGATGGGGGAGCTGTTACGCCATCTCAAATGCCCCGCACCTGAGCGCGGGACGACGGTGCTGTTACCTCATGCCCCGCACCTGAGAGCGGGACGACGGTGCTGTCACCTCATGCCCCGCGCCTGAGCGCGGGACGACGGTGCTGTCACCTCATGCCCCGCACCTGAGCGCGCGGCAAAGAACGTCTTATGAATTCAACCGCAGCTGAGCCTGGCGGCGCAAACGCAAAGCGTTGAGCTTGATAAAGCCTTCCGCATCGGCCTGGTTGTAAACCTGATCAGCTTCGAACGTAGCCAGCTGCTCACTATACAGCGAGTGCGGCGAACGACGGCCGAGGGTGGTCACGTTGCCTTTGAAAAGCTTCAGCTTCACATCACCGCTCACGTTTTCCATCATGCCTTCGATCATACCCTTGATATGCTGGAATTCAGGGGCAAACCAGAAACCATTGTAAATCAGCTCGGCAACCTTGATCGAAAGGTTATCGCGCAGGCGCATCACCTCACGGTCCAGCGTGATGCTTTCCAGAGCCCGGTGCGCCTGGTGCAAGACGGTCACACCCGGTGTTTCATAAACACCGCGCGACTTCATGCCCACAAAGCGGTTTTCCACGATATCAATCCGGCCAATTCCGTTTTCACCGGCAACATCATTCAAACGAGTCAGCAAAGCCACAGGACTCATCGCTTCACCGTTAATGGCCACGGGCACGCCGCGTTCAAAAGAAAGCGTCAGGACCGTCGCTTCATTCGGCGTCTTTTCAATCGATTTGGTCAGAAGGAAGATGTCTTCAGGCGGCGAAGCCCAAGGATCTTCCAGAATGCCGCCTTCATAGCTAATGTGCATGAGGTTCGCATCCATCGAATAAGGCTTGGCAGTCGTCGCCGTGATGGGGATGTTATGCTCCTGAGCATAGTTGATACAATCCGTACGCGACTTAAAAGGCCAGTTCCGCCAGGGTGCAATCACCTTGATATCAGGCTTGAGGCTGTAATAGGTCAATTCAAAACGAACCTGGTCATTGCCCTTGCCTGTGGCACCATGTGCCACCGCATCGGCTCCCACCTTCTGCGCAATTTCAATCTGCCGCTTGGCAATCACGGGACGGGCCACGGATGTGCCGAGCAGATAGCAGCCCTCATAGACCGCCTTGGCTTTGATCGCATAGAACACATAATCACGGACGAACTCATCCCGCAGATCTTCAATGAAGATCGAGGAACAACCCGTCGACAGGGCTTTCTCTTCCAGCCCCGAAAGCTCCGCGCCCTGACCGATGTCGGCGGTGAAAGCCACGATTTCACATTTATAGGTTTCCTTGATCCACTTCGCCATCACCGAAGTATCCAAACCACCCGAATAGGCGAGTACGATCTTCTTAATATCTTGCACGGCTGCTCCTTCCATCTTGAACATATGTTTATGACAATCAATCAAATAAGGCAAAGACCCGTCTCAGGACTTTGGCCTGCTGCTGACGATTCGCTACGGCAACAAAAATGGTGTCATCCCCGGCAATGGTTCCCAAAATTCCGGGAATATTCGCACGATCGATCACGACCCCAGCACGGTTGGCATTCCCTGGTCCTGTCTTCAGGACGATGAGATTGTCCCCGGCAGTCGTGGCATCGAGTCGATCTACTTTACTCGACTCCCCAGGCGCGATGCTGGGAGTCTTATAGAAACCTTCGACCTTCACCACACCCAGCTTTTTCAGATCACGGGAAATACTCGACTGCGTGGTATCGAATCCCCGCTCCTTCAAGTGCTCCTTGAGATCGTGCTGGTTGCTCACCTTATTACTGCGAATAACGTCGGCAATGATGCTAAGGCGGTTCTGGTCGAGCATGGCTGACACCTATATGCGTATCATGTGCATAAAAACACTTTACATACGCATAACTACACCATTATGCAAAGACACCCAACAAAAAAATGGGGGTGATCCCAGAATTTTTTTGGGAAAGTTCAAGCAGGAGCGAACCAGGTTCGGTGGGATCTATGGAAATCAAGGGTTTGGCAGAAGCAACTGATCGGAATAAATGACATAAATGTATGAGGCAAAACATTCGAGAAGCCACCAGAATGCAGAGACCCACCCAGCCAGGACGATCCTCCCAACGCTTTCAAGGTTTCATCTTGCACCTGCTATGCGCATAACTGTAGTAATATGCGAGCAGTCCGAATAGTGAGTTGCGAAGGGGATGGAATGAGTTTTTCAAACAAGGCGGCTGGGGTGTTTGGCAGATTTAAATGGTGGGATATGGGCTTTCTCACCAATTTCCTGTCACTCCTTTGTTTCTTGCTCGGTTTTGTGAGTCCCATCTGGGGTCCTCAATTAAAAGCCATAGGGTCCTATGCTTTATCAGGCGCGATCACCAACTGGCTTGCCATTTACATGCTGTTTGAACGTGTCCCCGGCCTTTACGGATCGGGCATTATCCCCCTTAAGTTCGAAGAATTCAAAAGCGGTATCCGCCGCTTGATCATGAAGGAATTCTTTACCCAGGAAAATCTGGAACGCTTTCTGGGCAATCATGCAGCGCGAGCCATTGAAGCCGATGTCATCATCAACGCCATTGATCGCGAAATCCTCTTCGAAAAATTGATGGGCGCCGTCCAGAACTCGCCCTTTGGTCCCATGCTGGCCATGTTTGGGGGCATGGATGCCGTGAAGAAAAACCTGCGTCCCGCCTTTGAACAAAAGATCGAGGAAGCCATTCGGGAAATCGTCGGTTCACCCAAGTTTGGCGAGATTCTGCATAAGGTCCTGGCCAAGGATTTTTCAGCCCCAGGATTGATGGACAAGATCGAACAGGTCGTGCAGGCCCGGCTGGAGGAGCTGACTCCCCAGATGGTCAAGGACATCATCCAGGATATGATTCGTTCCCATCTAGGCTGGCTGGTTGTCTGGGGTGGTGTGTTTGGTGCGATATTGGGTCTGGCCGCGAGCTTTTTGTAAGGCCAGCCGGTCCGGGATTCAAAGAGTCTGCTGCAAAAGAATTCCGGATCCCATGACCAGCACAAACCAGCCGAATACTTTCTTCAAACGGTTTTCTGCCACGAAACGGGATACATAAGATCCGATAAAAATACCCGTGATGGCGATGCCGGCAATCGACAGCAGCAGCTGCCAATCAACCCCGGGATGGCGCTGCCATTCGCCCAGAAAACCAAACAAAGATTTAATGGCGATGATAAAGAGCGAAGTCCCCACGGCTTTCTTCATAGGCAGTCCCACGAGAATCACCAAAGCCGGAATAATGAGAAACCCTCCACCGGCACCGACAAAACCCGTCACGCACCCGACCACAAGCCCCTCCAGTCCGATGATGCCATGCCGCCTGAGAGGGGATAGCTTGGCCCTATCTCGCGCGACCGGAGCTTTTCGAATCATGGAATAGGAAGCCAGGATCATCAGGACAGAAAACACCAGCATGATAAGCACGTTCTTGCTCATCGACCACGCTCCCATTTGAAACACAGTATCTGGCAAGGCCGGTACCACCCAGGCACGAGCCGCGTAGACACCTAAAAAGCTGGGGACCGCAAAGATCAGGCCGGTTTTAAAATCCACCTGCTTCTGCCGCATGAAATTGATACCGCCGAACAAGGCCGTGAGACCGACGATAAAAAGGGAATAGCCGGTGGCGACCACTGGCGGCAGGGCAAACAAATAAACCAGAATGGGGACCGTGAGAATGGAGCCGCCCCCTCCGATTAAACCGAGCGAGAGGCCCATGAGTATGCTTGATAGATAACCGATAACTTCCATAAACCCAGGCTCCCCAGAAGGCGTCGAGACCATCAGGCTATCAATTCATGTGCCATGATTGACGCCCCATATCGGCGACCATGAGGCCGTGACGGCAAGGTTTTGCTGGCATTCATTAAGAATTTGTTTCAAAACGTTGCAACACATGTTGCAACGCAAGGCAACATCTCAAGCGGCGCGGATGGGCGCTTCCAAAGAGATTTGAAGTTCAGGCAGCGTCACGCGAATGCCATGAGCCGTCTGTTTGATTTCCAGTTGATAGCCTTCGATCACCAAAGACTCGGTGCCTTTGGCCAGAAGATTGGCGGGTGACAGACGCACGATGCTGCCACCTTGAAAACGCAGGCAAAGTTCGCCGGTATCGCTCCACTCAGCTGCTTCCAGGTGCCGACGCGTGCTGGTGGGTGGCAGCGAACTGTTGTTGACTGTGGTCTGGTGGACATCAGGATATTGTACGCGCGTTGCGCTGGGAATATTGGTGGTACTGGCCGGACGCCGCGTGGTGCTGGCCTCCAGTTCATCAACGCCTTCCAGATGTCGATGCATCGAGGGCAGGGAAACGTCGTCATCGAAGTCGCCTTCGAAGTCATCGTGCAAAGCTGGATCGTCATCCGTCATCACGCCCGAACGGATCTGGGCGATCACGTCATATTTTTTAACCGAACCGGTCGGCTCATTGAGGCGATAGATGGCATCACCTGGCTGCAGTTCATGTCCCTGGTTGGGCAGGTGCGCGGCAAAATCCACCGAAGCATCCAGATCAACACTGAAGGATAGACAGAAAAACTGATGGTCGCAACTGAACCAGACTTTGACGTTATCCTTGCGGGTCGCATAGCTATCAAATATGATTTCGCTGGCCTCGGTGACGGAAGGCGGGTTGAGTTTCAGCGTCACACCAAAGGGCAGGAGCTTGTTTTTCAAACGACCGATCACCAGATTGCTCAGCTCTCCCAACCAGTCGTGAAGGAGACTGACCCGGGCTGGATCATTCGGATCAAAATTGGGATAGGTTTTTTCCAGGAATGCGGCATCGCATCCCATGACCGCTGTCCCTTGCATATTGGTGCTTTGAAAGCTCATGATGCTGACCAGAATGGGATCCGGCCAGTGAACCATTTCACTGTCATAGCTGTCCTCGACGCGACTCAGTCCGACCTGGGGCAGCGTTTGCTGCATGGCTTCCTGGACAAACGACTCAAAGACTTTCAATTGCGCGGTATTCACCGTTAAAACCTCACTCTATTCCTGTCATACGTATCGGAATCTGACTCGGCAGCATGAGGCAAGGGCTGATTCAGGGCACCGGGGCCTCTTGGCAACACCGTAAAATGGCAAAAAAAAGAGCTCCGTTTTAGCGGAGCTCCAACTGTTGCGATTAGAGGGTCCAACCGCCCTTAAGCAGTGATGGATTCCGGTCGAGACATTTCAGAATGAGAGCGCATGCTGGTGTCGGACGGCTTCAGCGTTTCGCAGACGATTTCCTGCAGCTGATAGCTGATGAGGGACTTGGGAACCCAGAAGATGGTTGCCAGTTCACTGATCACGTTGCGACGGGTATCCAGTTTGCCGAGTTCAGCTTGCAGCATGGAACGGGGCAGCAGAAGATTGGCAACGAAGACCTGCTCTTCATAAGCGACCAGCTCGGCTTGCAGAGGACCGAATTCAGGGAAGCGACCGCGTTCACCTTCAAAGATGATACGAGCCAGGTCCTTCACCATCGACATACGGGTCTGGGCTTTCAGTTCGCCTTTTTTATACTGAATACAGTATTGACCAGCTTTGACGCGTAGGATACGGCTCAATTTATCGAGCATATCCACGGGCTGCGTGCTGATAAAGGCAAAGGTGCGCATGACCTCTGGCAGATACAGGGGCGGCGTTTGGAATTCGCATTCCTGTTGGATGCGCTGAGCAAATTCAACAACGCGTTCACGAGCGGCTTTGAGTTGCTCGGGATTCACTTTTTGAATTTGTTCTTTGAGCGCACGAAAGCTTTTCGCTTCCTGATACTCAAAAAAGGCTTCATCCAGATCAGCGGTACCGCTGGTGATATCGTGAATGAGTGTGGTTTCAACGCTCAAGGCGTCGGCTAGTTTCGCTAATGCGAAAACTGAACGAACGTTTTTCTCCCCGCGTTTCCAGTGACTACAGTCCGAGGGGTTGAAATTCAGGATGGAACCCACCTCCTGGTCCCGAACCTTGGTACCCTTTTGGTGCATCATCACTTTCTGACAAAACTTAAACAGCTGCACCGAGTGGGGGAATTTCACAGCTCCCGAACGCTTCATGGCTTATCCTCCGACGTCCCACAGGACGCTGGCCAAGTCATTCATTTACTTTTAAAAAGGCTTATAACAACTATACATACCACATCTTGAGACTGTCAAGGATGCCCGGTCAGGAATCCCCGGAACCCTTGACTGGTGCCGCGCGGGAGGGCTCGTCGTCATGGCTGAAATTGTGCAAGCAAGTTTCACCGAGGGTTGCTCCGGAAACAAAACGGAAAAACAGCCAGTAACCGCCAAATACAACGTAAACTCCAACCAGCAGAGCCCAACCATGGACCTGTCGCAAGACTTGCACGGGAGCAGCCTGCATCAAGATGTTGGGGTGCAAAGACATATTCGCGGGATCGATGACAAAACCCAGGACGATGAACCCCATACCCAGGCATAGCCCAACAAAACCGAGATCAACGCAGTGCGACAGCACGAGGAAGAGCCAACGCCGAAAGGAATTTTGTGACCTGTCCGCCATGGGCAACATGGGCTGCTGGGGATTTGGAATCGATGGTACAGCGCTTGTTTGCAAAGATGTCGCAGGCATTTCACTGGGAGTTGGATAGTTCATCACCGGCGGTGTGGGTGTCGATCTGGTGTTTAGTTTTTTTGTAGCCGTCGTTTCGGGCTGCAGCGGGGCATGGGCCAGCTGGGGATAGAGGCTGCGTCCAGGGCTGCTTTCGCGTTTCACCAGGCCAAGGCCCATGGGTTCAGCGAGCACGCGAATGTTTTCGGTCTTCAGCTCACTGCGAAAACGGAAGAGCTCAAACTTCATCTCGTCATCCCAGAGTGGATGCTGCATGCGTTTCCCTTTCGATGGTCTTGTCTTCTTATTGTAGTCGAATGCGGGGGGTGCTGGGCAGTCCCTGGGAAGGGATCCGGTTATGGTAAGTTTCGTTCCCATCCAAAATTTTTAAATTTAAACAGAACCGGCCTTCATATGAGCCAGTGGTTTGTCCATGCGGGTCTTTTCATAGAGGTCGGTCGCCTGTTGCTTTTTGACCTTGCTATCATCGGCCATGGCCTTGCCGCTACCCGGCGTCAGAATGTTTTTAATAGTCTGAACCGCAACTTCAAAGTCCTTGTCCGGCAGCGTCAGGAGGCGATCACGAATGGCGAGCACTTCCGAGGATCGACGGCTATGATTGAGGCGATCCAAACTATCGCGCTCCACAGCATCAAAATAATACTGCAATTCGCTGACTTCGATGGTTTGAGATTTGGATGCACCGGACATCGGCCATGACCCTCCTGCCTCATTTATCGAACGACGTGCAGGAAACTTGAGGATAAACTGAACCGATGCAATGGACAGTGTCCAGTTGCGTCTTGTATAAGGGTGATCTGGTCGTTTTTGCCCAGATAATATGACAATAGTTTTTGGGACTTAGGGAGCCATCGTGCGCGAGATCCATCTCCTCAACACACTTACGGGAAAAAAAGAAAAGCTGGAAACCCTCGAGCCGAATCACGTCAGGATGTATGCCTGTGGTGTGACTGTTTACGACAATTGTCATATTGGCCATGCAATGCAAGCGGTGTACTTCGATGTCATCCGCAGCTATCTCGAATACTGCGGCTACCGCGTGACCTATGTCCGAAATTACACCGATGTCGACGACAAAATTATCAATCGGGCCCGCGAGCGCCAGATTACGCCCAAGCAGCTGGTGGATGCCATGATCAAGTCTTCGGAAGAGGATATGGGTCTCTTGGGCGTCCGGCCTGCGAATCATGAGCCGCGCGTGTCCGAATCGATCCCTCAGATTATTGCCATGATCCAGGCCCTGGTGCAGAAGGGCTTTGCTTACGCCAACGCGGAAGGCGATGTTTACTACCGCGTGCTGAAGAAAAGTGATTACGGAAAACTTTCCAATCGCAAGACCGACGAACTGCGCGGTGGCACCCGTGACCTTGCCATGTGCGACAAGGAATTCGATATGGATTTCACCCTGTGGAAACACGATGACGTCGAAGGCGCTTCGTGGGATAGCCCCTGGGGGCGCGGACGCCCGGGCTGGCATATCGAGTGCAGTGCCATGGCGAAGATGTTTTTAGGCGCCAGCTTTGATATTCACGGCGGTGGCCGCGATCTGGTGTTCCCCCACCATGAAAATGAAATCGCGCAATCCGAGGCGGCCAATGGTTGCCAGTATGCGCGCTACTGGATGCATTCCGGGCTTTTGACGATTAATAAGCAGAAGATGTCGAAGAGTTTGGGCAACCATATTCTGATCAAGGACTTTGTGTCCCGCTTTCCCGGTGAAGTCCTGCGGCTTGCGTATCTGCAGTTCCATTACACATCCAATGTGGATTTTTCCGAGCAGGTCTTCCGTCAGGCGGCGCGCCGACTCCTTTATTTCTATGAAAGCCTACAGGACCTGGATCGTCTGGCGGCCGATGCGCCGGCCCAGGACAAGTTCCTGCCCAATTTTGATCCGAAGCAGGTGGCGGAAGCCTTCCACCGCGAGATGAGCAATGACTTTGGTACGGTAGGCGCCTTGCGGGAACTTCTGCTGGGATTCCGTCGCGCCAATGAACTGCGTCAGGGGAAAAAAACGCCTCAGAAAAGTTTCACGGCCAAGGCCTATACCGAAACTTTCCGTGAACTGTTCCGTGTCTTCGGCCTGCTGAAAATGGAGCCCCAGGCGTTCATTTCGCAGCTGAAGCAGCAGATTCTGAAGGAAATGAACCTGGCTGAAAGCGAAGTCGACCGTCTGATCCAAGCGCGCAACGATGCACGTCAGGCCAAAGACTGGCCCAAGGCTGATGCGGTTCGCCAGGAACTCTTGCAGTTGAATATTGAAGTGATGGATACTCCGGAAGGCACGCGTTGGACAATTCTCTGGAAAGATGATGAGGCCTGAGACATGGGACAGCTACTGATCAAGAACTGTGGACAGCTCGTTACGCTTTCTCCCCTCGCCGAGGAAAAAAGGTTTGTCCGGATCACCCCGAATGATTTGGGTGTGATCAATCAGGGATGGGTGGCCATCGCTGATGGAAAAATTCAGGAAGTCGGCACCGGCCAGGCGCCGGAACGTTACGAGCGCTGGTCGTACCTCGATGCGCGCGGGGCTCTGGTGACACCAGGTCTGGTCGACTGTCACACGCATCCTATTTTCGGTGGGGATCGCACGCATGAATTTGCCATGCGCCTGAGCGGGGCCACCTATCAGGATATCGCGGCGCGAGGCGGCGGGATCAAATATTCCATTCGCAGCACACGCTCGGCGGATGATTCCCTTTTGATGCAAAAATGCCTGTCGCAGCTTTGGGTTTTCCTGCGGCATGGGGTGACCACGGTCGAAGCCAAGACCGGCTACGGGCAATCGGTGGACGAAGAGCTGCGACTGCTGCGGATTTTGCGGCAGGTGGGAGCGGCCAGCCCCCAAACTGTGGTGGTGACCTGTCTGGCCTTGCATGATCTGCCGGCTGACGTCCCCGATAAATCGGCCTATGTCAAAGCCATGCGCGATGAACTTTTACCGGAACTGGCCCGCACCGGGCTGGCCGACTGGGTCGACGCCTTCGTGGAAGACGGTTATTTTTCCGTGGCAGACACCGAAAGCTTTGCGCAAAAAGCCCTGTCCCTGGGCCTGAAACTGCGGGTCCACGCCGACGAATTCAATGACAGTGGCGCAGCTTTTGCAGCAGCCCGTTGGGGCGCAGCCAGTGCCGATCACGTGCAAGCCGCCAGTGACACAGGGATTCGCGCCATGGCGGAAGCCGGAACGGTGGCGGTTCTGTTGCCTGGCACGTCTTTCTATACGAAAATCGCCTATGCAAAAGCCTCCCGCTATCGGGATGCGGAGTGTCCGATAGCCGTGGCCAGTGATTTTAATCCTGGCTCCTGTTTCATCGGCAATCTCCCATTTGCAGCCGGCCTCGCCGCCCTATACTGTGGCTTGAGTGCAGCCGAGGCGTTAGTGGCTGTCACCTGGAATGCGGCGCGAGCCTTGCGACTTGAAGATAAAAAAGGTGCGCTGGTCGCCGGCTATGATGCCGACGTTGTGGTACACGGAGTCAATTCTGTCGAACAGTGGATTGCTCACTTTGGTCAAACGAAACCCAAGGAGGTCGTGATCGGTGGCATGCGTTTGACCTAAGAAGTGGAGCGTTCTTTTGTTAGAGGAAATCTGGGATGGAATTACCGTTGAATTTTCTGATCTGCCCAGCCTGCAAACGGCGACGCGCTTATGTGTTCGGCTGCTCCTGAGCGCGACGCTCGGGGGACTGATAGGCTATGAACGCGAGTGGCGAGGCAAAGACGCGGGACTTCGCACCCATATGCTGGTTTGTTTAGGAACCACCTTTGTCATTGCTGCCGCCGAACAGGCCCGCATGCCGTTTGCCGACCTCAGTCGCATTATCCAGGGAATCATGGCCGGCATTGGATTTGTCGGAGCCGGCGCCATTATCAAACGCACCGATAAATCCAAAGTTGAGGGTCTCACGACCGCTGCCAGCGTCTGGTTTACCGCAGCGTTGGGCATTGTCATCGGGATGGGACGGGAAGCGAGTGCCGTCATCGGCACTCTGTTCGCGCTGGGCATTCTGGTCGCGATTCGTGAACCGACAACCAGGCCTAAAACGTCGGCTCGCCGTGCAAAGGTGTCGGCTGCAGAGCGGAAGTGGTCGGGGTCCGATTGAGTTCCGTCAGCATTTCCTCGGGTCCGTCGTAAACGGCCAACGCTCCTTCGAAATCCTCATCGAACCAGCCGCCGCATCGAAAGGCTATGATAGGTGTATGGGCCAGGATGGATGCTTCCACATCATACGGCGTATCACCGATCATAAGGGCCTGATCCGCGGGGACACCGACTTTTTTTAAAGCGGCCTGGATGATATCGGGATCGGGTTTGGATGCATCGGCATCATCCGCAGACGTCATATCCGGGAAAATGCCTTCCAGCCCGGAAGCTTTCAGAATCGCTTCCAGTTCCTCCTTGCTGGCCGACGTGGCAATTATAATGTGTTTGCCCTGCGTCTGCAGTTGATTCAGAAGTTCCTTGGCTTTAGGAAAGGCCTTAACGCGCGGCGCATAATGTTCGATAAATATTTTGCTGCGCGCCTCGCTAATTTTTTTTCCGTCCGAACTTTCTGCCTCGATTCCGGTCAGCTCCGGCAGCAGCTTGTCACCACCTTTGCCAATCAAAGGTCGCACGGTTTCCGCTGATATTTCGTGGCCAAAACAATTCAGCGCTTCCGACCAGGCACTGGCATGCAGGTCATTACTGTTGACCAAGGTCCCATCCATATCGAACAGAATCGCTTGTTTATCGGCTAGCAGATGTTTGATATCCTGACCCATGAATGACTCCGCTTATGAAGAATGATAGCAGCCTCGCTCGATGAAGCTCGTTGCAAATTGTATGCGCGTTGCAACGAAATCCCAAATTTCCCGTCTATCCCATTAATTATGTACGACTCGAATATTAGGAAAAATCCTGTACGAACGGTGACTGCCTTTCAATTGGGCTCAGTTGCCTGCATCTGGGGACTGCTGTATGCATGGAGGTGGAAACCTCTTATGAATTTTTACAGTAAACGGGAGTAACGATGAAGCATCCTTTATCACGCTTGATCCTGAGCAGCTTGCTGTGTTTGCCTTGCATGGCCTCCGCCGCAACTCTCACGGTCAATAATAAGACGTACACACTGAATATTCCTGAAAACACGACCATTGAAGTGTTGAACACCGAGATGCAAGGACCACGCTTTATGGCCTTTGCCAGCAACGGTGACCTGTTGGTAGGCTCCAATTCGGGAACTGTTTATCGTTTAAAAGCACCCTACAAAAAAGCTGAAGCCGCCATTCAGTTTGGGGGTTACCCGCACAGTGTCGCATTCCGCCAGACCGCAGCCGGTGAGGAAATCTGGTTGGCCGAAACCGGTGGACTCTACCGCGCCATTTATCAGACAGGACGAGTCTATTCCAGGTCAGACTTCACTCTCGTGGAAGCTCTTCCCGGTGGTGGCGGCCATAACAGTCGGACGGTTGGGGTCGGTCCTGATAATCGAGTCTATGTTGCTTATGGGATCACCGGCAATTGCTCCAACGAATATCTCAGCCCTGATTATCCCTTCAACCAACGCCGCGGTGGTGTGATGGTGCTCGACGAAACGGGTGCGAAACCCGTCCTCAAACCCTTTGGATCCGGTTTGAGAAACCCAGTCGGCTTCGATTGGGATCCCGCCAGCGGCATTCTGTATGCAAGCAACAACGGTCCCGATCACCAGGGTTTCGATGAACCCAAGGAAGTCTTTGTTGCCATCGAGGAAGGCGATTTCTTCGGCATGCCCTGGTTCCAAACGGTCCGAGGCAAAGTCACCCGTGATACCTGTATTTCCGCCACACCGCCTCGTCCCATCAGCGAAGTGAAAAGTCCAGCCGCCTTGCTTCCGGCTCGCAGCGCACCCATGGCTGTCGCGTTCCCCAAGGCCAAGGATTTTAACGGTCGCTTTGCTGGTCAGGCCTTTGTAGCCATTCACGGTTCGTGGGGAACGCCACCCAGCGGCACCGCAATCGGTGATCTCGCCGGACGCCGCGAACCTCGCATCGTTTCCATTGCTTTGGGAGAAACAGCCTCGACGTCGGTGGCCAGTGACCTGGTCTACGGTTTTCAGGATGATAGCAATGGATCCCGCTGGGCCCGACCTGTTGGCCTCGCCTTCGGTCCCGATGGTGCCCTTTATTTTACGAGTGATGCGGGCAATCAGGGCCTCTTCCGTTTGAAACCTGCCCAGTGATTATGCAGGCCCCGTTACGGGGCCTTTGTTGAACATCGTCACGACATAGCCATTGATAATGCATACCTTTGTCGACAATTCAGATAGTGCCATATGGGGCGTGTGAATCTCAAAACGCTTGGATTCCCCTTGCATCATGCTGCCGTTCCTATCGGTCGGACTTTCGAAGACGATGCTCCAAAAGCCTTCCACCTCTTGTGCAGGATATGAAGATCCTGAAGGATCTTTCAAAGAAAATTCGAAGTTACAGCTCAGCTTCCAGCTGTAGAGGTCGTCATGGGCGTTCAGGGTGATATCCAGAACTCCGTTCATGCTGTCCAAGGGCAGGAATTCCACGCGGAAAAACGAAGAAGGCTTCAAGCCTGGGTTGATCAGTTGATAGAATTGAGGCCGCGCAAAAGCATCCGACGTGACTTTCACATAAAGCTCTTGCGTGCCGGGTGCTTCGGCCAGCACCAGGCTCTGACCGGCGCCATGGCAATCGACGATCCCGACAAGGTTTTCAGGCTCGGCACCGATATTTTTTAGCGTGTAGGGTACGCCGTCTATTTTAAGCGAAGTAAGGTCGGACTCGTCCGGACTCGCCGCTGCGGTGAGAGTCCTAAAGCGCGTCCCCTTGATGGTACAATCCCATCGAACAAAGGTCCCGATTCGGGACTGCATTTCAAACCAATCGGTCTCTACCCGTACGAATACTCGGTATATCGCTTGTCCTGATAAAGGTTTCGCAAAGACCAGTTCGATTCCTAGACCGTCGATCGCCGTTCGGCAACGATCCAGTTCAACAAGACCGTCTCTGGCGCGCACAGAATCCCAATCCTGATCAGCGGGCAGCGGGACGGTAGAGTCCCATTCCCAATCAACTCGCCTTTGAACGATCATCCGCACGCCATCGCCCTGGATGGATTGAACGTCCCGCGGCTTCGCATAGCACGAGTTGCGGACAAGTTTCAGGATGGCTGTCGGATCAGCGGAAGACGAATCTTCAAACCTTTGAATGCTGCTTTGGATCCAGGCAGCATACGAGGAAACTCGGGTGTATATTCCGGGTCGACCTCTTTGGGCACAACCTTCGCCGTGACTCACGATCCCAATGAAGCGCGCTGGTTCCAAGCCGCTGGATGGCACAAAAAGGGGTCCTCCGGAATCACCCTGACACGCGTCTTTGCCACCTTCAAGGCTGCCCGCGCACACAATTTTTTCACCGAATTTCTGGTGAGCAGCTTCACAAATCTCGCCATCCAACAGCTGGACACCCACTTCCCGCAAAATCGCTGTTTCCAGAATACCGAGGGAACTCGTGTTGCCCATACCGATGACCCGGAGCTGGTTGGATAGAGGGTCTTGAGCATGATCTAAAATCATGGTCGTGGCATTCGAATCATCGTCCCGGGATTCGATGAAAAGGAGGGCGATGTCATTCTCTTTCGTTGCGGGGTTATAGTCAGGATGGGGAAGGACAGCTTTGACAGGACGCATACGATCAGGCTCACCTTCGTAGCGACCGTCCTTTCCCAAATCAACCATGAGGGAGGGACGGCGCGTATCGTGAATGCAGTGAGCCGCTGTCACAGCAACATTCTTTCCTAGGAGAGTCGCGCCGCAGAAGATGCTCTTGGAATCACGACTCGGATGCAGAGCTACGTAGAACTCGTAGTTACCTTGCGCGGATCTTCCACCAACGATCTTTGTAATCGAAGGCGGTTCACCTCGGCACGCAAGGATCAGGAAAAGACAGGGTAGAGTCAATAGAAGCTGGAAATGGAGCATGATGTCGCCGACCTCTTTGAAAATCTATCCTGGCATGAATTGAAGACGCCCCGGCGGACTTGCCGCCTGGGAAAAATTTAAAAGCATTCTTTAATGATGGAGTCGATGCCTATCAGCTCTTTAAGGATACTAAGGTATTCGCTTCCTACCCCCGAAAAATCTCCCTTACTCAACATTTTGGCAACGCCCTTCCACGAGCCGGCAACTGCCTTTGCTGCCTTCAATGCGTTCCAAACCTTTGAGACTGGGATCCCTGTCGAGATCGCGAATCCGGCAACAGCCTTGGTGCAGGCCCACGAGAAGCGATCCTGGCCTGCGCTATAGAAAGCAACATGCTCGTTCAGGTGGCTAATGACCTCAGAGTGGTTCATAGGAAGCTGCTGAAGGTCTTCGGGCATGGCTTCCAGGATGCTAACGAAATTATCCATTTCAGCTTCAGCAATCAGGTCGCTCGCGTCGAGCTCGACTTCAACGTCACCTTCGATAGGGGCGAGCAAGGGCTCTATTTCGGCTACGTTCAAATTTTGTGCAAATGAAACATTGGAGTATGCGGTTGCGAAAATCAAAGTTGCGACGGACATTTTTTTCAAAAACATAGTGCTGTCTCCTACAATCTACTTTTACTTTTACTTTTCACCGACACCTGTCGGTCGACTCCGGTCAAAGCAATTCGAAGGCCAAGAATAAAATCCTTGAGCATTCACGGGTTTGAATTTTTACCCGAGCGCGAGTGTGAGTTTTATGTCCGAAACTCAAAGCTTGACGTCCAGCTCTCAGGACAAAGAGAGTAAAATATCAGGATGCAAGGGATCGCGACTTTGAAAAAACTTCCGTCATGCGAAGGTGTGGATGAGTCTCCCCCTGGGAATCCTGGCGCGAACTTCAATCACGACTCTTACATAATATTACTCTGCTTCATCTGATTTTTGCGACATGATCGTTGCAGACGAGTAAATTGGGCCAGCAGTTGTTATCTCCAACTCAAACTGTAAACGTTAGTTCTGATATTGAGTTTAATAGGCTCGATCATCGCAATTGAAAATGCAGAGCGGGTCTGACCTGCTTATCTCTTTCTTAGATTCCTGTCATGAAGTACCCATTAGCTTGCCTAAGGCTATTCAACTCCCAGCAGCAACTAAAGGGCTTCGTCATGACGCAGGCATCCTCTGGCAAGCGGGTTTCTCGATCTGAGCGTTTTCTAGATCTCATCGAACGCGTTGGAAACTTGCTTCCTGAACCGGTTATACTGTTCACCATACTTACGGGTTTGGTCTTTGTCCTTTCCGCCTGGGGATCTGCCGCCCGTTGGCAGGTTCAGCCGCAAAAACTCGTCATTGCTACGCAGGAAAAGCTGGATAGCTCGGGCCAGCCGCTTGTGGATGCCAGCGGCCAGCCCCTACGGGAGCCAAAACGATCCGCGGATGGCAAGGTGGAACGCTCGCTCGCGCCCCATGGAGAGCCCATTGGATCCCGCAGTCTTTTGACCAAGGAGGGCATCTACTGGTTTTTTTCATCCATGCTTGGGAATTTCACCCGCAGTCCGGCGCTGGCTTTGATTTTCGTCGCCATGCTGGGCATTGGCTTTGCGGAACGCTTTGGTTTTTTCAGTGCGCTGATGCGATTTCTGGCCTTCGCCACACCACGACGTCTGCTGACGCCGGTCATTGTTCTGGTCGGCGCCAACTCCTCGGTGGCCAGTGACGCCGGTTATATTATCCTGCCACCCTTGGCTGCTGCCCTTTATCTTGCCGTCGGCCGGCATCCCGTTGCGGGTCTGGCTGCGGCTTTTGCGGGAGTGTCCGGCGGTTTTGGAGGCGGCTTTTTTCCGACCGGCGGTGATGGAGCGCTGGCCGGTTTTGCCACCAGTGCTGCGCATGTGCTCGATCCCACGTATACCGTGAACATCACGCACAACCTTTATTTCAAAGCAGGATCGGCTCTGATTGTCATGCTGGCGGGCTGGTTTGTGACCGACAGGATTATCGAACCCAGACTGCTCAGAGCTGCAGAATTCAATCGCGAGCAGGACACCCAAACTCTGAATCAGCTGAGCCTTGAAGGTCACGAAAAAAAGGCCCTGGCCTTGTCTCTGGTCACCATGGTGGCGATCGCTGCAATTTTTCTCGCGCTGATTCTGATCCCCGATATGCCGCTCCATGGAACAGGTCAACCCACATTGGCTTCCGGTCACCTTCTCCTGGAAGGCCCTTCCGGAGCATTGCAGCCAGGTTTCACAGGAACTTTGCGCGCGGTGGAGCGAGCTGGTGATCGCTGGTCCCAGGTGATCGTGCCCATGATCTTTTGTATCTTTTTCTTTCCCGGTCTCGTCTATGGTTTTGTCAGCCGGCAGATTCACGGCCAGAAGGAATTCATCGAAGGTCTGTATCACGGCATTCGTTCGATTGTTCCTGTCCTCGTTATTATGTTTTTCCTGGCTCAGTTTGTGGAGTCACTGAAGTTTACGGGCCTGGACCGCATGCTGGCCTACGCCGGGGGTTCCCTGCTGGTCCAGGTGGATCTGCCCGTCCCCCTGCTTTTGATAGCCTTTATTTTGGTCGTGATCCTGGGCGACTTTGCCATGAGCGGGATGCTGAGCAAGTTTGGGGTGATGGCGCCTATTTTTATTCCCATGTTCATGATGGTGGGCATGAGTCCGGAGTTAACCACGGCTGCTTATCGCATTGGCGATTCGGTCGTCAACATCATCACGCCACTGAACAGTTACCTGCTTATTATTCTCGCGGTGCTGCATAAATATCGGCCGCAGGCAGGACTTGGCACACTGATCTCCCTCATGGTGCCCTATACTCTGGTCTTTTTTGTGGTGTGGACAGCCTTTTTGATGGCCTGGTACTTTCTGGGCTGGCCACTGGGCACTGACGCTCCGATTCATTACCTGCCACAGGGCACCTGATCATCACGACGACTTTTTCAAAGGCGAATGTGATATCGGGGTGGGTGTATCAAGGCGTGAATTTTCAACGGCGAAGAGAGCCACGGGTTGCTCAATGCCTTTAAGGCGGAAACTTCCCACATGGGATTTTCTGTCTTCAGCCAGGAAGCGGGCGATCGTTTCAGAAACCAGAATCTGGTTGGGCAATGCCTGGCTTTCAATGCGTGATGCAAGATTCACTGTGTGGCCGATAACGGTATAATCGGACCGTCTTTTGCTGCCAAAGGTTCCCACCACACCCGGGCCCTGATGGATACCGATCCGCATGGCAAAGGCTATATCGAAGCGTTGCCGCCATTCCTCGTTCAAGCGCTCCAGACATGCAAGCAGGCCCACGGCACAGCGGGTGGAGAATTCCGCCTGCTCTTCGGCTGACAACTCCTGCGGCGCCCCAAAGACGACCATGATCGCGTCGCCTATGAATTTATCGATGACGCCTCCATGTTCGAACACGACTTCGCTCATATCCGCGAAAAAGCGGTTGAGCAGCTCGGTCAGATCCTGGGGCTGCATGCGTTCGGCTGATGCGGTGAAACTCACAAGATCAGCGAAGAGAACAGTGACAACCCGGCTTTGGGCCGTCTGCTCCAATTGACTTTTGCCGGCCAGGATATCACCAACAATTTTAGGTGGCAGAAAGCGCTGCAGGACCTGCGTCTCGATAAATCGATTCAGTTTACGAATCTCCCGGTTCTTGCGGCTCACCCAGACGAGGCCCAGCAAAAGACAGAGAGCGATCAGAATCACGGCAAGGGTCATGATGACAATGGTCTTCCGCTTGCGTTCCTGCAGTTCATTGGCCGATGTCAGGGCTTTATTTTTTTCCTGTTCCAGCTGCAGTCCAAGTCGAACCACCTGCTCAGAAAAGTTTTCCTGACCACGTTCCTGCAGGAATTTCTTCTCGAACTGAACCTGTCGGGTCCGATCGGCATAAGCTTCTGGCCAGGCTTGCAGGTCGGCATGAATATCGGCCAATAGGTTGTGTAAAGCGGCCTGCTGAAGATAAAGATGGCCGGGTAATTCCTTATTGAGTTCAGTGAGAACCCTGAGCGCTTCCGTGTAGCGTGTCAAGCGACGCAGATTTTTCGCCTCGGACAGGCGGGCGTCGCCGATGATCGAATAGGCACCGACCTTGCTTCCAAACTCGGCCGCTTGTTGCGCATGTCGGATGGCAGCTTCCGGGTTTTTCATCTGATCGGCAATCTGGGACAACGAAAGATGAATCAAGCTTATGATCGAGGAATCGTTCAACTCGGCCGCCATCTGTTCGGCTTTTTCCAGCACCGTCTCAGCCCGGACAAAGTCGAGGGGAACCCGGCCCGAGGCCAGAAGAACTCCGTAGTCATATAGCATATAGGTGCAAAACGTTCGAAATGGAACGGTGTGACAGTTTTCCGCCAGCTCCTGCTGCAGCTGAATCACGCCGGCATCATGGTTAGCGATCTTATAGAGAAAGACGAGATTCTTTTTAAGGTTCAGACGATCAATATCCGCGAAATCTTCAGCTGTGTTGACATCACGGGCTGCGTGTTCCAGCAGCTGCATGACGCGGGTGGATTGACCATTATTCCTGAGGTAGCTCATGTAGTTGCGTACCACCAGATAGCGGTTGCGCGTGGAATTATGTTCAATAGCCAGAGCCAAAGCTCGTTCATAAGGAACCGCAGGGTTGAGTCCATATTCAGCTAACAAATCCGCAGGACTTTCCGGCGTGAGTGATTCGGTAAAGGCAGCTTCGATAATGAGCGTATCGATCATGAGTTCCCAAAGACCGAGCTTCGTGGCGATACGTTTGGCCGTACGCAGATGGTTGTCAATCCCCGGCGTCTCATGCACGAAATCATTGGCCATCCCATAGGCGCTAAAGACCTGCAGCCAACGTTGAGGTTCTTTTTCGGGGTCAAGGGTGGACAGCAGCTGCGCTCCCTCGGCCAGAAGAGGTCGGGGATCATCCCAATAAGCGCGATAGGTGGAAATCCGGTCGTTCCAATCATAACTCGTCGCCGGTTCCGCACCATGCAAGGGCATGATCCAGAACCCGATGAGGCTTGTCAGCCAGAACTTGTGCAGCGAGTTCAGCAATTGATATTCCAGTCGCTCTACAAATGATACCGCTTGGGTTTCTTCGGTTTTCGACGTGAAGAATTGATGGGCTGGATTCCATATTTCACAAAGGTAAGAATGAAGGCTGAGTGCCGGGCTGGCACTCAATTCGGACCGTGCTTACTGTTTGATGGGCAGAACAGACCAGATCTTGTCACCGGAGTCATCGGTCACCAGGATGGTGCCTGAATCCAAAACACGCACACCGGTGGGACGTCCATAAACCTCGGCTGTTGACGGGTTCACGACGAAGCCAGTCAGGAAGTCCTGCAATGCGCCTGTGGGTTTGCCATCTTTGAAGGGTTGAAAGACAACTTTATAGCCCGCAATGGTGGTCCGATTCCACGAACCATGCTGGGCGATCAAAGCGCCTTGACGGTAAGCTTCCGGCAGCGCCTCACCACGAGCGAAGGCCAGACCTAAAGAAGCGGTATGCGCACCGAGGGCCACATCGGGAACGATCGCGGACGCAACCAATTGAGGATTCTGATTGAGCACGCGAGGATCGAGGTTGTTCCCAAAATACGAGAAGGGCCATCCGTAAAAGCCGTTTTCCTTCGGCTGAGCTAGGTAATCGGGAACCAGGTCATCCCCTAGCAAATCCCTCTCATTCACCACGGTCCAGAGTTCCTGCGTGGAAGGGTTCCAGTCCATGCCGACGGGATTGCGCAGGCCGCTGGCAGAGATTTTTTCGCCGCTGCCATCCAGATTCACCTGCAAAATATTCGCGCGACGGGTTTCCTCCGTCAGACCATGTTCCGCATGATTGCTGGCGGAACCGACCGAAATATAAATTTTAGTTTGATCGGGACTCGCCAGAAGATTACGGGTCCAATGATTGTTATATCCACCGGCAGGCAGATCGAGAATTTTTTTGCCTGGGGCGCTGATGCTCAGATCACCGGTTTTATAAGGGTAAACCATAAGACTGTCGGTGTTGGCCACAAAGAGCTGTTCACCGACCAGCGCCACTCCAAAGGGTTGATTCAAACCCGAAAGAAAGGCATTCCGTGAATCTGCAACGCCATCGGCATTGGTATCACGCAGGATCGTGATGCGGTTGGCACTCGTTCCGCGACGGGCCGCTTTGTTTGCATCCAGGTTTTCTTCCTGGGGACCCTTGCCCTTGGTGTTGGATTCCACAACCAGGATATCTCCGTTCGGCAACGCGTAGGTGTTGCGCGGATTATCGAGGCCGCCGGCGAATTCCTTCACCTCAAAACCAGCAGGTGCGACGGGCTTTTTATCGGCGGGCCAGCCCAGGACCTTGCTCAGGGTTTTGGCATCGTGAGCCACATCCGGCGCCGGCAGGCCATCCGTCAGGCCGATGGTCTCCTGACCCTGTTCGGGCGGGGCGACATCCTTGTTATCATCATCGTCGTTTTTGCAGTTATTGATAAGAAGCAGACTGCCCGTAAGAAGGCACATATTGGCAAATTTTTTCATAGTGGATTCTCCCAGTTGATCACATACCCCTCGCTGCAGTGCAAGGAATTCGCCAGCCCTTGTCGGTCGCAAGGGCATGCTGGGAGATGAAGAAGGAAGACGGAAGACTCAGAAGACAGGACCGAGGATTAAAATTCAGGAAGGCGACGACGCGTCAACCAACGGCCCAAGGCCACGGTCAATCCAAATAGGGCGGCGATCGCAAGGTTGGGGGCACCGCTGAGGTTTTTCCAGAGGTTTTGCAGGGGCTGGGGCTTCAGTCGGGGCTGTCCTGCGATCAGAGCAACCAAACCGTAATCGGCGGTCCGATGCTGGCGGGCATTAAAATCGCTATAGCGATAGCCCTCGTCAAAAGTCGATCCAGCCAACACCACGGTCATGGTGCGGGTGATGGCATCCATGTGTTCCCGACTGCCAACGGCATTCATATGGATCGCATGCTCACGACCCAGGAGTCGCACGGCATAATTCAAAGTCAGAGTTCCAGTCTTGCCAAAGCCGATTTCCTTGGCCCAGGTGATGCGGTTGGATTCGCGGTCATATTCCGGCGCCAAGGCCCAGTCCAGACTGGTGACAGGCGCGGAACCCGCGGCTTTTCTCTGCTTGTTCATCCGCAGATATTCCTTACGAATGATGGTCAGGAGATTGCCATCATCGATGCGTTTGGCATCCTTATCGGGAACATGACCGTCGTGCGAGGCCGTGATGACAATGCCCCAGTTGGATCCCTGCGGAAAACTTTTGTCGACAATCATGCCGAGGGGATTTTGTTCCATGACATGAGACGCGGGATTGCCCCAGTCTTTAATCATAATACGGACAGTTTCTTCGGCATTGATGAAACGATGATTCGCGTCCAGTCGCAAGGAGAAATGCTCATTATCCATGCGATAGAGTTGGGAAGCGAGCGCAACATGAGATGGAAACTGACAAAACACAGCTACGGTAAACAGAAATAGCCTACGCAAGTACATCATGAGCAAGTCCCTCAGCATCAACAGGTAAGTATCCTTATACAGGAGCTATGCCACGTACTAAGTCATGGAAATGATTGCAAATTGGGTGTCAAAGCATAGGACAGTCCTGAACCCCGAGACACATGCAAGGGCATGCGTCCAGGATTGGGGGCTCAGGCTATCGGAATGGGAGCTTAATAGGAGAGGCGAACGATGGAGTATTCTTTGGTGCCTCTGGGGACTGTGACTTCCACGGTATCACCAGGGCGGCGACCCATCAAAGCTTTGGAAAGAGGCGACCCAATCGAGAGCTTGTTGCGGGTGATATCAGCTTCCAAATCACCTACGATATGAAACGTTTTTTCTTCACCACTATCCTCATCGACGATAGTGACAAACGCACCAAACTTCACCTGATCCGGCTTATCACCGCTGAAGTCAATAATATTGGCTCGCGCAATCTGATCATCAAGCATGGTAATCCGGCCCTCGATGAAGCTCTGCTTTTCACGGGCCGCGTGATATTCAGCATTTTCTTTCAAGTCACCATGCGCGCGCGCGTCAGCAATCTCCTGAATCACCTTGGGTCGTTCCACCGACTTCAAGGTGTCCAATTCCGCCTTCAGGGTTGCATATCCCTGGGGCGTGAAAGGGACGGTTTCTGTAGCCATCTTGCCACCTCTAAAAACTGTGAGTTGCCGATATGGCAAACGTATACGACCGGGACTCCACAGTCTGGATGTTGGTTGACCTGCCAATCTTCTGGGCTTTGCCTTCGCCGTCCTGGACAACCAAGCCACCCGATACCTGACTGTTTGGCTGTACCCAGCCGAAGAACAAAGAATACCCTGTGTAGTCGATGTGGTCCGGTTGGTTCATCTTTCCACTTTCGACTTCAGGTCTGGTATCGTAATTCGTAAAGATGCCAGCCCTCACGGGGATTGAGGGAGTTATATAATATTCGGTCCCTGTTGCAAAGTTGGTAACCGCTTCCCGCTTGAAATTGTCACCCTCGGCCTCTGTATTATGAATTACGTCAAAGGACCATAGAACCACGGCTGAGGGAAACCACGCAACGCCGGCCCGCACTTCCGTGGGCAGATCCTTGAGGGGTTCTTCGAATTTATCGTTGGTATTAGCCCGCACGGTATCCCCAGGCGTGTTGCCTGTGGCGATGTTGGTGCTGACGTCACCACCGATTTCATAATTCTCGTCGACGAGATTACGCAAACGCAGGGTGACACCGAAGGAAAGGCTGCCTACGGCATACTGGGCACCCAGAGCGGAATCAATGCCCGAGCCGGTCAGGCGCGTGCGGATGTTCTGAGCCAGGAAAGCGCCAGTGGAATACTGCACATCCTGATATTCCTGGACGAGTTCATCGATCACGATCCAGCTCAGCGACACGCCCAGCGAGAAATTGCCGCTCAGACGTTTCGCAGCACCAATCCCATAACCCGTGGTGTTGGAACGGATGTTGGAGGTTCGGTGGAAGCGCTGCAGCGAACCAATATTTTCAATGACGTCGTCCTGATCCTTGAGTTCGGAATCCAGAGAATACATGCAGAAAGCGACCGCCAGACCCTGCATGGTATTGTCGAGCTTCTGCAGGCCACCGAAGAAAGGGGAAAGGGTTCCGCTACTTTTCTCGGTAAAATCATCGTTGGCCAGGGTCTTTTTATAAACGGTCTTCTTCGAATAGATGGCATTGGCAGAACCCGAGATATCACTCGACAGAGCAAAGCCCAAGCCAGCTGGATTATAAATAACCCCGGAGGCATCGTCGGCAACTGCACCGAAAGCTCCGCCAAGGCCCATGGCGCGCTCACCCACGACCAAATTGTGATAATGATACTGGTCCGCGAGGACCCGAGGACCGTAAAAGCTGCAGCCGATCAAAATCAAACGCCAGGAGTTACGCATCGGTTATTCCTTTCCTTCCGTTTCGGTATCGACTTGAGCTTTTTTCGCTGTGGGTTTGAGAGTGCGTTCCTTCATCACCATGAAACGTTTTTTACCTTTGGCGCCGATGATTTCATCGGCCTTCATGCTGACCAGAACCGCCTTGACATTGCTGACGCGTAAGGGCACAGCCGGGTGTGTTTTATCTAAAATGCTGGTGGGTTCACCCTTGGCGACAGCATCCTTCAGGCAGTAATCCTTGGGCTTGCCGCGGCTGACTTCCATGCGGCACAGGAAATTGATCAGCGCCTTGGGATAGTAGCCGGCGCCGATGGCATAACGGGTTCCCTCGCGATCCGCGGCGAATTCCAATTCCGCGCCGAGGCCTTTTTCCATAATCACCGACATACCGGCTTTGGCCGCTTGCAAAAGATTTAAACCTGCGGTGCTGCCCGACAGATATTTGGCCACCGTGGAGCCCAGCTCGGATTCCTCGGGTTCGGGTCGCATGCGGGCTTTGACGGCTTCAGGAATTTCCGAGGCTTTGGCACCCGCAGTCGCGTTCTTTTCCAGCTCGTCCTGGCTCATTTTGTTCAAGGCGTTGTACATGTGCTTGTGTCCGACATGGGCCACCTCGTGACCCAGGACGTGGGCGAGCTCGGCTTCATTCGAAGCGTTCTTGATGGCTCCGAGTGAAATCAGGATATAACCACCGGGACAGGCAAACGCGTTGACCGTCTCGCTGTTATAGACTTCAAACATGTAGCGGCGCTCAGGAAATTCGCTGTAGCGGGCGACGAAGTTGCCAACCTCATTCACATAGCGCACCAGCTTTTCATCGGGATAAGCGCCATAGAATTTTAAAAGACGACCGGCCATGTTGCGACCGATTTCCAACTCGGCTCGCGCTTCATCAAGTTTCTTTTGCTGCTCGGCATCCGGTTTCGCTTCCATTGGGTCCGGCTTGGGTTTCGCGCTCATCGAACATGAACCCATGAGGACCAGGAAGAGACCGAAGGCCAGGAAATCGCGCGGCCGCGACGGCTTCTGATTGTGCATCGCCATTCTCCTGGGAATAGAGGGCAACCCAACTCGACCGAAAGTGGAGTGGTTCAACCTATATTGTACCCGACTGGAGTTGCGAAAGGCAGATGGGGGACGGGAGCAGGAGTCAAAGTCCTGCGCCCGCAGAGGATTTATGGATTAGAAATCAAGATACCAAAGGTCCTGCAGATAGCCGCTCGTCGACCAGTAATTGACACCGAGCCCACCGAAGATCCAAACATTGCCGCTCGCATCAGGCCAGGCAACGGCTTGAATCCGCGAGCCAGGTTTAGTCGTCGATCCGGGCACACCAAACGTTCCAAAATCACTGGGATGATAGGGATAGGACGTTTGGAAACCCATCGGTGCATGAGTAAAACCACTGACCCAGGTCCATTGCATGGTGGCCGGATCAAATCTGTACACATCGCTGAGCATGGCAAAGCCACCGTAATTCCCGGTTTGCCCCTCACCGCCGTAGAGCCAGAACTTGCCATCAGGACTTTTCCAGAAGGCCGAAGATCCACGAGCCGGAGGCCAAATATGAGCTGAACTTACGCCGCGCAATCCACCGCGGCCTTGCCCCTCAGCGAAATCGGGACCGCCACGTCGGGTCCAGGTCTGGTTCGATGGATTGAACGACCACATATCACTTAGAAAACCACTGGGCGGACCTTGCGTAACATTCAAAGCAAAGCCATAGCCACCAAAAATCCAGAAGTGTCCCGCCGCACTGGTCCAGGACATCGCCGCGCGGCGACTCGAAGGAAGACTCGCGGTTCCCGGCGTGTGCACAGAATTATCCCCGGCAAGGAAAGTCCAGGTGGAGGACGCATAACCCGTGGTGGGATCATAAACCCACATATCGTTAAGCGTTCCGACTGTTCCCGCCATTCCCGACGTATAATCCGGCAGACCTTGGCCGCCAAAGATATAGATTCTGCCGCTCGCATCGACCCAGCCATTCCCCATGTGGCGACCACCGGGGAAGTTGGAGTTCGAAGGGACCCCGGGCGTGCCCATGACACCGGATACGTTCACAGCGTTCACATTTCCGCTCATCAAGGCCCATTCATTTAAACCTAAATCATAAACCCAAAGATCGTTGAGCTCACCGACTTGATAGTTGTTCGTAAGGCCAACGCCCCCGAACATCCAGAGTTTGCCAGCACCACTCGGATCAAACACGGCGATGGGATTCTGTCGGGCGCTGGGACGATTGTTGGGATGGAACGTACCCACAGTGATGGTGACACCGTACTCATAGCCGTAATCGTTGGTTGGCAGCAAAGCCCAGGTCTGCGTGGTGCTATCAAAGCGCCACAGGTCAGACAGGAAACCATGGCCGGCGCCAGAATTGACCCCATATCCACCAAATAGATATTTGTAAGGGCTTGACGGATGTGACCAGGATGCTGAAGCAAGACGGGAACCAGGATACGCAAGAGTCGTCGGTACATTGTAGTTGCTCGAACCACCAGCAAAGGTCCCCATGGGATTCATGGCGATGTGGTTCACAGGACGGATCGAAATTTTGGGCGGCGCGAAAGCTGAGCCGCTGCGATCCAATCGCACCAGATATTTCGAGCCCGGACTGACGCCTTCGAGGACTGAAAAATTGGTGGCCTGGGTCACGTTGAAGATATTGCAGATGGCGTCGGAGGGAGCCCCAACAAGACTGATCTGCGACGAGCCGCTGTTCAAACCGCAGATGTTGGCATAACCATAGTAATTCGAGCTCAATCGGAACGTACTGACGCTTGAGTTCGGGACCCACAGCATCTCTTCCACACAGTTCTCGACACCCGTGAAGCCTGCCGTGTAGACAGCGTTCTGGTCCACGGCGGCTGGTCCATCAAATGTGGATAAAGGGCAGCTCTGGCCCATAGTACTCAGAGATATTCTGGAATTCCCAGACGTATCGTAATGGACGTTCAGCTGATAATGTTGCGAGGGATAGATATCCAGAAAAACATCATTTGCAGGACCGGGCCCACAGGCCAGGGGAACAGTGTGCCCACCGGTGGTGGGGTACGCATAGGCAGCATAAATATCGCGTCCGCATTCAAACGTGCTGCCGTCTGTTATCCGCATATAGGGGTTTAGGGCCGAGGCGGGAGTTTTGAATTGATAGATATAATTGCAATCGCCGGTTCGTGACATCCGATTGCTCGGATCAGCATAGCTCAAGCCGTTCAAACCGACCACATGCAGATCGGGACAGGTGAGCGCAGAATGGTTGGCGACGCTTATCTTGGCATTATCAAGACCCAGACGTAAATCGAGATTCACTTTATACTTTTGGCCATCGACCACACCGGCCGGAGTGAACGGGAAATCCTGGGTCATGGAGTAATGCATGTTACACACGAAATCAACCGCAGGTCCGCCCACAGCCGGGTTCGAAAAGCCATTGAACTTGCCGCAGCGCTGGGCTGGCCACGAGCCTTGCACAAACGACAAAGTGCGATTGCTGGCGGTCGGTGTCCAGTCATACTGATAAACACATTCCTGGATTTCCGTCAGAGCCTTCTGTGCATCGGGATAGAATCCTGCTGTACTATTCTTGACCGCATAGAACGCATCGGGACAGATGTTGTTAACGGTCGCAACATCCATATAGCTGGGTTTACCCGTCACGGGATCGCTATAGAGATTGAAGCGAAACGCGGTATTGGCATAAATCCAAGGCTGCATGTCGATGGCGACGGCTGATGCTGTACAGTCCAGGGTCACGTAATTGCTGAGCCCGGTCGCAGGCGCCACACCGCATTTTTCCGTGCCTTCACCAACCCCAATAAAGAAGGGTGTGAGGGTCGCTCCACTTTGAATGAACGAATAATTGAAATTGCAGGAAGCGCCTTTGCGGAAATTGTTCACCCCGGGCTGACGGGCGTTGCCGACGGCGGTTGGTCCGAGCAGGTACCGATTTTCCATACAGAGATCAGTTTCCATGGGAAATATAAAATGGGCTGTGGTGGGCTGACCATTCCAATCGAGGTTGGCGCCCAGATTTAACAGATATTGAAAGCCAGCGGCAAAGGCACCTGCTGTTTGCATATAGGAACCTGGAGTCGGGCCGCAGCTGATGGACTTGGGCGAGGTGGGGGCCATCGAGGTTCCATCACCGCAGAAGTAAGTTCCATCCAGATTTTGAATGCGTGTGTAAAACGTGCTGCCGGCTGGTTTCGGCGCCTGGATCCGATACTGGCAACCACCCACATGATTCATGCGTTGGGCAACGGTCGGAGCCGGAAAGGTGACGGGATCATAAGAAGTCATAAGATAAAGGTCGCCCAGGGCACAGCTTTGCAGGGCTACCGAAAGTTTTGGGTTGGTGGCGCTCGCCGAAAAATCCACCCTGATCGTATAATTCCCCTGCGGCAGCACCATGGTGGTTGGTGTCGCGGCGGAGGCCGCGGCACAGGTGAGGTTCTGCTCGCCCAGCTGCACACCATTGCTCGAGCAGCGTATGGTGCCGTCTGCTGTTTGAATTCCAAAGGACATGCCCCACTGGGTATCCACATCCACGGAATAAGAACAGGAACCAAGAGCCGTCATGGAACGTGTGGTGCCCATTGAACCCGCTGAACTTGCGTCCAGGATGAGCTGCATGGCAGGAGTTTCGGACCCACAAAAATTTGTGGCTGGCTTCGTCGCAACGGGGACTGGAGCAGGCGCTGCGACAACCGCGGGAATCGTGGCCGATGCGCTCCAGGGAGACATGGCCTGACGAGCTTGATCGTCCATACAGCGGAAGCGAGCATAAAGTGTGTGCGCATCCTGCCTCGTTAAAACATGGACCGCCTTTAGCGAAACATCGGCAACAACGTTGACCCCGGAATTCGCGTCGGTTTTTTCAAAAAGGTCCACCTGGCAGGAACTCAGGGTCCGGCCCGCCGCTATGTGCGCTGTGGCTGTGACCGCACGTTGGGCAGCGTCAAAACTCAGGGCAATGTCGAGCCATTCAACAGGAGGAATGGAGGCTTTCGCTACAACTTCTGCTTCGGTGACCATACCCGTGCTGGTCACAACCGCGACGTTATCCTTATTGATGATAGGATCCGCGTTGGTCACTTCAATTTTTTCCAGAATCGGGCTGCTCACTTCAGCCAGCCAGTAGGCTCCGAAGTAGCCCTTGAACAGCACCGTGCCAGTATCCGATAGAATCAAATCAGCGGTAGGAATCACACCGGCTTTGAGTTCACCATCCACATAGTACTTATAGAAGACGGTGTAGTATTTCGAGTTGGTCAACCCGAAGCTCTGCTGAAGCCAGCTGCGCAGACCGGCCGTTGGATCGATAGGCATGGCAATCGTCAGGGGCTGGGTCAGGTCCACATCCTGCGTTGGGCGGATAATCAAACCGGCACCGACAGGCGTGATGGTAATATCAGCGCTGATCGATAACGATCCGGTCACAGACGTCTGGGATAAGGGGACAGCCTCCTCTACAACGAGTTCTGCAGCAAAGGCCAGAGCCCCTGCGGGCAACGTTACCGAGGAACCGGACAAGGCCCCGCTGGGGGCTGGTATCGTGGTCGCCACCTTGGAGGCGGGGTCATAAGTGGATATGGCTTTCGTCGTGTTATAGGACACGGCCTCGGCCAGGCGCGGCGCTTCATCGAGAGTTGAAACTTTACCTTTGGACAGAACCGGCATGTTAAAACAACCGCTGAGTCCAAGGCTAATCAGTAATAATCCAGTCAGAGCGCGCATAGGCGAAACCCTCCGCTATGCAAACAGATGAACACATGAAGGCTATCGGCGGGTTTTTGGATTAAATAAGAAAAGGCGCTTTTCAGCGCCTTCCTGGAATCTTACATCTTGGTTCGGAGCTCAGGGTTCCGAGGCTTCCGCTTGCTTCCCGCCGGTATTTTCAATTTCTTTCAGAATCAGGTTTTCCAAGCGTTCC
>NZ_DASQYZ010000123.1:0-1935 GCF_035638955.1 Oligoflexus sp. | reverse complement strand
AGCCACGATCAAAGCTCCGATCCCGATCGCTGTCTTACGATATCCCATCATTCCGAACCCTTATTGACGAGCGGCCATCAGACCTGGCCGCGTGACTCGAAGGGAATAGCAAATTTCGAGGATGAAGGGAAGCCGGAGAAGAGCTCCGCGTTCAGAGTATCGATTCGCATGACTCATGAGAGCGGGCGCTCAAAACATTTCCTCCAGCCTCAGCGGCCGTGCCCTGGTAGCCAGTGAGAAAGAGGGATCGCTTACGATCGTTGCCAGGATCAAGGCTTGATGAGTTGATCTGCCGTCAACTACTCATCCTTGAACACAAAATGAATGCCATTAAGTAGCGCCATGGTAACTTATGTCCAAGATTCTCTCACCTCTAAATAGCAATCAGTTAGGATGATTAAGCAATCTAGGGTTTTCGACTAGGTACCTTTTCCAAATCCCGCATAAATCTTTCACACAAGCTATCAAGCCTGTCTTGGGAGTGCGGTCTCATAAAAAATTTAGAGTATTTCTTAAACCATTTATCACCCATTTTTCTGGCATTTTTCCCACTCGCCTTTTCATCATAATGGCCGATACACCTACCCACCTCGCAACTTATTGAAGATGGAAATTTTTGTTCGGGCAGATCCACTCCGCTACTGACGTCACCTTGATACTCGGCGCTTGCGCGATTTCAGTGCTGAAGTCGCACCGCCCATGAGCTAAGCCGCTTCCTGCGTGACTATCTCCGCCAGCGCCTCGCGCACCTGCTTCTTGAAGCGCTTTATCCCGTCAAATCTAGTCAGCTCCACAGCGAGATGGTCGACGGCCTTGGCACTTGTGTATTCGGCGACCGTAGTACCGAGCTTCGGAATGCCGGGATCGTGGCAGCGCTGCAAATTATAGGCTGCCAGGCAAAAGTTTATATGGGACTCAAACGCCCTGAAAGATGGAGACCTGCGGTCACCGTAAGCGTGATCCTGCTTCATTTTTTTATGCCAGGTTTCAGTGGCCCAGCGCGTTTTATAGACTTCGATAACATCCCTCGCCGACAATGAAAGATCGCTCGTGACAATATATTTCCGGAACTTTTTCCCATCCGCTCTTTTTGTTTCCGAGTACGCTGCCGAAACCAGACCAAATCCTTTGAGTCTGACTCTGGCTGCGAACCTGACGCGATAAGACTTTCGAATTGTCTTTCTGTTCCGTTCGACAAAGAGTCGAATGGATTGCCATGGGATGGTTCGGTGGCACCGAAAATATTGGTCAATCGATACGTCATCGATCAAACGACTGTTTTTCACGCACATTGTAAAGTGGCATCCAATCCGGTTAAAAGCCTTCTGAACCTTCCTGGCATCGTACCCGGCATCACACACAAAATGCAGATGTTTGATATATTCCTTGGGAAAGAACCCGCTGTAGTGCAACCAGTTGAGCCAGTCAATGATCAGCTCGTTCTCGGTTCTGTAAGTGAAGCCATTTTCTTCGCAGTATTCCCTTGAATAATGGGCTACGGCCGACAGAGGGATCAGGTCCTGGCCAATGACCAGAACAAAGTTCACAGTCTTATGCCCACGAATCGTTCGTTTTCCAAGCTTGTAAAAGCCTGCATTCTCAACTTTCCTGCCGCGACGGCCAACCAGGGTGGAATCGATCAGGACCATCGGCCTGGCACTTTTTTTCGAGTCCTTCAGCCGCTCGAGGCGACGCCGAACCGATCGATTCAGGCAGCCCTTGGCGATCACCAAATTGTCGGACCGGCTTAGCATCCTCGAAAAGCATGACTCGTGTTTTCCAGACAACCTGGCTGCCTGCCGTGCCTGATGCCCTCTGGTTTCAAGCATGAGGTATAGGATATATGCAGCCACAACTTCCACGATGGCCTTGGGTACGACCTCAAAATCGTTTATTATGCGGGTCAGGTGCTTCGGCATCATCGGCTCCTGCGGC
>NZ_DASQYZ010000122.1:0-5805 GCF_035638955.1 Oligoflexus sp. | reverse complement strand
GCCGAGCTGCCACTCATCAAGACAAGGCTCACGAAACTTCAACCCGATCTGGCTGGTAATGCTGCGGTTGAACTTCTGTTTAGTGAAACGAAGTCAGCGCTCGAAGCCGCGCAGGAATACTATTGAGGATGATGGGCTCTGTTGCAGCTGAAACCTCGGGAGGCCGACTTTGGAAGATCGGCCCTCGTTTCCAAGTCACTCCCAGAGTTTGACGATGACGAGCATTCCGTCCTGCTGCCCACCATTTTTCGTCTGCACCGTTGTCCCGGTGACGGCGAGGTCGGTGGCGCAAGTCGTTCCTCCAAGTACCAGCAGGTTTCCTTTTTGCGCAAGGGCAGCAAAGGATTGCTGTTTGCCATCGCCTGAGCACGTCCCACCTATGCGGGTGTTGACTTCGGCTGTGGTGAAGTCATGCGAAAGGACGAAAAGACCGGTTTCCGCAGCTTTCGAATGTCCAAAGATGTTCTCGGGATCCCGAGTCGGGAAAGCGCGACCTATGCCTTTTGGCAAGTAAATGCGTCCCCAGGCGTCCACGGCGTGATTCGTCACGTGAGAGCGCAGGAATGTAGCCAGGACAGGTTTCTTCTGGGTCGGGTCGTAGACCATGTACATCGTCGAAAGGCTGTTCGGAGCCCCCTGGAACGTACCCTTGCTGATCGAATCTTCGAGCCTGATGTCGAGTTGGGGGCACGTCGCGGCGTTTTTGCAGTTTGGATCATCCCGCACAGGCCAGCGAGCCAACGTGGAATTGCCGCCGTCGGTCCATCCTTTCAGGCCGATTAAGCCATTGGGAAGAGGAAAGACATCATAGCCACGTGAGTCGGCCCCAAGACTTTTGTCAAAAGCCACACTGGCCCACCAATCCCACATGCGGGCCTCCTGGTTTTCAGAAAGGTCGCAGTTTTTGCCTGTCTTGCAGACCAAAAACGTTGGCTGCATGAGGTTGGCGTGAACGTGCCTCGTACCGAAATAATAGGATAAGCCCGAGCGTGGGTCATCGAATTTTTTAGCGTGCTTGGCTGACTTCCAGTTGTAATTCCATTCTTTGTAGAGCGGGGGCTTGTCAGAGTAAGCTTCGGTATCTGGTGTACTCACGTCTCCCTCGACTCTGACACTGGCCAGACCCTGAGGGTAGACAATCCGAAACCCCTTTCCCTCGGCCGTTACCGAACCGTCATCGCCGATACTGACATTTCGAATGTACTGATTGCCCAGACCTCCCACATACGTGACCACGGCCAGCGACGGCACGATGGTGGGTGCTGGAGTCCCAGCTTCCGCCTGCGGCAACCACGGTGTCGTCCCCCTCAGAGAACTTTCCTGGTTCGCATCAGCACGCGCTGATGCGGTGGCGCCAATCCCTGTCGGCGTGAGATCCCGCTGGGTGCCCAGGCTGTCTTTATCGAGAGGCGAATTTCCGCGGCCACATCCCGCCAGACCACTGCAAACTGCTGTAAGGAGGAGCGCCGTCACGGGAACGCATATCTGCGAATGAAGCGAACGGCCGTATCTATTTTTGTCCAGTTCTACTGCCAGCTCGGAATAAATCATAAAGCACCTCTTGGATTGCCAACCTCGTGGCTCATTTCACATCAGGGAAATCGCTGTAAGGAAACTGCGCGTTTTTAACTCCAAACATCCCGCACATGCGGTAAACCCTGCTCCAATGAATTCTTAATTCCGTCGATAGCAATTGATCATGGCTGCAGTGAGATGTCAAGGCACCGAACGAATCTGAAGCTTCACTCAGTTGTCTCCGTAAGACGTCAATATTGGGAGCTTGAGTGTGTGTGTGTGTGTGTGTGTGGATATCAGAAGTGGCCATGAGGTTTTTGAAGAAGGCCATTCGTCAGCATGATGTTCCTGGGAAAATCAATACAGACAAATCAGGAGCCAACGCCGCGGCTCTCAATGCCTTCAATAATGAATATTCAACCGACAAGGGGCTCCAGCAGGTGAAATATCTGAATAAGCTCATACAGCAGGATCACAGGCGGGTCCGGCAAAGGATAAGGCCCATGATGAGCTTTAAAACCTTCATGTCGTCCGCGAAAACCATTGCCACATTGAGATGATGGCCATGATCAAAAAACGCCGAATAGATATTCAGGGCTCCGCTCCATTCGAGCAGTTTTACGCTCTCGCAGGATAACTGCGTCCGGGGAATGATCCCTGTGGTGATGGTGGGAGCTCCCCAGCAATAGGAATGTTCTGTTTTTGTGGCGGCTACCGCCAAGCCTTCCAGAGGACCCAAATCGTTCCAGCGGTAATGAGCAAATTTACATTTCTCTGCATATATACCAGGATTTCAAAAGGATATTAACAGGTTAAGTGACGCTAGGTCAATTTTATCCTGGGGACTCACCAGCCAATCCTTTGGAAAAACACTTGGTAAATTTGGCCTGGATCGGTTAAATTTCGTTACTTTAGTAGCCTGCTTGATCTATAAATTTTCATCCTCGGTCAACGAAACATAGCGAAAAGAGTATTTGAAATGACCCTCTCTGCCGTAGCCATCGCGAGCGACGAATCACCCGTAATTGCTGGTCAGAAGTTAGGTGCTGAGATCCTGGGCAAGCTCGACGGGAAAGCGCCGCACGCAATGTTGGTCTTTGCATCTGCCAGGTATGACTATCAGGAATTGCTGGCATCCATCCAGCAAAGCTGCGAACCGGAAATTCTGGTCGGATGTTCATCAGCGGGCGAGTTTACGGATGGGGCACAAAAAGAAGGGGCCGTCTGCGCGGTCGGGATCTGGTCGTCCCATTTGCGCTTTTCAGCCAGCGTTGGCAGAAATCTACGAAACAGTCTTCATACCGCTGCAGATGAGATCGTCGCGAACTTTCAAGGCCTTCGGCAGCCTAACTATCGCTATCATACCGCCATCGTTATGACAGATGCCCTTGCCGGCTATACTGATGATTTCATTCAGGCGCTCATGCTGAAGACACAGGGAAAATATCAGTTGGTTGGTGGCGGCGCCGGGGATGATGCGAAGTTTTCGCAAACTCAAGTTTTCCTCGGAACCAAGGCTTATAAGGATGCAGCTGTGGCGCTGGAAATCCTCTCCAACGAACCGATTGGAATCGGCGTCAAACACGGATGGGAGACGGCAAGCGAAGCGATGCGTGTCACGGAAGCCGAGGGATCGTGTCTCATAAGCGTCAATGGCATGCCGGCAATCGAGGTTTTTCAGGACTTTGCCGAAAGCACCCAACAAATGCTCGATCGGGAAGATCCGCTCTCCTTTTTTCTCCACAATGTCATCGGCATTGAGAGTTTGAACGGTTACAAGCTCCGTGTTCCGCTGATAATCAACCCCGACGGTTCGATTTCCTGTGCCTCAAACATTCCTGTGGATTCGACGATTTATATCATGCGTACCACTGTTGAATCAGCAGCAGAGGCAGCATCTCAGGCTACCGAGATGGCGATGGCCCAACTGAACGGAAAAGAACCGAAAGTTGCGATATTCTTTGATTGTGTAGCCACCCGCCTTCGTATGGGAATAGATTTCGGCATGGAACTGAAGGCGCTGTCTCAGTCCTTAAAGGGAACTGAATTCGTCGGATGTAACACGTATGGGCAGATTGCTAGGGTGGACGGACAGTTCAGTGGCTTTCACAACTGCACAGCCGTTACCTGTTTACTTCCATAGACGGTAGTATGGATCGTATCGATCTCAATCTTCTGACCCTCATGTCTTCTCTGGCCCTGCGTCGGGAGGGAGCACGAAGTCTCGCTCAGCTTTTCGGAGCGAAGGACCTTCTCATTTTTGACTACGATGGCGAAGTGCAGCGCTTTCTTCCATCTTCAGGCTTTCCACAGACCATTCCCAACGGTAAAGCCTGGGGCACATTCCTGACTGCCTGTTCGGAAAAAGGCGAAACTCGAGCGGATTTGCCCTTCCCGCCAAGCAATCAGGTCGCGCGCTTGATTGGTAGAAAGCTGGATACAGATCTGGTTTGGGTATTTTACGCCGATGAATTGCACATCGGTGGTCATCTGGAAGACTGGAAACTTCTCGACACAAATCTGGCAATAATTTTCAAAAGCGAACGACGGACCAGAAAGCAGGAAAGCCAGAATCAGATCCTACGGGAGCTGACCCGGGATTTACAAGCCTACGCGAACGCACTCAACTTTGCCAAGTCCGATTTGAATAAAGCCCTTCAGGAGACCAAAGACGCGAGGCTTATGGCGGAAAGCGCGAATGCCACCAAAAGCGCCTTTCTAGCGAATATGAGTCATGAGATTCGCACGCCACTTTCTGCCATGCTCGGATTCAGCGCGCTTTTGAAAACAACGGAAATTTCCGTCGAAGAACGCAATTTGTACGTCGATACGATAAATCGCAACGGTTTGGCACTCACCCGCATCATCGATGATATTCTCGATCTGGCAAAAGTTGAGGCCGGTAAGCTGGATGTAGAGGAAGTGGAATTCTCGCTCTTGGAATTGATCCGTGAATCGATCGAACTTTTTAGGGAAAAGGCGAAACAGAAGGGGATCCATCTTACCTTTTTCTTCGATGACTCTGCGCCACGTTGGATTTCCTCCGATTCAGCTCGTCTGCGGCAGATTTTTATCAACATCATCGGGAATGCAGTTAAGTTCACGAGTGAAGGCGGCGTGCACGTGACCGTCAGGAGTGCGAGGACGGTCGACAACATTCATAATTTCAGTGTCGACGTAAAAGACAGCGGCCCCGGTTTAACCTTCGAACAAAAAGATCGCCTGTTCCAGCCCTTCATGCAGGCTGACAGTAGCACCTCGCGAAATTTTGGTGGCACCGGCTTGGGACTTGTTCTTTCGCAACGCCTGGCAGAGGCTCTCGGAGGGGGGATCACTCTCTCTGAATTTTCGCCGCTTAAAGGCTGTACATTCACGATCAACTTCGTAGCTCGTGCAGTGTTCCGCGTCGAATCCCTGCCGCCTGCAGTGAACAAAACCGGGATCAAACCTCATCCGTCAAGACTCAAAGGCATCCGGGTTCTGCTGGTCGACGACTCCAAAGACAATCAACTTTTGGCAAATCGTATTCTCACCCAGAGTGGAGCGATCGTGGAAACCGCCGATAGCGGCCTGTCTGCAATCACCAAGGCCACGGAGCAATTTTTCCATATCATCCTGATGGATATCCAAATGCCTGGGATGGATGGATACGAAGCGATGAAAATTCTTCGATCAAAGGGCTTTCATTCACCCATTCTTGCTTTAACTGCACACGCGATGCTCGATGAACGGAAGAAAACTCTGGAACAAGGCTTTGACGGTCATCTGACCAAGCCTTTGAATTTCACTGAACTCATCCAGACTGTGGAAGATCATTCCGTGACGAAGAAACGAGGAAAAACGGATGATCCATTTAATTGCAATCATTCGCTTTAGCGAGCTGAATGATTTGCAGCCCCACGAATCACAATGCACTTTCCCGACTCAGAAAAGCGGCTGATTCTATGGAGCGAGAATTAACTCGCAAGTGTCGTAGCCAGGCCTTGCTGTACAATGCGGGTCGTGAGCTGACTGTCGAACTGAATCGGTATCTCAATGGCACAAAAGCAAGGGAAGCCTGGGGCGTAGCGCCTGAAGGGAGCCAGCTCCAAACGGATGCGGGTCTTGATCTGCTCAATCATCTCCCGCTTCCAAATTCTGCCTGATGCTGTTTCGTGTTTCACAGGAAAAGAGTTCTTCTCCTCCACACCTGAGGCCGGTTCCCGACCCGTGACAAAGCCTGTCAAAGCGTAATTTAAGATTACCAGAGCCGCATTCAGATCCCGATCAAGTATAAGTTTGCATTCCTTG
>NZ_DASQYZ010000121.1:0-14445 GCF_035638955.1 Oligoflexus sp. | reverse complement strand
CCATCCGCGCCATCGTCCGTCGGCTTTTCAGGGTCCACAAGCAACAGCACCAGTTTTTTCATGAGCTGGTCGGCCAGCACCGATAGTAATTTTTCCACGCACAATGTGAAGATCTGTACGGCCAATGACTGCAACACCGGCTGCACGAGCGTCGGAACGTCCGTGGGCACGCCGGCATCCATGTCCGGTGTCAGCGGTACAACCTATTATGGTTGCGTGCAAGGGCTTGACCTGGCCGGCAACACCTCGGGTTGGATCCCATCGGTCAGCAGCATTACCGTGGATATGTCCGCTCCAACCGTTACCCAGGTGTCGGCAAGCACGGCCGATAACCATTACAGGAGGGATGATGTCATCTCGATTCAGGTCCAGTTCTCAGAAACGGTTTACGTCACCAACGAAACCGCTCTGGCCCTGCTCCTGGAAACCGGGTCGACCGATCACGCGGCCAGCTTCAGCACAGGCAGCGGCACCAATACCCTGACCTTTGCCTATACGGTTCAAACAGGCGACAGCTCGTCTGACCTTGAATACCAGAGTCTGACAGCGCTCAGCACGGGCGCGGGAACCATTCGCGACGCTTCCGGCAACAATGCCACGCTCACGCTTCCTGCATTGGGCAGCGCAAATTCACTCGGCGGGCAGAAAGCCATTCGCCTCGATACAACGGCACCAGCCGCCCCATCGGGGGTGGGCTTTCCTGGTCCTTATAGCAATGCAACCGCCTTTTCCATGAGCTGGACAGCCGGCACCGACAGCAATTTTTCCACTCACAATGTGAAAATCTGCACAAGCAATGATTGCAGCACAGGCTGTTCCGGTGCCGCAACATCGCTGAATTCACCTGCCGCCATGACCGGAGTCAACGGCACAGCCTACTATGGCTGCGTCCAGAGTCTTGATCTGGCCGGGAACAGCAGCGCCTGGATTGCATCCGCAGCCACTCTCACTGTGGATACAACACCTCCCACAGTCAATGCCGGATCGGATCTGACCGCCACCAGCACAACCGGCATCAATGCAACCACCGGCGGTGCCACCTCCCATGCCTGGACCAAAGTTTCCGGCCCTGGCACGATCACTTTCTCCGCGCCCTCATCCGAAGACACCAACGTCTCGGCCTCTGCTGATGGCATTTATGTGTTGCGCCTGACGGCAACTGATGCCGCAGGCAACAGCTTCTCGGATGATCTTAACTTCGTTTGGGATACCACAGTTCCCACTGTCAGCGTCGGAGCCGACCTGACCGTCAATGCCACAACAGGCATCAATGCAACGACCAGCGGGGCCAGCTCCTGGGCCTGGAGCCAGGTCTCCGGTCCTGGCACGATCACCTTCTCGGCTCCTTCAGCTGAGGACACCAACGCCTCGGCATCTGCTGACGGCACTTATGTGTTGCGCCTGACGGCAACCGACGCAGCGGGCAACAGCTTCTCGGATGATCTCAACTTCAACTGGGACACCACAGCTCCAGCAGCTACCATCAGCGGAGCCCCGAGTGGTACAAGTTCCTCAACCGCTTTGAATATTACGATCGCTGGAACGGGCGTAAGCAACTATCGCTATGCGCTCTACGCCGGAAGCACAAGCTGTAGTTCAGCAACCTTTTCGATCAGCACCCCGGTTTCCACACAAATCACAGATGATATTTCTGGATTCGCCAATGGGACAGTCACTCTCTGTGTGATTGGTTTGGATAGCCTCGGCAATCAGCAGGCACCTTCATCCGCAGCAAGTACGAGTTGGAACAAGCAATTACCCCTTGCGGGTCAACCATCAAATGTCTCTGCAATAGTCCAGGATAGTTCGCTCATCCTGAACTGGACCGGCAGTGGTTCCACAAGCGGTTTCCTTATTCTGCGTTCAACGTCGGCAGTAACCAGTACTCCCACCAATGGAACCGTATACACTGCCGGTAACACGATCGGCAGCGCAACCGTTGCTTATGTAGGAGCCACAAACCAATACACAAACACTGGTCTTACCAACAACACAGTCTATCATTACAAAATTTTCGCCTATGACGCCACGACCACCTATTCAACAGGAACGGCCGTCAGCGCGAAGCCACAGGTTTGCGCTGGAACCAGTTCGAGTCCGACTGAACCGAGCTACACGCAAATCACTTCAGGCAAGACCAGAGCTTATGTGAATTGGGGTGAAGGAGGTTCGAATACAACGGGCTATTTGGTTTTACGCCAGGCAAGTTACACAGTCTGTGATCTTGCGGTTAATGGAACGAGCTATAATATCGGAGATTTCATCGGAACGTCACGTGTTGTCTATAACGGAAGCTTGAATGGGTTCAATGAGGCATCATTGACTAATGACACAACTTACCATTATCGTGCCTTCGCCTATACCAGTACTTCCAATTACTCCAAAGGCAACGCCATGAGCGTCATCCCCAAGAACTGGACGTTGCTGAATACATTGACCACCCTTGGAACCAATACCAACGGCAACAGGGGCGCTCAATACCCAGTGGTGGAAAACGGGATTTTGTACATGAGCCTGGAAGAGAATGGGCTCGGCACCTATACCCTGCAGACTTCACCAACGGTCAGTTTGATTGCTGGAGCTACCAGGAGTTTTCCAAGCAATACTTACCTGGACTTTCTCGACAAGAAAGGAGCTTATGTTTATGCAACTGTGCTCCTTTCCGGCTTCTATATTCTTGACGCCAGCAGTCCCTTGACGTCCCTCCCTACCGTTGGCAGTCTTCCTATAACTAGAGCGGAAGGGGTTTTGGTTGATGGCAATTATGCATACGTGACGGGACGAGATCTCCTGAACGGGGCCGCGAATGGTGGTCTCCATGTGATCGACGTCACAAATAAGGCCTCACCTGTTGAAGTCGGATCCCATGGCACCGCAGGATGTATTGGAACTCAGGTTCAAAAATTCAATCACTATGTGTACGTTTCGTGTCGTTACATTTCTCCCTCCACCTGGCAAGGTATCCTTGTCTACGACGTCAGCGATCCCTCGACTCCTACCATGGTCAAATCGTTTGCCAAACATAGCGCCGAGGGCCTACGCGTAGTTGGAAATTATTTGGTAGCCTCAACACGACCAACCAGTACGAGCCCGTCGCTTGAAATATACGACCTCACCAACCCGGCCGATCCTGCTTTGGTGGGATCCACGACCTGGACAGGTGGCGACGACGCTGTGGATGTAACAGTGTTGGGTGACTATGCATTTGTTTCGAACTTCACCAGCCGGACCGTCACGGCGATCGATATAAGCAATCCTGTGTCACCTGCGGTGTCAAGGGCCTATTCTTTTGCCACCAATCCGATCTATCTCAACCACGATGGGCAAAACATTATTGTGTCTACCAACAGCAAGGGTTTCCGTTGGGAAAAGGTATTCCAATAATAGCACTTGGAATTAGGGCTGGCTTTCCATCTTCATCATAGGCCCCAGGTTTCTTTCGCGGCCTAGGAGGATCTTCGATCCTCGGGCTATCGAAGGGCGGTGCGTACCAGTTAGTAGCACCTCGCAAACCGCCAGCGATCCTTCAATCCTAAGTATCTGCAGAAGGGCTTGACCTTGTACCTTATTCGTACTCAGACTTGATCGATGGCTGCTATTTTTCAAGAGTAGACCCTGTCCGATCTCTTGCGTATTCTTCAGTAGTCCCACAAGGATAAGTTCGTCCCGGGTATCGAGAACCACTCCATCGTAACCTAGTTTGAGAATCAACCAGTCCAGGAATGCTTGGCTGCTGCGACGATCACTGCGCGCTATTCCCCAACTTCCCAAGTTTTTGAAACCAGATTCGGAACGCACTTGAACCGACATATGGGAACCCTCCTCGCGCAGCCACAGATGGGCGGGCAGGATTTCCAATACGTCTTTTTGCAAATCCAAATCCGGGCCAGGATTTAATTTTTGAGCGAAGTCCTGAATATCCGCGTCCAGATACTGCAAAAAACCCTGACTGGAAAAATCCCGCATGACCCTCTTCCAGGTTTTTTTTCTGGCATTGGTCATGCTGACGATCGTCACATTGCGTAGCAAACCTGGAGACGACATCCAAATGCTTTCAGGAAGCTCCTCCATCCAGATCCGCGGATCAGGAATTTCTTCCGCATTCAAGTGAAACCCCCATAGCATGAGGAACAAAGTGAGCAGTCTTACCATGAGACGGTGACCCCTCCCCCGAGAAAAAACAGATTAAAAGAGAGCTCTGAAATACCGACGTCGTCCAGATCGAGAATTTTGCTGGAATCTCGGGACAGGCTGAGGTTTTCTGCCAAGCCGAATAGCAATATTCCCATTTCCGCGTGATGCCATTTGCCTAATTCAAAATAATTATCAAGGCCAGCCTTCGTGCTGGTGACAGAGACCCCTGCGCGATTGCGCAACCCGAAACGCGCCGAACTCAATGAGGTCCAAAGGCGATGGCGAAACCAGGACGTTTCTTTTTCCAGGCCAAGCTCCAAACTTAGGCTCAGGATGTTGTGGGCCGAAAAACCCAGCATGCGTAGATTACCAAGGGAGTCCTCGGCCACAAATTGGGACGTAATATCCAGAAGGCCAACCTTGGGCTGCAAATCCAGGCGTGACAGGAATGATTGCATGGATCGAGGCGTTCTCCATTCAATAGCCCAACCCAGTGACGCCCGCTTCATCGCAAAATATTCCTCCAGGCCCTGGCGGCTGGCATGGCTCCGGGGCGAAAAATCGTAATACCAGCGAAGTCCAGCCAGCGGGCCATTACGCATTTCCACCAGCACCGACACGAGCTGTGATTGGGTCAGAATGGAATCACCTCGAAGAAAGGACTTTCCCCAGCGCACCCCAGCATAATTGGATGAGAACGATTCGAAAAGAAGACGGTCCACAAGGTTGAGTATGGAAAAACCGCCCAGGGATTCCTGCAACTTTTTCTCATATTCATCTTGCCGTTGATTGCGTCCGTCCACGCTTTGAACCCAATAGCTTTGTCCGTCGACCAGGGGCAACCAGCTCTGCACTATTTCAAAGGATTCTTTCCTTATGTTTCCAGGCTCATGCTGCAGATCGTTGCGCTTCAAGACAGCCCGGACCTGAGGCAACCAGATCTTTCTGCCTTGATCGAATCGCAACTGATAGACATAGAGGGAAGAGGGCAATTTGGGCAGGTGCGTTGCAACACTCCAGTGGATCGCCGATGTGCCTGAGCGATGCTTATAGGCCCATCCGGTCGGGAGACTTTCCAAAATCATTCGGGATAAATAATCGAGGGCAGTGTTTTTTTGCAGGGCAACCAGCCAATCGTTCTGAAAATGGAAACTGAAGGTCTGCACGACCTGCCATTGCGTTCCCATCCAAAATTGGACTTCGACATCGATAAATTTTTCCTTTTCGTAGACAATAAGCAGCCAGTCAAAATCTCGAACTGAGACTTTAGGATCGGCGCCGACCTCACAGCGATAGGAACTGAGAAACCCTGACCCCGGTTGCTCGATAATCAAGCGGGAGCCCAGGCCTTGGCAAAACTGAAGCCACTGTTGGTGACGATCATGGGTCAGGGTTTGCCCATCCGTTTGCAAGAAGATCACGCCGCGTTGAGCCCCGGGATCAAGCCAGGATTTATTGCCAGCATAGAGGGGCGCCTTCATCAGCAGCAGCAAAGCTGCGAAGTACACGACTTTGACACAAAAATTTGAGCGCATTCCAAACAGCACGATTTTCTGTATCACCTCCGTTTCCCTTATCGGTAATTTTCTTTATTAATCAATGACGTCAGCGACGGCACAGGGTGAGTAAATGAATAGACCCCGTCAGAAAACTGGCAAACAGACTTTGCTGAAGTCGTCATTAGATGGTTTTATTAATTTATTTTAGTAGCTTATGCAGCTTTATGAATAGGCAAAGCATTAATTCCGCTTTGTCGGAAGGATAGACCTTTGAATTGTGAAAGGCCGAATCCATTTTTCAGTATGCTGTTGCCTCGACTCAAAGACTGGCGGGAATAGAAAATAGGACTTTCTGAGTCCTTGGCTTCTTAGGACTTGGCGCTGAAATATTTCATCAAAGGCAGCGCAGCTTACCAGAGCCAGAGATACGTTTGAATTGTTGAGTGAGGTAGCTGCCTCGCAGGATCAAGTGCATGCAATACTTTTTGGTGTGATATATCTGTCGGCATCACCTTGGAAAAGCGTTGTGGCACATGATCTGGATGAGGTCGTCCCATCAAAGGATTGAATCAAAATATTTCGCACCAAATGTTAGTCATACTTTTGCTGTGAGTCCATGAACTGGGCAAGATCGGAGCGACAGATTGGCAAATTGTCGTGCAGAGTCGATTTGGGAATTCGCAGCTGAGCGGAGATCTCGCGTATGGAGTGCTGACCTTCTTCGACCAGTGCCAAGTCGCGCAGTTTCGTTGACAGGCTACTATAATGGCGAACCGACATGCCGAGCCCCCATTCTCCAAGCAAATTTGGGATGACTTGACATGTCAATTAGAGCAGACTCACCCACGAGTAATACCGTCAATTGTATAAGGAGACTGTCCGGCTGCTGGACCCATCTCAAAATGTAGAGCATTGCGCAGCTCGTGGGATATTGGCGCCCTTAACAGATTCGAAATAGCTATCTTATTTAGTCAATCGTCCTCTTTGTAGGCTGCAGCAACGGTGTGGAAGTCTATATTCAATACCCACGAATGCCTGCACTTCAATTATATAAGCCTGCACTTGGGTGATTTACGAACTAGCTGTGCTTCCGATACATTCCCACCTCGACGGCTGAGCCCCCGTGCTTCAGCAACATCCCCGACTTTCAGTGCCTCGTATAGAGGAAGAATATTTGGCAGTCCGTCGAAGGAACGGACTGATCTTTGGCTGAAGCTAAAAATGCGACAAGCATTTAATATTGTAGCTTTTTCGAGCGGAGACAGGTATAGGTGGCTGAATATACCTGATTCGAAATCAGGCGTCTGCGCAAGTGGACCGAGGGTTCGAATCCCTCTCTCTCCGTTCCCTTCTTACTTTTCCCGCGAACATAGTGAACGCCTGGAATTGCAGATTTTGTACCGCACCAAGTGTGCAGAAGAGTTTCTTTGATCGACCTTGCCTCAGTTCGCCGTTTGGCTTTGACCCAACTTCCAGTTTATCGACAAATTTATTCTGCGGATTTTACTCTGCTGGATTCCTATCGTTTGGCCAAGATTCTCTTGGCGGGTGAACAGGAGCAGAAGTATAGAAAGCCGCGCAATAAAAAGCCAACTCGCACGAATACGCGATAATCAACAGCCGCAGGCCTGGAGCCGAGAAAAAGTCTGGAACCCTGTCGCGATTTTCCTACGAAGAGCGCTATAGGATGCTGATGGATTTGTACGGTTTCTCCCGAGACGTCACTCATTCGCGTGCTTAGAAAACCTGACGAGTGCATGGCCGTACTTGAAGGGAATGACCCGCTGACGCCCCTTTCGAAATCAGGCGTCTGCGCAAGTGGACCGAGGGTTCGAATCCCTCTCTCCGTTCTTTTTATAGATCGACCCTTCTTGCAGAGCCTACCATCAGAAAGTCCGCAGTGACGGCGACCGCCTTCCCGCGAAAGAAAAGCAGGATAAGGCTCCCAGGGTCCCACCAAAAAAATTCCGCAGAAAAAATTCAAATGCCTCGCCACATCCAGGCTTGATGCCGCAATAGAATTCCAAGCAACTTTTTCGTAGGTTCCGAAACGATTCTTGAACCCTTTTTATTTCCAGAAATTTCTGGAAAAACGGAGAAATTCGGGTGTGCTGTTGAATGGTCTGGGTTCGCACAAAAGCGCTTACTGCCACAAGCTGGTGATGAGAAAGCTGAGATGGCCCTGAATCTTGTTCGGAAAGATGGTTGGTACTACGTGCGTCCTGCTGGAGGGCTCGTGTTACTTTTAAAATCATAAAGCAATATAGAAAAGAAGATGGACTGTCGGAAGCAGCCTATTCAGGCCCCATGCATTGATATCATCAACACACGCCTCAAACCAGAAGAAATCGCAAAAATAGACGCAGAAGAAGTTGTCCAGAAAAATTTAAATGTGATGATGGAACTGACTTCCATCGTTAGCTCGCAAGACGTTCGGCGCGTGCCCCTGAAATTCGTTCTCAGATTCTCGCAGAATCTTGAGAGTTGCATCGTGTTTTGATAATGCGTTTTCTTCAGCAACGCACTTCAAGCGACGTGAAATTTATGCTGCCTGCAAAACTTTTAGGAGAAATGATTTATGCGTTGGAAAATTCTAGCTTTAGCATTCCTGTCTCTACCCGTTCTTGTGGCCTGTGGTGACGCGTTAACCTCATCAGATTCAAAACTCGGAGCCACGGGTGGCGTCAATTTAACAGTTAACGTCTATAGTGGAGTTGATGATATTTGGCCCGATCATATGAAGTATAATGTTACCTACTGTGTCTCCCGAGCTTTCGGTGCCAACTATGATCACATCGTAAGGGCCGTGCGGGAAGCTACAGACGATTGGGCGAGGAGCGCGGGTTTCAACTATACCCATGTTCCCGCGCAAGACGGTAACTGCAACGAAAACAACAACGCCGTCACATTCGATGTCAGGCCTGTGAGTGGCCAAAGCTACCTCATGGCGGCTTTCTTCCCCAGCTATGCCCGCCGTGACCGAAGCCTCCTGGTGGACTCGAGTGCGCTCGCAAAACCCTATAGCGAATACCTGGGCTATATGCGCCATGAGCTTGGTCATACCCTAGGCTTCAGGCATGAGCATATTCATGTGACAGGGGGCTGTAGCGAGAGCGGCACCTGGGCTCCTTTGACTGAATATGACAGCGCCAGCGTCATGCACTATCCTCACTGCAAGGGTGGGACGGGGAACATGCGGAATCTTTCCCTGACAGACTTTGATAGACAAGGGGCCCAAAGCGTCTATCCTTCGGCAAACGGCAACATCAAAGGTGCCCTCTTCGTCGTGCAGAACAACCGCCTGCACTGTGTAAATGCCAAAACCCGTCAGGGCAGTTGGTCCCTGGTTGGAGCTTCGGACTGGGCGAATGCAAGCTCCGCGGCCATCCTTGGGAATAATCTTTATGTGATACAGGCCAATCGGCTGCATCGCGTGAACCGTTTGAATGGGACCTGGGCTATCCTGGGAACTTCAGACTGGGGTGGTCCCACGTCAATGGCGGCCCTCGGTGACTGGCTGTATGTCGTTCAGAATGGCCGTCTGCAGCGCGTGAGCCCGCAGGATGGCTCCTTCCAGTTGCTTGGGACCACGTCTTGGGCAGGCACCACCTCGATGAGTGTGGTCGGCAACCACTTGTATGTTATTCAGAACAACCGCCTCCACCGCGTTGATCAGAACGGTGGATGGGCCGTGCTCGGAGGTGGGCTCTGGAACGGCTCGACGTTGATGACAAGCCTGAACGGTTCGCTCTATGTGGTGCAGAACAATCATCTTCACCGCGTCGATCCCAACACCGGTAATTATCAGGTCCTCGGGGGCGCCTCATGGGCAGGCGCAACCTCAATGGCCGCGACCGATGGCGACCTTTACATCATCCAGAACAACCGCCTCCACCGCGTCAATGCTGGGTCAGGCAGCTGGACGGTCCTGGGCACGACAAACTGGGGTGGACCTACGACCATGGCTGGCTTCGAAGGTTCTTGCCTGAAGTAAAATTATCCTGCCTTATTACTGCAAAGACCCTTGGCCGCGGGTGGCGGTCAGGGCTTTTTCATGCCGCCAAGCGGCGTGGAAACATGGTCAGGACAACTCCCTGCTGCACCCCGTTCTTTTTGGATAGTGGTTTACGATCGGGCAAAGAAAAGATGCTCTGGTCGCCTACCAGACTGAAGAGCAAAACAAGGCACCGGCCATCTTCGAAGGTATCAACAAGGATCTCGCTTCCACGGCGAATACCGAGGGCCGGGTGGCCCAGGGAAAAACGCCGGCCGATCTGAAGGCAGGCGCGACAAAACCGCGAGTCCCGATGCCGAGGTTCGCAACTTCCTCAGCGACAGAGCTGACGAAGCCTCCTGAGTTCCGAGTTCAGCGCCGGTCCCGCGCCTCAGTTCGCCGTTTGGCTTTGACCCAACTTCCTGTTTATCGACAAATTTATTCTGCGGATCTTACTCTGCTGGATTCCTATCGTTTGGCTAAAATTCTGGTGGCGGGTGAACAGGAGCAGAAGTATAGAAAGCCGCACAAAAAAAAGCCAAGTCGCACGAATACACGATAATCAACAGCCGCAGCCCTGGAGCCGAGCTCAAGTCCTTATCCTGCGTCTTAACTCTCGATCAGCTCCACAATACGACCGCGGATGCCGTCCGCAAGTTTCCGCGCGGCGTCTGGGAAATGCCCGAGCCGTTCCACCGAAATCTCTGCGTCCACGCAAAGATAATCCCCATAAGTCAGCACCACTACCGTGATGCTCTCATGCTGCCAAAGCGAACCCAGGTTCCGGTACCCGTATATCCGCGCGTTGGGAAGGTCCTCGAAAGCTTCGAGACGTCCGGGATTTGAGACGGTGATGGCATGATTCAGACGCTCTCGTGCCTTACTCTCCTTTATAGGAAGCGGCTTTTTCGGTCCTTGCCCGAGTTGCCCCAGTACAATCGGATCGCCGCTCTTCACCGATTGACGAAGGTTCGCCAGGATATTCCGTGCCAATTGCCAGATATCTGTTTGGGGAGCGAGCTCGTGCCACTGCAAACAGCCTGAAAGGAACATACCCATCTCTTCACCCGTAGCCGGCGGGTGCAGCTGTTCGCGTAAACTCACAGGCGTATTAAGGCCAAAGGTGCCCGCTTCGCCACCCGCGAACTGGTCAAAGGCAGCAAGCATGGCAGCGGCGCAGAAGATCGCATTCAGGTTCGTCTGATGTGCATCGGTCTTCACCTTCAGTTTTTTCACCAAAGCGCTGTCGAGCTGAAAACCAAACGAATGGGTATGAACATGCGGAATATTGCGACCGAAGATTCCCGGCTGCCGCGGCAGTCCCTTGAAGAGGCGACGGACCAATTGCACTCGTTTCCAGAAGCCAAGGAACCCGCGATAAGGTTTCGTCACGCGCTTCTCCCAGCAATCACCCACCAGGACGCAGGCAAGCTGCCGGCCCTTCATGGCGGCTATGAAATATTGGCAAACCACATAAAGCGACTTCGCATCGGCCAGGACATGATCGATGGAAAAGATAAGTTCACCGCGATCCTGACCTTCCACCACAGTAAGCACGATGCGCACATCGTCGTATTTTCGGCGCACCTCATCACGCACGATCAGCCGATAGTGCTCGTCATCCTTGCGTTCCAAAATCTGATAAGGAATTTCGCCGTCGGCTTCCTCGTAACGCAGAAACGGATCGGCGACGATCCTTGCCGTCAACAAGGGAAAAGCTTTTCGCACCTCTGCCAAAGCCTGGGGGATCATGCTTTTGTCGATGCGGCCTTCGTAAAGGAGAATTGCGCACATGTTGGAAGAATTCGCCTGGTTCTGCTGATGGAAAAGACGTTCCATTCCACCCAGTAATCTTCCACGAGCCATTTTAACTTCCCTTTTGCAAAAAATTCCCTCCGAACCTAACCCAAGCCTTGCTTCGCAGCAACTCCAGCATTTCTAAAGCGACAAGGTTCTTTGGCGCGGCATCGTCTTGAGCCTCGAAGAAGTTCAGACTCTGAATCCTGGCTCCACGATCTTTGATGCCCTGCAGGCCGATTTTGAACTCGCGATCCGAGGCCAGGGTGCTATCTTCGCAAGAATTTACACTCTGCAGCCTAGAAACCGTAACGTAGTTCCACGAATCCACCACTCAATTCTTCCATGGAACCAAAGAACGTCTCCGGTCGACCCTGATAAATTTCAGCGCCTAAACTGGATTTAAGTTGATCATTCCATGCATAGGTGACCTTGGGACGGAAGAGGCTGTCATGATCCTGGCGATTCCAAACACCGACAGCCTCCCATTCAAGCGTCTCCTGCAAGGCTTTGTAGTTCACACGCATGGAAAGCCCATCCTGGTAGCTGTGTCGCTGCTGGCTGTTTGTCCGCAGCTGGGCGGCCACAGCTTCAGTTAAAGGCAGACTCGGCTCGCTCCTGGAATCCTTGGCCACCTGCGTGACAAAAGCCTGCAGATTGACGTTTAGATTTTCTATGAGGTTCCGATCGCCTCCAAAGACTCCATAATTGGAATTATTTTGAACGAGTAGGTTCTCGCCGTCGGGATCCCCCGTTCTTGTGTGGGCAAATTCCCCTCTCCAACCGATACCGGCTGCATTGAAAGCAAAGTCGAGCCCGAGGACCCGGATCATCTGGTGAACCAGAGCCAAATGCAGAGTCCCGCTGTCAAATCCATCCCAACGAATATCAGGAGTCCTATTGAAGCCTTCGAACCAGGAGAGTGACCAATCCACGCTCCCCGCTGCATGATCCAATTTCAATGCATACTGAGCCGCAGGATTCCTGGGGTCCTCCTGCTCCAGGACCATTCCTGGATCATCCTGGAGGATAGGATACAAAGGTCGACGCCACTCATACTGCCAAAGGCCGATCAAGCGATAGTCACCGAGATTGTAAGTCAACTGAGCAGCACCGATGCCCTGCCTTTGATCCTCATCGTCACTGCTGAGACGCCTGACATCCCTGCTGCTCAGTTGGTCTGTTGGATTGAGCTTGTCGGCCCGCCCCCATACTGTAATCTGGCGACCGAGCTTGAGATCAAGCATACCCAGGGAACGCTCGAGGTAGGCTTCGCGTATTTCACTTTGGAATTCGCCTTCGCCCCCAGGATGCAGCGCCAGCCCCTCCAGATAAAAACTGGTCTCCAGGATGGGCTCGGGCTCCAGCTTGAGCCAAAGGGAAGCCGGGTAAACCGGCGCCTCATCCCTGATATCCTTGCTCTCCTCAAACGCCGCAAGACGCAGCGTGAGCGAAGGATTCAGGGCTTCCCTGAGACTTTCGAGGGAAGCCCCTTCCAGAATCGATGGCATCAGGAGCGGCAGCAGCCCAATCCAGCCCGCTCGTCCTTTACTTCTTTTCCAACGAACGAGCTGTGAAAAGCCCATCATTCACTCCGACATTCGCTTTGAAATTTGAAAATTCAAGAACGGTGCGCGTTCCCGTTTGAACGTTCTCCGCTTCCATTGTCATAGGCTGCCATTTGTTGTTTTTATCATCCACCTTCCTGATGTCGCTCGCCTGGATCTTCTTCAAGAGCTTGCCGGCCGAGTCGAAATTCTCGGCCTTGATCGCAATCGAGCTTTCCTTGTCAATCCAGTTCAGGCGTTTGGAATAGCCTGAGTTCTCCCCAATGGCCGGAGTCTTCGGCAGGGATTCGACAACATAGCAATCCTTGCCAGCAAGCTTTTCCTCCCGAACCGTTTTGTGATTCCAATCTTCAACCTTGTGACCGATAACATCGCCATACGAGAAATCAGTACCGACGAAGGCATCCTTCTTGTTGCTCGCCACCAGCCTCCGAACCTTCTTGAGAGCCGGGAGATAGATCCAAATATCATCATCGCCCTGGCTATGTTCAACGAGCAGAGTCTTGGTACCCTTGACATCGGCCGGGCTTTCGAAAGTGACAAGCCGCATGTTGTCGGTGGTTCCTGCGATCAACTTCGTGGCTCCGTTTGTTTCCCGAATCCGCTGTTGCCCGGCTGCATTGAAGAGTATGAAGCGAGATTTGGCCGTGGAATCTGCGACTTTGCCGGCGATGAAGTTCTGCTTCATGACATGCTCGGCGCTTGGGGTTTCGGCTTTGGCCATGTCATAGGCCGAAAATCCCATCAGTCCTGCAAGAAGAACAACAACAACCTGTGGTGCAAGTCTCATGGTGGCTTTCCTTTCTTTATAGATGAATGCTGGGCGCAACGTAAAAATGAGCGCCGGGAAGATGGTCAAAGCAGCGATCGAGCTGACTATCATCGCGAGTGCAATCAGAAAACCCATCCAGACATGGATCATATAGCCAACGGAAAGCATCAGGACGCCAAAGCCCCCAGCGACAGCCGACGACACGAAGAGAGTCGCCTTGCCTGCTGATAGGAAGGCCTTTTTCACGGACGTGTACTCGTCCATGCCATAGGCCAACTCTTCACGTAAGCGATAGGACATATAGATTCCATAGTCTGCCCCAATACCCACGGCCATGGTGGAAACCAGAGCCGTCGCCACCTGGAGGGGAATGCCGAGGATGCCCATAATGCCGAAATTCACCATGACGGCAGCCAGCAGCGGAACCAGGATCAGAGTGCCGGCCAGAAGGGAGCGAAAGACCAAAGCCGAGACCAGAAAGACCGCGCCCATGATTTGCACGATATTCAGAACTTTTTCGCGGATCATGACTTCATTGAGTGCAACGCCCGATGTCGCCCCTCCCCCCAATGAGATTTTGATATTGCTATCGAATTGAGTCGCCGCAAACGCTTTCACCACAGGTAACATGCTTTCGATTTTGGTTGTGCTGTCCGTTTTCAGAAAAGCCTGAATCAGTGC
>NZ_DASQYZ010000120.1:0-84976 GCF_035638955.1 Oligoflexus sp. | reverse complement strand
GCCAGGGTGCGGTCCAGGGCCACGGCTACGATATCGGTGGCCTGGGGTTTGAACGAAGACAGTTTGGTTCCCGCTTCATTTTCAATGCGACAACCGAAACTTGCCGGTGTTCCGCCCAGGTTCGCATCGTGAGCGCAGATCAGGAACGATCCACCAATGGGTGTGGGTTCAACCGCCACTTCGCTATCAGAAAGTTCCGAGCTATCGTCCTTTGAATCCAAAGTTGTTTGTGATGGATCGCTTTTGAGTTTGGGATCCTGGCACGCGGACACGGCCACAATCAGAAAGCTGACGAAGAGGATTCGCATCAAGGCAACTCCTTATCCGGGTGCTCCTTACCTTATCGACAAGGGGGCTGCCTTTTCTGAGACAAACGGAAAACCTGGGACATTACAGGGCGATGGACTGGCTTTCATCCATCGGCTCATCCCGCCCAAACGGAGGTTCGGCATCCCTCATGCCGACCCGTCCAACCAACGGCAATTTAAGGGCCGGACGCAGAAAATCTATGCCGAGCGAGAGACCGAGGACATTGAACTCAATCCCTTCACCCAGGCCCATGGTCAGGCCCAGCACGCCGAGTAGCGAAAATTGCACGCCGGTCCCGGTTTCCGAGACACCCACCAGATCACCGTCACCGATCCAATCCTTGCCTATGGCATGCGGAGGAAGTTCAAAACGCAATGCCGGAGATTGACGGATGATGTGGGAAACAAAGGTATTGCTGTTCGGGCCGGGCCAGGCGCGATAGAAGTCCTGATACGGATAGGATTGAACCGCAGCCTGAATTTGAGGGATGGCCCGCTCTGCGATCAAACCCTTGAGTTCATAAAGGAGGTCGGCATCAGCCCCAAACCAGCGACGGTCTGGGATGTCTTCCTGCTTAACGACGGTGCTTCCCGTCCGCCTGAGGCCGAAGTTGGTGACGTGATACGTGGTATAAGCCGCGGCGTTTTTTTCCTTGATCGCCACCCAGGTGTGAACAGCGAAATAACCGCGCCATTTAAAGGCTCTTGCCGCATAAATTTGCACCAAGGCTTCCGGTTCGTTTTCGGGAAGGGCGGCCACTCCCATGCTGGTGCGGTCCGCAGTTCGCCAATCCTGAGCCGAAACCCCATACGATGAAAGGCCCAGGGCTGTGAGTATCAGCCAGGTCAAAAACTTTGAATTCATGCATCTTGCCTCGGATTCATTTATGTTAAGCCGAGAATAGCGCAGCGGGGATGAGGTTTTTTTAAGTCAACCCGGAGCCGCAGAGTCGGGGCATCCGGGATCGTCATCTCAGTGCTTGTCAATGGCCGAGGCTTTGAGGGCAGCCGGCCGTTCCACCATGCGATTGACCCAGCTTTGAAGGGCGGGAAATTTCGCCACATCAGCGCCAATCATCGAACACAATCGAGCTACCGACGCGACGTTGATATCCCCCAAGGTGAAGCTGGTGCCGACCATATACGTGCGGCGCTGCAGATGCCGATCGAGAATGTCATTCAACGGCAGGATTTTTTCCAGACTTCTGGTGATCAGGGCATGGTCGCGATGGGCTTCCGGAACAAACACTTTTTGGATAAAGGCATCAATGATCGGCTTTTGATATTCAACCAGAGCCCAAAAACTCCACTTCAATACGTCAGCCTTTTCCTGCAGGTCGGCACCAAGCAAGGCAGGCTTATATTTTTCGGCCAAATAGAAATTGATAGCCATGGATTCCCACAGGACGAAGTCGCCATCCTTCATCACCGGAACCTTGCCGTTCGGGTTCATCCGCAGAAATTCTGGCGTCTTATGCTCCTGGTTCTTCATATTGACAGGAATGGCTTCATAGGGAATGCCAATTTCTTCCAAAGCCCAATGGCAACGTCCTGCACTTGATCCCGCGGGTCCGTAAATCTGTATCATTTCCTCATCTCCTGCAGCATGGGAGCTACTTCTATTAGCTGAGTTGGCATGATCGTGAACGCCAACAAGCTAACTTCGAGTGCGATACGAGTCAAGGATAACAGATTCCAGGTGGATGGCACTGGCATATTGCCTGGGTTGACCCTTCGCAAAAAGGCGCGGCATACTGCGCTCATCAAGGAGGTCTTCATGCTCGTCACACAGCATAAATTTTGGATAGCATTCAGTCTTGGTCTTTCGGGTGGGGCGGTGCAGGCCGCGACGGACGCCGATCAGGTGATCGAATTTCAATATCAGGTGCACATACCAGCCGTGAAAGCTGAAGATCTGCCCTTGCAGGTCATGATTCCCCTGGCCCCGTCCAACGAGCAGCAAACCATTCTGGACCGTAGCATTCAATCCGACTCGACCACGGTGATCCAGGAATCCGAGGTTCGGAAAGAGGCGACCTACGGCAACGAATTTTGGGCCTGGAAGACCGACAAACCACGCCGTGAGCCCACAACGGTCACCGTTCGGTATAAAGTTCTGCGTCATCTCCATAGCGCTGGAACATGGCAGGATGCGACCAAGGCTGATTACAAGGTCGGTGAGACCACATCGATGAAGCGGTATCTGCAGGCCGATCAAAGGGTGCCGATTGAAGGTGAGCTCGTGACGAAGCTGCGCAAGGAAATTCCCAAAGCGGCCGTCACGCCTGTGCAAAAAGCCAAGGCCATCTATGATTATGTCGTCGACACCATGGAATATAAAAAAGTTGGGACCGGCTGGGGCAACGGTGACACATACTGGGCCTGCAGCCAGAAATATGGCAACTGTACGGATTTTCATGCACTGGTGACATCGATGGCTCGAGCGGAAGGCATTCCGGCAAAATTTTCCATTGGTTTTCCCATCGCGATGGACAAGCCGCAGGGTGAGATTGCGGGATATCATTGCTGGTTGGAACTTTATTTGCCTCAGCTCGGCTGGACGCCGCTGGATGCGTCGGAAGCCAAAAAGAATCTGGCCAAGCGTGAATACTATTTCGGGAATCATCCCGCCGATCGCATTCTCTTCAGCGTGGGTCGTGATCTGGTGTTGCCTGGCATGCAGGACAAGCCTTTGAACTTCTTTATTTACCCGTATGTGGAGAAAAAAGGGCAATCGATCAAAGACCATGTGAAGACCACGTTTACCTACCGTGTGCTCAAGCTCGACGCTCTCAAAGCCACCCACTGATTATCCCTGACCAGGTCTTTGCGACTGGAATGCCGACGGCTCCCCGCGGTCGGTTCAAAATCCTTATCTCCCGGATCGAGTTTTGCACGAGACTAACAGTTGTTGTCGGATGCCTAAACTCAATCCGGGTAGAATACGATGCGAAACGAAAACATATTTGACGTCATTATAGTGGGTGGCGGTCCGGCTGGACTCAGCGCAGCGCTTGTGCTGGGTCGAGCGTGCCGCAAGGTTCTCGTGTGTGATTCCAATCAACCGCGAAACTGGGCCTCGAAACAGGTGCATGGTTTTATAGGTGTTGATGGCATCAACCCTCGCGAGTTGGTTCGAAAAACGAGGGATCAGCTGGTGAGGCTGGATACCGTTACGATTTGGGATAATGAAGTTGTCAATGGACATCGCTGGCAGAATGAATTCGAAATCATGACGAAAGATGGACGGTCCGCAGCCAGTCGCAAGATGCTCCTGGCAACTGGTGTGACGGATGAGTTGCCACCCATTGCAGGAGCCCAAGCTTGTTTCGGTAAAAGTCTTTTCCAATGTCCCTCTTGTGATGGCTGGGAGGCTCGTGGCAAGCCCATCGCAATCTATGGTCGAGGCGCCCCGTCCTACACGATGGCGCGAGCGCTTTTTGGTTGGTCGCGTGACCTTGTCATTTGCACCGATGGGCCTTCGGGTCTTATGCATAAGCAAAGAGAAACACTGGACCGGCACGGCATCCTGGTGCGCGAGGAGCCTATCGAGCAATTCGAGGAAGAGGGCGGAAACCTCCGGTCTATTCAATTCCGCAATGGAGAAAAACTCGAGCGGTCCTTTATCTTTTTCAATTTACCCAGCAAGCAAAAATCTGCGCTGGCCGAAGGTCTTGGCTGTGAATTTACGGAAGAGCTTGGGGTGAAAACCGGCCGCTATGAATCCACGAACGTTCCGGGTCTCTATGTCGCTGGCAATTTGATTAAGGATGTTCATCTCGCCATTGTCGCGGCCGCTGAAGGAGCACGGGCTGCCTTGGGCATTAATAAAGCTCTGGCCAAGGAGGATTTTGCGGTTATGGAATGAGTCGGGACGGGACATCCCGGCTCTTTTTCAGTTCCCATCGCGGCTAACGGAGTTCCGACTTCTCCAGATTCTTCATGGCCGGTCCGTTGATCACTTCGCCCTTGCAGCTGAAGCGTGAGCCGTGGCAAGGGCAATCCCAGGTCTTCTCCACCTTATTCCAACGCACGAGCCCACCCAAATGAGGACATACGGCCGACAGTGTGTGGAGTTCATTGTCGTGATCGCGATACACGGCAAGTTTTTGCAGGCCATGCCGAACGATAGCGCCTTCCCCCATAGCCACTTCACTCGGACGTGACAGGTCTGCAGGCGAGAAATAATCCCTGTACTGCAGGGCCACGTTCATATTTTCTTTAAAGAATTCCTTCAAAGATGAAAACGATTTGGCTTTGCGGGCCGGGTCATAAAGTTTTTCCCAGGGATTGCTGCGCTTGTGAACCAGATCATTCAGAAGCATGCCGGCGATGGTCCCATGGGTCAGGCCATGGCCTGAGTCACCGGTCGCAATGTAAATTTGCTCATCACCCGGATTGCGACCAATAAAAGCCAAGCAATCGACTGGTTCCAACACCTGGCCCGACCACCGTGTCACCACATCACCAGCTTCGGGGAAATTGGCTCGGGCCCAGGTTTCCAATTTGGCGAAGGAACGGTCGGGGTCTTCGCTTTGACCTGTCTTATGATCTTCACCGCCCACGATCAAAAGCGTCTGATGCTCATTCGGTTGATACAGACGCACATAGTGATACGGATCTTTCATATCCCAATAAAGAGCTTTGTTCACGCTCCCGGCTTCGATCGCAAAGGTCACAATATAGGTGCGGTAAGCGGCCTGTTTGGTGTGCATCACAAAGCGATTGTTGAAGGGCGTGTTGGTCGCCACCACCACATGCGACGCGGTATGGGTCGTGCCCTGTCGGGTGGTGATCTGATAAGGCGCCGCATGACCATGAATGTCCACGACTTCATGGTTCAACAGAATGTTTCCGCCATATTTTTGCACAGCCGCGGTGAGGCCCTTGAGGTATTTTAAAGGATGAAACTGAGCCTGATTGGGAAAGCGGATGCTCGAACCCGTGCGCCGCGAGCGCAGGGGTGGGGCGTGCAGGAGTTCAATGTCGGTAAAGCCAGCTCGTCTTGCAGCTTCAAATTCCCGACGCAATTCCTCATGCTCCGAGGCCTCGGTGGTGAAGAGATAGCCGTCAACACGTTCAAAATCACAGTCGATCCCTTCGCGCAGGCAGATCGATTCAATGATGTCGATGGCCCAGCGATGGCTTTCGGCAGCCAGAAACGACCCTTCTTCACCGAACAGTTCCTCGAGTTCGGTAAAACCGTCGTCCAAGGCACTTGAGAGGTGCGCGGATGTATTGCCCGTTTCCCCGTCTCCAGGCATGGAGGCATCAAACACGGTGACGCGCAGACCTTCCATAGCCATCAAATAAGCACAGGTCAGCCCGGCAATACCGGCGCCGATAATGCACACATCATTGGATTTGTGCGGAACCTGTTCCGCAAGATCTGGCCATTCGCCATTTTTCCAAAGGCTGGCGGGCGAGTGAGACGCAACTTTTGACATAAATACTCCTACCGGATTGCTGGGGAATATCGAAAGCTCCCTTGCCAAAGTTATGCCAGCGCGCGTGCTGGTATTTGAGGCAAGCTCCTTGCAAAGCCCGCTTTGGCCTCAAGGAAGGAGCGACTTATGCGAAGCTGTATTGACTGGATTGTTGGTTTGGCCCTGTATTCCCTGGGTATCATCCCCGTTTCTTTTGCATCAACTCACGTCGCACGGGAGTATCAAGCCGCCCTGCAGTTCCGCAAGCAATTCGCGCAGAATGCCAGCGGCCTTTATAGTCCTGATCAGATTCATCAGCTCATCTTCCTGCCAAACCAGGCCTTGCTGGATCGTCGGATGGGAGGGAAGTCCACCGTGGAGGATGTCCTGGCTTTCCACCGTTCCCAGCTTCAGACAATCCTGCCCACGCAGCTCTACAAGGAACCCGCACAAACGCCTGATCCCAAGACTGATGCGGCTGTCAGGCATCCCGTTACGATCGTGATCTTGCCCGGTATCTTTGGAGAATTCATCGATCATATCCCTTATGAAGAAATCCTGACGAATACGCAGAGCAGTTTTGCCCAGAGCTGGGCTCAAGTGGCCGCCTCACCTGATTTTACCGACCTGGTTTTCGACCTGGACACCATGCAGCAAAAAGATCAACCCATGCGTGACCTGGTGGCGGCAGGGAGTATTGATGATGAGACAGGGGTGCCTCAAACCCGCATCATTCTTTTGAAAGCGCCGAAAGCCTCGCTGGAAAGTCTCGGAACTCTGGCGGAGTCTGCCGCGATCTATCAAAGGCGACTGACCAAAATTTTTGAACGCCTGGGAACACCCAAGCATGCTTATTTTCTCGGATATTCACGTGGATTGAACGTGGGGCTGGAACTGGTGAGCACCACGGATGCGAAAACCTATCCTTGGATGCAGGGCTTTCGCGGCTTGATTGGCCTGGGCGGCGTCACCTATGGTTCTGCGGTGGCGGATAGGACCCTGCAACCGGACAAGCCTGAAGGCAAGGTTCTGCTCCGTCTGACGCAACTGGCTGAAGAATTGGAAGTTCCCGAAGAGGGAAGCAACTCTCTCAGTGCCGCAGCCTTGCTTGTTCGCAACACGGGGCGATGGGCGGCGGCGCTTCTGGATATCACGGCCGCGAACGGCGAACTTCAGGATCCGGTGGGTCTTACGATGGAAAACATTCAGTCGGATGCCATCGATATCAATTTTCTGGCCAGGACGTTTCGGGATATTGCTTTGGAAAAATTTCAATTGGATCGGCCCTTCTCGGATTACGCGCAGAATATCAGACGTTTTAAACTCTTCATCGCTGAAGCCCGTGAGGGAATTGAAACCCTGGGCAGTCCGCAATGTGCCGAGTGGATCAAGACGCATACGCTTCCGGAACAACTGGAATATTACGCGATCACCACGACCATGCCGGATCCTTCCACGCCGGACCATGGTGTTTCGCCCTTAACAGGTAATACGTTGGCCTATGAGCCTTCGGGGATGGACTATCGCGGCCTGCGTTCTTCGTATTACAGCTACCTCGAAGAATCCGGCATGAGCCTCAATGATTCTCAAATATCTTTGGATCGATCGCCGTTCTGGCCCGAACTGCATCAGCTGGCCAACCCCAGGCAAAAACCTTTTCGTGCCACTCTTTTGGCTGTTCTCGGCACCGATCACTGGGGTATGGCCTTTCCAGTCGCGTTGGAAACCGAATCGGGAAAGGTGAATCCTTTTCCGCGGACCGTCCTGATGAAGACCCTGGGCGAATATCTAGGGGCCCAGGAATAAGAAACAAAAAACGGGCGTAAACATCAGGAGGAATCCATGACGCGATCCTTGTGGGTGAGCTCTTTGTCTTTTTTAAGTCATTTCTATCAACCCTTGGAACTGCGGTCACGCACTGCTCTAAAGCGCGATATCCATGGTCGATAACGTGGCGTTTGCCGCGGGTACATCTCTGCAATTCGTCTCTAGTTTTCCTTACTATCGAGGGACGTATTTATGGGAAACCTGGGTCGCGGATCGTTATGCTCTCTACCTGGGCCTTGGCCTGCAGATCCGCAATGCGAAAACCGAATTCATGACGCTCGATGGTGAAACCCTGGTGAGCAATCGAGACGTTGGTCCCGTGCCGCTCCTGGCTCTCGCCATGAACTACCGCCTGACTCAGAGGTTCGCCCTGGAATTCGAAGCCGAAGGCAATCATGCTTCGTCGGCCATCTTTAATGGTGATGAGGAAGGTGAACCCACCGGAGCTTTGCTTGATGCGAGTTTGAAGCTAACAGCCCAAATCAATAGGCGGTTTCGCGCCTTTGGCAGCTTGCGTTCGATCAGCGGTGGTTCACGCGGCACGGCGCGCGATCAGGATCCAGAAACCGGTGATGGTTTCAGCAGCAACTGGATCGACCTCGCTGCCTTCAGTATTGGCCTGGTCGCGAACCTGGACGCCTTTTAGGTAAGGCTTGACCAGGAAGAATATGCCGACCTTACGACATCTTAAAATTTCCCAATCCTGGTAAAATAAAGGAGTCACCGTTGTGGAAAAAAATCATTGCGTCGAAACTCCTTTCTTTTGTGGGCCCTTTTTGTTGCGCTCCTGACACTATCTGTTAGCGCAGGCAATAGGGCCTTCGCGACCGAAAAACGCCTTGTTTTGAGTGACCAGCTCGATCACCTCCCTGATCCCGAGGGCAAGGAGAGTTTGGCAAGTATTCTGGCTGCTCCCAGGGAACGCTGGCAGTCGGTGCGCGGACAGATCGTAAATTTCGGCTTTAGTCATGCCGTGCATTGGTTTCAGCTGGAGCTGCCGCGATGCGCCTCGCCTCAGCAGGAACGGATCTTTGAAATAGCCTATCCGCCCCTGGATGACATCACGGTTTGGGAAATGGTCCCGCAGCGTGCACCATTGGTCCATAGGATGGGTGATAGACGGCCTTTCGCCGATCGTCCCATCCAGCATGTGAATTTCGCCCTGCCGGTTGGCTGCCATGATGCGACCGTTCTTTTACTGCGGGTGCAGTCCACCAGCGCCATGCAGCTGCCGCTCGTCTTGTGGGATAAGGAAACGTTTTATGCGGAAGCCGCCAGCGCGCTCATGCCGCAGTTTTTTTATTTTGGCGCCATGCTCATCATGGCCCTTTATAATCTTTTCGTCTTTATTTCAGTGCGCAAACTTTCTTATCTGTTTTACGTGCTCTTCACCCTGTCGTTCGCCACGTTCCAGGCAGGCTTGAGTGGCATCGGCTTCCGTTATGGTTGGCCCAACCTGCCGCTCATCAACGATTTTGTCGTTGATAAGTCACTCAATTTGGTGGCTATGTTTGCTCTTGGTTTCGCCATGCAGTACATGCGAGCGAGAACCCGATTCCCGAAACTCCACCGTCCGATCCATATATTCTGGTGGTCCGTGGTCGGCTATCACGTGGTTTCGTTTGCGCTGCCTTATCAGATCGCGATCAAGATTACGATCGTGCTGATTATGCTCTCCATCAGTTTTGGCTTTTTGATCAACATCATGTGCCTTTGGAAACGCCATCGGGAAGGCTACTTTTATATTGTGGCCTGGAGCATGTTCTTGAATGCGGCAGCAATCCTGGCCATGAATAAGCTGGGTCTGGTGCCACGCAATGTGCTGACGGAAAATAGCGTGCAGTTCGCCTCGCTCCTGGAGGCCATGCTTCTTTCCTTTGCCCTGGCCGACCAAATGAACATTCTTAGGCGCAATCTCGCAGCCAGTCACAAGCAGCTTAAGGCCACGTTGGATTCCATCGAGACCATCGTCGAGGAAAAAACGGAGGATATCCGTTCGATCCTTACGACCGTTCAGCAGGGAATCATAACGGTTCGCGGCCATGAGCTCCTGATTGAATCCGATCACTCGCCTTATGCCCTCCAGGCTCTCAAAACGCATCACCTGGCGGGTGTTCCCCTCAAGAAAGCCTTTCTGGATAAGTTGGAGCTGAGTGAAGATCAAAGACTGCGTATTCAATCCGCTCTGCAGGTTTGCCTGGCGGACGGTTTGATTGCTTTTGAACTCAATGCCAGTCAGTTTCCCAGTGAACTCCGGCTTAAGACCGAAGAGGGTCCGTTGGATCTGGTTGTGGATTGGACACCAATTATGCAGGCCCAGGGTGTCATCGATCGCTTTCTGATCGTCTTCCGCGATGTGACGGCCTGGAAAAAACTGGAATCCTTTCAGGCCAGTCAAAGCGAGATGCTGCGGAAATTGCAGCAGATGATGCAGGCTGAGCCACTCCTGCTGCGAAAGTTTCTGATGCAGTCCGAAAAACTGCTGGATGTTCATCTTTCGATCAGCATGCATGTGGACCCGGCTACCATTTTGAAAAACATCTTCATCGATATTCATACGTTAAAAGGCGAGTCCCGCTCCCTGGGTCTTTTGGATCTGGCGGATGCCTGTCATCGCCTTGAAGATGGCATGTCCCGCATGCGCTCAGGCCAGGATGAAATGAGCCAGCTGGCTCTCCAGTCGATGCTTATGGAAACACAGGAGGTCCTGCATTCCTATCAACGCATCTACCAGGAGCGCCTCAAGGGACTTGTGAGCGACAGCGACGTTTTAGTAAAAATGGATCAACTGGAAGCCTGGCAGAAACAGCTCGGTTCCATGGCCAGGAAATATCCTGACGAGCGGGTCAAACTGGAAGGCATGCTGCGGGATATGAATGCAATTCTTTACATTACTTTTGATCAATTTCAAAGCAAGCTCCGCCGTTGGTGCCGTAGAATTGCTGTGGATCTCGGACGACCGGAGCCGAAGCTCGATATTGCAAGTGAAGTTCAATATCTGGACAGCCGCGTGATGGAAAGTCTGGATAAAATCTTTATTCACCTTTTACAAAATGCTCTCGCCCATGGCATCGAAGCGCCCGAAGTGCGGCGGATGCACGGCAAGCTTCCCCAAGGATCGATTGCCATCCGTTTCGAGCGAACGGAGACCCTCATTCGTATGCTGATCCGGGATGATGGTCGCGGCTTCGATCGCGCGCGCATTCAACGGAAGGCGTCTCTGCTTGGACTCACCGTCGGTGACCTTAAACTGTCTCCGGATCGACTCAAAGAACTGGTGCTGACCTCGGGCTTTAGCTCTTTGGAATCCGTGCATTCCTATGCTGGGCGAGGCGTGGGCCTCGATGCCGTTCAAGGCGTCATCAAACAGCTGGGGGGACAGCTGCACATTGAACTTTTTGCTGAGGAAATTCCAGGTTTTATACCCTTTGAATTGCGGGTCGACCTGCCTGCGCACCTGTTCCCTGCAACCGTGATCGTCGATGATCGGACCTCGCCTGCACGCACTGCCTAAGCCTCCACATGCACCACCTCCGGCTCACTAAGTTCTCATGCTGATTTGCTTATATTCCCCTCGTATCCTCGGGTTTGCTGCGCCGCATTTCAGGACAACAATTTTATTTGATTCGTATTATCTTCTTGTGCGGAAGGGCCTAACAAGGCATTGATGAGCAAGGCCCTCGAGTGATCTCTAACAAAGCGAGATAACCGTGAAAATGCTAAAAACTGTTGGGGTGGGACTTGGGATCTGCCTTCAGCTTGCGGCCTGCGGGAGCGGTTCTTCCAAGAAGGACAACCCTCAGACGGCACCGGTGGCTCCCTCGGCTCCCGTGGATCCTAATGCAGGCCTGATCGATGAAACAAAGCCTGCGGATGTTGATTTGCAGAATCATATTGTGTTCGATCGTCAGGTGGATGAGGCATCTCAGGACGGTCTGCGTCGTGATTTTGTTCGCATCGAGCGCTTTGATTTGACGACCGGCACCGAGAATGATGACGTCCTGAAGTCCTTGCTTGGCGTTCAGGATCTGCAAGGAGCGACGATGAGCAAATGGCTCAAAGATCGCGTGCGTTATATGTTGAATGCCGATCTTTCCCTGTATCGCATGGGAACCGTCATAGCTAGAAACCAAAGCTTGAAACTCTTCAGCGAAGCACCATCAAAACCGGAAGAATCCCGGAATGTGGCTGCTGTCATGATCGGTGCCGCATTGTATAAATACGGTAAAGATCTGCGCGTAAGCCAACCGTCTGTTAATTATGTGATGATCGAAGTCAATGATGTGTGGGTGCATGCCAACACTCAACGCAATGGCGTGATGCAAATCGGACCGGCGCTTTTTGACCCTGATTTTCAACCGAATCGTGTCGATGCCGCGGCTTATGCCAACACTGCCGTTCGAGTGGATACGCTCTTTCATGAAGCACGGCACGCGGATGGCAACAGTGCATCCCGCAGCCTCGGCTTTCTGCACGTGGAATGTCCAGCCGATGCGGGGATCGCGCCGGAAATGGTCGGTCAGCCCGCCTGTGACAGCAATGCCAATGGACCTTACACTGTGGGCAGCCGCATTCTGAAAGCGTATATTAAGAAATGCGGACGCCTGTGTTCCGCGAAGGACAAAACCGTTTTGGAAGCTTTCCTGTTGGATAGCGTGTCCCGTGTGGTCAAAACACCCAACGGTCAGTTGCCATCCTTGGATGCGGCACCCGAAGATGGTTTTACGCGCGTTGATATCTCAGCCTTCGCGCTTATTCCAGCGCACCCGAACTGAGGGACCTATGAAGCGTCAGCACATTGTTCTGTTTCTTATCGCAGCCCTTGTGCTGATCCTGATGCTGGTTCAGAAAAGGCCAGCAGCCGACCTACGTTCCGAATCGGGGAAGGATGTCGTGCAGGTCCCCGAGCCCGTTGAACCCGCACCAGAGGCATCAGGGGCGGGGACGATGCCATCGGAGTCCAGCTCGCCAGCCGTTCCCCCTTCACCAACTGAAACACCAGCCAAGGCACCCAAGCCAGTCCCTGAGAAGATTCAGGAAAACTTCCGGGCCGCGCGTCAGGCCTTTCAACAGAAGGACGCCATAGCCCGTGCGAAACCGTCCGAGGTTCATCGAATGCCTCAGCCCACTCTGGAAGCTGCGCAGCGGCTTGGCGAGATTGCTGAACTGGAAACTCAGCACCCGGAACAGGCCGAAAGTTTTGGAAATTTTTATCTGGAGTGCGCGCGTGACGAAAGGACCATCACAGTCATTCGAGCCCAGTGTCTGGATAAGTATGTGAAGGGGGCGAGGTTGGATTCGACCAGCCAAAAGCAACTGGTCCAGGGTTTTCCTGACGAAATCGTGCGCCTCTATGAGGCCCTGCAGGACTGATTAACCCAGTCGGAAATAATGAATATCGATCGGCAGCTCATGACCTGGAATCATGAGCTTTTCTTGTTCGTAGTGATATTTTTGCTTCAGGTCGGAGCCGAACCGAGCCACTGCATACCGCCCTGGATCCGCAATGATCACGTGACATCGTTGTCCCGCATGGCGCTGAATAAAATCCTCAAGTTGGGCATAGAGATCCGGTTCGTAAAGGATGTCACTCCCCAGAATCAGGTCATAGGTCCCGAGCTGGGTTTTGGCATTTTGAAAGGACGTCAGATGAAAGGTCAGGGTCTTCAACCGATTGCGCTGGCAATTGCGGGCCAGGAGGGACGCCACGCCGGGGTGGTGGTCCATGGTCTCGACCTGAGCCCCCATGCGAGCACAGAGCAGGCTGGGTAGGCCCAAGCCGCAGCCGATTTCCAATACCCGCTGGCCACGCAGAGGCCACCTTTTTTGGACAAGATAAGACGCCAGACCTTCCGCGGCTGGCCATAGGCTGCCAAACAGCGGCGGTTCGGGCAAGCCCTTGGCCGGATCGCTTAATTCATCAAAATGGGCTGAAAATTCGCGATCAAGATCCGCGAAGATTTCGAGCTCAAAGCGTTCCTGAGCCACGTCGACTGTTTTTACGGTAAAGCGATTTTTCATACTTCCATTTTCATGGCCCTGACGGCCCGGTTCAATGGGAAAAAGTTTCCTACCTTGAGAGAACTTCCAAGTCAAGCGAGGCTCAATGTTTTGGGGCAAAGCCCGAAAGGGAAGGGGGATTTAACGACGTTTCTGTGTGGGCCAAGGAGGGCCAATGAGCGTCTGGAACAGCCAACTCTTCACCGATGTCGAGCTTCTCTGTGAGCTTTGCGGCATTCGTGTGTCGCGTGCGCAGACGTCTGACGGAACACGTGTCCTCTTAAAATCATTCGATAGTTCCTTGCATCCGGAATGGAACGTCGGTCTTCTGGAAGCCGAAGCCCAGTTGCTGGAAAGTTTCCGCCTGCCCTGCCTTCCCGAGGTGATCAGCCTTTGGAATGAAGGGCATACAACCTGGGCCGCCTACCATTTTCATGACACGCTCAGCCTTGACCATTACCTGCACATTGAAACGCCCAATCTTTCCGAAAAACTTCGCATCGGGCAGCTGATTCTGGACGCGCTGAGCATGATGCATGAAGTCATGCTGATTCATCGTACCTTGTGTCCGCATCTGATTCGTATCAGCAAGGATGGGCAATCGATTTTATTCCAGGATCTTTATTTCTCAGTCCACGAGGGGCATCGTGGGGCTTTGGTCCAGGATATTCCCTTTCCCCAGGTTTCGCTGCCTTTCATGGCGCCGGAACAGTTTGGGCAGATTGAAAACCGACTGTCGCGCGCCAGTGACTATTACGCCTTGGGCCAGGTCTATTATCGTATTTTTTCCGGGGCCAATGCCTTTCAGAGTCATGATGCGCGCGAATTGCTTTATCAGCATCTGTCGGTTGTCCCCAAACCCTTATATAAGGTTGTGGATGGCCTGCCCATCCCCCTGTCGCAGATTGTGCATAAGCTCCTGGAAAAAGTTCCCGTGGATCGCTATCTCACCTTTGATGGCATTCGCGCGGATCTGATTCTGGCCGCTGATCTGGTGGAAGGCCGCGTCCCACCCGGCACCCGTTTTCCTTTGGCCGCCACGGACGTGCTCGACAAGCTGAGCATTCCGGAAAAAATCTATGGACGGGTGGATGCGCTCCAGACGTTGATTCGCGGCGTCGATGGGTTTTTGGAAGGCCGTCCGACGATGATCATGCTGCGGGGGCCGGAATATGCCGGCAAGGCGTTGCTGGTCAAAGAGCTGTGGCGTCCTTTGGCTAAAAGCCGCGGCTACCTTCTGCAAGGCTGTTTGCAAAAGCATCGCCTGGGTGTTCCCTATGAAAGCCTGGCCTTGCTGCTGGATCTGCATCTGATGCAGCTTTTGCATCGACCCAGGAATGAATTGGAATACTGGCGTAAAAAAATCACCGAATCGTGCGGTCCGAACCTTGCGGTGCTGATGGATCTTTTACCCAGCCTCGACCATCTCTGCCCTGGCATGACCGCGCTGCTGGATTTGCCGCCAAAACAGCAGGAAAGCCGCTTCGAATTAACCTTAAAGAACCTGGTGCGGGTCCTCTGCGAACCGAACCATCCTCTGCTCCTGTTTCTCGATCAGCTGCAGTTTTTGGATGGCAGTACGGCCCGTCTGCTGATGAGCCTGACCCTTCATGATCCCGTGCCGCATCTTTTGTTTATCGGAGCGTTCCGCGAAGGCGATCCCGAAGCTTCCACGACCTTCAATGAGTTTTTGCAGCTCGCCTCCCAACAACCGTCGTATCTCGAAATTCAGGTTCCAAGGCCGGAACGCCGCGACATGGTACAGATGATCCAGGATATGGCTCGTAATCAGGATGCCAGTTTCGAGGCCCTGGGGGAGCAGCTCCATCTTATGAGCCAGGGTGATACGGGTCTGGTGGCCTCCGTCATTGATAAATTGTGTGGCATGGGTGCGCTGGCCTTTGACGCGGTCCATCATCGGTGGCAGGTCAGAGATGATGTAGTACGGATCTGCCAAGCCATGTCACCCAATATGGTCAGCCTGCAGGAAGAATGGCGTTGGCATCCGGGTTATGATTATTTAAAATATGCGGCCATTTTGGGTATTAGTTTCCAGAGTCATGACCTGCAGGCTTTGGTGCCTGCATCCACCATGCGCTGTGGACTTTTTGATACGCTCCATGATGCGATTCAGAGCGGCCTTATCGTCGCCGTGCGGACCAGCGAATTCCGTCAGTTTCAAATTGATTCCAGTCGGTCGTGCAGTTTCATGTTCGTGGCTAAAGGCTGGCGCGATAGCATTCTCAATCGGCTGTCACCAGCTGAAAGCCGGACGCTCCACGAACAAATCTATCTTTATTTGCGGCTCCAGGAACATGGCACCTTCCGCATGCAAACTCTGATGAAGGCGGCTCGCTGCCTCGACCAGGCGCGTTTTCATCAGGCCTTCTTCCATGCCGAGGAAGTGGCGCGCATCAATCTGAGAGCGGCCCGGGAAGCGCGGAAAATTTGCGATTATGAACTTTGTCTTCATCTGGTCGAGCAGGCCTTGGCCTGTTTTAAAGCCGACCGCTGGGAGCAGCATTATCAGCTTTGCATTGATCTCCTGACAGAAAAGGCAGCCGCCGCTTTTATGTACGAGCTGCGTGAGGACCTGGACGCGGCTGTCCGGGATGTGGTCGAGAATGCGCGCAATCCTTTGGATGCTTTCCCCTGTCAGGAATTGATGGTCGAGGATCTTCTGCGGCGCAATATTTTCCAGGGCATCCTTTACGGCAAAAGGATCATCCATGAGTTGGGTTTACCGGTACCAGAATTTACCGGGCGCCCGCAGCTCATTCGGGAGCTGATTAAAGTCATCTCGTTAGGTGATCCCCGGCATGTCATAGAACGCATTATGACCATGGGGCCATCCCAGGATGCCCGGATGGAAGCTGCGTTTCGTCTCGGGGAACGCCTCTCCTCCGCTTCCTATTTGGTCGAGCCATTTTTAGCTCCGCTGTTCGTCTGTAAGGCCATCCAGGTGGGCCATCAGGTGGGATCCCTGCCAGCTTTACCTGTGATCTGCCAAAGCTTTGCCATGATCCTGCTGGCTTTAACCGGTCGGGTATCCTATGCGGCGGATCTTTCCATGTTGGCCCGTCAGCAGGCGAAACATGGCAGCAGTCCGAGCATGCGTTGCCGGGTTGAGCTGCTCTATCAAGGCTTCATTCGACCCTGGTTGGAGCCCATTGGCCGCAGCATGCAAACCCTCCTGGGCAATTTTCAAAAGGCGCTCGATTGCGGCGATTATGAGTTTGCCACTCACTCCTTTAATTTGTATGCGATCTATAGCTTCCAGTCCGGCCGTCCTTTGAAAATTTTCCAGGACGAAATGCAAAAGTATGCGAGGCTTCTGGACGAGCTGCACCAGGAGCATTTGATCCCCCATCGCAGTGTGTTCGTGCAGGCGGCGGCTGTTCTTTTGGGCGAGACCAAAAATCCTCTCGACTTAAAAGGTCCATGGTTCGACGAAGACGAGTACAGCAACTTTTTGCATACCGTTCAGGACTGTGCTTTCTACTATCATTCAGCCAAGCTCATGCTGGCGTTCTATGCGGAAGAATGGGAACGCGCCTGCCATCACGCGAATGAAGCGTTGCGTCTGCGCGAGGCGGTCCTGGGATCGTGGGGACTCACCACAGTGCTCTTCTACGGAGCCATGGCAAGCCTTAAGCTTTCCAGTCGCAAGCAAGGCTGGGAGCGGCGTCGCCTCGAACGCCAAGCCAAGAAAAATCTGCTGGCGCTTAAGACCTTTATGAATCAGGTGCCCTGCAATGTGCAGCATCGTGTTTTTATCCTGCAGGCCGAGTGGGCCATCATCAATGAACGAAATGATGAGGCGATGCGTCTTTTGCATGAGGCCATGCTCGCGGCCAGGGCGTCTGGCTTTGGCTTTGAAGAAGCCCTTGCGGCCGAGCAGCTCGGCTTTTTATGCCAGGCGATGAAATTGCAGGAGAGCGCTGATCATTGGCTTGGATTAGCTCTTCGGCTTTATGCTGAATGGGGTGGCGTGCGGAAGGCTCAGGCTCTGCTCAACCGCGTGACGCTGGCCTCGCCTATGGCGCCTATCGAGGATTTGGTCAGTACGGGTGGCAATGATCTCATTTCATTCCGTGCCGCGATCGCCGATATCGCGCGTGAATCTGACGATCGTTTGCTCTTTAAGAAAGTGGTGGCGTACGCGGCGCAACTTTCAGGAGCCCCGACCGGACAGCTGCTCACTCGTGATGGCGTATCGCACACCTGGAAAGTGATTGCCAGCTTTCAGGACGGTCAGGTCGACGTTAAAAGTCCGGATGCTATTCAGGATTCCTCAAGCGTCTGTTGGCCCGTGATCGGTTATATCGAACGCACCAGAAGCAAGCTGGTGATCGACGACGCGCACGTCGCACAGAGCATGCTGCCGGGACTTGAAAAAGAACTTTACATCATTAAAACCGGCGTCCGGGCTATTGTTTGCCTGCCGATCATCACGGGTGATCGCGACGCTTATGAACTGTTGGGAGCTCTGTATCTCGAACATCGTCAGACCTCGCACGCCTTCAACGGCCAAAAAATAGAAGTGTTGGAACTGCTCGCGCAAATTACGGCCGGGCGTATTGAACTTTCCTCCAAGGCCAGCTCTCTGGAAGCCTCATTTCGCGAGGTTAGGCAGGTGCAAAGTGCCCTGTTGCCAAATCACTCCATCAGTCCGCATTACGCAATCTCTCACTATTACCGTTCAGCTGAGATCAGCGGCGGTGATTGGTTCGGTTATTTTGAGGATGAAGTTCAAGGTCGACTTTACCTTTTTGTCGGTGATGTCACCGGTCATGGCGTCCCGTCCTCCTTGATTACCGGGACCGCTGCAGGATCCATATACTCAACACTCTATGCCTTCCGTTCAGCGCGTGTGGAGCTGAGCTTGGAAGAGACTCTCATGACCCTGGTGAAAGCAACGAATCAAACCGTCTTGGAGACTGGTGCAAAAGTCGATCGACTTATGACGATGGTCTTCATTGGTATCGATACCAAAACCGGGACCGGCACGATGATCAGCGCTGGTCATCAACCAGGTTTGCTCCTCGGCCGTCAGCGGGTGAGTGGTCTAAAAGCTGCAGGCAGTCCACTGGGTCATCGCAGCGATGGCAACTGGAAGCCACGAAGCTTTCAGTTGGAAAAAGGTGATGCCCTGTTTCTCTTTACCGATGGACTCCTCGAAAATGTAGGGCCGCAGGGCGAAAAAATAAATCTGCGGACCCTGGAAAAGATTTTGGAAAATTCACGATCTCCTCATGATTTGCGTCGTCAAATCCTTGAGGAAGCCTTTCATCTTTGGAAAGAACACAAGCCATCCGATGATGTCACCTTCCTTCTCGTGCGCTGGGGCGAGGCTTTGGACAAGGCTTTGGACGAGCCCTGGAGCGATTCTGCTTGAGCCTCTGTATCGGCCCATTCGACTCTGCATGATTCCTGGTCTTCCATTTTCCCCATTCTCGACGTAATATTCAGCCGACCCCTATTGGGGGGCGACAACAGTGTCGGCTTACAGTCATTTTTTTGTCTGTCAAGTCATTGCTTTGATACAAAGGCCGTCCGAGCATGGCTTTTGCAGCAAGGCTCTACCACCACTCTAGAGGCTTGTCACAAATGGGTCCTTTCACTCTCAGCGTTATTTTGTATGCGGCGGCACACGCCGGGCAAAATTGTGAAACGGTCTTTCAGGAAACCGCTGCGAAGGTTAATCCCAATGTCATGACCAATGGGGAGCGCCCCTACCTGGAAGAGCTGGCGTCTGCGGCTTGCCAGACAACCAATCCCGACATCATCTGGCAGATCGTCAACCAGGAATCCAGCTTTCGTTTTGTGATCGCCCGCGACAACAGTGAAGAGGGCGGTCGAGTTTATCGGGGTGAAGCCGCGATCAATTTTCTGAAAGATTTGCGCAGAAAATCCCCAAGGAGCAAGGAAAAGGCGGCCAGCGTTGATATTGGGGCGATGCAGTTCAACTGGGCCTGGCACCAGGACAGTTTTGGTCGGGATCCCTTGCGCATGCTTTCCCCAGCAGCACAGGTGGAGTATTTACTGGAGAAATTTGGCGAGCACATTTACCAGCGCTGCTCGAGCAAATGGGTCGGTTGCTATCACAATGCCTCGGACCGTGAGCGCGGCTCAGCTTACCAGTCCGCCGTGCTCAAGAAAGGCCGCGTTTTGCGGCTGCAGGCCCTGTATTACCTGAAAGGGACGCTCAAAACTATGAGTCCTGAGCAGAAGGCTTCGCTGCCGCGTTTGCGGAAAGAGGAGTTTTATCAGGTCCTGAATCAATCCAAGGATACGCCGCTGCCTGAGCGGGAAATTCGCCGATTTGTTATCAATCCGCCCAACCTTGCGCCAGAGGCCACGCCCCTGCTCAGGGATATTCGCGGCTAATGTCATTGACGGGCCTTCTCTCTCCTATGAAGACAGAGAGAGGGGAGGCACACGTATGAAAAATCTTATCAAACGCCATCTTGTGTTCGTTGACAGCGAGCAAACCATGACGGAGGTTGTCGCCACGATGCGCGACCAGAATTAGCAGTGTGCTGGTTCTGAATCGTGACCAGCAGGTGGTTGGTATTGTCACAGAGCGCGACATCGTGCAGAAGTTTACGCTGCTGGAAAAGCCGGAAAAGCTGGAGGCCAGCGTCAACGCTTTCATGACCCGCCCCGTGCATGTTGCTCGCCTGGCTCACCTGGAAGTTGATGTGGGTGATATGTTTTTTCAAAAGCGTCCGCGCCATTTCCCAGTGAGCGCGGGTTCAATGCATCAAAGCGATATTCTGGGCATGCTGACTGTCACTGACATGACGAACGCCTATCTGAAATCAGCTCATCGTTTGAAAAAGGATTTGAAAAAGGAACCGCTGGTGATCGTATCGCGGGACTTGCAAGCACGCAGCCGTTATCAAACTCTCTTTGAAGCGCTGCATTTTACTGTGATCACTGGTGGTGACATCGACCATTTAGTGCAGCAGGCATTGACCCATGTTTATCCGATCGTGTTTGATATTGATAAATTGGGGTTTGACGAAGCAAAAAAAGACTTGGCCCGATTGAAGGCCCATCGCGGTGTCTTCATTCTTCTGAGTTCTCAGGCAACCTTGGTGGAACCACTCAAAAAGCTGATGAACAATGAGCTGCATTGCGTGGCATTAAAACCTCTCGATATCAGCTATATTTTGCTTTTGCTGTCGCGTTTGGATCAGGATGCGGCCCGAATATGAGTGTGTCGACACACTCCCAAAAAAACCCACCGCCAGGAAGGGCGCCACCAGGTCCTAAACAGACCCGCGGAAAGAGCCTATAGCAGAAAACTCCCATAGGCCAGAGCCAGGGAGACTGATCGTAAAAAATGACCCCGACCGCCGCCAAGAAAAAAGACTCGCGCTCTCCAGGATTTTTAGCTGCTTTTCGTGGTATTTGGTGGATATTCGCAGCATCGCAACATGGTCTCAAGGCCTGGAATCGGCTATGACTCATATCGGTTATTCACGAAGATCGTAGTATGATCCTGTCCCAGACGCTTCGCGCCTTTTGTGAAGAAGTCCCAAAGAGTAAAAAAAAGCTGAGGGAACCCGGGGCCTTCTGTATTATAAGGACTTAAGGCCTGCGAAAGTCTCATGGGTGTTACAAATGAACGAAAATCCAATTTCGGTGCTGGTAGTGGATGACGAGCCGGTTTTGCGTGAACTGGTCGCGTTTATATTAATCGATAAGGGTTTTCAAGTACTCGAGGCGGAAAGCGGCGATGCCGCGTATCAGCTGATCTGCAAAAATGATTTTGATGTGGTGGTGAGTGATGTTCGCATGCCCAATGGAAATGGTGTCGAATTGTTGACACGGATCAGTCATATGACCAAGCGCAAGCCCATGGTCTTCCTGGTCAGCGGCTACTCCGAAATCAGTCTGGAAGAAGCCCGCAAACTGGGCGCGCGCGACCTTTTGAATAAACCTGTCGATTACGACAAACTCTGTCAGGCCATCATCTCCAGTGCCCGCAATCAAAACCCTGTCTAAGCCTCGATCCGTGCGAATCCAGGAGTGATGTGATGTCCCCTGCCACCCTGATGCCGGTGCTTTTTGTTTCTCATGGAGCGCCCACGAAAGCCCTGGACCGGGAACAGGGCGCTTTTTTGCGAGAGTGGGCCGCTACCTTGCCTCAGCCTCGCGGGATTCTGGTGATTTCGGCCCATTGGTGGGAACGTGAAATGCAAATGTCATGTTCCGATCCTTTACCGACTCTTCACGATTTTGCCGGATTTGGTGATGAGCTCAAGACCATTCAATATCCAGCGCATGGTTTTTCTACCGAACAAAGAGCCCTTGTGCAGGCGTGTGTCGGTCCACTGCCAGAAGTCGAGCGTGGCCTGGATCATGGGGCCTGGGTGCCGCTGATGCACATGTATCCCGAGGCGTCCGTTCCTGTTTTACCTTTGGCTCTGCGCCTGCGTGACAAGTTTCCACGATTTTTTGAACTGGGCCAACGCCTCGCCCCTTTGCGTCGGCAAGGGATTCTTATTTTAGCCAGCGGATCCGCCACGCATAATCTTGGAGCGTTCGAGGAAAAGAGTGACAATGTGCCAGCGTGGGTGACGGATTACGAGGTCTGGTTGCGGGATCGATTGCTGGCGGGCGACAAGGACGCCTTGATCGAGCCCCGTTTCATCCAGCCTTTATTTCGCAAGAATCATCCCACCAACGATCATTATGCTCCGCTTCTGGTGGCCATGGGCGCCGCCTGGGATGGACTTTCACGCCTTACGTTTCCTATCCAGGGCATGGAGCACGCGGCTCTCAGCCGACTTTGCATTCAATTCGAGTAAGGCCCATCCCGGGTCAAATCAGGGATTCGTCATTGACGCTTTGGCCGATCTGTTGAATAAATGAGGCCTGAAACGGCTCAACATGAGGTACGTCATGGTTTCTCCACTTTTTCGCAAGGCTAGCTGGGAGAAGGTTCCTGGCTTTGATTTTTCCGATATCACCTATCACCGCGCGGTGGGGCAGGGGACAGTTCGGGTTGCGTTCAATCGCCCTGAGGTGCGTAATGCCTTTCGTCCGAAAACTGTGGATGAGCTTTATATAGCTTTGGATCATGCACGATGCACGGATGATGTGGGTGTCGTGCTGATCACAGGCAATGGGCCATCCCCCAAGGATGGCGGCTGGGCCTTCTGTTCGGGAGGTGATCAGCGCATTCGCGGCAAGGAAGGGTATCAATATGAAAATAACGGGTCGGCGCCCACGCGTCTCGGCCGTCTGCATATTTTGGAAGTGCAGAGGCTCATCCGCTTTATGCCGAAGGTTGTGATGGCAGTTGTGCCGGGCTGGGCCGTTGGTGGCGGGCATAGTTTGCATGTGGTCTGTGATCTGACTCTGGCCAGTCAGGAGCATGCGATCTTCAAACAAACCGATGCCGATGTCGCAAGTTTCGACGGCGGCTTTGGTTCGGCCTATCTCGCCCGCATGGTAGGGCAGAAACGGGCGCGCGAAATTTTCTTTTTGGGTGCCAACTACAGTGCTCAGGAAGCTTTTGATATGGGCATGGTAAATAAGGTCGTGCCGCATGAAAAATTGGAAGATGTGGCGTTGGAATGGGCGGCCGAGATCAACAGCAAGTCACCCACGGCGATTCGTATGTTGAAGTTCAGCTTCAATCTGATCGACGACGGCCTCGTCGGGCAGCAGCTCTTTGCCGGTGAAGCCACCCGTCTGGCCTATGGTACCGACGAGGCCGAAGAAGGACGTCGGGCTTTCCTTGAAAAACGGAAGCAGGATTTTTCCAGCTTTCCATGGCCTTACTGATGCCAGGCCCTTTTGTGGATCAACCCGAATGGATCGATCGCCTGGCGGAGCAAGGTTTGATCGTGATGCCTGAGGCTTTGCCAACTGCCTGTACGGAAGGGCTTTTGCAGGAGTGGCAAAGTCGTTATGCGGCGGGCTATTCGGCCCCTGCCCATATCGGCAAGGGTTATCAGCAGCAGGCAGCGGCCACTATTCGCAGTGATCGGATTCACTGGCTTGAAGCCAATGATCCTCAGCCCGATATCGCCGCCTTTTTTCAAGCCATTCGGGTGTGGAGCCGTGCGGTCAATCAAAGCCTCTATCTGGCTCTTAACGCTTTCGAATGCCACTTTGCTTGTTATGAACCGGGTGCCTTTTATCAGAAGCACCGGGATCGTTTTCAAGCCGATAACGGCCGACGTCTGTCGCTGGTCCTCTTCCTGAATCGAAACTGGAAGTCCGAGGATGGTGGCGACCTGGTGATTTATAATCCACTGCATGACGACGAAATCCTCCAGGTTATTCCGCCCACCTTCGGTACCCTTGTGATTTTTGACAGTGAACGGTTTCCGCACGAGGTGAGGCCCACCCAAAGGCAACGGCTTTCGCTGACGGGCTGGTTAAAATCGATTTCAGCTCATGATGCCTTCCTCCAGGGAACCGCCCTTTTCCCCGACCCGGCTGCACTGTGACCGCAGCAGTCTGTATGGAATTTCCTAAGCAGGTGGTTAGAAGACAGCCTTTGACTTTTGTCTTCCTGACGGGTGAAAAGCCAGCAAGCCCTTGAGCTGAGCTATCTTGCGGCTCGATAGGGTTGGCAAGGACCCGGTTCCGCGGACGGTGGCAAAGGTTTTGCAAAGCCCAGGGTGGAAGATACGGTAATGAGGCAACCTGCGTAAAGGGGACGTATATGACTTTGGAAACCATCTTGATTTGGGCTGTAATTGGATTGATTGCCGGCTGGCTGGCATCCGCTGTGGTAGGTGGAGGCTATGGCGTGCTGGGAGATATAGTGATTGGCATCGTCGGTGCTTTTATCGGCGGTTTTCTTTTCCGCGAGCTCGGCGTTGGTACTCCTTTCGGCGGGATAGCGGGAACTATTTTCGTAGCCTTCATCGGCGCGATTGTTTTGTTATTGTTGCTGCGGCTTATTCACAGAGCGCAGCGAACGTAATCAGGTTTGAAATAGCGACATTGCGAGGGGAAGTCATAAGACTTCCCTTTTTTTATTCCGCATCCTGGCATCGAATTCGCATTGTTTGATCGAGGGCAGCATAAGCGCGCCCCTTTCAGGAAAGCTCAATGTGCAGGAGATGAAGCTATGTTGGAATTTTCCTTGCCAGGAGGCGGTTTGTGGGGCGTGGGTTTAACAGGATTTCTGTGCGGGCTCAAGGAACGTCGTTTGGTTCCGGATGTCGTCTGCTCTGTCTCATCGGGAAGTCATGCGGCGTACCTCACCTACAGCAACAGTGATGCAAATCGTGCACTGGCGTGTTTTCAGTCCGCACGTGATTTAGTCAGTAAACCCCTCAAGCGGTTTCTGCCGCCCTTTGACATGCAGGGCGAAACCATTCGCAAGCTTTGCGAACCCTTTATTGTCACACACGATAGTTTTATGAAGAATGGATTGCGGCACTTTTTTGTGGGTTACGTGAGCCTGAAGAGTCGACGCTTCGTCACGGAAGATATCCTTGCCGGTCCTTCCGATCAGGCCTATCGCACGATTATCAAATCGTCCACGATTCCCTTTCTGACCAATTTCGTGCCGCATTTCGATGGCTGCATTGATGGTGGTTTTGTCACCAACAACTTCACATCGCCCCTGCCTACCAGCGAAAAATGGATGATTTCCTATGACTTTGGCCGCCTTGGGCCCTTGAACCGTGACATTTTTCAACGGCGCATTGTCCTGCCGAGACCAAAAGGGTCCCCGCTGTTTATGACCGATGCTCAAATGCAGGAAACCTTTGAACGCTGTTTTGAAATTGGTGTGACCCTGCGCAGAGCGTAATCCTTCACTCTCTGTTCACTTTTTAACGTGGTGCGTCCTTGCTGTCCTGTTCCGCGGCCTCGATAAAGACGCGGCGGGCGATTTTACCACGATCGATCTTGCCCAGAATGGAACGCATATCTTCATACATGCTGCGATCGTTCACCAGAGCCCCGAGTGTGCCCTGACCCCCATCAATTTTCTTCGCCACGGAATCGAGATGGGCGGTGGCGCTTTCCATATTCTGCAGGCTGTTGCGCAGCATGCGTTTGGATTCAGGATCGTTGAGCATGGCAATGGCAGAATCTTCGGCTGCCATTCGGGTCATCAGCTCCCGCAAAGCCCGGGTTGAGGCTGCAAAGTCATTGGAGGCTGAAGTCACCATTTTCGCATCGGGCAAGCCGGCAGCGAAGTCATCAATTTTTTTGGTCGTGTTGCTGACTTGATCCATAATGTCGCTGGATTTTTCCACCATTTTATTCAGTCCCTCGGCTTCGCGCGTCGCAATGATCGCGCCTTCTTCCAAGGGTTCCTTCGAAAGGCCGGAGCCAGGATAAAGGGAAACGAATTTGTCACCTAAAAGGCCCTGGGTTTCCAAAGCCACCGAAGCGCTGCTGTTGATCAGATCATCATAGGGACTATTGATTTTCAAAGTTGCAACAATCGCCAGATCGCCGTTCGGTGAGGCGATCACGATTTTCGAAACGTGGCCGACCTCGACCCCACCAATGCGGACGGGAGCGCCTTCAATCAGGCCCCCGGTGTTGGTGAAATGAGCCTTGTATTCCCGCGATTTTTTGAACAGAGTGACATTGTCACCTGCCAACAAAAGAGCCAGAGCGGCGACCGCGGCCACACAGATGACAAAAACACCCAGCTTGATTTTGGTCCTAATGGTTGCAATTTTCATTCGACGTCTCCCTTGATGTAAGCTGCAATGCGTTCGTCCGGTTCACGATCGATCGTAGCGCGATCCTGAATCACGGCAATTTTGCCTTCGTAGAGAAAAGCAATGCGGTCCGCGACCATCAGGGCGCACGGCACATCATGCGTGACCAGGATGCCCGTCAAGCCGTTGGCTTTGCGATCGAGCATAAGGTTGGCAATTTTTTTGATATTGGCAGGGTCAAGACCTGCCGTGGGTTCATCATAAAGAATCAAAGCCGGATTCAGCATCAGCGCCCGGGCCATACCCACACGCTTTTGCATGCCACCGCTCAATTCCGCCGGATAGAGATCCCCGACCTCGGGCATGCCGATGCGGTCGAGCATGTCCTCGCGCGCTTTGCGGATGTCGTCAAGCGGCATATCCGTCAGCTCACGCAGAGGGTATTCCAGGTTTTCGGCCACGGTCAGACTATCGAACAGAGCCCCATTCTGGAAGGAGTAGCCTACTTTCTTGCGAACCTCGCGCCAGGCATTCTGGTCGATCTGCGTGATATCCTGATCTTCCAACAGAATGGAACCAGCCGCCGGGGCATCCAGACCGATAATGGCCCGGAGCAGAGTACTTTTTCCTGTTCCACTGCCGCCGAAGAGAACCAGAATTTCCCCGCGGTAGACGTCAAGGTCCAATCCGCTATGAATGGTTTTAGAGCCGAAGCGTGTCTCCAGGCCGCGAATTGAAAGCAGAGGGTGTACGGTTTCCGTTTCCATTACCATTGCATGATCCATTGCAGCTTGGTGATGAAAAAATCACCGACCAAAACAAAGATGTTAGCCGCGACAATCGCCGTGGTGGTGGCTATGCCGATACCCGATGTTCCGGTTTGGGTGCGCATGCCCATGAAGCAGGCAATAAGCCCGATGATGCCGCCAAAAATTGAGGTCTTGGCCAGACTAAATAAAAGGTCATCAAAGGGCACTGCGTTCATGGTCTTTTCAATATAAAGCGATGGCGCAATGCCCAGGCTGCCGGCCGACACCAGGAGACCACCGGTAATGCCCGCGACATCGGCTAGAAATGTGAGAAAGGGCATGCCGAGAATCAGGGCAATCACGATGGGAGCCACCAGTTTTTCCTCGGGCTTGGTTCCAAGGGCGCGGAGGGCATCAATCTGTTGCGTGATTTTCATGGAGCCCAATTCCGCGGCAACTCCGCCCCCGGATCGGGCCGCTACCATCAGGCAGGCAAACACGGGACCGAGGGCTCGTATGATGGCAAAGGCGATGATGTCGGGCACGTAGAGCTTGCCGCCGAAACGTGACATGCCTTGACCGAATTGCAGGGCCATGGCAGCACCGGTGGCGAATGATGTGATCACGACCAGAAACCACGAACTGATGACGAGGGATTGAAACCGTTCGACAATCACGCCAGGTGATTTTAGGGCTTTGGGAACGCAGACCAGGACGTCCCGCGTCATGTAAAGAAAATCAGCAACCACTTCACCCGCCTGAGCCAAGGGAGTGCCGACGTTATAGAGGAAGAGCTGCATGGCATGCGATTTTTTCATCGAGCCGCTCTTTCTTTGAAACCTTTGAGTGATGCGTCGAACGCCGTTCGGCTACTCGCATCCAATTGCGCGCCAGCCAGAATAAAATCAAACAGACAGTCCGGTGTACGGATCACGGCAATGCGAACATTCATGGGTTTGCCATCGACCTGGCCACGCGCTTCCGTGATCAAAGCGGGATGACCGTTCACCTGAGTCGACTTCTGCGGTTCGACCACCTCATGCTCCGGCAGCTGTTTCAGGATGTCGGTCGATAACTCTTCGAGAGTTTTATACCGGGCCTCACCGCAAAGAGAGCTGACGTTCAAAATCGCCTGATCGCGCGTATTGCGATAGGAGCGATCGGCTTCACCCGGATCAATCGGATCCCAGCCGGCACCCGGTTCAGGAATGTCATAGGTTTCACTGCGCGAATCCTTGGTCCCCATGATCGTTGAGAGACAACCAGTTTGCAGTAACAAGAGACCAATCAGGACCCAGAAGGAAGGCCTTTGCATCGCTTTGACTCCGGTAGACACAAGCCCGATAGCGGACTTTAACAAGATTGTTGCAAAAAGCAGACCGCGCTCGAACATCAGTAATTCAAGGTATGTCAGTTAGGCGATGAATGGGTTGGAGGACAGAGTTGTCGCTTTGCGAATCCTCCCCCTCCTGATTGTGCTTCAGGTACTGAGCTTCCATTCCTGCTGCGTAATCAGGCGTGCGCCCCGCTTGGAAAAGGTGTAACTCCACGCCCATTGCGTCATGACGGAAAGGCGATTGCGGAAGGTGACCAGATAAAAAACATGAACAAAGAGCCAGGCCATCCAGGCAATAAAACCGGTCATGCGCAGCTTGCCGGCTTGTGCGATCGCGCGATGTTTGCCGATGGTGGCCATCTGGCCTTTGTCCTTGTAGACAAAGTCCTGGAGCGGCTTGCCGGCCTGAGCCCGAAGAATATTTCGAGCCGCGTGACGACCAGCTTGCATGGCGGCCGGTGCCAGGCCTGGCAGAAATTGTCCGGGCGATAGTTCCAGGGAAGCCATATCACCGACGACATAGACACCAGGATACGAGGGGATGCTGAGATCCTTTTGCACCTTGACCCGACCGGCTTTATCGATTGGAATTTCCGGGATGAATTGCAAAGGAGCCGCTTTCACACCAGCGCCCCAGATCACCGTGCGCGCGCGTAAAAATTGATCAGCGATCTGCACACCCTCGGCATTGATATTCTGCACCATGGATGATGTTCGAACTTCAACGCCCATTTCTTCGAGATCGTGCTTGGCTCGCTCGGCTAGTTTTTCATCAAAGGCGGTCATGATTTTGGGGCTGGCTTCCACCAACACCACATGGGCCTGAGCTGGATTGATATGCTTGAAGTCCTTGACCAGAACAGTGCGCGCAATATCCGCAATGGCGCCGGCCATCTCCACGCCGGTCGGCCCGCCGCCGACCACAACGAAGGTCAGAAGCTCTTTTTGCACGGCGGGATCAAAGGTATTTTCCGCCAATTCAAAAGCTGACAGAACGCGGCGTCGAATTTCCGTCGCCTGCTCCAAAGTTTTCAAGCCTGGTGCAAAGGTTTCCCATTCCGGATGCCCAAAATAATTATGCTGGGTGCCAGTGGCTATAATCAGATCGTCGTATTCGATTTCATGATTTTCGGTGATAATAAATTTTTCAGCAAGATTGATGGCTTTGACTTTGCCGAGATGCACTTCGACATTGGCCGCATCGGAGAACTGCGCACGGATGGGAACAGCGATATCAGCAGGATTGAGACCGGCTGTGGCAACCTGATATAGCAGAGGCTGAAACAGATGATGGTTGTTCTTGTCGAGCAGGAGCACGCGAATTTTCGGCTTATTGGCAAGCTCCATGGCCGCCTTCATGCCGCCAAATCCACCTCCAATAATGATGACCCATCGTTCGCCGTCTTGTCGGGTTGGTTTCAAACGCATAGCAAAACCTCCTTGCGCAGTCGTAAAAGCCGAGCCGCTCTGCTTTTGCAAGAACACGGCCAGGCCTTGGCTCCTGGGGCCTTTTACCAGGACACCTGCAGCTCAGGCAACCCGGCCACGTCGAGCCGGGAGAAGATCCATGTATCGGTTAAGTCCTGGCTATCGGTTTTAAAGTGATCCTGGCGCAGACACCCGTCCAGGTCATAACCCAGACGTTGGGCCACCGCTCGGCTGCGCACGTTGTCCGTTTCACAGCGTATTTCCACCCGCCTGGCCTGCAGTTGCTGAAAAGCATAGCGGGTGATGGCGTTGACCGCCTCGCTCATGAGGCCCTGGCCCACGGCGTCCTTATGGAGCCAGTAGCCAATTTCAAATTTTGGCAGGCTCCAATCAACTCGATGTAACCCTGATCCACCAAGGAGTTCGTGGGTTTGACGATCGAAAATGGCCAGAATGATGTCCGTCCGGCTGAGGAATTTTGAGTGCTGCAGACGAGCGTAGTTTTCACTTTCCTCGATCGAGTGATGCGAGGTGTCCACCCAAGGTAAAAAGCGCCGCAGATGCTCTCGCGAGGCGTTGATGGCCGTGTTGAAAGCCAAGCCGTCACCGGCCTGCGGCGGTCGGATCGTGAGGCGAGGGGTCAGAAGAGGCATGGGCAGTTCAATAAGGCAGGGAAATTCGGCGGACATGAAACACTCCTTGGGCATGAGCCTGGGACAAACCGTAATCCATGGTAGGGACATTCGAAAGCCGGAATTTATTGCGGTGGCAAACTCGTTGCAAGAGGACGGAGAACTTTTGGGGAGTGTGCTTTGAATATCACAGACATCATTCAACAAATCGGCTTATCAAGTCTTTATTATATAGGCCTGACTCTCATCGTCCGCATGGCTGGTAAAAGGCTTGCCGGTCAGACCACAACGATCGATCTGATTATCCTAATTTCCTTGGGCGTCACGCTTCAAAACCTGGTCCTGATCGATGGCAAGTTGAATTCTGCCGTTTTTATTATCACTGTTTTCACCCTGCATGTATTCCTGGCTCGACTCTGTCAGCGTTTCCCAGAATTGCGGCGGTTCGTGCGCGAGCAGCCACGACCTTTGATTCGACACGGTCGCATTTTGCCTGAGGCCTTGGAAGATGAAGGTCTCACGGAAGATGAACTGCTGGCCGCTCTGCGCCGGATGGGAGTCGATTCTCCAAGTCAGGTTCGATTGGCCGTACTCGAAGAAACCGGGCATATCTCGGCCATTCGTCAGGATGGAACCAATCCCGCCTAGCGCACACTCAAACCTGCGGCAGCGGGCTCATGCTTCATCACCTTGCCATCTTTCATCACGAACGAGACCTGGGTCAGCAGAGCTATGTTTTGCAGAGGATCGCCGTCCACGGCCACGATATCGGCAAGTTTGCCCTTTTCGAGGGAACCCAGGCGATCCTCCGCCTTCAGCAGTTGAGCCGCATACCATGTCGCTGATCGAATCGCTTCCATCGGTGCATAACCGGCTTTTACCATCAACCCAAACTCTTCCGCATTGCGTCCGTGTTCCGACACGCCCGTGTCCGTTCCAAACGCGATCCTAACGCCGGCTTTGAGAGCCCGGGCGAATGTATCCATAATTTTGGGGCCAATGGCGATGGCTTTGACGCGAACGATTTCAGGGAAAAAGTCCTGGATTTTGGCCTTTTCCGTGACCCATTGGCCAGCTTCAAGGGTAGGCACGAAAAAGGTGCCACGGCTTTTCATGAGCTGCATGATCTCATCGTTCATATAAGTGCCATGCTCGATGGAATCCACTCCAGCTAGGACGGCGCGTTTCATGCCGTCGGCGCCATGGGCATGGGCTGCTACGGTCATGCCATAGTCTTTGGCTGTGCTGATGATGGCGTTTAATTCGTCCGGCGTAAACTGTGCGTTCTGCCCACTTTTGGCTGCGCTCAAGACACCGCCGGTTGCGGTAATCTTGATCAGATCCGCCCCATCCTTGTAACGTTGGCGAACGGCCTTGCGGGCTTCATCCGGACCATTGATGACGCCCATTTCCGGTGTCGGTTCCGGCAGCATCCCACGCCGCGCACCGTTGGTGGGATCGGCATGACCGCCAGTGGTGGCAATCGATTTGGTCGCGGCCCAGATGCGAGGTCCCGGCCATTGACCAGCATCGATGAAGCGACGTAAAGCAAGGGTGACATTGTCGGTATCACCCAAATCGCGCACCGTCGTGAAGCCTGCTTTCAGTGTGCGTTCCGCATGGACGGCAGCTTGTAGAGCGTAGTCAGCTGTATTTAAGGTGTAGCGTTCCAAATAGGATTTCTGGCTGAACTCGCTACTCAGGTGGACATGCATGTCCATAAATCCCGGCATGATTGTACTGTTTTTGAGGTCAATCAGTGTATCACCCGTACCTGGGGCAACGAAGCCCTTCTCAACCGCTTCAATGCGCGTGCCGTCCACAATCAGCGTCATGTTTTCCTGCATGCGCGTGGAGCGACCATCAATGAGATGTTTTGCGTGAATGAAGGTCCGCGCCCCCAAGGAACCGGTGGACAAAAGACTGAGCAGCGCCACGATGGGGTTGATTCGCATGAAATTCTCTCCTGACCGGTGAGGTGCTGCCATGTGTTTAACGGCAGAAGACCTAGGGTGCAAGAGAGAAAGCAGGAAGGGTGGTTAAATTTTGCTGAGGTTTTCACTCAGAAAAACAGGCATGGCTTCAAATTTGAATTTGGTAAATACAGCGGAAAGAAAGGCGTCCGAGTCGGGATTGGTCACGCGCTCGATATGACTCCAGTTCTCGTCATAACAGTGCTTTTTATCGGAAGTCACGCAATACCGACGGCAGAGCAAGGGTCGACTTTCATAGATCGAACAGCGACTGTTCGCATCCAGGAAGACACATTGGCGAACGGCAAAGGGCAGCTGATCCCAGGTTCCTTCGTTGAGAGCCTTGGCCTGAATCGACAGTCGATCGGCATCAATCGGTGTCTTATGAGTTTTGAGATGAGCCAGGATCAAACGCTTTTCATGCTTGGAAATATCCACGCGTGCATGACAGCATGCGGCGCAACCGGCGGCGCAGCTGATGGTTTGCGGATTATTCTGATAAACCTGATCGATTTTTTCCAGGGATCGGGTCTGGACTGCGGTTTCCTTCTGCTCGCGCAGCCACTGCCGATGCTGCAGAAACGATTGAATCAAGACCGGTTCTTGGGCTGTGCCCATCTGGGCTTCGGCTGTCGGAATCCACGCGACATCGATTTCTTTTTTGGTCTGGGACACGGTGGACCTCACTGTTCCTTGCAAAGCTTGTCGTTCGGCAGATTGCCTTTGAAGATATTGCTGGCGTCAATAGCAATCGTTTCCCCGTGACCGTCGCAGGAGATCGCGCCGCCAGGCTGTTCGGCGCGATTATTTTCAAAAACATTGCGGGATAGAAGAATGCCAGCGGAATCTATAAAGGCAATGCCAGCACCTTCGGCTTTGGTCGTGTTGTTGACGAAGGTGTTCTGTTCCAGTTTCAAATTGCGTCCATGCGTGATCTGCAGAGCGCCTCCACCGCCTTCATTGGAATTATCCCGCAGCATATTGCGGCGGAAGATGATGTTAGGGTTTTCGGCGATGATTTCGATCGCGCCGCCGCGCTCGAGGCCAAAGTTATTTTGAAAGATGGTGTCCTCGATGATCACGGTTTCCGACATGCGGATATTGAAGACACCCCCGCGGCGCCAGGTGACGTCATTGGGATTATTATCCGCTTTCCGGGCTCGTTCGAAAATCGCATGGCGAATTTCAAGCTTGCCCTTCACGACTTCCGAGTCACAGGTGGCCGCGGAGCAGACGCGGATGCCTTGCCACGTTTGTTCGGGCGTAAGGCTGGTGAACAGCACAGGCTCGGCCGCGGTGCCGACGATTTTCAGCTGGGCGCCTTCCACATAAAAGCGTGCGTTCGGATCGATATAAACCTGAACACCTTCCTTGACGACCAGGGTCTTGCCTGTCTTGAGCGTGATGTCACCCAGCACATACACGGGGTTCATCTTCTTATCCCAAATGCCAGCGATATTGCCTGAGATATCGATGCCGCCCTGGGGTCGGCGCACGACGGTGCCTTCCAGAGGAACGTCGGCGGCAGGTTCGGGGATCTGGAAGACTTCTTCCGGAACGGTAGGACCGGTGGGGCCTGTTTTGGGAATATTGGGCTGCTCGGCAACGCCATCGCCGCTGCTGGCCGGAGCGGGAGCGCTTTCTGAATTTTTGGAGTGCTTGCCGCGGAAGGAGCTGGAAATGAGTTTACAGCCAGAGCCAAGAACCAGACAGACCACCAGAACTTTGCCAGGATTGCCCATGATAATTCCTCTTTTGGTACTGTCCTTATGCTAGCAAATTTTGTGGCAGGGTGGCGAACTTTCCGCGGAAATATGGGGTCCAAAAGCAAAAGCCCGGCGGGTGCCGGGCTGTAGGATTACGACTGCAGGCCGGGTGTGACCATCGGCGGCGGTGTTTTTGGTTTTTCGAACTGAACGTCCTTGCTCGTATGGATGGGCTGACCCTGATGCAAGGCGTAAACTTTGCTGAAGCAGGCTCCGAAAAACAAAACCTGGGCTAGGTAAAAAACCCAAAGCAATATCACAACAACTGAGGCGGCGGCGCCATAGGTCGAGTCCAGGGATTGCGTGCCGAGATAGAGGCCCACGAGGCTTTTGCCTATGGTGAACATGACCCCTGTGAACACGGCTGCGGGGACGACGTCTTTCCAGCGAATGTCAACGTCCGGCAAAACTTTGAAGATAAGGCCAAACAGAAGACTGATCATGGTAAAGGAAAGCACGGCGTTGATGAAACCCAGGACAGCCTCAGAGAAGGGCAGCAGTCCCCCCATATAGTTGCCAACAAACTGCAGCATGGCCGATGCCATGAGCGAGACGACCAGAATAAAGCCCAGGCCCAGCAGGGAGGCTATGGACATCACATAACTGCGAAAGAAGACCTTGATGGTGTGACCGGGTTTGGCTTCAACACCCCAGATACTGTTCAGGGCATCCTTGAGCTGAACCACCACCCCGGTGGCACCAATCAAAAGCGTGACGATACTGGAGGCTGCGGCAATTCCGCCCGCTACAGGCTTGCTGGAGGCTTTCACCAGCATCTGCACGGAGGCGGCTCCAGCGTCCCCGATAATACCGCGTAACTGTGCGAATATTTCCCCACGGGCGGCTTCATCGCCAAAGAAGAAAGCTGCCACGGCGATAGTAATGATCAGCATCGGACCCAGAGAAAAAACCGAATAATAAGACAGGGCAGCGCCCAGGCGCGTGGCCTTGACGTCCAGCCATAGGTTAAAGGTTTCTTTGAGTAGGTCTTTCCAGGTTTTGAAATTGAGAAGTTTCATGTCGCAGCTCCTTTTGCTCCTGCGGATGGAAGAGCAAAAGGCATGCCACGTCCTGATCAGAGGGTCAGTTTGTTATCCTCACGGTTCAAATCAATCCACATATGCACGGGGTCGAGAGTCACGGACTTTGGTTTTTGAGCGAATTTAATCTGGATATTGTTCACTCCGGTTTTAATCACGTGGCGTTCGCCAGGCAGCACCTTGTCGTCTGCGCTGCGGCCGGCGAGTTCCATATCCAAACTGAAGTCGATGTCCTTCTGCACGCCCTTATCATCGACGTCGATTTTCCGGCCCAGGATTTCCAAATTGAGGGTTACCGAACCATCCGCGTTTTCTGTCATTTGGTGCTTTTGAATGCGATTATCGAAAAGCATGACCTGGTTGAACAGTTCATCGATCAACGGCGTGTGTTGCGGATCCAGAGTCGCTTTCAAACTCGCGACAAAGTCAGGGCCGGTGGTGAACGGCGGCTCCTGAAAGCGCACCTTATCAGCAAACTTGCGTATGGCGGCATTCAGAGCCTCTTCGCCCACCACTTCCTTGAGGGCATACATGGCTTGAATGCCTTTGTTGTAATAGATGTAGGGCTGATTTTCATTTAAAGCCAAGGGCCACTCACGCTTGGGTTCGGAAGAACGGCCCGATAGGTAGGAAGGACCTTCGTAGCGCATGATCTTTTCCACGCCTTCTCGGCCAAAGGCTTTTTCAACAACCATCACGGCACTGTACTGCGCCAGGGTCTCGGTGAGGAGCGGGGATCCTTGAACGTTGCCTCCAATAACCTGATGGGCCCACCATTGATGAGCCAGTTCATGCGCAGTGATAAAGAAAGGATAATTGAAATCGTCGGGATCCTTAGGATCGACTTTGGCAATAAAACCGATCGACTCGGAAAAGGGCACAGTATTGGGGAACGCCTGAGCAAACTGTGCGTAACGTGGGAATTCCAGGATGCGAAACTGCCGATGCTGATAGGGCCCAAAGGCTTTTGAAAAATAGTCCAGACCTTGCTTGGTGGCCGCTATCATGGTGTCGAGGTTATATTCATGGCCTTTTTGATAATAAACTTCGATCGCGACATCATTCCAGCGATCCTTTTTCACTTCATAACGAGCCGATAGAAAGGCATAGAAGTTCAGGATTTTGCTATCCATCTTGTATTCAAAATACCGGCGTTTGCCTTCGGTCCATTCTTTCTGGAGGTAGCCGGGCGCAATGGCGATCTGATCGGCGTTGGTGCTAACCGTGGCCGAAAAATCGATCCAGTTGCCGCTTTTGCCAATATAAGTGAAATTCAGGGCTTCCTTGTCACTGATAGGGTTGGCGCGAAGCTTCGGCTGCAAGCCATATTTCTCCCGCTCTTTATCGAGGCTGATTTCGCGATCCGGGTCATAGCCAATCGCTGGGAAAAAGTCGCCATTGTTGAAAAAGGTGCCGTTGGCCACGATCCGCGTTTCGTTGTTTCGTTCCGAGAAACCCTTGGGCACGTAGTTCATCTGGAAGGTCATCGCCACCTTGTCTTGAGGCGCCACGGCTTCCGGGAACGTGTAAATGTAAAGACGCAGTTCCTTATCCGATTTGATGAGTTCAGCCTTGCGATCGAAACTCAATGAAAACTGATCTGCATCCAAGGGCACATGCAGGAAAATCTGGTTGATGGGTACCGACGATTTGTTTTGCAAGGTGAATAACGCTTCGCTCTTGAGGCGAGGCTCATCCGGATAAATATCCGCTCTCACGTTGGACGCGATATATTGCAGCTGATCGCGCTTTTCCCATTCAGCCTTATAAGTTTTTTCATAATCCACGCGGAGCTGAAGCCGTTCCTTGCTGCTATGATAGTGCGTGAGGATATGGGTGTTGTAGTAGATGTAACCACCTTGCGCGGCGAAGGCCATCAGGATAACCAACGACGCCAAAGCCAGAGGTCGGCTCAGCCGATGCATGGCCAGCTTTTTGCGCAGGGCTAATGCCGAATCCGTTCCATAAGGCCAAAGCAGGTAGGCGCCGATCAGCAGTATCAAGCCGCCGAGCCCCCAATACAGTTGATACACACGCACGCGTTCCAGGAAGGGTCCAAATCCGTTCATATCCGAGTAGTCCACCGACATCGAGATAAGACCGGGCAAATAAATAGCCTGGCTGAAGTCGAGGAGAGGCAGGACCCCCTGCGAGATGAGAAACGCGACGCAGAGCGTATGACCCAGATACTTGTTATCGACCACGACATGGATAAAGAAGAAGAAGCAACTTAGGACCAGATAGCGCGGGTAGGCGATCGTCACAACAGCCTGAAAGACCTGATCCAGTTCCAGCTTCGTATAGCCCTGGGCCAACTGCGTGGCTATACCCAAAAAGCATGAAAGGCCCAGAAGTACTAGAATAATGAGCTGCAGAGCCAGGAACTTACTGACCAGTGGCAGCCAGCCGGGTTGCGGCAGAGCATCCAGAATCTGATTCATGCGATGCTGGCGTTCGCGCCACAGGAGTTCTCCCGTATAAAAAATCAGGATAGCGGTCAGGAACATGGTGAAGGTAAAGACCGAGTTTTCCAGAACATTATAGGTGACTGGATAGGTGGATGTTCCATAGGCTTTGCCAGCATTCTGAGCGGACATCAGCACAAAGATGGCGCCAGCCAAGGCAATACTTATAAAGAAAATATTTTTAAACGAAGCTTGACTTTCAAACAGGAGCTGACGGGCCAGAAGGCGCAGGCGAGCGGATCCACTGAATTCCAGGGGCGCGGCCGCGGAACGCAAGAGACCAGGAGCGATCTCGGGTGATATTTCCGCTTTCATTTTTGTGCTGCGGCGCAGAGTTTTTTGCGTAAAAAAAAGACCCAGACACAGCATGACAAGACCGAAGCCAAGCCAGACCAAACGATTGTAGAGGTAAACGCCGGTCAAGGTCACAGGCCGGGTATCCTGTTCCAGCGGCGACCAGTATTCCGTCAAGATACTGCTGGCAATAGCCCCAAAGGGATCGACCAGGCCACGCAGCATTTTGTTATCAATTCGGTCGGTAAAGCTCGTGGAGAAGAGGTAACCGAGATAAAGAATAATACTGATGACATAGACAGCGCCCATGCGTTTGGTCAACGCCGCGACGGCAAAGAAGATACTGCCGAAGATGACAATGTTGGGAATCAGTGCGGTCAGATAGGGTAAGACATAATCAGTCAGGTGCGTAGGGCCGATCAGCGATTGCTGCAGGTTCGGCATAAAAGTGGCGAACAAGTAACCCAACCCAATTCCGGAAAAGATAAAGAGACTGACCAGGGTCGCGCCCATGAATCGCCCCAGATAAAAACCAATGCGATGGGTAGGCGTGGCCAGAACGATTTGATCGATTTTGGCTTCGTAGTCCTTGCAGACGGCCTGCCCAAAAATGGGACTGATGAAAAGCAGTCCGAAGAGGCTGATCAGCAGGAAGGCGTTATGCAAAACATAGGGACCATTCAGCAGCGTTTTGGCTGAATTGCCGAGTGAAAAGCTAATGCCTTTAAATCCGCCGCCGGTAAAAAACACCAGCATAGCCGCAATGGTGAACATCACCAGGAAATAGACATAGGTGGATATCAGTTTTTTACGAAGGGTCAATTCGATTTTAAGATTGGTTATGAAGCTTCGGATCATAGGGTTAACCCCTTGATCGTCACGAAGTAAAAATCCTCCAGCGTGGGTTCAATAGGGGAGGCGCCGGCCGCCGACCAGTCGTGGCCGTAGAGGCGCATGACCTGATCACCCATGGACAGGTGCATCGAGACCGCGTGGGATGGCAACTCGTCCTGCTTCTGATCACGAGGCACACGCTTTTCCCAGATTTTACCACGTAGTGCGGCCAGGGCTTCCTTGGGCGTCATCTGCGCCAGCACAAGGCCTTTATTAATTATAGCGAAGTTCTGACAAAGATCGCTCACATCACTCACGATGTGGGTGGACAGAATCACGGTCACGTCACTGCTGATTTCCGCCAGAAGGTTATGGAAACGCACGCGTTCCTCGGGATCCAGGCCCGCGGTGGGTTCATCGACGATGATCAGTCGGGGATCACCAATCAAAGCCTGGGCAATGCCAAAGCGCTGTTTCATCCCACCGGAATACGTGGCCACAGCTTTTTTCCGAACCGCATAAAGGTTGGTGACGGTCAGCAGCCGCTCCACCAGGTCCTTGCGTTGCTTGCGGTCGGCTATGCCTTTCAACTGAGCTATATAATCCAAAAGATCCAGGGCCGAGGTTTTAGGATAAACATCGAATTCCTGCGGCAAATAGCCGAGCTGACGCCTGAGCCCGGTTTTGTCCTGCAAAACATCCAGACCATGAAACGAAATCGAACCTGTATCCGGATCCTGCAGCGTGGCAATCGTTCGCATGAGCGAGGATTTGCCGGCCCCATTGGGCCCCAGCAGGCCAAACATGCCCGTGGGTATGTTCAGATGAATTCCCTGCAGGGCATGCACGCCGTTCGGATAAGTCTTGGATAGATTCTGAATCGTGAGGCTCATGGTGACTTCCTATCTGTTTTACCCAAGGCAGCTTAAGGCTGCCCGGATTACGCGATCTTCAATCAAGGCATGCTGGGCCGCGTCGGGAAACTCCGCGCGGTTGCGGTTGACCAGTACACCTAGCACGGCGGCGGCACTTAGGCCAAAGGTTGCACACTGTGTAAAAAGAGTCGCGACTTCCATCTCAAAGGACAGAACGCACAATTCTTTCATTTCTTGCAATTGAGCGGCGATTTCGCGATGGACCCAGCCTTTTTTGTAGGAGTCATTTCGGTTCTGACCCTGATAGAAGGTGTCACTCGAGGCGCAAATGCCAAGATGGTAAGGGTATTGATGGCGTTCAATGCCTTGCACCAGTTTCTGCACCAGGCGAAAATCGGCCACCGCAGGATAGGCCAGAGGCGCCAGATGCCTCGATGCGCCATCAAGTCTGACAGCCGCCGTGGGAACGATCACGTCAGCGGGATTGATGGCATCCTGCAGGGCCCCCGTCGTTCCAATCCGCACAAATCGTTTGATACCCAACATGGCCAGTTCCTCGACGCAAATGGCCGTGGACGGCCCGCCAATCCCGGTAGAGCAGACCAGGACCTGTTGGCCTTTCAACTCACCGCGCATGGAACGATATTCACGATGGTTGGCTAAATCCTTGGCATTTTCGAGATATCCGGCAATTTTCGGGACGCGACCGGGATCGCCGGGAAGGAAGGCGATGTCGATATTCTGCAGCTGATCCCTGTCGAGACCAAGGTGAAACACTTTGCCATTCATGCTGGGCTCCTGGTGAAAACAAAAGGCTATCATAGCCTGCAGCACGGGCAAAAAAAAGCCCCCGAACCAAAGTCCGGGGGCGCAGATGCGTATTCACTTCAATCGTTCAGCCTGCTGCTTCAAAGGCAAGCTGGCCATCCTTGAGCCTGATCTTCAGAGCATCCCCAGGTTTAATGGTCCCGGCGATGATTTGACGAGCGACCTTATTTTCCACTTCCTTTTGAATATAACGCTTCAAAGGCCGTGCCCCATAGATGGGATCATAGGCGGCTTTGGCGATAAACTCGCTGGCCTCGGGCGAGATATCGAGACGAATGCTCTGCTCTTCCAAACGTTTTTTCAGCTCGCCCACCATGATCTCGACGATTTTGATGACCTGCTGCATCTGCAGAGGTTTGAACAGAACAATATCATCGACCCGGTTCAAGAACTCAGGACGGAACGCCGCCTTCAGATCCGCATGAACCCTTTGCACTGCCGATTCCTTCAGGTGGCCATCGGACTGGATGCCTTCAATCAGAGCCTGGGATCCGATATTGCTCGTCATGATGATGATCGTATTTTTAAAGTTCACCTTACGCCCCTGATTGTCAGTCAAATGACCGTCATCAAGCAGCTGCAGCAGAATGTTAAACACTTCCGGGTGCGCTTTTTCAATCTCATCAAACAGCACCACCGAGTAAGGCTTCCGACGCACGGCTTCCGTGAGCTGACCGCCCTGATCATAACCCACGTAACCGGGAGGGGCTCCGATCAGTCGGGACACCGCATGCTTTTCCATGTACTCAGACATATCGATGCGGATCAGGTTTTCAGCCGTATCGAACATCTGCTGGGTCAAAGTCTTGGCCAGCTCGGTTTTACCCACACCGGTCGGACCCAGGAAAATAAACGAACCAATAGGACGTTTAGGATCCTTGATATGAGCCCGGGCCCGGATGATGGCATCCGTAACAGCCTGCACCGCTTCTTCCTGACCGACAACGCGCTTATGCAGGGCATCATCCAGATGCAGAAGCTTTTCGCGTTCGCCTTCGACCAATTTTTCCAAGGGAATGCCCGTCCAGCGGCTGATGACCTGGGCCACCTCAGCTTCCGAAACTTCTTCACGCAGAAGAGTCGTGCTGCGTTTGCCGCGGGCTTCCTCTTCGGCCCCTTTCAGACGCCGTTCCGTTTCAGGAATCATACCGTGACGCAACTGTGCGGCCTTATCGAGATCGTAGTTGCGTTCGGCCTGCTGCAGCTGGATACCCAAAGTTTCCAGTTCACGACGGATATCCTGCACCCGCCTGATCTGACTCTTTTCATGCTCGTACTGATCTTCAAGGAATTTGGTTTCCTTGCGCAGGTCCTGCAGTTCCATCTGCAAAGCTTCCAGACGTTTCTTACTGCCGGCATCCTTTTCTTTTTTCAACGCCGCTTCCTCGATCTCGAGGCGCATGAGGTTACGACGCTTTTTGTCGAGTTCCTCGGGTACACTGTCGATTTCCGTGCGAATCATCGCGCCGCATTCGTCGATCAAATCGATCGCCTTGTCCGGCAGGAACCGATCGGTGATATAACGATCGGACAGCATGGCAGCAGCCACCAGGGCGTTATCCTGAATGCGGATACCATGGTAAACTTCGAAGCGCTCCTTGAGACCGCGCAGAATCGAAATCGTATCCTCAACTGAGGGCTGATCGACCATAACGGGCTGGAAGCGACGTTCCAAAGCGGCGTCGGATTCAATATACTTGCGATACTCGTCCAGCGTGGTGGCACCGATACAGTGCAGCTCACCGCGAGCCAGCATCGGTTTTAACATGTTGCCTGCATCCATCGAACCTTCGGCTTTGCCAGCACCGACGATGGTATGAATCTCGTCAATAAAGAGGATGATACGGCCTTCGCTGGCTTTGACTTCGTTCAAAACCGCTTTCAATCGCTCTTCAAATTCACCCCGGTACTTGGCACCGGCGATCAATGAGCCCATATCCAAGGAGAAAATGCTGCGGTCCTTGAGGCCTTCCGGAACATCACCTCGCACTATCCTTTGCGCCAGACCTTCCGCAATCGCTGTTTTACCCACACCAGGCTCACCGATGAGCACGGGGTTGTTCTTGGTTTTACGGCTCAGAATACGAATGACGCGCGCAATCTCCTGATCGCGGCCGATGACCGGATCCAGTTTGCCAATTCGTGCCGACGCCACGAGGTCAATCCCATACTGATTCAAAGCATCATACGTGGCTTCCGGATTGGAGCTGGTCACCCGTTGATTGCCTCGCAGATCCGTCAGGGCTTGAAGAAAACGTTGCTCGGTCAGGTTGAATTCCCGCAAAATACGGCCAGCGGGAGTTTGATCCCCGGTTCGCACGATTTCCAGAAAGACGTGCTCCACCGAAACGTAATCATCTTTCAGTTTTTTAGCCGTCTGCTCGGACCTGGCAAGCAGGGCGGATAAGGCTTGCGCGATGAATATTTTTTCCGGATCAAAGCCGGATCCCGACACACGGGGCTTTTTTTGGATTTCCTGATCGACCATGTGAGCCAGGCGATCCAGTGGAATGTCCAACTTATTGATTATTTTGGGAATAATTCCATTATCTTGAGCCAAAAGGGCTTTCAGAAGGTGCTCTGCATCAACGGCGCTGTGCCCTTGCGCTATAGCAAAATTCTGAGCCTCTTTAATGGCTTGCTGAGTCCGCTCGGTGAAACGATTGAAGTCCATAATGTGGCTCCTTCCTGCCTCTGTTCAGAGAGAAACTTGAGTCCTCTCTGGAGTTTGTCAAGGGAACCACAGCCATTTTACAGGGCCTTGATGCCGGTGGCTTCGAATTCATAGAAGATCTTGTCTGCTTTGACGGCATCGATCGCCTGGGCTGATTCTCCGGCATCTTTCAGCAAATGCTTCTGGTCCGACACGCTGCGCACCTTTTTGGTCAGCAGGCCTTCGGCCAACGCAGTCTTGTCTTTGAGTTTGTTGGTGACGACGAAGCTATGATTCTTGAAAAAAACGCGCACCTGTTCGCCGCCGTCTTCCAGCGTCATCCAGCAGCCTTCTTTTTCACAAACTTTTTTTACGGTCCCTTTGACCAGAACAGGTGTGGCCGATCCTTCCTTATACTCAGCCACAACGGATTTGAGAGGACGGGCCGAGCTTTCGGCGAGAGTCAGTTTGCCGAAATTTTCCGCGGCATGGGCCATGGAAAAAGACAGAACGAGACTGAATGGAAGAATAATTTTTTTCATGAAGTGCATCCTTGCTACAGCTAAGCGTGACGAAAGCGCCCAGTTTAGCTGTAGAAGGCGGAGGATTCAAGGGTTGATCGCTGGCCTGGTACCATCACTGCAGGGATCTTTGATAAAGGATCTTGACCTGACTGGTATGCAGTGTCCCATCCTTGGCTTTCGCCGTGACTTTGACCAGATGGGGATAGACCTCATTGCCTTTACCGAGCAGGACAAAAGGCTGAGTCTCAAACACCCAGGCTTTGGCATTGGCCGGATCCTGAGTAAAGCTCAGAACCTTAAGCTCGGCTTCCGGTTCATAAGGCTCGATGGTGAGTGACGCTTTGATCTGCGCCGGATCAAAACTCGCCGCCTGCTCCTTGCCGACTTCAACAGCCAGCTGAGCCGCAGAATCCACGCGGACCACACGTTCAGGGGCGCCGATCGTTTGGACGAGGTTATCAAAACCTTGCTTGTCTTCCTGCAAACCGGACTGTTTGTACTGCAGGAAAAAGGCGTTAAAATAAAGGTTTTCGATCGTCTTAAGTTTCGTCGCAGCGTTCTTGCCTGCGGTGACCGGATCACCCCCGCCCGCGGTTGGGCGACCATCCGTGATGAAGTACACAGCTTTGCGACCCTTCACATCCCGCAGGAATTCATAAGCCTTATTGAAGGCCGCAGCATAGTTGGTCGCACCGCCGACCTTGGGGGCGGGGACGGCCATCTCCTGGGCGGCAAACGACTGATCGGGCGGTATATAGCTACAGAAATTATTCAGCTTGCTGGCTTCCGCGAGCCTTGTCGTCCGAAATGTTTCGGCATCGGCAGGGGCGGTCGTATGGGAATCCACGATATCACTGGCAAAGGTCACTGTTCCGACATTCACCTTGTCACCGGCTTTGAACTTGGCCAGGATCGCTTCCACAGCTTGCAGGCGTCCACAGCTCTTGACGGCCCCCACCATGGCCCGTGGGTCGTTGCCGGTCGCCGGTTGAAAGGTCATATTATTCTGGTCGGGCGTATTCGGTCCCATCGATCCGGAAAAGTCGATGATAAAAAGAACGGTCAGATTATCTGAAACACTTGGACAAAACCGACCTTTGACATTCATCACAACACGCGCATCATTCTGAACCTTAACATCAGCCTTCTCGTCCGGCGAGACGCGCATGGTTTTATCCGAGGTGGCTTCGCAGCTCAGGTCCGAGGGAGTTTCGACCAACGTCGACACCCCGGTTGTGGGCCCACCGCTATCTTTGGTATCGACGTTTTCCGGTAGTTTGGAAACATCCAAGGGCGTTTCATCAAAGGCCAAAGAAGGGGGCGTGTTGGTAACGGTTGCGGAGCCGCCTTTGAATTTACTACCTCCGCAGTGAACCATAAACAAACTCAAGAGCAGCGTGGAAATTGGGCCTATCGCGTTCATGTGCATCTCTCTTCTCAAAGGGTATCTGCTACAGCAGGTGCTTGGCTGGCATTGTGCAAAACATGTTCCAGGAAAATCGCCTGGAATATTCAGCGTCTGATGCCACAGACGTAAGGATCTTGCGCGCTCCCTGTCCATGAAAAAGACGGTTGTCCGCCAAGCTTGATGATGCCGATCCTGACCCCTGGTGCGTTTTGTAAGGATCTCAACCTTCTGAAACCACAGGGCTATATTTTTAAAAGTCCGTCCCACCAGGAAAAAAATTCACCTTTCGCAAACTCAGGTCCGATAGAATCGTAGCTTTTATGCAAGCTAAATTGGGGGGACCAATGGACTTTTTAACGAGACGCACGCTCTGCGGCGTGCTCTTGCTCATAGGCGCGTGCCGTTCGGGGACCGAAAGCATGCGAGGCAAGGCTCATATCAATGCCGTTCCGGTGAAGCCGGACGAGCCCATCAAGAACACCGAAGATGCCGAGATCCAACCCGCTGATCCCAATCAGGCGCCCATTGTCTTTGACAACTCATCGGTGGAGCCCCTGACTCTTGCGGCTGAAGCAGACCAGAGCGGGCTACCGGCCGGCTTTTTCGACGAGATTTTCGCCGTGCACAAGGTGGACGGGAATCGAACCATTCTCTTCGGAAAAAACAAGCAGTCGTGGCTCCTCGATGAAAGCAAGCAAGGCCTTCTTACGCGACTGACACTCGACATCACACCTCCTACGGGAACGAGCCTTTATGTGCTGGAGAACCGGAACTTCTGGATCATCGGCAAAAACAGCGTTGCCTTCCCTTCGACCGTACCATCCAAGGATCCAGGGCAATTGACTCTGATTAATCTGGCGCCTGATCTTTTAAAAGATTCTGCCGAGGCTCCGCGGGTTCTCTATGCCGGACCGCAGCGATTGATCCTGGCCAATGAAAAAAGAGCCAATATCGTCGTTCTGGAAGGTGACAAGGCCCGTTTGATTGCTCTCGATTTTCCCAAAATGGGCAATACGCCGCTGCCCATCGCGGCGGCTGGTTTGATGGAAGGTACGGAAGCCTTTTGGTTTTTGTCCGCGGAGCGTTTGCTGCTCCTTAAGAAAAATGAAGAAGGTCGCTGGCGTTGGGTGATCAGTAAATTCAAGGTGGATGGCGGGGCTGTGCCGGCCCTGGACGCATCGCACGTGGCTATGGTCCTATCCGCATCGAATGACCGGAGCTTTTCGTATGTTGGCCGCACCTTTGAAATGGTCGGCGGTAAACTTTTTGAGCAAAATCCCATTAAACTCAGTGTGGATATTAAAGCCGATCCAGCGATGGATCCCCTCTTTATCCAGGGCGTACAGCCGCTCTTAAAAAATTACTGCAGCCCTTGTCATGCCGGTTACGAAGAGTTCGCGACCCTCAAGCCCAAGGCCGCTGCCTATAGGCGGTTGATCGCCGATGGTTCGATGCCCTCGAATCTGGCCCTGACCGCGGCTCAGATCAAAACTCTCACTGATTATATGACCAAAGTGATGGCCATGCCCTGAAGGTGGCTTGTTTGACGACACCAAACCAGGACCCAATCCGTTGAATTCATGGAAAAGAGACCGAGGCACTAAGCTTGCAAAAGCCGCCTCGGTCTTGTTTTTTCTGATCTTTCAATCGGAGTTCCTGATGTTGCCGAAGTTGCTGTTGTCCTGCCTGGCCTTGTTCATGACCTCCCAGGCTCTTGCCCATACCTTGGATTTGGGTGTGAATGTGCGTCGGTCTTCCGTCAATGATGTTGACTGGAAGGGCGTGGAATATGGTTTTTCTTATCTCTTTGATATCAATGATGCGCTTTCGGTTGGCCCCTATCTGACCAGCACGAGTTGGGATATTACCAACGACGCCATGCATACAAACGCAACAGGGGATCACCGCGAATTTGGTCCTGAGATTCGCTTCTTTGCGCCGATGGAAACCCTGAATTTTCTGGCTGGGGCCTCGTACTCCTTGGTCTCGAAGGGAACTGCGGAAACAGATGCCGGCATGACCGCTGACCTGAGCGTGGTCGGTCTGCGCTTTAAAATCGGTTTGGGTATTCCCTTTGATAGCGGCGTGGATATGAACGTCTTTTTTATCAAGGGTGTCCAGGCCGTGGTGGTGGAAGACCAGACGGATAAAGCCACTGAAACCTTGGATGACCTTGCCTTCGGCATGAGTCTGTCCTTTTAAGCCGTTTTTGGTTATTTTGCAAAAACCTTGTTCGCTCGTGGGATCCGCTCTATCATGAATCAATCCAAATTGAGCATGCGGAGCCAGACGTGCGAAGTCTTTACCTCGGACTCTTCATCAGTTTGCTGGGACCCTTGAGCTGCAAAACCGTTCGGCCCATACCGGCCGAGCTGAGTTCCTTGCAGACCAATTGCCAGGAACCGATTGCCCTGCAAGCGTATCTGAAGCCCGACAGCAGCTGCACGGCGGATGGCTTTTATGTGAGTCCTGAGGATGCCCGCAAACGCGACCTCTCGCCCTGGATCCCTTGCAATGATGTGGAATGGGTGGATGACACCCAGGACCTCTTTGGCCCCGGTGCGGGCAATGATCCCGATACTCTGGAATTATCCACCTATCGCCGCATCTTTCGCGACTGGTTGGGGACTGCCGATCGTTTCACAGCCGATAAAGCCAGCAAGGTCTTTCAGAATTTCGCCCAGCCACTGCCCTTTAACCAGGATAATCCGATTCTGGAAAGCGCCATGGCCCGTGCCGTCAAGGACCTCATTCGCGACGCCCAGCATAACATCGTGATGGACATCTTTCTGCTGGGTGGCAGCTGGGGCGCCGATATTCTGCATGACCTCGGCGCCGCGGCGGATCGGGGTGTGGAAGTGGTGATCCTGCATGACAACATCTCCAAGTTTTCGCTCGGTCACGAGATGGATCCTCTGTGGCAAGCCGCGCAGCAGTATTCACTCAAACATCCTAAATTCGTGGTGATGGATGCTCACATCAAAACACCCCAAAGGGCTTCGTCCCTGCCGCAGGGCGTGGATAAGCTGGGTGGTGTCCTATCCAGCCTTATGGATATGACCGCGGCTCCGGACGGTCGGGGGGACCATAGCAAGATCCTGATTGTGGATGGGCTTTATCCCAAATCACCGGATGATTATTTAAATTTAAAACCACGCGCTCTGGTGACCTCGAGGAATTTTGTGGATACCGCCGCCTCCTTGAATCATGACGAAGGTGTGATCATTCGCGGGCCGGCCGCTGTGGTCATGCTTCTGCATTATCAGTCCGATATTTTCTGGGCCTGGGATCAGGCGAAAAAAGCCAAACGTCTGAATGCCGATGATGAAACTCTTTTGCAAAGCATCCACGGTCGCCTCGAAAATCTGCGTCGCACGCCAACTCTGGTGAAGGGGCAGGGCTGGGTCAGCGTGCAACCGGTCCAGGTGAGTGCCAATGATGAAATTCGCAATCTCGATACCAGCATCATGCCACGCATCATGGCAGCGGAAAGCAGTATTGATATTTATGATCGTGTGGCCTTCAACTGGCCCTTGGCGATGGCGCTAAAGGAAGCCATGGCCCGTGGTGTGAAGGTGCGGGTGATTCTGGATCAGCAAAACAGCACCAGCGCTCTCGGTAATGCGACGCTGCCTTATATGATGGTGGAAGCGCCTCGGCGTCTCGTCGATGGACGGGAAACCAAACAGCTGCTGGGCGAGTCGGGCCAAGTGATCCAGGAAGCCGATCTGCCGATTAAATGGTTTCTGCCTTTCCGTCCGGTCAAGGTGTTTGGCAGCAAGGATCGCAGTGACCTGGCTCAGGAGCTTCATGCGAAGACGATCATCATCGATGGCCGCCTCGCTCTTTTTGGAAGTGCCAATCTTGATTCTTTGAGCTGGGCCGGCGGCTTTCGTGAATATTCCGTTTGGGTTGATGATCCGGCTTTGGCTTCAGAATCCGCGCGACTCTTCGATCGGCTGTGGCATCATCCTTTCCTGACGATCAGTCATAAGGTTTGGATGGGGGCCGAGGCGCCGTCGGCTGAAGTTGTGCAGTATATGAAAGGCCGCAGTGATGCAGCGTCTTGTGATCCGAAGTCGGAACTGTGCCGGCCGGAAATGATTCTGCAGGGCGGGACCATATTTCCTGAAAAAAATCCGCAGCGTGATGCCATCAAAAATGTACTGGCAGCGGAAGCGGATCGCGTACGCCTGTTGATTCCAGCCAAGGTTCTGCAGGACGACCGGGGTCGTCCGCAGTGCCGTAAACTGTGATTACATCGGAGCATTGGGGTCGATAGGTTTATTCTGCAGAATGCCTTCGATCACATCCAAGACCTTGTCGTCCATCCGGGTCACTAGCTCCGTAGCCTTCAGGGTTTCCATCAACTGCTCCGGACGTGAGGCTCCCAGAATCACCGAGCTGACGTTACGATTCTTCAAGCAGAATGCGATGGCCATCTGGGCCATGCTCATCCCCAGCTCGCGCGTGAGTTTTTCCAACTCGCGCACTTTCATCAGACGCATCTGACCTTCCGGTGATTCGAGCTCTCCCCGTAACCATTCATAACCTTTCAAGGTCATCCGCGACTCGGGTGGAATGCCGACGTTATACTTGCCACTTAAAATGCCCGAAGCCAACGGTGACCAGATCGTGGCGCCGTAACCCAGCTCCGAGAATACGCGGGCATATTCCGCCTCAAAGCGTTCCCGATGAAACATATTATACTGCGGCTGTTCCATGGTCGGAGGCGTCAGGTGAAATTCACGGGCGATCCCATGCGCTTCGAAAATCTGCTGGGCGCTCCATTCGGAGGTTCCCCAGTAAAGGACCTTGCCCTGCATGATCAGCTCGTGCATGGCACGCACGGTTTCTTCAACGGGTGTCGTCGGATCCGGGCGATGGCAGTAGTAAAGGTCGAGATAGTCAACACCCAGACGCTTGAGCGCGGCATCACAGGCATCGCGGACGTGCTTACGGCTCAGGCCGCGTTGCGTGGCTTTTTGTCCGCCCCAAAAAACTTTGGAGGACACAATATAGGAATCTCGACCCCAATTGGTATCACGCAGGACCTTGCCCATGATAACCTCGGCCTGGCCACTGGCATAGGCTTCAGCATTATCAAAAAAATTCACTCCGGCATCATAGGCCAGGGTCATCAGGTTTTTCGCTTTGTCATAATCCACCTGATTATGAAAAGTCACCCAGGAACCCAGGGATAATTCGCTGACTTTAAGGCCGGATTTTCCCAAACGACGATACTGCATACAGTGTTTCCCTTGTGAAGCTTCAAATATTGTACGGTGATTTGATGATCACCAGTTTTTCGCGGCTGAGTTCCATCATGCTGGGCAGAATACCGCCCACACCCAAACCGGATTCCTTGCGGCCGCCAAAAGGCATCCAATCGGCGCGAAAGGCCGTGTGGTCATTGATTAACACCGTGCTGGCGTCGACCTGCTGCACAAACTGCAAAGCCTTGGCCATATTCTGCGTGAAAATTGCCGCTTGAAAGGCAAAGCGACTCTGGTTGATGCGATCCACGCATTCATCCAAGTGATCATAGGCATAGAGTCCAAGGCCGGGACCGAACAGTTCATCTTTATAAAATGAGCTGCTGGAGGGTGCGCCTTCCACAAGAGCCGGACGCAGGCAGCCGGGACTCAAGCGTTCCCCACCGCAAAGTAAACGACCCCCGGCCGTCACCGCCTGGTCGATCCATTGCGCCACGCGGTCCGCTGCCTCGGGTTGAATCATGGGGCCGACATCCGTTTGGGGATCCATCGGATCACCGGTTCGCAATTTTTGGAGGGCGGCGATCAGTTGCTCGCGACAGGCATCCAGACGCTGTCTTTGAACAAAGACATTTTGCACGGAAACGCAGACCTGACCCGCATGATAGGTGCCACCTTTGACGATCAATGGAATGGCGGCTTCCAGATCGGCGTCCTCGGTGACGACCAAAGGCGCAGTGCCGCCGTGCTCAAGGATGGCAATGGAACCTCTTGCCAGCTGCCGCTGTAAGGTCCAACCCACAGCCGCCGAACCAATAAAGGACACCACCGCGACCCGCGGATCGGCCGCGAGTTTTTCGGTGAGTGCATCCTCGGTGAGGAGCCTCTGGCACCAAAAGGCAGGCAGGCCGCAGTCCACCAGCAGCTGATGAAACCTCTGACAGGTCAAAGGCGTTTTGGACGAGGGCTTGATCAAAACCGGGCAACCCACAGCCAGCGCTGGAATCACCTGATGGACGATCAGGTTCAAAGGATGATTGAACGCGCTGATGGCCAGCACCAGACCGCGCGGTTCCCGTTTGGTCATGGCCCAGCGTTCACTCGTGGCCGCACTCAGGCCCATGGGAATTTCGGTGCCATGCCATTCGTAAAGCGCAGCGATGGTTGCCTGGATCGACTGGATGGCCCGCATCGCTTCGACCCTCGCATCCTGCAAGGGTTTGCCGCCTTCCAGGGCGATCAGCTTTGCGTATTCTTCGCTGTCTTTGCTCAGGGCGCTGGCCACGGTTTGCAGAAACGCCAGGCGTTTGTCCTTGGGCCAGCTTTGGGGCTTGCGGCTTAAGCGGTACGCGGCGTCGACCCGTTTTTCCACATCCGCTTCCTGATCGTAAGGAAGCATGGCCAGGACCTTCTGATCAAAGGGGGATCGTACGCTGCATTCTTTCATAAGCTCGCTCCTTTTTCAGCCCGTAGAATAGGTTCGTCCGTCTGTCTCATGCAATATGTTAGGCTGGCGTCGATCTGCCCGCCGTTTTTTGCTAAAATGAGTCCATGCCAATGAGGAAAAAACGATGGACGAGCTCGTCAGCTATAAACCAGGTGATATAATTTTCAAACAGGGCGATGAAAGTAAATCCATGCTGATGATCAAAGAAGGCAGCGTGGAAGTGTACAAGGACACGCCGCAGGGTGAAGTGATCCTGACCGTGCAAAACGCGGGCGAGGTGGTCGGCGTTTTGAGTTTCTTCAGCCACGGCCGCCGCCTGGCGACCGCCCGTGCGCGGACTCATGTCGAAGGCCAGATGATTGAACGCCGGGACGGACCGGCGGACCCCTTGGCGAAACTGCCGAAATGGGTGCAGATCGTCCTCAAGGAATTTTCCCAGCGCCTGGGTCAGATGAACGATCAGTTCGCCAGGACCTATCAGGAAAAAAATGAACTGATGGATCATGTGCTGGATCCGCTGCTGATCTCGACCCAGATGGCGGATTGCATGGCGGAACTCGGGCCCTTCAAGGCCAAAAAATTCCCCGACGGCCGCGACATGATCGTGCTCGATGATATGCTGACTCTGATTCAAAGCTGTCTGGGATACGAGCGTGAGCAGCTCACCCGGGTCGTGGATGTCTTTAAAAACAGTGGCCTGATGAAAGTGGAAATCGAGCAGGATCATGGAAAGGAAGTTCTGGCCTTGACCGGCGCGCTTCGTCTCAAATGGTATTCGGAATTCGTTCACACCGCCAAGTCTGGGAAAACACGTCGCCTCGTGCAGTCGTCCATCCCGTTCAAACAGCGGCGCGTGCTCTTCGGACTCTGCACCTATGTGCAGAAATCCGGTGGCGACATCACCAAGAATTTTAGCATCGACCTTGCGGACCTGGCGGAAAAGTTTGAACCCTTGATCAAGCTTCCGTTGGATCAGACCAGCATTGAAACAGCCGAAAAACTGGGGCTGCTGCAGTTGAAACGAGCCGGTGAGAAGGTGACTCTGACCTTTCAACCCACGATGCTGTCACGTACTCTGATCGTTCTCAATACCATCAAGCGCCTCCGATCGGATCCCAATGCGGATTTCGAAGCCGAAGACGAGAAACAGGCGTCGTGACGGCCGGACGGAAATCCCGTTTGACTTCGGCCAGGGCCTCGCTTTTAATGGTCCTATCGCTGAAGAAAGACGATAGCCGGAAGGATGGAAGGCCACGGTCTTCCGAACATCCCAAGGTTGAGGTTTGATCTCTTGGTTTTGTGGGCCTGCCGAACGCAGGCCCAAATTTTTATCCGGTCAGCAGGAGGCGTCGGTCACCGGCTCGCACTCGCGGAACAGGATTTCTATGTCCTTCTGGTAGAGCATGATCTCACCGGCTTCGGTCGCTTCCACTTCAAATACGCCATAGCCCGGCAGATAAATGTTGGTCACGATCCCTTCTTCCAAAAGCTTGCTGATACGAGCCATATCCGCACTGCAGAGCACCAGTGTGGTGATCTGGGCCTGATCGTTTTTCACAAACTCAAAGGTCTGGACCATGATGAGAATGCCGGTCTCGCCATTGCGGGCCAGACCCGGACTGGTGGTGAACCATAGGGTTGTCATCAGGGCAAACATGGCAGAACGCATCAACTGACTCCTGTAAGGGACGCTCGGTCATAAGTGTTGACCATAATGTCTATAAAGACGGGTATGGCACCCTGGTTCTGTGAGGCTTCTTTCAAACGGTCGCTTTTTTTAGCGAACTCACTGACCAGTTCGATCAGCTCCTTATACGCCGACAGACTCAATGAGGCGGAAAGGTGGGCGAGACGTGCGAACTGGGAACCGACAAGGGACTTATCGTAGTAGTCAGCATCCTTTTTGATTTGATGCAGGATGTCATCAGCGTTCATGATAAAAGACCCGCGTGACGGATGGCTCACGCGGTTGTTGCGGTCTTCGAAGAGAAACTTGTCTTCCAGCATTTCATCCAGCGCGGTCACACCACGCTCGCCCAGGATGCGAAACACGTCCTTGCGGGTCGTGCCGTGGGCTGTCAGCGCCATCTTCAAGATATAATTATGGGGATCCTTGAAGCGATACATGCGCAGCTTGAAGTGATCAAGCCCAGGTTCCTCGGCCGGCTGACTTTGCGCCTCTTTCAGCAGGGCGCCCAGGGCCGGGTAATGACTTTGCAAAAACTGCAGGCGTTGAGCTTGCGGCATCACCACCAGAATCAGCGATAGAATCGTTTCATCCCGAACATCATTCGCCTCGTTTTGCAGAATGCGGCGGATCGTCGAATAACTCACGCCGGTCTTGTTCGAGATCGATTGAATGCTGAGATTCTTATGATTGTCCAAATAGCTGGCGAGTGCTGTTTGAAGCTCCGCCAAAAGCGTTTTGGATGCCATCGCAACGACTCCTTTTACGGGGTGCGAAACCGACCTTTGGCCAGGATCCTGGATAAAAACCTGCAGCGCATGCGCGTGAGGTTCGCATCGGACAGGAACATTCCATTTAAACTTTGATCAATTAAAACAATCCAGGTCGTCTTTGTCACGCGAAAATTTATGGATTCTATTTGACTCGATTCCACGCAAGGGTGCCAGCGGTTTTCATCGATTTCCTATCAAGTCAAAAATAAGAAAGACGCCTGAAGCGAGGAAGGCTTCAAGGCGTCCAGCTGAATTCATGGAATTTTCGAGCCTTCACGGCCTGAAGGAAGGATTGTCCTGCACTTTCTTCAGCATTTGAAAATGATCGCGCAAGAGGCCATCAAGATCGAAGTAACGTGCCGGCTGCAGATACGAGTTCATCACGGCCGCACTTTTTCCGCTCGTGTGACCTGAGAAATCGTGCAGGCAATGTCCAAGTTCGTGGTAGACCATCACCTTCAAGGTCACATCATCCACCAGCGTCGTCCCCACCTTGCCTTCGGCATTCGGCTTCAAGAGCTCCACAAAGCGAAGTCCGTGGCGCCTTTGGCAATGACACAGGATGGTGGCATCAGGCGAATTCTTAATATCAATGTGGTCGGTCCACATCAGCCCCTTGAACTCCTGCAGGGTTTCATCAGGAATGCCGACACCAGCCGCTGCGGCGTCGCTCACATAAGAGTCAAAGTATCCCTGCAGCTCGGAATCCATATGAAGATTGGATGGAGGCGCATACGAGGTCGAGTCGTAGTTGACTCTACGCTCACCGCAACTCACGAGGACGAGCGTCAGCCATAGGGGAAGAAGAAAGCAGGTCGAGGGTCTCAGCAACAGCATAAGGTAACTCAGCTTGGAGGTTTGGGGGCTCCCGAGAGCCCTTGCTGATTGCCTTATAGGGGGTACGCTATTTGGTGTCAATACGGCGCGCGGAGTATTTTTAAGGTCTCGAATTGATTGAGGATTAGCCATAATTTTGGCTAATCCCTGAGAATCTTATCAGCAGCAAGACTGATACCAGCCCTAACCCTTGACCGAACCGACGGTCAGGCCCGAGACGACATATTTCGAGGAATAGAGGAACAAAGCCATGCTTGGGAGAGCGATCACCACCGATCCCGCTGCAAACAGTCCCCAGCGGGCGTCGTAACTGCCACTAAATTCCATGAGACCCAAGGTCCAGGGGCGCAGCGCTACGTCATCGATCAGGGTGGAGGCGAGCAGGAATTCGCTCCAGGCATAGGTGAAAGCAAACAGGAAAGCTATCGCCAGGGCTGGGGTGGACAAGGGCAGGAGGATGCGAAAGAAAGCGGACGCGGCCGTGCAGCCATCGACGCGAGCGGCTTCCTCCAAACTTTTAGGCACCGTTTCAAAATAGCCTTTCAAAACCATGATGGAGAAAGGCAAAGTTGTAACCGACATGGCAATGACCAGGCCGGCATAGGTGTTCCCCAGATTCAGACTTTTGATCACGAGATAGACGGGAATAATCATAAGAGGCGCCGGTATCATCTGGGTCATGAACATGAAACCCGAGGCGAAGCGTTTGCCAGGAAACTCAAAACGAGCAAAGGCATAGGCTGCCGTCGCCGCCAAAAAAACCCCAATAAGAGAGGCTGAGATGGAAATGATGAGGCTGTTGTAGATCCACTGCAAAAAAAGATGCCGGGAGAACAGGTCGGTATAATTCGAATACCACGACCGCGTTGTGCCTTGTGCCGACGCTTCGTCCAGTTCTGCGAACGGATCATCGGCGGCTGGCGCCGTAGCTTCGGTGGGAGCGGTTAGTGTCCCCGTTGCCGCAGCTTCCGTGGTCGTCGTTTCCGTGGTCGTCGTTCCCGTGGTCGTCGTTCCCGCAGCTGACGTTCCCGTGACTGCAGGTTCCGTGGCCATAGTCCCCGCAGCTGGTTTTTCCGCGGTGGGGCTGCGACCGCGCACGGCGTCGATCAGATCCTTGGGCAGAATCGCGTCCGTGATAAAGGTTATATAGTCGAGCGGCGTGGCCTCGCCGCGCGGGGGAAAATTCTGAGCCGACATGGAACTGACCGTATCGGTATTGCGAAACGATATGGCGACGACTCGAAAAATCGGGAACGTGGAAATCGCGCAGGCAATCAGAAGAACAGCGTGCACAAAAGCCAGTTTAGGCAGGGAACTTGTGGCAATACGGCTCATGATCAAATCCTCGACGAACTGAGGTTGGTGCTCGATGCCAAAGGCGCCTCTTTGGTTCTTGATTTCGGCTGAGGCTTGATCTCCTCGGGCTTTTTATCCGCAGTCAAACGCAGCTGGAGCCACGTCAGGAAACACAGAATGGCAAAGATCACGAAGGAATAAGCGGCGGCGAAGCCGTAACGATAGTAGGTAAAGCTTTGTTTATAGAGGTCGGTGACCAGAATATCCGCCCCTTCATAACGCCCTTGATCGGTCATAAGGTAAATGACATTCAAATTGTTAAAGGTCCAGATGGCTCCAAGCAGGGAAGCTGGGACCAGCACGGGTTTGAGAAGGGGCAGGGTGATGTGACGAAATCGGCTGAGCGTACGTGCGCCGTCAATGGCGGCGGCTTCGTAGACGCTTTTGGGAATCGATTGCAGGGCTCCCAAAGAGTTGATCATCATAAAGGGAATGCCGAGCCAGATATTCACAATGCAGGCGGCGGTGAAAAGGGCGGAAGGATCTGTAAACCAGCTGCGCGTTTGAAAGCCTACCCAGGTCAGCGGCTCGATCAAGCGTCCCCCTATTTCGAAGGACACCAGCTGGTTCGTCACGTTGATGAACTGGTTGATAAAGCCGACGCTTTCGTTGAAGTCTGAACGCCAAACCAGAACCGCGATCAACTGAGGGATCACCCAGGGAAGAGTCAGGATGGCGCGGTAAATGCCCATACCGCGCATGCCCGGAGTATTCAAGCACAGGGCCAGGCCAAGGCCGAGACCCACGTGGAAGACTACATTCACAAGCGTCCATAAGATAGTGCGACCGAGGACCACGACAAAGGATTGCCCGGTGGCGCGGTCACGAAAGACTTCAAAGTAATTATCGAGACCCAAGGGGCCGGCGAGCGGTGCTTCGCCTTGTTGGATCCAACCGGAAAAAGTTTTCAGACTCAGATCATGAAACGATAAATAGAATTCATAGAGCAGGGGATAGAGGAAAAGCAGGGCAATGCCCAGGGCGGCAGGAGCCAGGAAATAAGCGGCCGCCACATAGCGGCCTTTCAAACGGTATCTAAAGTAAAGGGCGACCAGAATAGGCAGGGTCGTGGCAAAGCCCGCCGTCATCCACGAGGCTCCTGCGGCCCTGAAAAAAACCCCAAGGCTGATGCCGAACAAAATTTTGATTGGCAGATAGAGCTTGAAGCTCCAGACCTTGTAGTTGATTAACATGTATCCAAACGCTGCTCCCAGAAGCAGCAGCAGAATACCGCCGAGCTTCAGCAGCTCCAGGATCGCAGGCATCGTCGACAAATTCATTCCGGTTCCCCTCCCAGGACTCGATCGATTCCAGAAGTCAGCCGGCCTTGGCCGGCATTGCTGCGCTGGTATCCGGTTTTTTGCCTGGCGTTTGTTGAATGCCTTTCAAAGCTTCATCAGCTGCTCTTTGGCCGGTTTTCACAGCCTGAGCCACCGTTTCCTTGCCAGAAAGAGCCCGTTGAACCATGATGCGCATACCATCCCACGCCGCGCGCATTTCCACCTGAGGTGGCATAGGGCGCGCGTTGGCGGCGGCCTGGGCCGAGGCGTTCAGGATTGCATTGTTTTTCACGCTAGCATCAGCCCGCGCTTCAATGGTGGCCGGAATTTTATTCAATTTGGTGGCCACACGCTGCTGCACCTGCTTGCTGCTCAGGTACTGAAGAAATTTTCGCGTGGCATCAAGTTCCTTGCCCTTGGTGCTGGCATTCACGTAAAGAAAGAGACCGCCAAGCATAGGAGCCATGGGCTTGCCCGTTTCCGTGATGACCGGCAGTGGCGCGATCCCGAGCTTGTCGCCGAGTTTTTCAGCATAGGTCGACAGCTCCCAGTCACCGCTGATGTGAAACAGCGCGTTGCCGCTCAAAAACAGAGACTTGGCACAGTCGACGTTACATTCCTTGGGCAGGATCTTTTCCTTATCCTTCAGATCCACCAGAAACTGCAAAGCCTTTTGCATTTCGGGGGTATCGATCGTGACCTTGACATCCTTGCCGTTCACCTGAAGGGGCGAGCCGCCAAAGCCGTGCAGAAAGCTCACAAACCAGAAGGGCTCGGATTGGAAAAAGGCGAGGCCGTATTTATTTTGCTTTTCATTGGTAAACGCTTTGGCCTGATCAATCAGATCCTTGGTGGTGGCTGGCGGGTTTTTTACTAAATCCTTGTTGTAGTAAAGGATCAGGTGATTGCCTTCATTCAGCGGCAGCCCCCAGGTTTTGCCGTCGATCCGAGTCATGTCGAGAGATTTGCTGTTGAACATGTCGGCTTTAAACATGCCATCAACGGGTTGAATCACCCCGGCGGTGGCAAAGACGCCGGCAATGTCGTTGGGGCCGGACACGATATCAGCACCATCACCCGTCACGGATGAGCGCAGAAACTTGGTGCGCAGCTCCTCATTTTCATAATGCTGCCGGATGACCTGAATATTCGGATTGGACTTTTGAAACACGGCAATCCATTTATCGATTTCAGCGCCGGTCTCGGGTGGGCTTTGTTCCCAGAAATTGATTTTCACAGGAGCTGCCTGGACAGCTCCAGCCGTCAAAGCAAAGAAAGCCAGAGCGCTCGGGATCAAGTTGTTCCGCTTCATGAATACACCTCTTTGGGAAGTTGTTGTATAGCGAGAGCAAACATGGCATGCGACCAGGTCAAGGGCATGACCCACGAGGGGCGGCCCGTTTTAGGATCCACCTGCTCGGGCAATTGGCCTTCAGCAGGCACGTGCTGCAAAGTCCATTGCCAGGCAGTCTTCGCAATCTGCCATTGTTTTTCCTTGGGTCCGGTTTCATCGGCGTGTTGGTAAGCTGCAGCCAGGGCGAGCCAGATCGTGGTCAAAATCCAGGGATTGCCATCCCGATAATGATCCGCCTCATAGCGTCCCAGGCCACCGGCATCCGCGCGCCAGAGTCTTTGCATCACGACATCGAGCAGTTCGTTATAAGCTGTTCGATGTTGTTTCAGATCCAGAACTTCATAAGGATAAACCGCAGCCACCTGCGAAATATCCACAACATAATCCTGTTCCAAAGAATAAATAGGCCGTCCCGCAGGGGAACGATGCATATGCAGTTTTTCGCCCTGGTCTTCAATGAGGCTGCGCTGGTAAGGGGACACGCGACGCAGAACCGTGCGGGCAAAACGGTTCTTCTGGATAAAACGTTCCGAGTTACAGAGGGCGATCAATTCCCGGGTTCGCGTTTCCCAGGCCGGAGGAACCGACCATTTCATATAAGAATAAAGATCCACCGCAGCCTTGAGGCCAGCGGCCATGGCGGCCACACTATAAGAGTGCACGCCCTCGCGTTCCTCCCAAAGATCAAAACCTGGAATGGGCAGGTTCGGGTCCAAAGGATGACGGCTGCTGCTGAGCCAATTCGCAGCCTTGTCCACCATGGGCCGCAACTCTTCGGCCAGAGCTTTGTTTTCAGCCAGCTTCACATGCTGCCAGAAACCAAACACCACACTCGCGGTCTCGTCCGGCTGCAGAAGACCCCAGCTGGCGCCGAGATTGCCGTTCATATCATGCCGATGCAAAAAGCTGCCGTCGGCGCTCTGGCAGGACTGCATATAGCGATAGAAGCTGGCGGATTCCTCGAACATCCCGCAGACGTCCATGGCATATGAAATAAACCCGGCGTCACGACCCCAGCAGAAGGCGTAGCCACCACAGTGGTTCAGCTCATAATGAAATTCCGGAGCTGCGATGATTCCGCCGCCTGGATCCTGCATCTGCTTCAGCGTTAAGAGGGTACGTTGATACTGCTTTTGCTGAGGAGCGGGCACATGCGCCGGTGCCTTTTTCAAATTCCGCAACCAACCCTGATCCACCTCACGGACGGAACGCAGCGCTTCCTCGATCGGTTGCATCGGCTCCATGAGCTGATCCAAATTTTCTGTTAAACGGAAGCGCACTTCAAAGCTATTCTCCAAGGGTGCATGCCAGGCGATGACGCCATCAGTGCGACCCAGCGAGGCCAGGGCATTGGGTTCCAGTGGCAGCCATGATGAAGCGCTTTTGTGTGAGCCGGCATGGGACATGCCCACCAGTTCATCACGGGTCCAAAGGCTGCGAAGGATATCGGCAAAACGATGGGCGGTGCGAGCGCCATGCTGCCAGTCACCGCATTCGGCAAAGGCTATGGGCAAACTTTGATCGGCCTGCCAGGCCTGGAGTGCGAAGCATACCGGTCCACGATAGGAGGCGAGGGCACGGGCAGGCTCATAAAATAAAGTGGACTGAAACTGTTGCCCGGCACCGATCTCCGGTTCGAACCAGTACACCAGATAAGCTTCATACTGAGCACTGTTCAGGCCAGAGAGCTGCCAGTATTCGCGGAGCGCATCCCCTTCCACGCAGGCATGAATGCGGAGCTTCAGAGGAAGTTCACCGGTGGCCTGGAATTCCTGCTGATAAATATCAGCATCATGTTCCAGTGTGCTGGATGTTTGTTGCCATTCATGCAGGACAATTTTCGGCTGAATTTGATGGGCCAGACCCAGGGCCTGCTCCTTCCAGAGTGCGCTCACTTCCGGATCGCCGCCCGGAAAGGCAAGCACGTGCAGACGCGGCCGCATATCAAGCAAGGTTTTTGGGCGCACGATCAAGGCCGAATGCAGACGTTTGGTCAGAAGATTCAAGGCGTCGCGCTGCGGTCCGAAGAAAATGCTCGGTCGACAGCCGGCGGTGGATTCCCCTGAGTATTTGAGATCGACGCTCGGATCCAGATTGGTTCCATAGCCGCAGAGCAAATGATCACGAGCAAGCGTCAAGCGAAGCATGAATATCCTCATGGATGGTCAAAGGTGATAAGCGAAACGTCAGCGTTTAGGGCTCGACGCGCCGCCCCTGCTCATCGGCGTTAAACCAATGCAGAGCCTCACGATCCAAGGTGCAAGGCAGCTTATCGCCACGCCTGGCCTGGGTGATGATTTCCAGTCTTTGCGGATTGGCACTGCGAATGATCACCTGATGACCAGAGGCTTCACCGACCATATGAACTTCATGACCGTGCGGTTCCCGCAGAATCATCTCCACAGTCATATCCACGTTCCCACTGGCTTCACGACCGGAACGCGCGAGGACTTTGATCGATTCGGGACGCAGGCCCAGAGTATAAGGCCCGGCTTCCTTCGGACAGGGCGCATCACTCAGGTCAAGGGCCAGGGCGCCAGAGGTAAAGGTGCGCTTGCCGCCCGCGAAACTGAGCATGCCATCCAAAAGATTGATGGTAGGACTGCCGATGAAGGAGGCCACAAACTTATTCGCGGGTTTATGATAGAGTTCCAGCGGTGCCCCCATCTGCTGAATGTCGCCGCCGTTGAGCACAACGATGCGATCCGCCAGGGTCATGGCCTCGACCTGATCATGGGTCACATAAACAGAAGTTGCCCCGATCTTTTGATGCAAATCAGCGAGCTCAATACGCGTCGCCGAACGCAGTTTTGCATCGAGGTTGGATAAAGGTTCGTCAAACAGAAAGAGTTTGGCTCGCCTGACGATGGCACGACCAATCGCCACACGTTGGCGCTGACCGCCGGAAAGCTGGGAGGGCCGGCGATCCAGGTAACTTTCGATTTTAAGAGTGCGGGCGGCGCGATTGATTTCCTGGTCGATTTGATCCTTGGGTGTTTTACGCATCTTCAGACCAAAGGCCAAATTTTCTCGCACAGTCATGTGGGGATAAAGGGCGTAATCCTGAAAGACCATCGCGATGTCGCGATCTCGCGGCTGCAGATTCGTCACCTCGCGTCCGGCGATTTGAATCTCGCCCTCGGTAACATCTTCAAGACCTGCGATGGCCCGCAGCAGAGTGGATTTGCCACAACCGGACGGACCGACTAAAACCAAAAATTCCCGCTCGTGCACTTCCAGGTTGATATTGTTCAGAACCCGGACTTTGTTATCGTAGAGCTTGCTCAGATTGGTGATTTTGAGTTGCGTTTGCACAATGCTCCCCCTTGATCCCACACAAACACCATTTTACCGGCCAGGTGTCCAGTCAAACCCAGCACCTCCGCAAATTTTCACCACACAATTGTTACTCCGAGCGGGACTCTTCCTTAATGAAACGCGTGGCCTTCAAGGAGTTCTTAATCTTTTTGAGATGCTCAACGAAGTCGGGACCGCGTTTCAGAGTGACGCCGGTGGCCAGCACGTCGATGATTGTCAGATGGACAAGGCGGGAAATGGCTGGCGTATAAACATCGGTGTCCTCCGAAGTTTCAACGGCGAGCACGATGCTGCTATGTTGGGCCAAGGGAGAGTTCGGCATTGTGATGCTGATGACTGTGGCGCCGGCTTCGCGGGCGAGCTTGGCAGATTCCACGGTGGCGATCGTGCGACCCGTATAGGAGATCAGAACAATCACGTCACCACGTCCTGCAGAAGCGGCTGACATGCGTTGCACCATCACATCGGTATAGGCAACCACGGGTGTATTGAGACGGAAAAATTTGTGCTGGGCATCAAGGGCGACCGAGGCCGAAGCACCCAGTCCATAGAATTCAATCTTACGCGCACCCGCCAGGGCATCAATGGCGCGACCCAGAACTTCGTAGTCAAGGTTGCTCTTCGCATCCTCAAGGGCGGCCATGGTCATTTCAAAAATTTTAACGGAAAAGTCGCGGACCGAATCATTGGCTTCGACATTGGAATTGACGTAGGGCGTTCCGTTGGCCAGGCTTTGGGCCACACGCAGTTTAAAATCCGGAAACCCCGTGCAGTCCAGACTTCGACAAAAACGGTTTACGGTCGGTTCACTGACATCGGCCGTTCGGGCCAGAGCCGCAATACTGGATCGAATGGTTGCATTCGGATCAGCTAACACCACATCTGCAACCTTGAGCTCAGACTTGCTCAGAAATGGCCTCGTCTTTTGGATTTTCTGCAGAATGTTAATGGCAGACTCCTCTTGCTAGGAATGACTCGCATACGGTGTAAGTTGGCGTTAAATAACCACGGAAACTTCCCGCTGACAAGCGTTTATCTTTTAGGCCAGATCCCGTGAAAATGCAGCTCTTCTCTTGTGTAGCTTCGGTATGCAGATGCGGTTGAGTTGGCAGGATTCGATAAACAGCTGTATTGATTTGAGAATAAATTAATAAGTCATGTCGGCATAGGAACCGACATGAAGGAAAAAAACTACTTTTGTTTCATGCGGCCTTTTTGTCTTCCAGATGGAAAGACTCTTCGAACAAGTCGAACGGCAGGGTGATGCGAAACTGGAAAGGGCAACAGCCTTCACTCGCGCCAGGGCTGGGATAAAGTTCAACGGTGATCTCACCGCCGCAATCCTGAATGAACTGTCGCACAGCGTCCATGCCCACCCCTCGGCCTGAGATTTCAGTAATCTGGTTGGCTGTGGAGAGGCCGGAATCAAAGATCAAGGCTGCCACGGCATGGGGATCACGTGCCGCGTCCGATGTCAGCAGTCTTCTGGCCAGACCTATTTTGCTGATCCGCGGCAGATCCAGGCCCCGTCCGTCATCACCATAGCGAAGGATCAGGTACTCGCCGTGCCGCTCCATGTGAATGTCGAGTCGCCCGCGGGAACTTTTGCCCTTGTCCAGGCGCTCCTTGGGCGTCTCAAGCCCGTGATCCATGGAGTTGCGCAGAATATGCACGAAAATATTGCGGAACAGTTCCTCGCCCTTTTCGCCGAGCAGGATGCCGTTTGATTCCAGAGACACCTCAGGAACTTCCTTGTGGAGATCCTTGGCCAGGAGCGGCAGGCAACCCGAGAGATCGGCGAAGACGTCCCTGACGTCTTTGAATATCTTATGAAAGAACACGGCATGAATATCACCGACGCTCCACCGCAGGTCATCCGGCAGAGTCTTGCCACGGATCGCATCACTTAAGGAGCGATAGAGCGTTTCGATTTGCTCGGTCTTGAATTCAATAATATGCGTCACGTCCACCCCGCGACCCAGTTTTTCCCGGGCCAGTTTCTCATAGACCTGCACAATACGCCGGGCATCGTCCAGTTCCCGCTGCATTTTCTCGACATCCCAGGGGGTAGCAGGATTTTTCTGCAAAACCGCATAGTATTGTTCAATGTCGTGAAAGATATGAGCCATTTTTTTGAGGTAGAGCGAGCGAGCCGCCCCCTTGACGGTATGCATGTTGATAAAGAGGAGCTTCAGGATTTCGAGGTTTCTCTTTTGAATGCCCTGGGACCCCAGGAGTTTGGCATTCTCTTCGATCAGCTCCCGACAAGAATTCATAAACCGGATAAAGCGCGGGGTCGGGACGCTGAGGATTTCACCGATGAATTCCAGTTCCTGCTGCTGATCCCGGCTCTGCTCCTCCAACGCCCTAAGCTCGGTGACATCCCGCATGGTGACCAGAATTTTATCCAGCGACCCGCTCGCGTTCTCAATCGGATTCCAGGTGAGCTCAAAGATATGGTTCTGATCTGCTCCTTCCCTTCGGCGAATTTCCAGTGGCAGCGCGTGGGCATTCATTTGAAAATTCATGGTGTCTTCACCCATGGCGGCCATGATGCAGCTTTCAGCCTGACTGATTTCATCGTGGCTCAAGGCACTGCGGGCAAAGATAAGGTCGGTGGCCAGGCTTGTTTCCAGGTTCTGATTGGCAAAGATATGCTGAATATGCTGCGAATGATCCTTATGGATCTTGCGATCCGTTTTAATCATGAACACCCCGAGCGGGATATGTTCCATGATGGAACGGATGTCGCGGGTCTTTTCATCGACGATGGCTTCCACATTTTCAATGTGCTCTTGCAAACGATCATTGGCGCCTTTGAGGTCCAGGTTGAGCTGGTTGATGGCAGCATGCGACTGCTCCTGCTCGAAGCTGATTTTATCTCCCAACGCCAGTGACAGCAGGACGACTTCGATGGCGCCGCCTACGAATTGGCTCCAAGCTGTAAACGTATTGTCCGGCAGCAGCCCATAGATTCTCGCCATGGTGATGAGGCTGCCTACAATAATAAAGCCCCAGGCCGCGGTATAAAAATAGGCCGGCCGATAGCGTTTCAGGCAACCTGAGACACCTGCATAGACCAGACAGCTTGAGATCAAAGCATTGGTAAAGAGCACGAGCGACGAAGCCAGATTAAAATCGAAGATCGAGAGGATCATATTGGACAGGGATAAAACAAAGACCCCCTTGATGGCCTTGACTAGCCACGGTGAGGATTGTTTCAGATCAAGGAAGGGAATGGCAAAGAGACAGCCGGCAATGGCAGCCCATTCCGCCGCGAAAATAATGCCACTATGGATCGTGAATGTGGCCATGGGATGGTCGGGAAGGAGATAACGAGCCATGCCTGTAAACACAAACTGGACGAGCCCAAAACAAATGATGTAGCCCACGTATGTGAAGTAATACGGAGTCCGCAGCCTTAAGGCAAGAAAGGCATTATAAGCCACCATCACGGCCACGAAGCCGAAGAGGAGGCCAATGGCTAGAAAATCATTGCGCATGTGCCTCGCCAAGGCGTCGACATCCCAGGCATAAAGCTGCAGGTTCATCGGGCCATCGGTGGCGATGCGCGCATAGTACGTGTGGAGGCCGGGAGCGATGGACAATGGAAAAAGAATATTGCGAAATTCACGCTCGGCATCAGCCACCCGATCGCCTTTGGTCATGAGGTGGACCGCGTGATCCCCATCCCATTTATAGAGCTCGACCCGATCCAGGTAAGTTTGCGCCGGCATCAAGGTCAGAGGGCGCACTCCGTCACTGCGATTGTCGATTTGAAATTTGATCCAATAAGGATCCTTATTGAAAATAATAACGCCTCGGCCTGTCACAGGAGCGAATTTTGCATCCATGGCGGGCAGTTGATCCACGGTCAAGGAGCCGGTGGGATCAGCAACGTAGACCACGTGCGGCAGCAGATCAAATTGAGTGAAAGTTGATCCACGATCCATCATCAAAGGCTGCGGCGAGGCAGACAGCTGAGCCGTGTAAAAGCAGGACACGGCGAAGAGAATGGCGCGAATCCAATTCACATCGAACCTCGAATCAGAGGGTCCATCGAGAACCTTGGTTAAGGAGTTGAAAAGCTCCATAAACAGTCATGTTAATCTCGGTTAAACCTTGGAAACACTTGTGTGATCAGGGATTGCTGTTTTACGAAAGGGTCGTAAGACACATCAATGATGAAGCAATGGATTCTTTACTTCCTGCAATGAATCTCGCCGAGCGAGCGTATGGGTGGTCCCTCGCTGGTAATACTGCCCATAACCTTGATTAAAACCAACACTTCGTTAAACTCCACGAAGTTGATGTTCAACACTTATGGGAGCAGGAAAATTATGGCTACCAAACACATTGCCGTTATAGTGGGAAGTCTGCGCAAGGATTCTCTCAATCGAAAGATGGCCAAAGCTTTGGCCGCCCTGCAGCCACCCTCGCTTCAGCTGGAGATTGTCGAGATTGGCCAACTGCAGATGTATAACCAGGATCTTGATGAAACACCCCCACGTGAGTGGATTGATTTCAGAAACAAAATCCTGAGCTGTGAGGGAGTCATCTTTGTGACGCCGGAATACAATCGATCCGTTCCTGCGGCTTTAAAGAATGCCATTGATGTGGGTTCCCGGCCTTATGGCAAGAGTGTATGGAATGGCAAACCGGCCGCTGTGATGAGCGTTTCGCCTGGAGCCATCGGTGGCTTTGGTGCCAACCATCATCTGCGTCAGTCTCTGGTCTTTCTCAATATGCCTATTCTGCAGCAGCCGGAGGCTTATATCGGGGGCGCGGACAAACTGTTCGATGCCAGTGGTGCCATCAACAATGATCGCTCGCGTGAATTCCTTAAGGGCTTTGTGACATCGTATGCCACCTGGGTCGAACGCTTCCCCGAAGCCGGTCAACGTTAGACTCATCGGTAATTAAGCCAATCGGGCAGGCCAAGGCTGGCCTGTTCGGCTTCCGTGCCGCTGTTCGGTTTTCCTCGCCACAAGTCCTTCCTGCGTGAATGGATCGGAGGTGCGCCTCGGAAAGGTGTATTCTCACCCTTTCTGCCAGGCTATAAAGAAGACCACGTCGAGCATAAGGAACGGAGAATCATGAATCATTATCTGGTCGCGGATGTTGGTGGAACCAATGCCAGACTCGGTCTGGTGACGACAGAAGGCAACGAAGTGTTTGGGATCGAACAGCTCTCGAACAAGGACTATCCGCACCTACTTGACGTTGTGAATGCCTATCTGAGCCGGGCTCAATGCATTGTCCTGCCCAAAAAGGCCTGTTTTGCCGTGGCTTCCCCGGTGGCCGGTGACCGCATTCATTTCACGAATAATTCCTGGTCGTTTTCCATTCAGGAATTGAAGGCGCAGCTCGGCCTTGAGTATTTAAAAGTGATGAATGATTTTGAAGCGGTGGCTCTAAGCATACCCTACCTGGGCCCCCGTGAAGTTTTTCGCGTGGGCACTGGCGCCGCTGTTCCCCATCGCACCATTGCGGTCATGGGGCCAGGAACTGGACTCGGCATGGCGGCTCTGGTGCCGAACTCGCCGAAACCGCTGCCGCTGGCGACGGAAGGCGGTCATGCCTGCTTTGCGCCGCAGGATGAATTGGAAGTGCATATTGCGTCCCGTATCAAGCAGCGTTTGGGCTTTTGCTCCAACGAAGATCTGCTGTCGGGCAGCGGCCTCGTGTCGATTTATGAAGGACTTTGCGATTGGTATAAGTCCAAAGGTACGTTCCAAAATCCATCGGACATAACCACCGCCGCGCTGGAAGGCACCGATGACATGAGCCGCCTGTCCCTGGAACGTTTCTGTGCCGTCCTGGGGAGCGTGGCGGGAGATTATGCGCTGCAAATAGGGGCTCAGGGTGGTGTTTATATTGCCGGGGGAATTGTGCCCCGGTTCAAGGAATTCCTGGCGGAACATTCCTCGTTCCGCGAGCGTTTTGTCAGCAAGGGGCGCTTTCGCAACTATCTCGAAGCGATTCCCACGTACGTGATCATCGCCCCGCAACCTGGTTTGGTCGGGGCGGCTTCCGTTTTTGATGAGGGGCAATAAAACCATGAATGCCGCGGACCGCATGCTGAATATCTTAACGCAAAACCGTCTGATGATTTCAGTAACCTTAAACGCCTCTGAAGATTGGCAGGGTCTGGGTGAACTCCTGGAGCACTGTCACCTGCAGGCCGTTGAAATCCTGCTGCGCAGTCCCTACGCCTGGGATGGTGTGCGTTCCCTCCGCAAACACTGGCCGCAGTTAACGGTAGGTGTCGGGACCGTTCTGCATCCCGATGATTTGAAAAAGGCCCAGGATGCCGGTGCAGGTTTCGCAGTCAGCCCGGGCACGGAAGCTTCGCTCCTGGACCTGGCTCAGGAACTCCGGATGCCCTATCTGCCCGGCGTGGCGAGTCCGTCTGATCTGATGCAGATCGCGCGCACCTCGTACCGGGCGGTTAAGTTTTTTCCAGCGGCTCCGCTGGGGCCAGCCTATCTGCAAGCCTTGGCCGCACCCTTTGCGGATTTTCGCTTCAGCGTCGCGGGTGGATTGGAAGTTGGGAACTATAAGCAATTTTTGCGAATGAAACAGGTTGCGGCCTTGTCGGGCACCTGGCCCTTGCCCAAAAATCTGAGTGATCCGCATGCCTGCGGTCAGGCCCTGCCTTCTTTGAAACAACTGGTCGCGGAGCTGACCGAGGCCTTGGCAACGTAAAATTCCTGGTCCCTGCCTGGGACCAGGTCGTGACCCTGCCTTCTCTTTAACGCGCTTTTTCCACGCGGAAAAAGGTCAGTGGCTTTTCACTGGCAAGATCCTTGGCCGGGATATGAATCAGGTCAAAAACATATTTCCCGTCCTGACCTTTGGGCACCTGAAAGCTGAGGTTACTGCTGCCACCCGAGCTGGTCAGGCCCTGTTCCTCGACCGGCGCTCCAAAGTTTTTATCAGCGCTCCAGCCTTCATCAGCGAATTTGAACTCGGCGCCGCCGCTGCCCAATTTAATTTGGGTGCGGTAGGTATAGTTGCCTTCATATTCGAGTTCGTTATCCGGATTCCAACTGTTCATACTGCCACGCACAAAGAGGGCTTTTTTGCCTAAAGGCGCCTCGACCTTGCGGTTGCTTGGCAACGTGGTCGGCTTTTGCTCGGGTGCAGGTTTCATGGCGTCAAAGCTGATCTCATGCTTATTGTTGATATAGACTGTGACCACCGGCGCACCCTGCGGGCCGGCTTGAATATAGGGATTGATGTGATCCTTGAAGCTTAAAAGAACGGGACGGTCAAAGGTCACCGATTCATCATCCTTGGGATCACTCAAACCTTCAAAAATAAGGGTTTCCTTGGCTTCCTGCAAGGGCCAGGCAAAGGTGAATTGGCCCTTGTCGAAGGTCTGCGGCACGGCGATGTTGCCGCGATGGCTCAGCGTATAAACCCGGTTGCGGTTATTGCCGTTTTCATAATGAACGGTCACCAAAGGAGCGCGGGCATCGACGATCAGTTTACGCTGCACACTGGCCTTGGCCCCACTGCGGGCGGTCACATCGGCTTTCAAAACGAGGTCGGTTCCATTGGGATAGTGGCTGCCTTCGATGTAAGCGCGATAGGGGGCATTAAAATCCGTGTAAAGCGGTTTGAAATCCTTGTCCTTGGATGATTTTGCCGAAAACACGACCTTGTATTCACCTTCCTCGGGCACCTTCACTTCGCCAAAGAAGAGATCAGCCACCCTTTGCCCTTCTTCCAGGTTGGAAAACTGTGGGGTCAGGGCTATGCGAGCCTTGTCCTTGATTTTGGAACCTTTGAGAATCGCAAACGATAACGGCGGCAGGCTCAGTTGTCCACCAAGCGTGCCGGCCGGGTGCACCAGGCTATAGCCGGTTCGAGTCCAGGGAATGGTGCGCTCGGTATTCTTAACGTTGAACACCAAAAGGTAATCCTCATTACTGTCGAATTGCGAGCGGCGGAAGGCCAGCACATCCGGGCCAAAATCTCGAACCGGAACATATTCGCCCGAGCGCAGCAAAGGATGGGCTTTATAAATCTGGGCGAAACCAGCCAGGGTTTTGTAAAAGGGATGATTGACATCAAAGCTGTCCTTGTCCGGGTTCAAGGGCGCCCCGACGTGTTTGATGTCCCGATAAGCTTTCGTCTTGGAGGCGAACATATCCTCGCGCGCCCCTTTATCACCGCCTTTGCCCACAAAGCCTTGCTCATCCCCGTAATAAATGATGGGCACACCCCGCGCAAAGTACATGAATGCGTGAGCCAGGGTCAGGCGTTTCAGGAGCTCATCGTCGGAAGCATTTTTGAAATGCTCTTTCATGAAGTAAGCGAGTCGGCCGATATCGTGGTTACTGACGAAGTTCATCATCTTCTGCGGCGCGCTGGCCAAACGATGAATATCATCCTGAGCCAGATATTCATGGAGACGTTCGACGCCATGCTCGTCGGCGAACACGTCCTTGACTGCGCTCTGCATGCCGAAATCCAGCACCGAATCAAACTTGCCCAGGCGCGTATAACGGCTCAGCACCGCGGGTTCCGAAGAAAAGACTTCACCGAACATATAAAAGTGCGGAACACCGGCATCATGGGCAGCCTTGCGAACGGCGGGAATAAACTGTTCCCAGAATTCAATGTTCACGTGTTTCACCGTATCGATACGGAAACCGTCGAACTTGTATTTTTTGATCAGGTCCGCATAGATTTCAATCATGCCCTGCACGACCTTGGGATTTTCCGTCATCAGGTCATCGAGGCCGTAGAAGTCCCCCATCTCGGAGTTTTCGCCAGAAAATGTCGAGTTTCCACGGTTGTGATACAGTGTGACGTCGTTCAGCCAGTCGGGTTTCTTTTTAATTTTGGGATCAAAGATATAAGGGGTGTAGGCATAGTTTGGATCCTTGAATCGAGCGAAATTCTCGGCACTGAAATCGCCGTCGACGAAGCCTTCATTCAGCTTCTTGCCATTTTTGGTGGCCACGTAAGGATAATCGTCGCGCGAACGGTAGGGGCAGTCCCAGCATTCCCGATAGCTGATGACATCGGCCGTGTGGTTGGTGATGACATCGATAAAGAGTTTCATCCCGCGCTTGTGGGCTTCGTCGACCAGACTCTGGAAATCCTCTTCGGTGCCCCAATGGGGATCGACGGTGGTGAAATCGAGCGTCCAGTAGCCATGATAGCCGGAACTGGCGCCGATCGGACCATCACCCACCTGGGTGGCCCGGTTCTTCAGGATCGGGGAAAGCCAGATGGCTGTCACGCCGAGGCCCTGGAGATAGTCGAGCTTTTGGATGATCCCTTTGAAATCACCGCCATGATAAAAATTCTCAAGCTCCGGCTGATAGCCGTGCCGTACGATATCTTCCTTCGTGTCTTTGTCCTGGACCGGCAGTCGATCAAAGGCCTTGTTGTTGGCCGGATCTCCGTCATTGAAGCGATCCATCACCACGAAATAAAACACTTCGTCATGGATAGGGCGATTCCAATTGGGGCCAGCCGCATGCAGGCCGGCCCAGGGCGTGAGCAGGCTACAGGCGAGCGCCAGCTTTTGCCATAGTTTCATAGCACAGACTCCTTCCGCACATTTTTCAGGTACAAATGTTTGCGCTGGCTAACTTAATCAATCGAGGGAAGGAAATAAAGGCTCCGGGGGAGCCCCTGAGGGAAAAGAAACCGAATGGTAGCTTGGAATTCGCTCAGGGAGCTGGTGCAGCGGTGCGGATGTGATCGAGTATCGCCTTGGAGACGATGCCGTGCACGCCGAAGGCATAGTGCAGAAACTTGAGCTGATCGCTGGGCTGCGCGGCTGGCAGCACGTTCAGCTGGGTGATGACGCGATCAACGTACGCTGGCTCATCTCGCAATTTTTCTTCGAGATGACGCAGACAATACTCCGCGACAACGTCGTTCACATTCAAGCAGCGACTGATGATGCTGCGCGCCAGGTTGCGTTCACCGGCCTGAACTTTTTCCATCAGAAAGAGCATGGCGTCCTGCGACAGCTGCAGGGGGATCCCACCCGGGGTCACCATTCTCAATGTTGCGATGGCCCTGGACTCTAGTCCGTCCAAGGGCTTATTCGATGCCATGACAAAGCCTCCTTAAAAGGTGAAAAGGACTTGGAAAATTCCAATTCCTGGTGACTTCGACTGACTGCTGCGTAGTTCGGTAGACTTCGACCGACTGAATGCTCCAAAGTTCGGTTGACCTCGACCGAAGGAACGTCAAACTCTTCGGATTGGAATAGTAGACATATGAGTCGCGGGTAAAAGCTCAATCGAGACGCGAGCTTTTCGACTCGTCGACCCAGAAAGTATATTTAGACAGAGCCATTTTTGCAAGAAACATAACCCAAACCGTCGCGCACGCCAACGTTGGGGTAGGACTCAGCTGTAATTTCCTTCTATTATGCCACAAACGCTAGCCAAAAGAACAACCAGCCCGACAAAGTCGTGCCGATCATGGCCAGAGCTGAGAGGCGGCCCCAAAAGCGATGTCGGGATCGATGGTTGCCATTCTGGATGTGGATGCGTTGCTTGAGGGCCAGGGACAGTGTGAAAATCCACAGGAAAAACGTAGGGATCGCAAAGCACAGGTGAAAGATAAGCGAGGGCATGACGAAGGTGGTGTAGTACGGGGAAGCTTCAGCGTACTGACGCCACCCATTCAGGCGCATATCCAGTTCAAAGACCAGAATGGCCAAGCCTAGCACCACACCCAGGATGATCTGGAGTCGCCGATGCAGTCCATAGTTCCGGTGTTGCCGGACCTGATACCAACTGACCAGCATCACCGGGATCACGGCAGCCATGGCCAAGGCAATAAAATTTAAGACAAAATTGGCACGGCTGAGGGGCATCCATCCATCCACAGCTAACTCCTTATGAAGACATACGTCTGGGTTCTGGCCTGCCCTCTGGTAAGCGTTGGCACATTTATAGGGATTTTACCTTAAACCGGCCGCCCGCCGCGAGCGATGAGTCGCTGTGATGGTGGCGCAGGACATCGTCGCGGAAAAACTGCAGAGCGTCGGTGCGCATGAAGAAGCACCAAAACTCAACACCATACAAGACCAGCCGCGGAGCTTATGGACTCATGTGGTTGCGCTGTAATTCTGGCAATGACATCAGAGGGGTTGCGGGAGATTTCTTAGGGTCTGTTAACCAAGATAAGGGTATCACGGACGAAGTGACCCGTAGTTCAGGTGCATCATCTCCTGGAGTCAATACTATCTTGAATCATGAACGTGTGAAGTTGGAAACAGGCAGTTACCGGGCATACGATACTCCGCAATGAACCGGGTTGCGACACCAATGAAGCAGGCTCAACAGTGAGCTGAACCCTATTGATACCGAGCGTTACGCTCTGTTTCGAAGCATGAAATCGAGCGTTTTCCTGATCCTTTTTTCAGGTTTGTCGTCACGTGGTCTGGCTCTTGCAATGCCTGTTGCAGAGTCATGTCCTGTAGCACTGTCATGTCCATAGGAGGTTATTTCATGGGACTCATCGTGACGATCATCATTGGTTTTTTTGTCGGTTTGATTGCTAAATTCTTGATGCCAGGTCGTGATCCTGGTGGCTTCATCATCACTATCCTTCTGGGTATCGGTGGTGCACTCACGGCTAACTTCCTCGGACGGGCCATGGGCCTTTACGGAAACAGCGAAGCAGCCGGGTTCATTGCATCTGTCATCGGCGCTATGATTTTGCTCGCCATCTACCGAGCATTTTCTGGACGCAGCAGGCTCACGCACTGAGTCGATTGATTTGAGACTTCCTGTTGAATGGCGAAAACAGCCGGCGAAGATATTCGAATCTTCGCCCAGGATTCTGGTGTCGTAAGGTCAAGCGTGAAAACGTGGAGACCAAAGGTCATTCGAATCGCCGGCTGTTGCCGCTGCCCTTCCTTCGTAATCTCAATGCGTCTCCAATCGCAGTCAGCCTACGGGATTGCAATTTGCACAAAATGCACGCAGAACAAGCCCACATTATTTTCTCGCTCCCATCCTCATCATTTCTAAAAATGAAATGAGACCTGCGTTTTGCCATTGTATACAAAATTAACCTTCCTTTAAAATTTCACCTACTTGAATGGCACTGTCATAGGTTACTTAGCGATCCTCTGTAGTGCCTGTCAATTGCATATTTCAGAAACCCAGCATGCTTGTCATTTCTCATCGCACATGCGAAACCCTTGGCTGTTTGGTCAAATTAATTTTTTTCTTGTTTTCAGACAGGAGTGAGAAGATGCGTTCTATTCAAATTTTGAGCCTGCCTTTGGCGATGTTGGCACTTTCGGCTTGCGGTACGGGTGAACCCGCAACCAGTGAATCGAAAATTATCAACGGCACGCTGGCTCCGGACGGCGGCGTCATCGAGCAATCGACAGTGGCTTTGGTTTCAAGCAATGGTCAGGTGTTTTGTACAGGAACGCTGATCCACAAGAATTTTGTGGTTTCAGCCGGACACTGCCTGTCCAATTTCGGCGGGACACTTTACATCGGGTTTGGTCGCAGCAGTTCTGAATTCCAGTACGTGAAGGCCGCCGACTACGAAGTGAGTCCAGGCTACACAGGCAGCTTCAACAAGGCGGTTCCCTCCGATATTTCCGTCATTGAATTGAGTTCAGCAGCACCTGCTGGCTACAAACCGGTGGCGATTTACAAGGGAACCGTTGCCCAGGGCAGCAGCCTGGCTCTCGCAGGATTCGGCCAAACCCAATCGGGTGGCAGCGGTCGACTGTATTACACCAGTGTCGGCGTCACGTCCAAGACCAGCAATGAGATCACAGTTTATAAAGGTGGAACAGGATCATGCTACGGTGATTCCGGTGGACCGGCTTATGTGACGAGTGGATCGAGTCTGCAGGTGATCGGTGCGACCTCGCGCGGGCAGGCCGGCTGCGGCGGATCGAGCGTTTACACCAATGTTGCTTATCACCTGAACTGGCTGCGCGGCTGGACCGGCGTGAGTCTGTAAAAACAGCAATGCCATTGGCTTCGAGGGAACTGGGTCAAAAATAAGTCCCAGTTCCGTTCCAAGCCAATGGCTCTTGTGAGTTTGCTGACAGCCACTCAAATATTTAGGACATGGACGATCGACGTTCGCTGTCCATGGACGCGATGTACTGGTCCAGTTCGGCTTCGGCGTTTTCTTTAGCCAGTCCATAACGTTCCTGGAGTTTGCCGACCATGCGATCCTTCTTGCCGGCGATCAGTTCAATGTCATCATCGGTGAATTTTGCCCATTTTTCACGAATGGTACCTTTGATATTTTTCCATTGGCCTTCAACCTGATCCCAATTCATAACTGCCTCCTGGTTCTGGTGAGTGTGAATTCACGTCGTGAACTCGACCTGACTACTTCACAATGCGTGCCAGAGCTAAAAAGCATAGATCATTGCGAAAATCTGCAAGAGGCGAACCTAGCCATGAAGCGTGTTTCATACAGAGCTGCAGGCAAAAACCAACTCGACGTCATGAATGTGCGCGGTTAAATGTTTTGACCGTCATCACGTGTGCATAAAACTGTGGGCGTAAAGCTGCTCGATAGCTGTGCGGTTCTGTCCCAGCTTCCACTTGGCTTGCACGCTTTCCACCTTGAAATGAATGACACGGATCATGGGCAACGATCGCGCGTAAAATTCCTGATGCTCGATCAGCGATCGATAGCCGCCTTCCGGTTGATAGCGTTGCATCATACGTTCAAGTACGGCGGCGCTCTCTTCCATGCTGTCGATCACGAGGCCTCGTGCCCTGATTTCAGCGAAGCGATAAAACATAGTGGCAAAGCTCGCATCCTCAGGGTCTTTCGCATAGGACGGAACATAACCATGATAGTCGTTGAACACCAGCGTCGCATCCGGGTGCAGTTGAAGCTGTTTCAACTGTGGATCCTGCCGATGCAGATGCAGGTAGATGCTCTCGCCTTCGACCAAGGGATTGAAAAAACCCGTGGTCGGCGGCCCTCGTTCCTCGTGCGTGATCAGAACACAATAGGGGCGTTTTTCCAGAAATTGCTGAATCATCCGCGGTGACTGAGGCTGATAGATGGGATAGTGCTGCATGGTTCGGTCCTCCTAGGCTTTTCACTGTGCCTGAGTCCTGGTATAGTGCAAACGACCAGATTGCATTTTCCCTCTATACCAGAATAAGTTAATGAATTTATTAAATATTTCTCTGAATGAAGGTCCGGAATCCCTCTATCGCCAGGTGGCTCGCGCATTACGGGAGGCGATTCAACGGGGGATTTTGCGCGCGGGTGAGCCTCTACCGTCAGCCCGTAGTCTCGCCGATCAATTGCAGGTGAATCGACATACCGTGCGCATCGCCTATGAAGAGCTGATGGCGGAAGGCTGGATTCGCGCCGAAGAGCGGATTGGTTATTTTGTGGCGGAAGATTTTCCAAACGAATGGGCGAACGCGCCGATGGTTATCCCACCGACGCGTCGTGGCATTTTATTTGAAAAACTGGATAAGCGGGACGGGGAGCTGAACCAGCTGGGGCGGGCGGGGCAGGAGAATGTGGGCGAGTTCCCCTATAATCTGCAGAGCAGCGTCCCGGATCTCCGATTGTTTCCGGTGGCTGAACTCAAATCCTGTTTTTCACGCGCGCTGCGGCAGCTGTCCTCGCATCTGGATTATCAGGGGGCACGTGGTGATCCCCTGCTGCTGTCCCTGCTGAGTGATGTGGTGCGACAGCAAAGGCAGCTGGGGCAGCAGGAATTGATTCTGACCCAAGGGTCCCAGGAAGCCATTTTTATCACGGCCAGTCTTCTTTTAAAGCCAGGCAGTGCGGTGGCCGTCGAGGAAAAAGGTTATCAACCCGCGTGGCAATGTTTTAGGCATTTTGGAGCCGAGCTGGTGCCGATTCGTCTGGATGGGGAAGGAGTGATTCCCGAGGATTTGGAACGGCAGCTGGAGACGAGGCGCATTGATCTTTTGTACCTCACGCCACTGCATCAGTATCCGACCACAGTGACTCTGACTCCCGCCCGCAGAGCCCGCGTCATGGCCGTTCTGCGCGAGCATAGGGTGCCGCTTTTGGAAGATGACTACGATCACGACGTTCATTTTGATTCCTTTCCACCGCTGCCGATGGCGGCGGAGGATCCTGAGCAATTGGTTATTTATGTTTCGACGCTGTCGAAGCTGATTTTTCCAGGGGCCCGGCTGGGTTTCATGGCCGTTCCTCCCGCGGCTCTACCCTGGTTTTTGCAAATGAAGGCCTATACCTCACGCGTGAATGAGACTTTGGCGTCGCGTGCGGTGGCTCTCTGGATTCAGGACGGTGGCTTCGGGCGCCATCTGCGCCGACTGCGGCGTACTTATCAAGGCCGTCGGGATCATTTGGTCGAGCAACTGGAAAATCTCTCATTTTTTCGTCAGGAGACGTCGTTCGTGGCGCCCAAAGGCGGCATGAACTTGTGGTTGGATCTCAAAAGAAATCCACAGGTGATCGCGGAAAGGGCACGGCGGGAAGGACTTTTGCTCTCCAGCGAGCACCTCTATCTGGCGCCGGGCAGGCAGCACGAAGCGCGTCATCTGCGTTTGGGATTCGCCGCGCATGATGAGCGGGAAATGAATCGGGCTTTGAAAATCCTGCAGCGCGCGATGCAGGCCAAGGGCTGACAGGAGTGTGTGTCATGCGTCGTTTTGTGTGCGATTGCGTGGTGGCATAACCCATGCAAAGTCCAGAGCCATCCAACGGCCCTCCCTTATGCCGTTGGCGGACCCACACTTTCCCATCGAGGCACTTAAGTCAGCTACCACAGAACCCAAACGTGAACCCAAACATTCCGGATCCGGTCTTGCGCACCATGCCCGTCAACCCTATGGTCTTTTGATTTTGGGCGGCATTCTCTTTGTCGCGGCTTGGTGGTTCTGGACCTTTTTCATGGGCACACCCGTCTGAGTCTTGAGGTTTTAAAAGCATGACCCATCGTTTTGTCCTCTCGACCGGCCACGTTCTGTTGCAAAAAATTCTGGTATTTTGTGGATCTCGTCATATTCGCCAGCTCGAGGGATTGATGTCTGAGCACAAGTGGCTCCGAGGCACTTTCAAAGCTGCACTGGACGACAGGGCCGCGAAAGGCGATTGATATAAAAGCATTCACTCCCCAAGTGCCTAAAATCGGCGGAAGCATTTTGATCATTAAGGTTAATTTTCCTTGTCCGAGGTCATATTCTTACTTCCTTGAACGCCTCTAATTTTACTACCTTTCCATAAAGTCAATGCATACATACAAAGCTCCCGGCTGAGGAGGATGAAGGCCAAGCACATCGAAACATTTTGCACCATTCCGTCTTCCCAAAAGGAAAATTAAACGTATGATATTAGCTAGTTTATATGATTTATCCGCCTGATTTCATTTATCCCACTAAAAGACCGAAGTCTGCTTCTGAACACCGAAGCCAGGAGACTGCTATGCAGACCTGGTTTTTCGAAGGACTTTATTTTACCAGAAAGAGGAGTCGCATCTTGAAAGTCATCGTTTTCGTGTCACACGAAGTCAAGGAATTTGGAACTTGGAAAAAAGGCTTTGATGCCAATCAAACAGCTCGCGATGCCGCTGGCTTTAAGCAGGCTTTTCTGGCTCGGGATGCAAAGAAGCCAAATCTCGTTCACGTCGGTTTCTTTGCTCCATCCGTGGATGCGGCGCAGAAATTCGTCGCCGATCCCAAACTTAAAGAGACCATGGAAAAAAGCGGCGTGATTGGCATGCCCGATATCCGAATTGGAAACGTCGCCTAATTGATCGCTTATCGAAGAACCCGCAGGGATCCGCTTTCAGGCGTGCCCTGCGTTTATGCCTTCGATGAGTCCAATCTTTCGACACATCAAGATTAAGGCGGATGAGAGCCCTGCGATCCTGGATACCAGGAATCTCCACGAAACTAAATCCGCAAGGAAGCGGGGCAAAAACATTCAGGACATTTGTAGCGGCCAAGCCGACTGCAGATGTTCGATGGCTCCAGGTTTGCCCTTTTTCAGTCGAAATGTAAAGACCTCCGTAGGTACCGGCCAGGATCTGGGATCCCGACGCGTGACACTAAGAACGATCGAATCTTTCAGAAGATGTTCTGTAAAAAAAAAACCGGCGTCGATGTTTCATCGCTACCTTTGCCACAGGCCGCAAATAAAAAAAGCGCAGGGATTAAGCTGCAAAAATTCATCGACCACCTCAGAAAAACGAGGGCCTCATACGAGGCCCCAGGGTTCAATCAAGGGCACTTGCCGGGAAGTGCGCTGGTCGCCGGGCAGGGTTCGTAGAGACTCTTCAGTGCGCTGAGACCAGGATAGCTGCTGCCTGGTTCAATATACCATAAGGTCGACGTTCCTGCGGTGGATATGGACCAGGTCGCGGTAGGAAACGTAGCCAGCGCCTTCAACTGAGCTGCGGTTTTCGCAACGGTATTGGAGTTGGCGCCCACCCCAACTCCATCATTGCCACCCGAGATCGTCGCCGTGCTCAGGTAGAATCCGGTCAATGCCAGGGTCGATTGATGCTCTCCGACGATAAAGCCAGCTGAGGTGCCACCAACGATCGAACCGGTTGAATAGACATTGTTCACCCCCTTGGCTGTATTGGTCTCCAAACCGGAAATACCTCCGACCGCCAAGCGACCTGTGATGCGGCCAATGTTATACGAGTCAGAGATCTTGGCCCCATTGCCCTGGAGGCCGACCATACCGGCAACCCAGACGCAAGATCCTGCCTGGACCTCTCCGTGGTTTGCCAATTGATCCATGCTGATGCCTGGATATTCGCCGCCTGCCACACCAAATACACCACCCACCCCACAGAGATCATTGTATGTGGATTGGACGGTCGCCAGATTCAACAGAACGGAAACCTTCCGAAGGGGATAACCGGAGCTGTCGCTGGCGTTCACTTCGCCTGCCACACCGCCAACGTGGGCTCGACCTTTCACATGGCCACGGGTTGAGATCCCTTTGAGCACGCCACCGTCAAACCACCCAGCAACAGCTCCAACCTTGTTACGTCCGTTGACGGAGATTTTGTCAAGGTGGATATCGCGGATCACAGCCCCCCATGGAGAGCGGACCAGAGCTCCGACTTCATCTGTCGCTGGCAGGTTAACACGCAGATTGCTGAACCTATATCCTGAACCATCGATCATACCCGTAAACCATGTGCTATTTTCTGGAGCGCTTGCCAAGTATTTTGTGCTCGAGAGTTCAAGACATTTTTTATCCGACGCATCGATTGTATCACCATCAGAATTCATGTCGCAGGCTGCCTTGATCTCAGCGTGGCCGGGCTCGGCCATGCTAATAGACGACATATCAATATCCTGAACCAATTTCAGCTTCTTTGAACACGCTGATAAGACACCCGTATTGCTCGAGCATTTCGAAGCAAAATCCAGCCATTGATAAGGGTTGGCGATTAGGTAAACGCTGTGATTTTCGTTAAGGACTCCATCCAGGTCAAAATCCACGGCGGCAGTGTCAGTGATTGTGATCATTGTTTTGTCATAGTTTTTCGCCAGCAGGCTATCATTGTCATCGATTGCATAGGGATCACCGCTCGTCTTTAATAGGCTTTTGGCGGCAGCAAGCCCAGGTGCTGATGGACACTGATTGATAAGCTTCACCCAGAAACCATCAAGATCCTTATCGACCCACTTCGAAGCAATCAAAGCATCGTTTTCGCCAGGGCAGCGGTCGCTGCCATCGGCAACACCATCGCCATCAGAATCCAGAGTTGATTGCACTGTACAGCTCGCATTCACGTATGTGCCGGTCCAGGCCGAGATATTCCCGCTTGAAAATGTTCTTGTCTGAACCTGGCTCACGCAGCTGGAACCAGCGGGTACAGTTGCTGCTTGGTAACGGGTCCGCGATTCCACACATGAATCCAGGGTGTATGTTCCTGACCACACTCCATAAGCGCCGCCAGTTGCAGTGCGGATTTGAGTTTCCATCTGGCAGGTGCCTGAAACCGAAACAAAAGAATACTTGTACCGGGTCTCTGCGCAGCTCGCGTTCGTATAAGTGCCTGTGAAAGAGCCAAACTGCCCATTGGAGCAAGTTTTTGTTTGGGTCTCTGTCACGCAGGTGGCACCAGCTGCGACGCTTGCCGTTTGATACATGACTCTTGATTCGATCCCATTGTGGGGGGTGGCTCCACAGGCTAACGGAGCCGCAACTGTGCAATTATCGTAAGTGAATGTTCCCGACCATGGGCCTAGTACTCCTTTGCTACAGACAGCTGTCTGCGTTTCGGAAACACAACGCTGATCATAGGGTACGGAACCGCTCTGGTATTTGAGGCGTTGTGCGGAGCTTCCATCCGGAATGCTGCCACAACTTGCCTTCGGCTTCATGCTCACGGAAACAATCAATGGTTCGGTTCCCTTATAGGCCAGGCCTTGAGCTATTTCTTCGTTAGTCGCCGGGCGTCCGAGCACTTCCAGATATAGTGTGTTAATGACCTTCTCTTCAGCTTTCGTGAGAGTGAGTCTTTCGTCTTTTATGGAGGTCAGGGTACTGTCCAATTCTGCGCCCGATGGATTTCTACCATAGACTTTCTGATAAATGGCTGTGACTTCTGCAATCGGTGCTGGAACATGAACATAGTAGAACTGGTCGTAGCTGACTCCATACTTGTTCCATACGTGATACTCAAACATATCGGAACCGTGGAAGCCGGTTCGAGGGGTATAAGTGAACGGTACGGGTAAGAAGGGATTGAAATACGTGCTACCTTCTGCAGGCGCCCTCACGACAGCGAAAGACTGAGGGATGCTGGCTGTAGGCACAGGAATCGCGGTTGCCTGGCCGAACTTGCCCGTCATAAACATGGGATACGCAAGAGGCCTTCCATTCCTGATATAGATCGGTATAAAGCTGGTATTGTTTTTATCTGTTAGCTCCGGCTCACTCACAGATATTTTAACTCCGAGATAATAACCGCGGCCAGTGCTAAGATCGTTCGGAAGTTGAACGTCAACAGGAACCTTCGTCCAGCCCGGACCCATCTCAAACGAGGCCGATGCCAAATACCGGTCTTGTTCAGATATGGCTTCATTGTCAGACAAATAAAAATCCAGCCACACACTTTTGGGCGAATCACTGTAGTTTTCATATAGGAAATTCGCATTGAAATTGTGATTGCCGTCCGCATTATATTGGTCGAACACTCCATAAGCTTGGTCAATGTAATAAATTGGAGCACTCTGAGGCACGCGCATGTGGATTGCGTAACCGCCCGCCGAGCCGCCAGTGTTGCTGAATAATCCGCTAAAGTCCATGAAAGTTACACCGACCTCGGTTCCCGGGGTTCGGCCGTACAGGGAAGCAGCCCCTGCAGTGGCATCTATACCGGGCATGTAATGTATCCCTTTGAGGCTGCCCGAAGCCCCGCCGGTGAGATGAGTATTGAAATGCGTATAGTGCGTTCCCATGATACTGTAGGAGTCCCAGGTATGCATCAGTCCCAAGGCATGGCCCAGCTCGTGCAGAATAATAGCAATACCAGAGCCATACACATCATCGGTCGAGTCAAACGTTGCACTCTTATACACGATATTAATGGATAAAACCTGGAGTTGGCAGTTCTCATTCACACTTGACATGACATTGCTTCTGCCAACATTATCATCATCAGCATCCTCAACATCAGGTACTCCATCATTATCATCATCTTCATCTTCGCCGTTAAGCGTTAGATACACCGGCGTCCCCGCAGAGACTGTCTCAAGGAACTGGAAATTGGGAAACGCGTCGTTCCATCTCTGAACTGCGATGGCAAACTGAGCTTTCATTTCAACTATCTTGGCGGTGTCCTGAAAATGAGGATTATCAGGGAAGTGATACTCCAGGTAGTTCCGTTCAAGCGCGACGATCTTATTAGATATACCAGCAGAAGGTTTTGAGCATCTTTGGACTGTGTATGCGAATCCATTTTGAGCAAAGTTCAAAAGAGAGAGCAGTATCCCCATAATAAACAGAAGATTTGACTTAATCATTTGCTCCCGCCTTTGGTGATTTCCTTGATGAATGAGTCTAGGCCCAAAGCCGACGGCTTCTCCTGTGCTCCCCCGGGGGGAGACTTCGGTGAGTGCACCTCCACTTGAGTCGTCTGGTACCCCAGTACGAGCTCCACGCCGTTTTTTGGGTTTTTTGTCTTAATGGTGTCTTTTAACTTCTTCGCCGACTTGAATGTCCTAAGCTTCCCTTCGACAACTGAAAACTGATGCCCACGGCTGTCGAAAACTTCACCCTCAACGATGGGGAGCTTCCCGTTCTCTTCCACAGGCATGATCTTGTTTTTTGAAATGAAAAGCAGGTCCTCGTCACCAACCTCAAACTGCATAGCTGCTGAACCAGCGATCATGACCATCTTCGAATCATGCCAGCCACCCTTGAAAGTCAGCGTAATTTCTTTTGATTTGATTTCGCCTTTAATGACACGACTGATCTCAACCGTAATGTCTGTCGACACATTAACGTTTGAACCTTGCGACAAGTCCCGATACTGAATTGACTTTGTCTTCCCTATAACCACAAGGTCAGACTTGTCGAATTTCTGGCCATAATCGGACGTGTAGGGGGAAGCATGAATCGCAACACTTCCGATCAGTGGCGATAGGTAAAAGGTCGCGCACAGCAAATGTCCAGCTACCCATTTCAATGACCCCATGTAGTCTTTCGCTGCAATCATCCGAAACCTTTCCCTAACCGGAATCTGCGGTCAATCGCAGTCCGTCAGCATCGAGTGGGTTTTCATTGATCCCACCACGGGACAAATGACAAATCGTTCGTGAAAAGTATAAATTTGCACATTAGCGTTTTATCTTTATCGACACATAGGGGTGGGTGCAAAATCTAAAGGAGAATTTGTAAATGATGAATGAAGGATGGAGCGGTGCTTAAACATGGTCGCGGCAGCTTTACAACAACCATGTTTTTTCGCAGAATGGTTAAGAAAAATTAAACTTTTTTTTTGATTAATGCTCAAGAGAGAAACTCCGATTCTTGTCATGCACCTGGCATATGAGTTTTCCTCGGTTCGGAGCAAAGCATTTGTTTGGGCGGTTTAGGGAATTCGTCCGCACATGAATCCACGGCAAACGAGGCAGCATCAACATCGGATACCACCTGGTTCATGAAAAGAACCTGGTTGCCATTCTTGCAAAAGCTACTGTCGAGGCACGTGAAACCCAGCGGATCCATTCCGGGAATCATCTTGCCCTGGTAGAAAACCTTAGTCGAATCCTTAGCGTATTTAGGATTTTTCGCGTCTAATGTGAGAGATTGAGGGTCTGCTCCGTCGACAATCTGACCATCGAAATAGGCGTGATTTCCGTCCTTCGCCCAACCAGCGGTTATTGCCTGGAAGCTGTTTCGATCAGCTTCTTCAATGGTCTTGCCTCCATAGTAAACTTTTGACTTGTCCTGAGCATAACTGCCTATTAATACTTCAAAGCTTGCCAGATCTGCATGCTCTACCCGTTCGCGATAATGGTACACGGCGAGATTGTTTTTCTGTTAAGTCAAGGACGACCCAACTTTATGAAACATTGAAAAAATAAGCCCCTGCGGCGAAATTGGAAGAACTTTAAACAAACCTTCCAGCCACAGGAGCCGATGATGCAGAAGCACCTAAACCGCATCATAGATGAATTTCAGCTTATGCCCAAGAGTATCGTT
>NZ_DASQYZ010000119.1:0-8276 GCF_035638955.1 Oligoflexus sp. | reverse complement strand
GGGGGTGATGCCCTCGAAACCTCACTTCACCCTTTGAAAGTTTTGCGACAGAGCCCTTTTTGAACATGGCATCTGCCTGTCACAGGGAATGAAGGCTCTTGACGGCAGGATATAGCCATGATCAGCACTGTTGCTGAGGGCATGGAGAAGACTCTGCCGGACGGCATCGAGCACATCCGCCGGCCACTCATCAATACCATCGGCGACATCGATCGATCGTATCGGAATTCCACCCTCCCTGAGCTACTTTCTGAGGGCCGGGAGGAGGGGGCCGACGACATCCATAAGGGATGTGGCGCCCAGCTGATCCGTGGCGTGACTCGTAAACATGTCAAGAATGAGTGACTGGTGGGCCGTGGTCTCGTCGCGGAGCACCGTGAGGGCCTGATCAATGACCTCCGCCCTCCCCTCGGAAAGGGCGCTTTCCAGGCTGTGAATGACTTCGCTGAGCCTTTTGAGTCCAAGGGTGCGGGCCTCACCCTTCCTCGTGTGAAGATCGCGTTTTGAGGTGGCCTCGAGCCAAATCTCTTCAGGACCCTCCAGAACTCAAGTCAAATATGCTAAAATGAGCCATTAGCCAGCATTATAAAAATAGGTCATTTATCTACATGAAACTACGCATATCACTCAATGCCAGATTTATTTTAGTTGGTGCTGCCTATGCTTTTCCTATCGTAATCCTGCTGCACTTTATGATTACCGAGAAAAGCAAGAGCATTGAATTTGCAGAGATGGAAATCAAGGGCAATATCTATCTTCGAAACGTTGTTCACGTTTTTGATGCTCTTGCAAGACATCATCTCCTTACGATAGCTCACCGGAATGCGAATGCCGGGACAATATCAAGCGGGCTGATTTCGCAGACTGAAACCACCCTGGATCGTCGCCTGGACGAACTTGCCAAAGTTCAGGGCATCCTGGGCGAGGATCTACAATTCACCAGCGAAGGACTGGCGAAGCGTGGTCGTAAAAATTTTACGGTCGTAAACCTTCAAAGCGGATGGGCTGAATTAAAAACGTCATGGCGTTCGTTGAGCCCGGACGAAAACCGGGCCCGGCATCTTGCCTTGATATCCATCGTTAAAGGCATGATAAGCCATGCGGGAGATACGTCGAATCTTATCCTCGATCCTGATCTGGATAGCTACTATCTCATGGATGCGATTCTCCTCGGTTTGCCACTGCTTCAGGCCAGGATTCACGAATCGCTGTATCAAAGCATCGAATATGCTTCAAAACAGTCACAGACAACTGAAGATATGATTGGCATCCGCGTTCTCCAGGCTCAAATAAGTGCGGATTTGGAGCGGGTTGCAACGAGCATCCGCACTTCAATTAATGAAGATGAAAACTTTCATACCAGAAATAATTCGCTGCAGAACGAAATGCCTGCCGGGCTCAAAGCTCTCCTGGACCGGGCCAGTCGATTTACAGCCAGTCTTGATAGCGCAGTCAGCAGGCCATGGAGCCAGCAGCTCATGGATGAGGGGCTTGCAGCCTTCGATGAGAGCTTCCGGATATGGGATATCGGCGCGAGCATTTTGGACTCCCTGCTGCAAGCAAGAATCGATGAGTTTGAGGGCAGCAAGCGGCGTTCTCTTGTACTCGTTGCCTTGTCATGGTTCCTTGCGATTTTTCTGGCAAGGCAACTTCAGAACTCGGTCATTCAAACAACCTTTCCCATCCTGAACAGGCTCAGACGCATTTCCCTGGAAACAAAGCAAACCAGCACCATGCTCCATGCATCGGCAGATAAAACGTCCACTGCCGCTGTGGACCAGGCTGCCGCGATGCAGGAAACAGTCGCCACGATAAACCAAATTCAAGCCACGATAAACCGAAGCGTCGAAATTGCCAACGCATCCGCTCAAAGGGCTGACGCCAGCTTTCAAATTTCCGAAGAGAGCAGGACAGCCTTCAACACGATGCGAAGCGCAATGGATGGGATCCGCATATCAATAGCATCCATGTTCAAGCAGCTTAGCGAAAGCAACCAAAAAATGTCTGAGACAATATCCATTATTGATAAGATTTCTGAAAAAACAAACATCATCAATAACATTGTGTTTCAAACAAAACTCCTGGCTTTCAATGCCTCGGTGGAAGCTGCTCGTGCAGGCGAAAGCGGCAAAGGTTTCGCCGTTGTCGCTGAAGAGGTAGGAAACCTTGCGCAAATGAGCGGGATGGCAGCCCAGGAAATTAATAGCCTTCTTAAAACCAGCCGCTCTGCTGTTACAGTGATCGTCCAGGAGTCGAAGCAGCAATATGATGCTTTGGAGCATGATGAGACAGAGAAAATCGAGTCAGGCATTCGCCTTGCGGACAGATGCAATGAGACTCTGATTGAAGTGCTCGAACATGTGGGGTGCGTTAAAAATCTGATGTCGGACATACTGGAAGGCGCCAGGGAAACCGCGCTGGCTATCAATAATATTGTCGAAGCCATGCATGTGACCGACATGGCAACTCATATAAATGCCAGTGTGGCCCAGGAAACCAAGCGGTTCGCTGAAGCTTTGCATCGTCAGGCGAAGCTGATTGATGGCCTTGTTCTGAAACTCACGATCGCCTTTCTTGGATCACAATCCAAAGAATCGACCGTGCAACATGCATCAATCAAGACCCCTCCCAGGATGGAAGAGTCGCCTTCCAATCGAGACGCCATCGACGAAGACGGAGACGAACAGAGTGGCGGGATTCGGCGAGTATCCGGATTGTAGTTCAAATGTAATGAAAAATGACAGACGGCACGGGCAAGGCGGGGAGAGATGCACTTGAAGCCTAACGATCACAGGCAGGGATGCCTTTGGCACAAAATGTATAAGGCTGGTGCCCGAATGAGCGGATTACGGCCCGTTGGCCTGGGCCGCTTTTGGGCAGGACCATTTCGAACAATAGTTTAACCCAAGGGGATGCCTTGTGAACTTTCTTTTTGTCGATGACGATCCGGAGATCCTTGAGTGGTACATGGACCTTTTTCGCTTTGTGGCCCCCCAGGCACAACTCGTTGCGGCAAAGGACGGCAAGGCGGCCCTGGAGAGCTGCAGGTCCACACATTTTTCGTTGATCGTGACCGACTGCAACATGCCCAATATGGATGGAATGGAGTTCATAGAGCATCTCAGGTCCCAAGACACATTGAGCAGCGTCGTACCTGTTATTATAGCTTCAGGGTATAATCTTCCGGAGGAATTTGTCGGGAAGCATGCCAATGTTCACGAAATTCAAAAGCCGATCAATGGCCAAACTTTGCTTAAGTTGTGTTCAGAGCTGACAAAAATTTCCATCTTGTGGAGCCATGCGTGACTGTGGATCATGTCTGCCAGTTCCACTTCTTCTGTCAACCCATGCAAACACAAAGCGTGGGTCTGCAATGCATCCGATGGTGGCACTTCTTTGGCCGTTCACCCTTACGAGATTCAGCTGAAACCCGTCCTTCTATGGCTATGGACTTTCCCATATGGGCAAAATTAAACCATACGGTCGAACCTGTTTTCTCATTGAGAACGGAAAGCGAAGCCCTGGCCCCTTTGGAACCGAATCGGATTGATCGAAACATAATCAGGTAGAGGCCCTCAACCCCAATGATTTCGCCAATATATCGCTAAATAGTCAGAGTCATTCGGGAAAATATCTGGATTCGCGAGCAATCATGCCGCCATGGAATGGAAGATCTCAGCAGATGTGTGTCCCTCTGCTTTGAGCTGCCGTTTTCGAATGATCCTCATCGCCTCAAAGCCACCAATTGTAATCCTTGCAGTTCGAAATCTCCCAAAGCCCAAGGTGGCTCTGCATAACTGTTTGATGGGCCTATGGTCCTGCTCGATAATGTTCAAATATTTGTTCTGACGAATTTCGATATCAGTGCTTGGTTTTGATGCCTTTTGCATTTTCGACACTTGAACGATGGTTCCCTTTTGTTCGTCTTTCCAGCTCATACATGACTTCTCTATGAAGCCTTTTCTGCAACGCTCATGACCAAGGCTCTTTCCCAGGCCGCTTGCAGCAGTTTGCAATCCGCTCCTGCAAACCGATTACGAAGGGCCTACCTTCATCTTCCCTTGCTGCTTTCTACGATACACTCTCATCAAGATGCAAGCTTTTGCCCACAGGCCGCTTAGGGCGCCGGACAGCCTTCTCCAGTCCTAGCGCGCACTAGGTGACCGAGCGGTAGATGGCGCGTTCAATCACCTGTCGACCTCAGCGCTCTGCATTGTGTTTTCGAAGGCACTGATGAAATCCCCGCTGCCAGCTGCCGAGATACGGATATTTCGGCCATCTGCTTCACCTTGCTTGCAGTCAAGACCGTGATGTTCTCGCCTGGATTCCATGCGCGACATAGTGCAATGTAAATAGCAAGACGACTTTGGTAATTTTTTTGCGAAATCAAGCTTCTGCAAGTTAATAAAGTCAGGAATTCGATGCTACTCCCCTGCTCGGAAATCTGACTTCTGGGTAAAGGTTTCAAGCAGATTCAAATGCTCACTTCACCGGCCTTAAAATTCCAGCGCAAAATTCGAACTGTATTACAGGTTTCTTAGCTGTTAAAGATGAGTCGAAAAAGATCCGACAAAGAATCAGCAACTTGAATATCTTTAACGACATTATTTGAAACCGTAATTTACCTCGGGGAGCAAGGCCATGAAGATGAAAGTTGACAGGATGAAGGCTGCACTGTTTCTTGTCATGGCCTTTCTGCATGGCTTTGGTTGCGCAAATAATAATGATGACCAATCGATAAAGCTGCCATCTTCAGAAACTCTATCCTTCGACTTTGGAAGCCTGACTCAGGGAGAAAGCAAACAAAACGGCCTTAAGCTAAGCATCTTGAGCAACCATGCCACCGCCAGCCTCATTTTGGGCGTAACCAACCTCGGGGTCCTTTTGCACACCTTGATTCCGGCAGTGCCCTGCATGCCGCATTCAGCCAGAAACCCACTTTATTGTCAGATGGCTCCTGGGAATGGAAAGTGACATTCGATAGCCTGGAAGCCGGAGAAACGGAAGCGAGGCTTGTTGGAAGGCAGGAAAGCGACGGGCAGCGCAATTGGAAAATGTTCCTAAGCACGTCAAAAATCGATGCAAATGGTTGCTGCACAAATGAGATGTGGATGAGCGGGACCGAAAATGGCACGCAAGGAATGTGGACGGTGCATGGATATAGTGAACAGTCCAAGCGTATCGCGGCGAAAGGCAGAATAGAGTGGAGCCATGCTGCTGCCTTGGATAAGCAGACGAAGTTCGTTGCTTTGGATGTGACTGAAAATGCTCTGGGCTGGAAGCCAAATGGATTTGTACTTTACAGTCGCAAGGAACAATCTGTTTCTGTCTTGATCGACAAGGTCACGGAAGACAAGTCGGAGGTGGAAATAAAATGGGATGCGAAGACGACCGCAGGTTCCATGCTCCATGAGGACGGCGCTAAAGCGTGCTGGGATACTGAAAAAAATAATGTGGCGTGTTTGTGATTCTATAGGCAGCCAGATTGAAAAATTGGGTTTCTAAAAATTCTCTGGAATTTTGAGTGCTCCCTAAGCATAAAACAGGGTTTCTCAAGGAGTGAGAAATGATTGTTGAGATTACAGCGACCAACAGGGTTTTGCAAACGTTGGTTAATAGTATGGCCTCGATCCGAGGAAATGGATGACCTGCATTGACGGGATCATTCCCCGGACGTAGTTATCCTGCCAGGGCGTAAAACAGGTCGAATGGAGTGGAGCCCTGGATATCAAACTGACCTTTTTTGATCACGGCCATCATCTCGATTCCGGCAATCGCTTTAGCGGCCGACATGAAGGTTTTGAAACCCAGCATGGGCCTTGTCCTTTGCCTCACTTGCCTGTGATGCTGCTCAATAAGGTTATTCAGATATTTCACCTGCCGGAGCTCAATGCCGGTTGAATGTTCATCATTGAAAGTCTTGAGACAGGCGGCGTTTGCCCCTGATTTGTCTGCGTTGACTTTTTCCGGCACTCCATGCTGACGAATGGCCTTTTTCAAAAATCCCATGGCCGCTTTCTGATCCCGCTTTGATGGTGCCCGGGTCCAGGCCTGTTTAAACCAAAGCGGGCGTCCTGTCTTACCAGCTCGGTTGAGCTGGTAAGATTAGTCCAAGTTAGGCTTCACGGCCTTAGGTTACTCGCAGCTTCTGCTGAAATTAACCATTCCTAGTCGATATCATTGCACGAAAACTCAACCGAGTAGATTGAGTCTTTATTGAAATCCAGAAACCCTTGATAATACTTTTCCAATTTTAGAGTGTTTGTCCAAAAGTTGTATCTGGCTTCCGTAACCGTGCGCGGAATGCCGAAGCTGTTATTGGTTTCGATAACAGTCAGCATCGGACCCAGCTGGGAAGCAAAGAACGCGCTAACGCCTCGCGTGTATTCTTCGACTCCCGGGCGGACGCCGTCTGTTGAACCCACTGCGAAAACACCATTCAAAAGTTTTTGTTCATCCTGGAAGGTGTAGGCTAGGGAGCCTTGAAGAGCAAAGCCATCTGCGCCGCCATCTGACTTGCCTCTATAGAGACAAATCGAGCCGGAAGTCACGGTGTATAAACCCGGCTCAGAATCCCGAAAATTGCAGGACGCGATCGCTTTTGCGTCGAGGACTTGAGGTCGTTCATCTTCCGAAGAACGCAATTCTGGACACCGAGAAGGATCGGCGAAAGCCATTGTGGAAACGAAGCTCAAAAGAAGTGGAATGGGAAGCTTTGGCATGTGTTGGATCTCCCGGTCTTGAAGGTGCATGGAATGGGGTCCACATTGGACGCAATTCAAACGGAGATGGTTATCATGTTCGTAACAGGAACTCAATTGAGTCACATTAGAGGATTTATCAGTTGTGAGCAGGGCCAGGATACACATCAGATGAAAAAAATTTCGACTAAATGGTTCTGACGTGGGTTTTGATATGGAGGCGATAGGTCAGAGGCTTACTTTACCCTTGAATCGAAGTTCTTCAGCCACTATATCCCGTGCATCGCTGCAAAAGAAAATATCGTAGAAAAGATCGTGGGTATTTCTAAGCGCAATAAGTCGTCCATCCAGGAAAGCCCTCCGCGGAAAGCATTGTATCGTCTCTATTCAGGCGTAAAGCTGTAATAAATTCAGCGATGCTTTGTTTTTCATCAGCCGAGGTCTTATCCGTAATCGTGGAAGCTGGAGCATCCTGCTTGCCTGTTTATTCCATATCCATGGGGTCTTCGCTGAACGCGAATATGAATTTTCTTTGGCTGATATCGAGCCTTATGTCATCCGGGAAAAACAGCAAACCGAACCGGTCAAGGGTCTGCAGGTGGAAATTCTTCAGCTGCTTGCTAAAAAAATTGGGCATGGGATCATGCTTTACACCGATCCCTACCAGACGCTATATTGATGACGCCTTCAAGCCGATCTATGATGGAACGATTTACTCAGACTTATTGATAGATACCTGATCCCTGTAGCGGGAAACGATCGCTGCAAAGATTGCGGATGACTTCATTGTCGATAAATGCGTCGAGCTTTTCCAGAAAATTTTTGGGGTTTTCTGGCGCCTTGTTTGGATAATACTCAAGTCCCATCATGGCACGCTACCGATGCAAATTGGAGCGATCCTGCAACGCCCGCCAGCCTCGATATTTCGTGATCGACAAACGCGCAAAATACGGTTGCAGGTTCCTGTTGCAAGATCTTTTGTTGCACGTCTATCGTCGAGAGACATTCTTGCATCATAACGAGGCCCCATGACCAGCATAATCGGCTATTTGCTCCGGAACCACTGGAAACCCTTGGCCCGGAATATCCAGGCAGCTCATCTACTGCCGCCTCCTGTTACAGTATTGATCGACGTTGCGCTATTGGCCGTTGTGGTTGTTGTGCTCTTTGCATTCATATTGCCGCCCGTTGCAGTCGTCGTTGCCGTTGCAGAATTCCCACCCGTTTGGGATTGCGAGCAGGTTGCCAAGGAGTTAGCCGTAGTTTGAGCGGAAGCCGCCGTGTTCTGTCCTTGAGCACTAGCGTTGGCGTTGTTACTCCCTGTCTGACTCGACGCCGCGGAATTTCCAGGAGACGGCGTGCCTCCGCAAGGGCCGCCATTTCCAGTTGGGGAATTGCTCGCGAGGATGGGGCCGGCAGAAGTTCCAGAAGGGTTTGACGGTGCAGGCGAGCCTACAGGATTGGCCGCTACAGGCCCTTGTGCTGCAGTATTTCCGGAGCTTGAACTGCTGCCGAGAGGAGGCTGGTTCAAACTCGCCAAATCGAAACGGGCTCGTGTACTATGGATTTTTGTCA
>NZ_DASQYZ010000118.1:0-12668 GCF_035638955.1 Oligoflexus sp. | reverse complement strand
GGTGTGAGAAGACCGTCGAAATTTCCCTTCTTCACTTCATGCATGGCGCGTAGCCACGGCATGTAACTGATCTGTGTGGTTATCCCCTCGGCTGCGAACGCGGCAACAACGATCTCAATTATGTAGCCTTTATGTTCATGGTTTTTTTCACAGTGCTGCGGACACCATTCATTGGCGACGAGCTGAACTGTCGTGGATGAAGTTGGAAGTGCCGCACCGGTTTGTGCCTGCATAGGAATGGATCCCAGAATCCACATCAAAATGAAGAAATTGCCACGATGCATGATGAGGAACTCCTTGAGCTCGAGCTTGATTCAGCAGGCTGAGCCATGGTCAGGGTGTGTTGGCACTGCTGCCGTCCCATGCATCATCCCACAACCGTCGTCCTGGACAATAGAATTCATGATTCTGTGGTTGAAGTCATAAAGTCCATACGAATGACTCATCTTAGGCGGCATTTATCGTAGGAGAAGCCAACGATCGGTTGGCTGGCCCGTTCATGATCAACTGAAAGGGATGAAAGCCTGAATCATCAAACGTTGGGGTTATGTGGATTTCCAGTTCCACCTGAACGGCCGCCAACAGAGTTTTCACGGCATCCATGCCAATGCCTCGACCCGAAGACTCGCTGACATTTGCCCGTGTGCTGAATCCAGGAGAAAAAATCAAAGCCGCGATGGCTTCAGGTGCCGGATTATCTCTGGCATCCAGTAGCTTGAGCTGGGTTGCTTTGTCGCGCAAGGTCGGAATATGAATGCCTCGGCCGTTGTCGGCATAGATCAACCGCAGAAAAGATCCATGCGACTCGGCGTGGAGCTGGATAGTCGGCTTTGCATGGACATTCCCTGGACCATCCTGGGCGGCAAAACCGTGATCGAAGGAATTGGTCAGAAGATGCAGCCAAACATCAAGCAGGGCCTGTTGGTAGGGGAGCGAGAGCAGGTGCAGAGGGCCGCTGAGTTCAAGGTTCGGTCGCGGCATCCCCAGACGTTCCTGATTATTCCAAAGGGCATGGAACTGTTGGTTCAGTATTTCCTCGATTGAAATCGACGATTTTCTGATGTCTATGCTGCCATGGATTCGTTCCAGAACGCTTTTCATTGTATCGAAATGTTCTTCCAGACGCTGGACTGCCGACGTTAAACTTAGCATCTGCTCCCGGATCCGAAGTTTGGTGCTTCGGCTCATAACCGCCTGTTCTTCGTTATGCAGGGCCGCTGCCAGAGATTTGAGGCCAAGTTGTCGGGCATTGCCCTTCATGGTATGCAAAACGATCAGGACCTGTCGCGACCAGCCGCTGTCGGCTTCCGTCATGGATCCTAGAGCACGACATTCCATGCAGTAGCGGATGAGCTGGGCATAGCCTTGCATAGCGTGATCGCGATCGAGCTTGCTGAATGCGATATAGCATTCGAATTCCCGATCCAGGTTGAAATTTTTTTGCCGCAAATTCTTGAGCTCGCTGACATCGCGCACGGTCACCAGGACCTCGTCGACCTGTCCATCTTTCACGATAGGGTACCAGTCAAACGCCAGAGCGCGATTGTCACGGGTACGAGCCTCCTGGATAAGCAAATGACTATTGGCATTCCAGGTCAAGTCGCTTTCGCCGATCAGCGTCTCCAATGTTGAAGGGAAAAGACTGCGGCTGTTGTCATCGATCAGCAGATCATTGCAGATAAGCTTATCAAAGCGTATCGTATCCATCGTGTGTCCCGGAAAAAAATTGCGCATGGAGTCCGAGTAGGTCTGCCCCAGGTGCAAATCCTGTTTGATGGTGCCGATGCCCTGTGGAATGTGCCGTAGGATATGGCGGATTTGCCAGGTTTGTTTATCGACCTCAAGCTGCAGCTCGCGGGAAAGATGCTCGGCCCGATTGAAGGCATCCGCAAAACGTCTTGCGAGAACCTGGCTTTGCAGGAAAACGAAAATGACGGCGCCGAACGCTGAAATGTTCACGCCTTTATTTATGGTGAAGAGATAGACTTCAAGACTCCCTAGCATGAGGACGATGCACAGGCTGAGGAGTGTCAGCGTGCTGCCTTCCTCTTTGAGTTGGACGGCTTTGGCGATAAACACGAGGCAACATAAGGCCAGGCCGGCGGCATAGATTTGCAATACGGGAAGGAGCTGCTCCATGATCCTGGGAGGGGCCACGAGGTTGATGGCAATGATGACTAGGCCTGCCAGGGTTCCCATGCGGAAGATAAGGGTTGGATATTTCACTCTGCGAAAGGTAGCGATCAGAAAGGCCAGACAGCTGAGAGGTGCCGTGACGATCGCGATATATTCCATTTTGATGGCTATGTCGTGCGGCCAGCTGGTATCAGGAACTTCAATCCAATCCTGAAAAAAATTTTCATACCCGGCATTGCGCAAGATAATGCTGAGGCAGATGGCAGCCAAGGCGAGGGCGCCTCGATCATCGGTTCGGCGTATGAAGATGAGAAACTGATACATCAGCATGATCAGCATGGCCCCGGTGCCGAGGAAGTTCAAAAGTTGTCGCCTATGTTCAAGGGTTGAGAGCGTGGGGGCTCGGGAGACTTGAGGCGGTTCCCAAAGGCCGCCCCGGTATCGCGTTTCATTGGAAAGATTGACGAGCAAGGTCCATCGCTGGGTCCTGTCCTTGACCCAGAATCGAAGGATGCGATGGGCCATGAAGGGTATTTCCTCCTGATAGGCCGTTGCGACTTTGCCGATCTGCGTGAACTGGGCTGAGGCAGGATCGTCGAGAGGAACCAACCAGGCTTCCGCTGCGCTCGCCAGAGGGCCCAGCTTCAACTCATAGTGGCCAGGGTCAAGAGCTGGCAAGGGAAACTTGTAAGCTACACTTCCTCGTCCTTGGGTCAGCCCGGCTTCATGTAAGGCTTGCCGCAAGATGCCAGATAATTGCAGCTTATCGCCTTCCACCCATTCCGCATCGGCGAGGGTGAGATTTTGATTCCTTAAGACCAAAGCCTTGTCGAGTGCATACACGTGGGCGTTCATCGATTCGTCAGCGGCCTTGGCGGGAGTCGTGAAGCTAATGACGAAAGAAGACAGCAAGAAGATGGCCATCATGGGCTGAAAGCTGACCATCCGATTGAGCATGTTTCATTCCTTGTCATGGGCTCAAGATCAATCCGATCTCATGAGGGCAAATTTCGGAGTTCCGACCACAAGAATGAAGCGTGTTGCCTATGAAGTTTTCGTCACATGGCCAAGCCCTAATCTTTTTGGATGATGCTCCAAAATAGGCAGGTTAACAGGGTACTTAGGGATGCAGGAAGCGGCCAAAAAAAGTCTATCGGATTGTCGGCAAGTACTCCAGCCATAGCCCGTCCCGGCGAGGAACCAGACGGGTTTGGCTGGTGGTGAAACAGGGCTGCCGTGATCCAAGCCAAGCGAGGTGAGCGGCCTATTCCACTTCGGCCTGATTTTCAATGTATTGCTTGAGCACCGAAAGTGGAGCGCCGCCAACGGTCAGAAGGCAATACGTCCTGCTCCAAAAAATCGGCTTCCAATAATATTTTTGAATGTGTTCGGCAAATTCCTTTCGGATAAGGCGGGAGCTTACCGTTTTCAGATTGCCCACGAGTTTGGATGGCTGCGCTTTTGGATTGAGTGCCATCAAAATATGGACATGATCAGTCTCGCCATTGAATTCCAAAAGACAGCAATCCCATGTTTCCAAAAGTCGATTAAAATGCTGCTCCAGCCTTTCCAATATCTCCTTGTTGATGCACTTCCGGCGATATTCCGTTACAAGAACTAAATGATGCTTAAGGTCATAGATGCAATGATGTAGTGTATTTAAGCCTTGATTATTCATAGTAACCAAGTGATACTTCAGGGGTATGGAAACGATCAAGAGAAAGCTTCGGGTCGTCCGGGCGGTCGCGGGATAGGCACTGAAATCGCTAAAGCTGCGATAGCAGCTGGACACTCAGTTATCGCCACCGGTCGTGACCCTGATGCCGTTTCACGGGCGGTTAGGCAAGCGGCGAATCTCGTCGTTATGAAACTGGATATCACCGAGGAAGATCAGGCTGATGCTGTCGCGAAATCAGCAATAGAAAGGTTCTTGCCTGAAAATCTGGCGGCAAATGAGCCAATCGTGGATTCTTAAGGGCTTTTTCCAAGAAGAAAAATGCGACGCCTGCCCGGATCTCGCTGGCCTGGCTGCTCGCGCAAAAACCTTGGATCGTTCCCATTCCCGGCACCCGTAACCCTAATCATCTTGCCGAAAATCTGGACGCAATTAATATTCAGTTAACTTCAGCAGATTTATCAGAAATTGAGTCTGCCATTGCCAAGATCAAAATACATGGGGGTCGCATGAATAAGATGCAGATGGACATCGTAGACAAATCCGTTTGAGATTCCGGGTGGATATTGAGTGAACTTGGGTCCGCGCCTCGATGAGTTGAGCTTGGCCGGAATTTTGGACGAGATATGACTTGCCGAGAAGCGATGATTTGAACTCTCTCAGAGAGAGCTTTGATGCCTTTGCATCTTCGCCTGGACCGCCTAGGCCGTCGCACGGCTGACGAGCTGACACTCCTGGAGACTTTCGAAAGGCGAAGCGTGAACTTCATCCCGCGCACCATGCCGTTGATTGAGCCGCGACTCGTCCAAGACTGCCGCTATGCACCCATTCCGATGATCACCGGATCATCGGACTTGGCCTTTTATCAAATTTAGACCTATTCTTTCCAATCGTTCCAACCTACAGTCGGATTGAGGCCGATCCTTTTCAACTGTTCCGGACAACGTTAAAACTGCTGCTGCTGGAATTACAAAAACTGCAGCGGATGTCGTTGCAATGAGCCCAATTTCTCGAGATATGTATGTCACAAGAAAACCCGCCCGCTCGGGAATCGAGCACGAATGATCATCGAAGCCATTCAACTATAGTAGTCGGTATAGGGGCTTCGGCTGGCGGACTCGAAGCCTTTAGTGAGTTGCTGGCCCATCTCGATACCGCAACCGGCCTGACTTTTGTCTTAATTCAGCACCTCGACCCCAATCACAAAAGTTTTCTTACCGAAATTCTTGGCAGGGTCACGTCGATGTCGGTCAATGAAGTTACTGACGGCGTAGTCCTGGAGCCTGATCATATTTATGTATCGCCCGCAAACTCGTCCGTTTCCCTTGAAGGCAACACGCTGAGGCTTACGCCGCGCAAAAAGGGTAAGGGAGGCCACCTCACGATCGACGAGTTCTTATGCTCGCTCGCCCGTGAACGAAAACACGAAGCGATCGGTGTCGTCCTGTCAGGCACAGGCACTGACGGGGCCAACGGCATTGCTGCTATCATGGCTGCTGGTGGTGTCGCCCTGGCTCAAAGCCGGGAATCGGCGAAATTTCACGACATGCCTGCTGCCGCGGTTGCAGCTGGCGCCGACTCCATAATGACGCCAGACGAGATTGCAAAAGAACTTTTCGCGCTTGCAGGGCGCAAACGTATCGTTCGCGCTCCGCCAGACGACGCCGAACGAACGATTGGGGACGAGATCGGTCGGGGCCTTCAAAAGATCCTTGGTATAATGAAAACCATCAAGGGAATGGACTTTACACACTACAAGCTACCGACCGTCACACGACGGATCCACCGGCGCATGGCTCACCACAGCATGGAGCGAGTCGATGACTACGTTGCCTATCTCCGTGCCAATGAAGCTGAAGCGGAAAAACTTTACGAAGACCTCCTCATCAAGGTTACTTGTTTTTTCCGTGACTCGCCTAGCTTTGTGGCACTGAAGAGTCGAGTTCTACCCATAATCTTTGCTCACAAAGCAGCCTTGGCACCCGTGCGTATCTGGATACCTGGCTGTGCAACAGGCGAAGAAGCCTATTCGATTGCAATCAGCGTGTTTGAGTTCATGGAAGAGCATGGCAGCCTAGCGAAACTCGAAATCTTTGCTACGGACATAAGCGAAACCGCCCTTGCCAAGGCCCGGATTGGCAGGTTCGACGTCCGCATTGAAGACGACGTGTCACAGGAACGGCTCGACAAGTTTTTCATCAAAGTTGGCAGCAGCTACAGGGTTAAGCCTGTTCTCCGCGAGTGTTGCGTCTTCGCCAAACAAAACATCGCGCGTGATCCACCCTTTTCCCGGGTGGACATTATCAGCTGCCGTAATCTCCTTATCTACCTGACTCAGGGCCTGCAAACACAAATACTCAGGAATTTCCACTTTGCGCTGAACCCCAGCGGGTTTCTTATGCTAGGTCACGCGGAGACGATTGGTGCCGCGAGCGACCTGTTTGGCGTCGAGGACAAGGAAAGCAGGATTTTCCAAAAGAACGCCGTGGTACGTGGACTCGCAGCGCCTGATTTTGCGATGGCCGGTTTTGGCGAGAGGTCGAGCACCCAGCCACCGACCCACCAATCCCGGATGGAGACAACAAAGAAATCTGATTTGAAGGCCGAAGCGGATCGCGCGATTTTGAATTATAGTGTCGGTCCTGGCGTGGTGGTTAACGATCGGTTGGAAATTGTCCAGTTTCGTGGCGACACCAGTGAGTATCTCGTGCATCCATCGGGCGACCTGACGACGAGTCTTTTCAAGATGTGCCGTGAGGGGATTTTGGTCGCCTTGCGCGCCGCTCTTCAGGAGGCGTCCGCTGCCGAGCGACTCGTAAAAAAAGAGGCGTGGATTAAGGCACCCGGCAGCGAAGTAAAAAACGTTACGGTTACTGCCATACCCTTCCTGCCTACGACTGTAACACAGCGACACTTCGTTGTGCTATTTACCGCGGGGGCTATGCAGAACCAGCAAGCGGCCGTCGTGGGTGCGGATGATGAAAGCGAAGTGAATCGGCTGCGTCGCGAGCTGGCAGAGACCAAAGAATATCTCAACGCGATCATCGAAAAAGAGCAGGCGACGAACGAAGAGCTTCGATCGGTCAGTGAAGAAATCCTTTCATCGAATGAAGAGCTTCAAAGTACGAACGAAGAAATTGCGACTGCCAAAGAAGAGACTCAGGCCGCTAATGAAGAATTGATTACAGTCAACGAAGAACTTCAAAATCGCAATCAGCAACTGGCCCAACTCAATAACGATTTGGCGAACCTATTCGGCAGCGTGCAAATTCCGATACTGATGCTGTCGGAGACGCTCAGCGTTCGCCTCTTCACGCCGTCGGCTGAAAAGATCCTGGGCGTGAGTGCCAAGGACGTGGGTAAGCCTCTGGGTGAGATTGCAGCCGAGCTCAAAGTCGAAGGCCTCGAGCGCATGGCAAGAGAAGTTATCGCATCGCTCAACACGCGAGAAATGGAAGTTCAGGATCGGGCGGGCTGTTGGTATTCCCTCCGGATCAAGCCATACCGAACGCAGGACAATAAAATTGAAGGTGCCGTCATTGCCTTGGTCGATATCGATGCGATTAAGAGCAGCTACGAACAAGTCCTGGTGGCTCGCGATTACACCAATGCCATCGTTCAGACCACCCCTATGCCGCTGGTGGTCATGGATGGAGACCTGCGCGTTCTCACGGCGAATCGGGCTTTCTTCCACCATTTCCGGGTTACGGCAGCTGACACCGAGAATTTTCGCATTTACGACCTTGGCAGAGGCCAGTGGGATATCCCTTCGCTGCGACGTTTGCTCGAGGAAATTCTTCCGAGCAATGAGCGGATCGAGGACTACCTCATTGAGGAAGAGTTTCCGATCATTGGTCGGCGAACCATGAAGCTCAGTGCGCGGCGACTTGCGCAGAAAGTGGGTATCGAAGCCCGCATCCTTCTGGCGATTGACGACGTGACGGAGGAAGTGTCGAGTGCTGCGGAGATTCAAGCCTCCAAAGATGCGGCCGAGGCGGCCAACAACGCCAAGAGTGAATTCCTCGCCAACATGAGTCACGAGATTCGGACTCCTCTCGGTGCGATATTGGGGTACGCAGAGTTATTGTTAGATCCCGATCAGGAAAGAAACGACGCCATCCATTACGCCACAAGAATTCGACGAAATATTGAGCAGCTGAGCGAGCTGGTCAATGAGATCCTCGATATTGCAAAAGTTGAGGCCGGTATGCTCGAGGTCGAAAGGGTGCGATTCGAGCTCCTTCCCGAACTCAGCGAGACGATGGCATTATTGGATTCTCGCGCGAAAGAGCAGGGGCTCATGTTCCAGGTGATTTTCGACGGCCAGATTCCAAAGACTATTTTAGCTTGTCCGAAGCGCATGCGGCAGGTGCTGCTGAATATTGGTGGCAATGCGTTGAAGTTTACGGCGGAAGGAAACGTGACCATTACCGTGAGATTGGAGCCTGCCTTTGCGGGTCAAACCGGCCAACGCCTCTTTTTTGTCGTGAAAGATACGGGCTGCGGCCTTTCTCCGGAGCAGCAGGGCCGGCTCTTCCGCCCCTTCAGCCAGGCAGATAGTTCGGTGACGCGGAAGTTCGGAGGTACCGGTCTGGGTCTCATGCTGGCTCGCCGCCTCGCAGAAGCATTAAGCGGAGATGTCACGTTAGCAGAAAGTCGGGTGGGCGAGGGCAGTACGTTCACGTTCAGTTTGGATCCTGGACCACTCGACGGCGTGACGATGCTGACGGGATTGACGGCAGCCGATCTCGAAAATATCAAAGTGACCGTTTCAAACCGCTTTGTTCCGAACCAGAGACTGGTGGGAATGCGCGTACTCCTGGTCGAGGATGGGCCCGACAACCAAGCTCTAATGACTTATTTTCTGGAACAGAGCGGCGCTGAGGTCGAGTTGGCCTTCAATGGCCTGGAGGCCATGGAAAAGGCGCAGTCGTCGGCTCACGATGTGGTGCTGATGGATATCCAGATGCCGCTGCTTGACGGCTACGAAGCGACCCGTCGTCTCAAGGCGGCCGGGTATCAGACGCCTATTGTTGCACTCACTGCTCATGCCATGAGCGGAGAGCGGGAGAAGTGTCAGTCAGTCGGGTGCAGCGATTATTTGAGCAAGCCTGTCAACGCGAATGTGCTGATCGATGTCATCGCTCGCTTTGCAAAAAAAAAAGTAGTAGCCCCGCCTGATACGGGAGGCAGATGTGAGCCTTCGGACAGAAAATTTTTGGAGGGCGTGCGGGTTTTGCTGGTCGAGGACGCACCGGATAACCAACTTGTTATTCGCCGTTATCTCGAGTTGGCAGGCGCTACTGTCGACCTTGCCTCAAACGGGTTTGAAGGGGTCGAGAAGGCCCTGGCCAGCCCACATGATGTCATTCTCATGGACATCCAAATGCCCGGCGGTCTCAACGGGAATGAGGCGACGGCCAGGCTAAGGGAGGGTGACTACCGTGGTCCGATCGTGGCCCTGTCCGGGCACGTGCCGAAGTCCCATCGTGAAACGACGGGCGCCGGCTTCGATGACTATTTAACGAAACCTGTGGACCGCATGGGCTTAGTGGCGAAGGTGCGTTCATTTTCAAGACGGTATAATTCTGAATACGATCCCTTGCATTGAGAGGGAGTGAAAACGTCCGCAGGTCAGCACGATTAGGGATCGCCATTATTCTTTTGAGAGGTTTATGGAGTCTTTCTGTGAAGACTGCATGGCCTATTTCACCTTGCAGGCTATATTCCGCAGGAATGATTTCCCCAGTGGTAAGAATGATGTTTTCCGCGGTAGGTGCCAGCTTCTCGTGCGTTGCATTCTTCGTGCTCGACTTTTCCTTCTTCGATTTCTTCACGTCAGCAAGCTCCATCCTGAACCACCTAAAATCTTATGTTTACACCCATTTATTAGTAAGTAAACATGCGTGACGCGGGGAAATAACCAGGAATTTCGTAGAATATTTGTAAAAAATCTTGAATCACATCAAAATTCTAGTAAAATGGCTTAAATTTGCCGCCTGAATTGAAATGCCGTCCATTTTGATGAAGTAATTGTGCACCGCATCCGGTGATGCGGTTTGGCTCAATATCAAGCGTGAACGGGGGCGTCGTTGACTGCCATGCGGCAGGACGATAACCAAACGAGGTTTTTCCCATGATCACCCCTCAACAGCAAACACCCAAGGTCTCGACCGGCATCGCGGGTCTCGACGAGATACTTCGCGGTGGTTTACCGAAGCATCATCTCCATTTAATTGAAGGCTCTCCAGGAACCGGAAAAACGACCCTGGGTCTCCAGTTTCTGATCGCCGGCCATCAGCAGGGCGAACCTGGTCTTTACGTAACGCTTTCCGAAACGAAAGCAGAGATTATTGCGGTCGCTGCAGCTTACAATTGGTCGCTCGAAGGCGTCACCATACTCGAGATGATGACCCTGGACGACGAACTGAAGCCCTCGAATCAATACTCCATGTTTCACGGGTCCGAAGTTGAGCTGACGCCGATCATGCAGGCAGTTCTGGAGGAAGTCGAGAAGTCGAGACCAAGCCGGGTCGTCTTCGACTCCCTCTCGGAGCTTCGCATCATTGCGCGAGACTCCATTCGGTTTCGACGGCAGGTGCTGGCCCTGAAACAGTTCTTCTCGGAACGAAAAATCACGGCCCTTCTCCTCGAAGACAGGACCCAACGTGTTGAAAATGAACACCAGCTCCAAGGTCTTTGTCACGGCGTCATAGCGCTTGAACAAGTGAACTTTGGATACGGCGCCAAACGGCGTCGCCTCGATATCGTAAAAATGCGCGGCACGCCCTTCATTGGCGGCTTACATGACTATTCCATCAAAGAGATGCAAGGGATCGTCCTCTATCCGCGGCTCATCGCGGCTGAACATTTCGCGAAATTCTATAACGAGTCGATTAAGAGTGGTTCGCCTGGCTTTGACAGCCTCCTGGGTGGGGGCCTCGAGCCCGGCACGAGCAACATGCTGATCGGTGCCGCTGGTACCGGTAAATCCTCGATCATCATGCAGTATGCAACCGTGATGGCGACAGCCGGCGAGAAGGCGGTTGTCTTTTCGTTTGACGAAACGCTTTCGACCTTGAAGGATCGCTCGAAACGGCTCGGGCAGGATATCGGGCCTTTAATGGAGTCTGGCAAGCTCGATATCGTTCAAATAGATCCAGCGGAGATGACGCCCGGAGAGTTTGCCCACCTCGTCGTGTGCGCCGTCAAGATCGATAAGGCCAAACTTATTGTTATAGACAGCCTCAATGGCTATCTTCACGCCATGATCGATAAACACTTTTTGCTTTCCCAGCTGCACGAGCTCTTTAACTTTCTCAATCAGCAAGGCGTCCTGACGCTCGTCGTCGTCTCGCAAGAGGGCATTCTCGGACAGGATGTGTCGGCCCCGATTGAAGTGAGTTATCTCGCCGATACCTTGATTTATCTTCGCTTCTTCGAAGACAGAGGTCGGGTTAGAAAAGCCATTTCCGTCGTCAAGAAACGCAGTAGCGAGCACGAAGAGACCATTCGCGAGTTTCGATCCACGGCGCGTGGCATCGAGATCGGAGAGCCGCTGGAATCCTTTCATGGCGTCCTGAGCGGTCATCCGTTCTACATTGGTGCGAACATACCGCTTAATGTAGGTGGAACAAAGTAGGTGAGAAATTTTGATGACAAAACCAATGACGAGCGGGTCCTCATCCTTGCTCCCATGGGCCGTGATGGGTCCATGACGAGTCAATTCCTGGGCGATGCCGGCATTGCCAGTACAGTATGTGTCGATGGCTACGACCTCATGACGGAAATCAAACGTGGGGCAGGTGCCATCCTGCTTACTGAAGAAGCCTTGACATCAAGCTTCATCACAGCCTTACACGAAGTACTCGCAGCGCAGCCGCCTTGGTCCGACGTTCCGATTCTTGTTTCAGCCTTCAAAGATTCGCTAGGAGACAGCAGCGCCCTGGTCGTGCGCTTTGCCGGGCTCTTGCGCAACGTCACTATTTTCGAGCGTCCCATTCGCATCTTAACACTCCGCAGTGTCGTTCGGTTGGCGCTATCGGTGCGCCGGCGCCAATACGAAATCAAAGAATTGCTGGTGTGCGCCCAGAAGCTGCTCGCGCGCGAGAAGCAAGCACGAACGATTGCTGAAGAGGCCCGAGCGGAGGCTGATCTAGCCAATCGCTCCAAAGACGAATTTCTTGCCATGTTGTCCCATGAGCTGCGCACGCCACTCAATGCGGTCCTCGGCTTTTCAGAGCTCCTGCCGTATGAGACGCCGGGAAGCAAAGATTTCAACGACTCACTGGCCGCGATCGTTCGCAACTCCAAGGCCCAGGTTAGTTTGATTGATGACATCCTCGATGTCTCCCGGATTGTCACCGGAAAGCTTTCGATCGATGAGAGTCCAGTGAACGTTGCGAGTATTGTGATTGATGCCGTGAACTCATTTCGGCTTGCAGCAGAGCACAAGGACGTTCGCGTTCGAATGATTGCAGACCTGACCACTGCAACAGTTCTTGGCGACGCCAACCGCCTTCGACAAATTGTATCGAACCTATTATCCAACGCTGTGAAGTTTACGCCTTCCGGGGGTTGCATCACGGTTGAGATGGTCCGGAAGGGCCGCATGTTTGAGCTTGTCATTGCTGATAACGGTGAAGGCATTGCGTCGGAGTTTCTCCCTCATGTTTTCGATAAATTCCGTCAGCAAGACGCGAGCTGCACCAAACGATTCGGTGGCCTTGGTCTTGGGCTCTCTATCGTCCGGCACCTTGTCGAAGTTCATACCGGCTCGATCGTATCCATTCGGCAACCTAGCTCAACATGATATTCCCGTTGTGGTTTGATGGGCTCACGAAAGGAGATCCATCAT
>NZ_DASQYZ010000117.1:0-4228 GCF_035638955.1 Oligoflexus sp. | reverse complement strand
ACGTGAGCTTCTGAAGTCAGCACTCGCCTCGAATTGATCAGCCAGGGAAAAGACCAGCCGTATGTCACATTGCATTGAAAAAACCTCCTCAGGAGGAGGATTGCATCTCCCAGGAGGCGGCTTTTAGTCAACAATATTAGTTGGTTGATTAATTCCTAAGCATTCTTTCCGGGGCCCTGACACACGACGGGTCTGTCGCAAACATTTCCGAGGCTGAAGTGAGTTTTTGAAGGGATCATTCCCTGGACGCAGTTATCCGGCGAGGGCATAAAGCTGCCCCTTTGGAGTGGAACCCTGGATGTCCAGCTGGCCTTTTTTGATCATGACCATCATCTCGATTCCCGCGATGGTCTTCGCAGCCGACATGAAGGTTTTAAAGCCCAGCATGGGCCTTGTCCTTTGCCTCACCCGCCTGTGATCCTGCTCGATAAGGTTATTGAGATATTTCACCTGCCGGAGCTCAATGTCAGTGGAGTGTTCGTGATTGAAAGTCTTGAGACCGGCGGCGTTGGACCCTGACTTGTCTGCGTTGATCTTTTCCGGCACTCCATGCTGACGAATGGCCTTTTTCAAAAACCGGATGACGATGACTGGTTCGAGGGACGTTCGGTCGGCCTCTCGCCGTCTGGCCTCATTTGGCTCTGGTCTCAGGAAAAAGTAGCATTTTGGGGTGAAAAAGACTGGCAGGTGTTCCCGCGGAAAGGATTGCCGCTTGATACCTACGTCAATCCATCGATCCTTTTCGACAAAGCAGGGCGTATTTGGATTCCGACTCGGCTGGAAGAGGCATTCTCTGTTTTTGATCCTGAGAATTTAACGTTCAATACAGTAAAGTTTTCGCCGTCAATTCTGACCGAATACACCATGTATGAAGATTCATCCCGAAATCTATGGGAGATTAGCGAGTCTCGTGTTAAAGCCGTCCACTTCGAAATTGGAGATCGCGTAAAGGGTGTGAGTACGGACTAGTGGGTCATTCGACTCGATCGTGACCATTCCTGCTTCGCTTTTACCGCCACTTTTGTGCAGCGCCGGATTTCGCCAAGGCATGGAGACGAAGCCGCCTTCTTTTTCTTCGAGGCGTTATCCACCCCAGACAAATCGTGTGGGATTGCGATTCCAAACTGCGGCAGTCGCCTCTTTGATCTCGAATGCCTCAATTCGCGAGCCCTATCATTTACGATGGTCGCACGGCCGTATGTAACGCTGTGGATTGGCCAGGGCTTTGAGCAAGACGGACTGCTTCATATTTGAACTCGGGGAAAACGGGCGACGTTTACCTTTTGATTTAACGGACTTTTCTGGCTTCACTGGCTCCCTATCCTCATGATTGCATTTTATCAGATGACTCCACGGAATCCGGGTAGCTTCAGTTCCTATTCGGGAGGACACTATAATGCTGGCAGACATACATAAATTAGTTTACGCACTCTCGTTGGCAGACATCTTTGGTATAACTGATGACACTCGAAATCTTCGAGGAAAGCGATATACACTTTCATTTCTCCTCAATTCCACTGCTTGCGCTATGATGTCCGGAGCTCAAGGTTTCGTTCAAATTGCTGAGTGGATCTGCGCACAACCTCTTTCCAAACTAAAAAATTTGGGCAATTTGCGAGACACTCACCCCGATGAGTCGACAATTCGGAAAACGTTTTCGAAAATTAAACTTGCTGATTTTCAGCGCCATGTCTACGGTTGGTTCGATGGAAGCACTGAGTATCATGCCCTTGCCGTCGATGGCAAGACACTAAAAAGCTTCGAGGGATAGGAGTAACAAACAATTACATTTTCTATTGGCAGTTACCCATGGAAGGGGCGTTGCACCTGGGGATAGGCAAGTTGATCATAAAGGCAGTGAGATTCATGAAATTAAACCTCTGTTGGATGGCCTTAATATTCGTGGCAAGATTGTGACTGCCGACGCACTTCATGGCACCAAAGACTTTGCAGAATATCTCGTCAGCAGACGGGCCGACTATGTCTTTGTAATGAAAGGCAATCGCAAGAAGCTTATGGGGATTGCCTGGATGGACGACTGGGAATATATTCGTTATTCATGAAACACAGGAGCAATTTCAGGCATCTCCCGCTTGGCCAATTGGGATGCCGCGCATAAAAATACTGGCATGCACATACAGTCGCTCAAAATCCTAATCCTGAGCGAACCCATGTCCATAAAATTAAGTCTACTTCAGCCCTAGGAGCCGTGGCGTTCTTAGTAACGCCGGCGCTCCCACAAGGTGAGTCGCTGCCCCGAAGTTGGGCGAGGGGCCGCTGGTCAGTCTCTGATGCAGGAATCTTTACCACGGCTTTTTTGGATGCCCGCGTAGCGTTCTGCAGTGTCAGTAAACGTCACGCTGTCTGTATAGAACGTGCCTTTAAAACCTGTGCGAAAGAGGCCCTCAAAATCCCCCATGGCAGGTGCATCCCAATCCGTGCACCAGACACCGCTCGCTTCTTCGTTGCTCAGGATGAAGGAAGGCTTTGGCGTTACGTTGGAGTTCGCGCCGATCGTCTGCTCCACTTCGCTGTCGCTTGCGCCAAGAAGTTTTACCACGTCACGGGCGAAACCGGACTGATCCTGGCTCACATACCTCGTGAAGTAGACTACCTCATCACATCCTGCATTCCTCAGAACCAAGGTCGGGCTGAGATCAATCCAACCTCCCAAAGAATAATATTGATCGTCCACGCGGCGTATTTCGGAAAGGCCAGGTTCTGCCGGGGAAACGGAAATAATATCTGTCCAGGCTTTTTCACCAAGAGGCTCGAAGCGCTGCGTTCTCGAGTCTGTATAACCCTGTTCGTTTCTTTTGATTCGGGCCAGATCGCTGTCGCGACCAAAGTAACCCACCCGGATCTCGCTGAAAACGGGATGAAAATCGGGATAGGCACCCTCATGATATCGGGCGTACGCAGCGCGGAAGGCTGCAAGGTTAGCTGGGCCCACGAGAACGGATGTGGAAGCCAGGGTCATCATACCCTTGCCGATGCGGTCGTCGATCCGATGAGGGCCTGTGGGGTCGGCGTTGTTCTGCGTTCGGTACGAGCCGATCAACTCCTGCCACCGCTTCTGACAGGTCGTGTTACCGAAGGCGACAGGCTCTGGCCACTCTTTGCCACGCATGGGTTCAGCGCACTGGCTGAGAACCTGATCCACCGCCGCGGCGGGATAGGACGCGCCATAGCCGGCATAGAAATCCGCAATGCGGCCGATGCGGCGCGCGAACTCCTTCCAATTGATAAAGCCTGGAAAGAAGAAAACAGTCGGGCTCTCTGCTTTCCAATTGCCAAAATTCGCAAGGTTATTTTGCAGCTCTTTAAGATGGAAACGCAGGTTGCCTGAAGTTTGAAATAGCGTGATCAGATCGGGATTTACGAGGCCTCGGAACTCCGGTCGGGAAAGCGCAATTTCCAGCTGGTGCCAGGCGGCTTCGGGGTCAGTTTCGACCACTTGGCCGAAACTTTTGTCTTGAACCTTGCGCTTCAACTCCTGGAGAGTCTCAATCGTAAAGAGCAGGGCCTGAACTTCTTCTGTCTCCTTATAGGCTTCAATGTAACCCAACATGGACTTTAACATAAAGGAGAGCCGTAGACGCTCCTCGGATGGACTGCAGGCATGCCCCGAGCATGTTGTCATGAGGGAATTCATGCGCATGGATTCATATAGAAACGAACTAATGCTGCCAGAGCTTCCGCCGGCGATGCCGTCGAAGGCCGGATAGGATTCATGGTAGCGCCCCATGGCACCAAAATGCGCGACAATCCGGTCACCGTTGCCGCGAATGGCAGCGCAAGTTTTGTATGCGTTAGCGTGAATGGTTTGGCTCGAGAGCATGAGCGGGAAAATAACGGTCGCTGACAAAGTACGAAACATGAGTATTTCCTGAAGTTGAAGGTCATCCGCATATTGTTTCAAGGCTCGCCCTTCTTACAGTACTTGGCTTGGTTGTGCAACGGGGTAACAGTCGAGGGGATGACTGAGGCAGGGCCCCGGGGTGAGTAGACCCACCAGATCGCTCCAGTAGGCCCCTCCTCAGAACGCAGCATGCGGATTTCCCGCACTACGCTCCCGATCATAGGTCATGCTTTCGCATACTGACCAGATCTCTCATCCTTCCACGTGAAAGGATATATCTCAGCCCCTTGCAAGCAGCCAATCGACACGCAGGTCGAAAAAGATAGGACATCAACAACGACGAACGTGTCGGTAAATTGAGCGGTC
>NZ_DASQYZ010000116.1:0-6104 GCF_035638955.1 Oligoflexus sp. | reverse complement strand
AGTCCAGCGGCAACTGTTCAAACCAAGTGCGAAGAGAAAAACCCGGCTGCATAGTCGGGGCTGTGGATCCACGCGCGCGTTACTTGAAGGGGGACCTTGCGTTTTTTACAGGGGAACTGTCCGGCTGCTGGACCCATCCTTGGAAATCTGGCTCAGGCTGTTTTAACAGTAAGGCCTTGAGTTCGTCCTCATCCCTGGGGCTAAGATTGTACTTTTTTCTGAGGATTGCATATTTGTCCAAAAGATGATCAGGATCTCTGTCTTCCAAAGCCCAGGCATTTTCGGCGATTGATAAAAACAGGAAAATGCTGAAAAAGATCCATCTTGTGCATGAATTGGCCATGCAACGTGATCTTAGGCTCAGCCGTCCATGTTTCAAAAAAATGTTCATCTTGTGAGCGAAAAGCCAATGGAAATAGGGTGGCTAAGTTTGTTTGCTTCCTTATCAATATCGGCAGATCGGCGTTGGACTCAAGGAAGACCAGAATGGGCGCTTCATCGCCGGAAAGCCCTGATAGAAGCGTGATATGTTCATAAAATTCCCCAGTGGATAAAATTCCTGGAGACAGTGGCGTATTATAGGCTTATTATCGTGGGAATTGACTACAGTTCGCGATATTGCCAAAGCACGGAACTTCTGACTTGGCGCAGCAGGGAGTTGTCATGAAGCTTTGGTTCCTCGCGAGTCTATTTCCGATTCTGCTGGCTCAGACGCCCGCTCCTTTATCCTTGAGTGTCGGCTTGCCTGATTCCCAGGTCTATCCCCAGTATTGGAATCATGCAGGCAAACTTGAAGGTTACCTTCCCGCATTGCTCAGACGTTTTGCTGCCGAGGCGGGCATTGTGCTGGACCTCAGGTTTTATCCCGTTCGACGTTATGTTTCCGAATTCAAGGAAGAACGACTGGATTTCATCACCCCATCAAACCCATTGTGGTCGGAGAATTCTTCCAAGTTCAAGGTTCAGTATTCCATATCCTTCATGCAAAGCCGTGCTGGATTCATTGGCCTGACTTCACAGCTCCATCCCGCTCATATTAAAGATGTGACAACACTTGCAGGCTATACGGTTTCATTCCTTTCCGATAAGAGCACCGGATTTAAGGACGTGAAATTAAATTACGTCAACAGCATCGACAGCGCCATGATGATTCTCATAGCCAGGCGCACGGATCTCGTCTATCTGCATTTTGATGCGGTCCAGGAATGGTTGCGCAAGCAACAAAGGGTGAAAGAACCGGTTCATTTTCACGAAAAGTATTCGGAACTTTGGGATTATCACCTGGCAACCATTAAGCACCCCGGGATCATCGCCGATTTCAATCGCTGGTTACAAAAAAAACCGAATGCTGTGGATGAAGCCAAAGCCTTGGTCAAGACTCTTGAAGCTCCCATATACCCATCGACATCACCAGGACATCAAACTCATGCGCCTGAAAGGTCGCCGAGGGACCCATAAACCGGTTCGCTTTGAAGGGCGATGTGATTCGCCTCACCGAGTTCGGCGCTGATCCGATCTTAATGGTTCCACAGCGGTCCTCAATACGAAGCCACAGCCTGAAAGCTTTCACTTTGGATTCGGAGAACAGCACCTTGCTCCATACGCCTTCTGAAGCTGAAAAACTGCAGACGGAATTTGGCCTTTCGGTTGTACGTTCGAAGGCTCTTCCCGGAACATTGCCACTTGTTAAAGGTGATCTCATTCCGAAAATAAAACCCAAAGTCGAAACTGTTCCCGCTTCTGAATTGGAGAAGATACAGGAAGGGAAAATCGAAGAGTAAAATAGGATATAAAAGTCTAATTTGATCTGACACTTTCAAAAATAAGTTTCGATTTCGTCGAAATATCCCAAATAGAAGTTGGCGCTTTCCTATGAACAAAACTTCATTAGAAGCGCTTCTTCAAAGTATTCACCTCGTTACTTCAACGGCAGGATAATTCTCGACGTAGGATTCTCCAAATGCTCCATAGTATGCCACTTCGCGTTTTTCCAGATCCACATCGTAGCTGATAACCCCAGCCTCCCAGCACGCTTTGAGGAATTCTGGAAACGTACTTTGCCCAGCTTGATCCATACGCAGCGCTCGAATAAGAGCATCTTGATCAAAGGCTGGAATATCTGCGTTGCCTGTGAGAAGAGGCGCTCCCTGAGATACCACAGCCCCTTCAGTAGTAAGATACACACTTTGGCACGAAGGCAGCGACCACGAGTTACGCGTCACACCCGAAATTCGTAGTGCTTCGGCCAAATAAGGAAATCCCCCAATTTTCGGACGAATGCTCATGGCGAATTTTTGCGCTTCCATGAGATTGGTAATGGCTTTGCTCATGTTCATATTCCTTTTTAAAAATCAGTTTGATCCGCGATTCCCGCTAATTTTGGAACAAGCTCACCACATTAGTTGTAAAAGTTTAAACTCCATCTGACTTTTCTATAACCAAGTTTTGATTCCACAAGACAAGTGGAATTTTTCAAAGGGGGTATTGTTTAAACTGGGGTGCTAGAGGCTGCCAAGGCCTTGAAGGGCGATGGTTGCAACATACACGGGACATCGAACCCGAAATCCGATCGACTCATAAAGCTTGATTGCTGCTGTATTTGTCGCGTAGGCATGAAGGTAAGGTGTTTCTCCACGGTCGATGATCCGGGCGGCAACAGCAGTCGAGAGCACGCGAGCGTAGTTCCGGCCACGCGCGCTCGGATGGACACACACCCCACTTATCTCCGTGTATCCCAGGTGTTTCATGCGTTCCCCGGCCATCGCTACAAGCACGTTATTTTCTTTGATTCCCAAGAAGCCGCCAAGGCTCGCAGTACCAAGCTCAAAGGGTCCAGGCCTAGTCAATGTGGCAAGCTCAAGCATCGCAGGCACATCTTGATTTGAGAGGATTTCGATCTGACCAATGACCCTGTCGATCATCGGTTCAAGATGATTAGCGACCATCTGCACACCTGGCGCCATCATGATAACATCCACGCGGGGTGGAAGCACAATCTGTTCAGCTTGCAGCAAGATTAGATGCCCAGAAAGTGGAATCAATTCGGCCAGTGCATCTAGACTTTGCGGGCTGTCGTCGCAGGCGGCAGCTAAAGGGCCAATATTAGGAGAAAATCGACGCGCAAGGGCACCTCCCACCGCGACGAGTGTTTGACAAGTGCTGAGAGCATTCCATACAGGCCGATCAAGGACATGCTTGGTCATGTGTTTGGTTCCTTTTTTAACTTAGCCCGATGACGCAGTGGCTGGTCGATAAGACCGTCCTCGATAGCTGTAAGCTGGTCAAGTAGCGGGCCGTTCAACTTGTGACACAGATCTCTCACGGCGTGTTCGATTGCTGGCCATGCAGCACGTTTTCCAACCATGACGAGGTCTTTGCCTTTCGCAGTGAGACTGACCACTTTCCTCCGTTGATCTTCGTCAGAAGGAACAACGAGCACCAATTTACTCTCCTCAAGCTGGAGAATGGTGCGGGTTGCGCCTGGTTGAGTTACCCCTACTGCGCGGGCCAGGTCACCAATTGTCTGAGGCCCTAGCCGGTCGATCGCGGCAAGAAATGGAAATTGCGCTGAGGGAATTGCAAGCTCGTGATCGTCAAGAATACGTTGCGTGTCAGCTTGAATGCGCTCGCCTAAACGCCTGAGCCTAGTACCAAGGGTCAGGTATCCGAGTCGACGCACAATATCTTCTGTCATGTGACAGCCTCCAAATAACATAACTTCTTATATAACATGTTATGTAATTGTCAATTGGAAGATTTTTTCGCACTATTGTGCGTAACATTGTCCCCATAATCTAAGTCATTTATGGCTTACGATCTGAATTCAAGCTAAATGGGGTACTCAAGCGGCAGGTAAATCTGCTTCTAAGATGAAAATTATGAACCTTAAAGGCCCCAGCTTGCTGATCTGCGTAAGCAATGTAATTGTCATCTCAAATAAAAACGTATTCTGAATTTTGCCAGATCAGAGTCAAACTTTTACACATTAGTGCGAAAACGGATTCTCCACTTCCCCCCAGCAGATGAAATCTTTCACGTTGTCAGTAACAATCTTCAGACTATGATGAGCTGCAGTTGCACCGATAAGCAGGTCTTGTGCATGAAGGGTTAGACCTTTTTGCAAGGTCTCAGATCGCTTTGCGGCAGCAATCGACGCTATTTCGCGCGTCACATCAAGGACTCGGAGAGGCGCAATTTTTATGAATTTGTCGAGTGCAGCAAGAGCATTCATCATTCCGGCTCGCCTTAGACCACTTTCGATTTCATAGATCACAACAACGGATGTGAAAATATCCGGATGCTCTTTGAGCCACTGCTGGCAAATTCTGCCGCTTTCACCTCTTTTGAAGAGACCGGATAGTATGCAGGAATCCACAAGGTAAGCCACGATCAGTCCTCACTATCGAATTCAAGCACGGTTTTCGCAGTGCCGCGCGGTGGCAGTATCTCGGTCTCGCCGTCGTAACCATCAGCCTCAGCTGATTCCTGTATTTCTTTGAAAAGCGCATCGAGACTGGACCTTCGCATTTCACGCTTGAAATTCTCAAATTCCTCGAGCATTGCAAGCGGAATAACGGCGACGGCTTTCTCATCCTTGGTTTTTCGATCGATGATTATTTGAGGTGCCTCGAATGCCTGAAGAATTAAATCAGACATCTGACTTCGGGCCTCACTGACTGACCACTCTTTTCGTTTCAATCCCATAGCCTGCCCTCCTTGGACAAAGGTACATCGGCACAAATGTATTATAACTTAAGTACAAATGTAAAGGAATTTTATGTTAGGTGGTTACGAAATAGGCATTCAACCAGCCAAATCTCAGCGAACGCAAGGGTTTTTGGACAAAGGCAATTATTCGCAATAATTTCAGTTACTTATTCCGGCGTACAACTCGAGGAAAATATCGTCCAAAATACTACCCTTAAAAAATCATTGGGCGCGTCAATTCGGCGATATTTTTATGCTGCTATTTTGCGACATTAGTGGTTTGCTATCAGCCAAAAGGTAACTGTGTCGATAAATCAGTTGTCAGTCAGCCCTTCCTAATCTCACATTCTACGCGGAAACCCATTTTCGAATTCTACATGGATTGTGACTCTACTTAAGGGCGGCGCAGAATCACACGCTGTATGCGGATTTCGCTTGGCCTTTGAAGCAAGATCTTGATCTCAGTCGCCAGGCCGTTATTGTAACCAATGCAGGCATCAGCTTGACCTATTTTTACATAACGAACGCCGCGCAAGAGATTGCATTCCTGTTCAGAATTGCCACTGTTCTCACCCAAGACTCCCGCATTCAACGGAAGATGTGGATCGGGCCAACCTAAGAATCCTACCCTTTGTGAAACAAAGACATTTTCGTCTTTGACTTCACCAGGAGTGCAGTCGAACATACTCTTCACCTCAAGTACGGCCTGAATGAGTCCAACCACACCTTCCGCAGCATTCAAAACCCGAGAGCTCTGAATGGAAGCCGCCGTATCCTGGGCTTGACTCACGCTGACCTTGCAGGTTTCCTTGCCTTGAATCGAGCCGTTCCCGGCTGAATCAATATTGAACAATGAGATGACGTTGGGGTCTCCTGCCGTAAACGTCCGACTGGTGGGCACATCGACCGCGGCTCCTGTGCCAGGATTCTGCACATAACTTCCCTTGTACGACACCATGCGCCATGCGCCGCTGATTTTGAGCGCGGTTGCCCCCCCATCCAGTTCCGACGACTCCGATTCTGAACGTCCACAATAAGTCATGAGCAGCCCAACCGCTAAGATCCTCGCAATCTGAATGTTGATACTGAAGTGTCGCTTCATGGAACCCCCTTTCAAATAGTCGGTTAATTGTTTGTAGCGAGCGCACATCTACAATCAATGGCAACTCATGCACGGCCAGTGAGCGTAAAGAAGAAATAGATTTATATTGGTAACTTAATATCAATAGGGCTCAGAGTCGTTGAAGCATTTATTCAAGGATGGGTCCAGCAGCCGGACAGTTCCCCTGTAAAAAACGCAAGGTCCCCCTTCAAGTAACGCGTGCGTGGATCCACAGCCCCGACTATGCAGCCGGGTTTTTCTCTTCGCACTTGGTTTGAACAGTTGCCGCTGGACT
>NZ_DASQYZ010000115.1:0-8888 GCF_035638955.1 Oligoflexus sp. | reverse complement strand
CAAATGGCTAAGTTCGACCATGATTATTCTTTATTCTGACCTTGTGGATGCCTGCAGAGAGAATCCCAAGGCCTTGGACATGATACTCGGTCACGAGTTAGGACATATTTCGGCCGGCCACCTGAAAGCAACCTGGTTCCTCTTGCCCGGACTGGCCTTTCCGTTCCTGGGAAAAGCCTATTCCCGTGCCAGGGAATTCACTTGCGATCGGTATGGCCGAGATTTATGCGGTGATGACGAGGCAGCGATCCAAGGTCTGGCTTTATTGGCAGTTGGCAGATCACTTGCCTCTCAAGTGAATATCAAAGAATATACCGATCAAAGTCATTCACTCAAATCACTGTCCATGACTTTGGGCCGTTGGATGTCCACTCACCCACCGCTTTGTGATCGGATTCTTGCACTGAAACCAGAGTTGGGCCAAATCTCATATGCGGGAAGCAATCTGAAGGCTATTTCCATTCTCTTTCTAATGATCTGCGTGCCCATGGGCGGGATTATTTTAATCAAAGAAACCAATCTAAAAGCCCCGACGGTGCAAAGTCGAGTCCGATAGGGGGGCTCGCGACTCCAGACATTTTCCCGCCCAGAGTTTGCAAACGCAACACAGCCCCAGGTTCTGCTATCAAAAAAAAGATGGAGATCAGCAGTAGTCCTGGCAGATAGTTGCCTACGAAATATGATGTGATGAGCTTTCGCCAAGTCTTAACAGGCGAAGCGAGAAAGCGAAGAAATCCTTGAAAAACCTTAAATTCAGTGTTCAACATGGGCAGTGCTCTGCAGTTATTTCTGGATGTTGTTGTCCGCGACGCCACACCCAGCTTTTTCGCAGCGCCCCGGAAAGAATGCCTGGAATTTCAGTATTATCAAGGCTTTCAAGAAAGTCGCAGTTCCGAAATTTCCCAATAATTTTAACTGTTCGCTTATTTTATAGTCATTATTTCCGGGGCCCTGCTTCAGGCTACCAAGCTACTCACCTTGCAATTATTTACATGTTATTCTCCGGATTTTTACACCGAGGTGTTATAAGCCTCAATCCTGCCAAATTCTGATTGCATCATTAATCGCTTATGGTTATTTATACGGATAGTTATGATTTGGCTGGCTGACCAGTTAAATCGGGCAGGAGGCTGTATGCGCAAGAGCATAAGATTTCCGCTAATTTTTTGTTTTATGCTGACCCTTACGCTGTTAGATCCCCCATCCTGTAGGGCTGCTGAGGTTTCGTTGGAGGCCGTCGACGAGTCTACCGGGGTGCGTACGGCCTTAACAGGGATTTACTCCAGGAGTGCCGCGGAGCGTTCATCCGCCGATTACAGCTCAGCTCTCGCCGCCCGAATTAAACTCACCCACGGTTTGTCAGATTGGGGCAGTATCGGAATTTCCACCGGGATTTCCAGAGATCAGGACGCGTTAGAGGAACGCAATGTTTGGTCGTCAACGACCTTAGCCTTTTCCAGTCATGCTTATGACTTCGGAACGGATTATTTGTTTCGATATAGCGGAAGCATTATTGCTCCCACCAATTCTGATTCGCGAAAATATCTAAGCTATCGAGGAACCTTCGGTTTGTCTGGAAGCATATCGCGTGAATTCAAGGCGGTTCCCTGGTTCAAAAGCTATGCTTTGGAGATTAACGGCGGGGCCAATAGGAATTTCTTCAAATACGACGCCTCGCTGGCTGGCATCCCTAACACGGTCTCATCAGGCAATGCGGGTGTTCGCATCATCCTTGATCTCAACGATGTCGTTAGCCTCTCTTCGTCGTTCGTGCTCGAAAAGTCCTTGAAAAGCAATGGCAGTTGGAACGATACGATTTATCGCAACGCGGTAGGTGCAAACGCGCGAATTACGAGCAGCATGGACGTAAACCTTTCGCAGTCCAATCGAAACAGGGCGTTCAGCTATGACTATGAAACGACTCAGATCGCTCTTTACGACTATGAAACGACTGTCTATGAGCTCGCAGTAACCTATCAATTATGAACGAAATTCCACCTGTCCTGTTTCAAATGATTTGAAAGGAGATATTGTATGCGAAGATTTCGAATTTCATTTCCGACCATCCAGACCCTGGCTATCACGGGCGTGATCATGCTTTCTATTGGTCAAAGTGCTTGTGAAAAAAAGCGGGGCCTAAGATACACCCAGGGATCCGGGGACAATCTTTTTGATATTAAGCAGTACGATGGGTTAACATTCAAGATCAAAACCGGGGCGAAGCGCTTCAAAGGCCAGACGTCCCGGGCTGATGAGCTGGTGACTTTGCAGGGGTTTGACAAGATTAATAACCTCGACGCCGTTGAATTTGGAACAACCGAAGGCCTCTTCGCCGATATCGATATCTCCGATTTCAATTTTTATGGGCGTGAGAATTTCGAATACACCCTCAAGTATACTCTCACAGACCAGAATGTAATCCTGTCTAAAATCGGCACCAAAGCCGACATTCCGAGCCAGGAGCTCACCTACGCAAAAGATTTGGGAGGTGATCAATTCGAAGTTCCTTTGATGGGTCTTCCTATTTCTCTTTTTAAGGTCGAGAAGGTTCAGGACGACCGCGGCAAACCCACCCGAAGCGTTGCCCCATTCCGCAAGGATCATTTAGACGAGGCTACGCATTTCAAAATTAACGAAGGCCTGGTCAAATACTTCGAATCACCTGCCAAACCGGATTTGTTCAGCGCGGACTTCTTTAATCCCACTGATGAGTGGTTTTACACCAAGACTCTGGTTGGTCGTGCGATCAATTCCAGGGAGATCCTGGGTGAGACCGCGGCTTCGCTGAAAATCAAATTTGCCAGGACCAACAACAGCCTGTTGGGCGTCGACATTAATATTGCCAAAGAGCAGGAGGTGCTCGACCCAACCAAAACCATAACGGCCCTCGAGATCCCGGTTCAATGGGTGGATTTCAAAACCGATACAGCGGGCAGCTACGCTCTGCTTCGGGAAAAGGCTTTGGGAGACAGGGAGAATACCTCGCGCTTCTGGAAGGAACGGAAATATGCGCTGCTTGATTTCAATAACGCTGATCGCCTCGACAAAGCCTTCACTCTGGACAACAAACTTGAGAAGCTGGAGGTAAGCAATGATTATATTTCCTTCACTATTTACGAATCGAGCTCAGGCAATACCTATAAGTATTCGCTGGTCAAATCGAATCGCAAGGTTGACGGGCAAAACTTATTCGCTGACGACGCGACTTTATTCCATTTGTTCACCGAGCGCCGGGTTGTCATAAGAGGGGCATTGCAGGATCAAGGGCCAGATATCGACAAACTGGTCTATGCCAACCGCTTTTATCCCGAAAATGGTGAAATAGTTTACCATCTGAGCAAGAATAGTCCAACTGATGTGGAATTTACGGAAGCAACGAAAACTGCTATCAAAGCATGGGACGACGCCTTCCAGACTGCTGGCACAGGTGTACGCGTACGACTTGCTGATGAAAAAGTGGATGTAGGTGATGCCCGGTATAATACCATCGTTTTGTACGGATATGAAATCGATGCTGGGAGCCTTTTAGGCTTTGGCCCATCCGTACAGGATTCACGGACCGGGCAAACCTTCGCGGCCGCATCCCATATTTATCTGCGTTCATACCGCGAAATGCTCATCGAGAATATTCGCAGCTTCATCCGCAATGAACTGGGGGTATACGCTGACAAAGGGGTCGCCGGGATACCTTCTTTCGCGGTTAGCGAAAACTTTGTCGCCGCCGGCGGCCTGGTGGGACGATCAGACGCTAACATCGGCGGCATGGGGAACCTTGCCGAATTTATCAGGGGAAGCGGGATGTTCAATGCGCAGCTGAGCAGCGATGATTACCTGAAAAAAGTTTTCAGATCAGACTCGATCCTGGCTGACATTGACGCATATAGTGAGCAGCAAACCAGCGGTTCAGGCAAAGACGTGTTTTTCACCGCTAACGGCCCGGCCTGTAAATTTGCTTCTCCGGCTTCGCTAACCGTGAGCTGGGACCGAATAAGAGCAACCTGTCTCGCTGACAAGAAGCTGGGCACTTACGTTGCCAGATTGAAAGAACTCCACGCAGCCAATAGCTCGATATTAAATACGGACGGCGAGGATGAAGCCATTCTCGAATGTGCCCAGCCTCTCATGCAGGATTTACTGTCTGCAACCTTGATTCATGAAATTGGTCATAATCTTGGGTTGGGTCACAACTTTGCCGGCACAAGTGATACCGAAGATAATTTTGCGAAGAATGATGATGGATCCATAGCCTTCGCTTCGTCATCGGTGATGGACTATATGGACCGCCCTTCCTATTTCAATACGAAGGTAGGTCCATACGATGTCGCGGCGATCCGCTTTCTATACTCCAGGAAGGTGGAAACAAAGGATGGCGAGTTCCTTGATGTCCCAAAAAACTCCAGTATCTTGTCCGCTGTCGCGAATCAAGGGAAAACGCTGAAGCCTTTCAAGATGTGTACTGACCAGGAAGTTCCACCCAGCACGGGCCTCCCACTCTACGACCCGATGTGTGGCAGAGGTGAGATGGGATCCACGCCTGAAAAATATGTGAAGTGGGTTATCTCCAAAATCCACGCCGACCTGATTCAGAATGGTTATCGATATAACGATAAGGCCTTTGTTGGTCCTTCAGTCGGCTATCTTGATAGGCTCAAGCAAGTCCAGGAATACTTCCGCTATCTCATCCGCGGGTCGGCTGGTGCCTACCTTGAAAATCTGACCGGTTCAACCCCTGCGGAAAAAAAAGCTGCACTTGAAGCAATGATTGCTGCCACGCCAGAGGCGGATCGTGCCCTTGTTGAAAGCTATTACAAAGCGGTCAATCTCATCTTTGACTTCGGCCGGGAATTTATGGCCCTGCCGACCCGTGTCTGCCTGATCCAGGATAATGCAGGAATAATTGTGGACGCCTTGGAATTTGCTCCTCTCCGTCAACGCATTTTCGACAAGAGTCGTGTTACGGTCCAGAATTGCAAACAAGCCTATGGTTATGCTGCTGCCGCACTGACAAGCATGGGAAAGACCTATGTCGCTGATTTGGGGAGCATGAAATTTCTTGATCGTGGGCTTGAGATCAATGGCTTGGAACTCGATCTCGACCCAGCTTCAGCAGCCAACAAGTTAAAGCAAATCGCCTTTGGTTCGCGAGGTGTCGATCTGGATCCAAGCTATTCGTCGGGTTCGATCCGGCTCAAGAACAAGGTTATCGAGATGCTGACCAGTCGGAAATCGGTGCTGAAACTTGCTGCTGATTCGGGCGTCGGAGGGAGCAATTTTCTCGATTATGAGTGGTTCGCGGCTGCACTGTACTCCGATGCGTGGCAAAATCTACTCTCGGGCACAAAAGGAGAATTGCTGGATGCTACGCTCCTGGCGGGAAAAACCTTCCAGCTCTACGAGGACACCGTCAACCTCGCTCCTTTCTACTTGTTTACGCTTTACAGTAACGGCTTGAACACCCGTTCGCGTTCTTACTCTTATGCATTAGCCATGCGACCCAGAAAGGAGAGAAGTCTTTCGATATTCTCCCAGGGCCCGGGTGCAACGGAAAATCCCATTTGGTATGTGACGAACACGGCCAACGAAGTCCTTTATGCCGATACCGGTATTGCGAAATCCATCATCCAGTTATTAGTGAGAATGGAACAGTTCCAGAAATCCAAGGTGATCCATGACGCAACCCACGCGGCCGATACTGCGGAAATCCTAAATACGTTGACCGCTTCGGTCACTTCCATGGACGCTGCACTTGCGGTTGATGAAAAGTTGTACCAGACGGCCTTGGGGTACTTGGGTACTAAAGGTTTGACGGTTTTGCAACCCGCGCAAAAAGCGCTCCTGCGCCAGCGCCTCGCTACAGCAAAGACCGGGGCCGAAAACCTCACCGAGGCAGGATCCCAGGCAGCCATCGTGCTTAAAGGTCTGGCAGAGTTCTCAGACAAGGACCTTCTGGATCAGCGGCTGTTATCCATGGTGAATGATGGGTCGAACAGTTTTTCAGCGCTTCAAGCGAGTTTGAACACGCTCATCAATTCCTTCTAAACGTTCCAGCTTCGCGTGGGCCTAAGCGCCCACGCATTCCTTCCAATTCAATCCGAGGTGCAACTTGAAACCGTCATTCAAAAAAACTGCCTTATTGTTGAGCCTGTCGCTAAGCTTTGCTTGCCAGCCCAGTCCTTCACAGCATTCCAATCAAAAAATAGTGGACAAGTCCCATCTCGGGCGGGATCTGCTAGCTGTCGGTCCCTTTCAGTTTGACGAGTCGCTCTATTCGGTGGCACCAGGCGTCGACCGTGATGTCCTTCCCGCTCCGCCCGTCGGCAAACCTGAAGTGAAAACAGACATTCGTGGCAAGCTTTACCTACCGCGAGGAGAAGGGCCATTTCCTCTCCTGTTATTTCTGCATGGCAACCATGGTACTTGCGGCAAGGTCGTTGGACCTTCCGATCCGCGTCTTGATGTGAGCTCTGAATTTACTCTCACCGGAACATGTCCAGAGGGGATGATCGAGAGCCCGAGCTTTCTGGGTTACGAGTATTCCGCGCGTCACCTGGCGTCCTGGGGATACGCAGTTATTTCCGTGAATGCCAACCTTGGTATCACGGCACGCAACGGATATGACAGCACAGACGGGGGGCTGGTCTACGCCCGCGGCGCTCTCGTGCTTAAGCATCTCATCAGTTTTTATCAGTGGTCGGGGTCGGGCAGCAGTGCCGGCCTTGCGAATAAGGGGCTTGTGATTAAGGATAAACTCGATTTTTCAGAAGTCGGCTTTATGGGTCATTCAAGGGGTGGCGAAGGCGTGCGCTATGCCTATAATATCTATGAGCAGGCACCGGATGACAGCGTCTGGAAACGCAGTCTCCCCGGTTTAAAGATCAAAGGCATTTTTGAGATCGCTCCCGTTGATTTTGGAACACAGGCCGGAGCCATGAAAGTGGAAGCCAATGGCACAGCCTGGAGCGTGCTTCTTGGGGGCTGTGATCGCGACGTCAGCCTTTTTTCAGGGGGCGATCCTTATGCTCGTATGTTGACCGGTAACGACGGTTTTCCCAAGTCAGTATTCACTATTTGGGGCGCCAACCACAATTTCTTTAACAGTGAATGGCAGGTGTCCGACGCTCCCAACAGCTGTTATGGCAATCAACGACCGCTTTGGAATACCGCGGCGGAACCTCTTGGTGGTGAACTCGGCAAGCAGGCTCCAAACGCCCTGAAGGGAGTGAAAGGCTCTGAGGCACAGCAAACATTTGCCAGGGCCCTGATGTTCTCTTTCTTCCGTGCTAATGTTGGGAAACAACCCGATCTCACCCTCCTTCATACCTTTGACCCTCAGTATGCGCTGCCGACTATCCTCGATCAGCTGGCTCATACCAGCCGTGAGTTTGTTCGTCTGAAAGATAGCCTACTGGTCGCGCAACCAGGCAAAAATGTCGGTAGCACGACCACAACGGCCAATCTTATCAAGCAGAGTCTTGCGGATAAGGTTTCAGCTGATCTGAGTCTCTTGCAGCTCTATTGGAATGCCTATGCAACTGAGTTTGATTTTAGCCGCCTGGAAGTTAACGCCAGTGCATTTTTTCCCCGTCAGGCTTTGATTCTGGAATCTCCTCCTTTGGCTTCCGAACAAACTGTAGATATCCCTTTCACTCAGACCATAGATTCCGAACCTTATTGGACAGTGGATGCCAGCTTATCTCGACGGACAAGTTGCTATAAGTTTCCCGCTTCAGATTGTGTTTTGGATACGTCGGTATCTGACGTCGAAGTTGCAGTCCTTGATTCGACGGGGGCGGTTTCAAAGTATGTACAGTTGTCTGATTACATCAAGCTCGAGAATTACCATAGTCAATACTTTGAACTGGCGGGACAGGAAGCAATTCCTGACGCGTCTCGGTCCTTTAAGCTCTATTTCAACTATATCCCGCTCATATTTAGCACGGCTCGCTTTGAGCTGACGGATTTTGACCTGCAGGATCGAAGGATCAAGGGACTGCGGTTCAAATTCCCGGCAGGTAAGGCAGTGGATCTGGCAATTGATGAGGTCCGCCTCGTGAAACGATAAAGATTGCATGTCGACAGGAGGGAACACCGCCGGCCATTCTCGGCGACGTTCTCCTTCTTCTTGTCAAAAACGAGGGCAGAGACGAATATCCTCAATCGGGCGTGCTGTTTGTGTTTCGAAACCGCTGTCATTTCATGCGATCTCCTTGCTTGTGCTTAGTGGCACAGGAGATTCAACTAATCATTGGAAGAAAAGGACGGGGAAGCGTCGAGTCGTGTTTTTGGCCCAAAGGTGGCTGGATGCACGTCCCACCCGGAACATGACCATACTCGCCCGGTTGTCGGGTGTTCCATACCCAACGCTACGCCGTGTGTTGGATAAGGAAAACGTCCCAACACTGGACACAAGCCTGAAGGGCCGGGCATTAAAGGCGAAGGAACGATGAACCCAGAACTCTGGGAGTCTGTGTCTACATCGTTTTTTAATTCTATCCCGTTATATGAGTTTGAAGAGTATTTTGGCGAAGACACCCCGGCTACCAATGCCCAGACTTCACCGACGTTGATCACGATGACGGTACGGGTAGATTTGAGTTCGATATAGCCGCACCCAGGCCTGGCAAAAGTTAGAGTCTCTGGCCGCCTGCGGTGCCCCAAACCCTTTTCAATACACTGAGGGGTAGATTGCTACTGACCGGCAGCCGAAATCTCAGGGCCCCGGAAAGAATGCTTAAGAACTAATCATCCCGCTAATATTATTGACTAAAAGATGGCCGCTGAGAGATGCAATCCTCCTCCTGAGGAGGTTTTTCAATGCAGTCTGACATACGTGTTGCCTTTTCCCTGGCCGATCAATTCGAGGCGACAATTGACTCGAGAAGCTCACG
>NZ_DASQYZ010000114.1:0-2850 GCF_035638955.1 Oligoflexus sp. | reverse complement strand
ATGGCGAACCGACATGCCGACCCCCCCAATTTCCAGGCACATTTGGGATGACTTTACATGTCAATAAGAGCAGATTCACCAGCGAATAATACCGTCAATTGTATCAGGAGGCTGTCCGGCTGCTGGACCCATCCTCAAATTATTGCGTCGGACTGCCTTTGAGGATGGGCAGTGTGAGTTCCATTAGCATTCCACTTAGCGGAAAGAGAATAACAGCATAACGGGCCATGAATAGAAATATTGATGTGAACTCATAGTTCGGTGAACCCAGCAACCAAATGAGACTACTGACAAGGAAAGCCCATCCAATTCCAATGGGGAGCCCCCAGTATATGCCTCCTCGAACAATTACCAGTTTCAAAAAATTCATACTATCGCCTTTTTGAAGCCTGCCGATTACCTTACTGGGAGCGTCGGGAAATTGGTGTCCGGGGTTGAAAATTAGTTCAGCAGCCCGATTTCTTCAATCGCATTCTCTATCGTGTTTTTCTCTTCCTTCTCTAAATGCCTTGTATAAAGCTTGGAATCGATGCGGTGCAGTCCCCATCCCAGCTCAATCTTCAGCGCTGTGAACGCCAGCACACTCTCCAATGTCGCTTCTCCCATGGTGTCCATGCCTCGTGTCCTGCGCTTGAACTGGCGGTTAATTGTTTCGATGGCGTTGGTGGTCCTAAGAGCCACCCAAAGGGAGCGGTCAAATTTGAGGAATGTCAGCAAGGAGTCGAGATCCTTCTCCAGGCATTTCACCGCGCGTCCGGCTTCGCCATCCATCAGCTCTTTAAGCGTCGCAAACGCGATCCTGGCATCATTTTCGGATTGAGCATACAGATCTTGTGGGCGCCGATCTTAAACGCCTCACGGAGGCGAGCAGGGGCCTTGGCGAGAGAGTTGCCGAGAGCATGAAACCAGCACCGCTGGGTTACAGCTTTCGAAAACTCTCTTTTGAACAGGTTTTAAAGCCCCGGAAGGCCATCCATAACACCGAGACGGACCTTACTGACGTTTAAACCGCGATTCGTCCGGGTGACAGGTTCGGGCCTGCCTTTAGTGTTCAACTGCCTCAAGAACGGCCTTTTGCCACGATTCACGCAATCCATGTTCACTCTTCTCTTCGGTTTGACTATCGGCAGGCGCGCTCGATGAAACAAGAGTGGCACATCCCGCTGCCATCGCAAGGGCCAGGATCAGCATAAAAGATTTCATAAGATTTATCCTTTGGTGGGTAACCTGAATGTCAGGCATAAACTGCTTGCCGAAATCATCCATGCTCAGCGAACTGCTTCCTATATGGCATAGGGAGGCACATGTTTCAAGTGCCATCCAGTTTCAATCACGAATCTCTGTCAGATGCTTTCACACCGATAAAAATTCAGGTGCCGACCGTCAACGATCGGCAGCCTCCAATGTCCTAAACTTTCGTCATCATATCAAAAGCATTCTGCGGGAAAATGCCAGGATTTCGTTTGAAACAAAGCTCTTCCTTCAAACAATTACATTTTGCTGTTCACCTTCCAGCACCACGGATCGAAAGAATGACTCCGCTTTATCAGTTCCGGGCAAATCCTGCTGGTCGTAAGACCCCACCACAATGTTTAAGAAAAATGGCACACTTCCAACCGCGTCCTCTTTGACTTCCTCAATTTCCTTCAAAAATTCCCGGCTCATCGCCACTATCCGGGCCAGAGCGTCGGGTGTAACGGATTCACATGTATGGCTGAGCAGGGCAAAATTTGAACTGAGTTCGCGGACAAAATTCCTTGCATCACTACTGATCTGATGCTGCATTGCATGATGATCCATCTCTGAGAACACTGCTCGAATCACATTGCTCTCCTGCTCAAGCAAACCGGCCTCGAGCATTTCATCAAGTGCAAGCAATCCTGATTCACCGGCCAGGCGTTCCACAGTCTCGCGGCTTGCGCCTGCTCTTGTCATGGCCAGCTTGACAATGAGGTTATGTGGATTCAGATATAGGAACTTTCTGAGCAAATCAGAGAGTGCCCCTTTGTCGGGTTTGATTTGGGGCGACGAACTCATTATCCTGCCGAGGGACGGGTAATGGCTGCGAATAAAATCCACCTGCTCGTTTTTGGAGAGGACGCGTTCCAGCAGCTTGAAAACCGTTTCATCCCTGATCTCATTGACTTCGGAGTGGATAATTCGCCGAAGGGTGGCATAGGGAACACCAGTGCGCACGGACAACGCCTTGATGGTGACCCTGGGATATCGATTAAAGTAGCTGTTTAAGAGAGCATGAACCGCTTCAAACTTTGATATCCCTGCTTCCATAAATGCTGACCTCTCAATGATTGTCGCCTGAACCCGGGGACGGTCAGAACTCAAAAAGGCTCATCCCAGGCATAGGCGAGCCTGTAGACTGTGCAGTGTAACTCTCGAGAGAAATTCTGTTCGCCAACTCAACTTAGTATTTTTGGGTGGCAAGCCACAGGAAAATCAGCTCACACCTGGGTTATTTGGATCCACTAGGAGTACATATGATGATCAGTATGATTATTATGCAATATTCATATCATATTGCTTTTATTAAGATTCAATTAAGGTTGGATCAAAATCGATAATTGCAAAACCTGTATGGATGCACACTTGTACTCATATGACCATGTGGATTCGCGAGGATATGAAAATGGTCCAATAGCAGCCTCGCTATACCGCTTTTTTAAAGACACTCTGCGCAACCCCCTTCCACTTGCCGGCGGACTTTCGCAAGCATGCCCATGGCCTGGTCACTCTTGCCAAGGAAACTCTGGTTGAGCAGCCTTTTGATGCGAAGGCTCTGTTCGTGTTCACGAACAAAAGAAAAAGTGCCATCAAGATGGTCTATTGGGATTT
>NZ_DASQYZ010000113.1:0-5868 GCF_035638955.1 Oligoflexus sp. | reverse complement strand
AACCTATGAAAAAATAATCGATACCGAAGTTTCGACTTTGGTGGCACGTGTAAAGGCTGCAACGGATTGCCCTATGATCAAGGTTATTCGCATTCCTCACCTTTACGTTCCTGAAGGTGAAGACTTGGTAGAGTCCTTTGGCTCACAAAGTGATCGAGCATCATCTATTTTACCGAACACCATCAACGGTCAACCCTTGGATTCTGTGTTTTTAACCTTGGATCCGCTGCAGGATCAGTTTCGAACCAAATTGGTCGATGCCATACGACCCTTAGGAATATCGGTAGAATTCGTCAATAAGGTGTCGCTCTATGTGGGAAAATCTGGCGTTCACTGCGGGACATCTACTGTTCGAACGTGCAGTCCTCGCTAAAGTTGAAAACCTACACTGAGTCCATCGGGTAGCCAGAACCAGTCCCCCAGTCCCGGCTCCCACCTGCGAGAGGCACTGGATGAGGCTCAGAGCCCGAATAACCACTCAGTCCATTGTCGACGCTGAACACTGACTTCTGTCAATTTACCATGTAATCGAGATATCCAAGGAGATAGTGTATGCAAGTGCTCCCGAAGATTGGGTTTGGCGGTATCGTTCAGGATAACACTGCCACTCACTGGGTGAGGCAAGCGGATTTTTTAGAGCTGCTCGACCTTTGCACCAAAGACCTCGGCATGGCATATATCGATAGCGCTGAAGGGTACCTCTTATCCGAGCAAACGATTGGACAATGGCTGGCTCGGCAGGGCGCTGGATTTCGTTCGCAAATATTTCTCGGCACGAAGGTTTCGCCGTGGTTTCGCCGAGGCGGTTGCGACAGTCCGGAGCCCTTGTCCAAGTCGGTCGTTGTACAACGCTGTGAAGAGTCCTTGCAGAGGCTGAAAACGGACTATCTTGATATTTTCTGGCTGCATTCAATCGACCCCAACAATCACGATTGGAATGAAGTGTTGGATGCTTTCAGTCATCTGCACCGTCGCGGTTTGGTTCGATACTTTGGTATATCAAATGTCTATTCAAAAACCATCTTATCTGACATGCGCAGGTCCTGCGAGGTGATGGGGGCAAAACTTCCAGACTATCTGCAAAATGAGTTTAACCTGATCTATGCAGATCAGATGTCATCAATTATCCAGGCCGCCCAGGATATCGGCATCAAATATGCCGCATTCAGCCCATTGGCGGCAGGAATATTGTCGGGAAAATATCACTTCGAGGCTGACCTTAATCACGATGTGTTGCCAATAGGCTCCCGCTGGCATGCATGGAAGGGTCGCTTTCCGCCCAGCTGCTGGAATGGTTCTGTTTTTCGCGCAATCGATGAGCTAGGCATTCTGGCAACACACCACAATCTGAGTGTTGCTGGTTTGGCATTGGCCTATGTGATGAATCATCCGCAGATTTCCTGCACCATCACCGGGCCAAAGAATCGCTCTCACCTCAAAGACGTGCGGGATGCCCGAGAGTTCGCCATGCCCCCGGATCTCATGGTTCACATGGAAGATCTCTTCCGTGGACTTTCCTTGCCTCATGACGGATTTCAAAACCAGGGATAAAAGGATGATCAGTCTGAATGCGGGCTGGTATCAGGCCAATGAAGGAAGCCAAAGAACTTTCTGATTGCCGCCAGGTGCTGCAGCCGGCATGGACTCGTTTTCGCAAACGCTTGCTGCTGAAGTGCTTGATCTAGTGGGTCTACTCAACACGCAAATAAAGCCAGGAATAAGCTCTCGGGTGCCATGCCTGTCGCAAAGCCGAGCTTTGTTGCATTGGCAGTGAACTCCGCGAGATCATCCGCGCTATTGATACCGACATCAACCGCCATGTTTGCTGTTTCCGCAATGACGGTGGCTGCATCACCCATCCCATCGGATAGCTTTGAAATCCTGTCGCTGGCGAAGCTATGCCTGGATTATTGCGCCGGGGAGGCCGTGATTGTCCCACAGGCAATGCGCTTTCCGGAATCACCCGACGGTTGAGTTTTCAGATCATCTTGCTTTTCATGGACGACAACACTTTTCCCCACTATTGCACTCCAATCGAAAAAGGTTTCGAGATCGGGTAAATCGACCTTCAAAAGTCCGCTCCCGTCCTGCTCGACAGGTATATTGCCGAGATCCCCGGCATGCCGCTCTTGGCGGTGAGGTCCTGAATGCTGATTGCCAGTGGGGTTGAAATGTCCGCCTGCTGATGATGCGTCCTCAGCGCTGCAGTCACCTTTCTCGTGAATATGAATTCCGAGTTTCCCCGGAGTGCCGCCGGTGATTTGGGCGACCACCCTGATGACGGCCTCAAAGTTATAGCGTTTGCCAGGGAGCAGCAGCCCAACCTTGTCATCATGGCCAATTCATCCGATCCGCGCAGCGATATCTGGCGTGAGGCGGTCACAGCCGGAGCCCAGCATTTCATCAGAAAGCCCTTGACCAAGACTGACGAGCTCGTCATTGCATTCAACCTTGCCAAGGAGAGAAAGACCCTTCTCTCGTCAAAGAGCGAGAAAAGAACAACCCGCAGAAGTTCCTATGCCCACTATATGGAGCAGTATCCTGAGGGCGTGGTTTTTGACAAGCTGGATATGCAGCGAGCAGAGGGTCTGGCAAGAAAGCGCAATATTCCAGCTGTGCTCTTTGGCGAAACCGGCACAGGCAAGGAGGAGTTCGCCCGCCTCGTGCACCGGCTTCGGATCCGGAAGGAGGGTGAAATCCCGTTCGTGGCCGTCACATGGCATTTTACGCGGGCATAATAACACAATCAGCCAAAGATCGGCCCTTTACCGAGGCCTACGATAATTGGAACGGCAGCTTGAAATACCAGGGTATATATGCTGACAAGGTTTACGCTTCCCAGTACCTTCTCGGTTCAGATGGACTTCCCTTTAATCCCAATGAAGGCCCCTTCCTTACCTCGTTTTCTGAGCTTTTGGATAGTCCGAATGCAGAATTGAAGCAGATGTCGCGGGCCGTGCTTGAAAAGATCTACACGGAAACCGGTGATGGCTACGTGGGATTCTCCACCTTGGTTCGCAGCTACGCGATATCCGGAACTGTGTTTCGCAAAGGTAGCGATACAGCTTACGAAGCGACCCGATACGGTTGCTATACCGCGAACTCTCTGAAAAGTCAGTTTGGTATCGAAGTCTCTACCTTTCAAGACAAGGACCTGCAAGTCATCGAGGATATGACGGCTGTCAAGGATCCTTACTATAGCACGCAGTCAAAAGTCGCTCTTTTAAAAGTGGATGGACGCTTCTATGTGGCTGGTGCCGATTCAAACTTTCTAGCTTATGCTCTCTTAAATAAGAGTGAACTCGATGCCTCGGACCGGTCTGACATCCGGGAGCTTTATTCAGGCTTCTACCTTTACTCCGAAGGGAGGGCAGCCGAGTGTCAATAAATAAGGCAACCAAATTATTCCTGGCGGGATCCATTCTCTATTCGGCATCGACGCCGGCATGGGCTTTGGATGGCACTTTCAGTGCAGACTACGCCAGCGCGTTCGTAACCGACGATCCTATCATGACTTTTGGGCTTATGATTCAGCAGGAATTGCATTACGGCCTTAAATTGTCTGGGGCCCAGAGCGTCAATCGCAACCTTGTGGTGGACGATTCCAGGAAGGAATGGGAGCTGAATGATAGTGTCGTTGCCCTGATTCACAAGTATGATCAGTCTGAATCCGTAAGCCTAAGCACCAGGCTAAGCACAACGCTTCCCATTTCCACCAAGTCGAAGTACGACGAACTTCGCACTCGAACAGAGCTGAAGCTTTCTGCAATCGTGAAATTGCCCGCAGATTTCACTTCGACGACGACTGCATCGTACGCTCAATACTGGCACAAGTATGATGCATCTCGCCTGGAAGGACAGACTGCAGGGGGAGTAAGCTTACCGAATTATAGCTATAGTCTGAGCCAGACAATTGAATACTCACTTGCGGAGCAGGTGAATTTGGGTGCTTCGGGCAGCTATCGTCTAAGACGTTGGCATAATCTCGAGAAGACTGAGGGGTATATTGCGTCCGAAAATCGACTCGAAAGCTATAGCTATACGGTTGGCGCTTTCACGACTTACCTTTATTCGGACAGGACGAGTCTCACGGTGTCTTACGATCAGGGCAGCGGCCTTGAACGCCCAGGTTATGACGACTTTGTCGTATACGATTCTGAACAATCTACTTGGACAGTTTCTTTGCTTCAGCTTTGGTAATGCTTTGTTTTTCCAGGGGATCTGTCGCAGGCGGGTGCGGCAAAGGACAAGGCCCATGGTAAAGAGGCCCATGATCAAATAATTTACCGATGGGAGTGTCCTGGGACGCAGGCACAGAATCTGGGTTGACCAACCAATAATATTTGCATGTTAAGTTCATTCAAGGTCGACCGCTACCCGGTCGCCGCCATCCCCGGCCATAGGGGATCCAGCATCGATGGCGAGATAACACCCGGGCTATCCCCGTTCGAACTTCAAGACGACCGGAGACCTAACAATTGCACCTGGATGGGCCTGAAACTTATCCATCATGAATAAACCACTCTATCATTAGGTACAAAAAACGATTGCCGATGACCTGCATCCATCAGAACCCACACGCGTGTTCTTCCCCCGCGGGTGATGACGCCCCCATGGATTCCATCGATCAAGACCCGCCGACCACCCTCGGCATAGGAGTCAACGCGTCCGGGACCGGGTGCAAAGGATCCCGGGAAAGGCTCCCGGAACGGCAGAATGGAAGCCGGATCCGGAACCGGCAGCGACAGCTCCGATGCCAGCAGGCGGCGATGTTTCACTTCACCGTCGATTTCCACAAGCCAGGTGTCGAACTTTCGCGCGACAATCCTGCCACCCCTACCAGATGTGACCACTCGTTGGCCTGGATGGAATTTTTCTTTTACCTTCACAGAAACCCCTCCTTCACCTCCAACGATGACCCTATTCCGGCATAGGTTCGGGACTGCGTGCTTGTCAAGCTACCCCGCAGCGATTCAAACGGACCTGGGCGCAAAGTCCGGCAGCAAGGACAGGGGCCGGGTACCACCTGCTTTTCCATGATTGCAGGGAACGCGGGATCAGAAAGCGGCTATGAGGTTTTTGAAAAAGGCCGCACGGTGTCCCCAGAAAGATCAACAGTGACAAGTCAGGGGCAAACGCCGCCGATCTCACGGCTTTAATGCTGTGTATGTAGCCAATATCGAGCTCCGGCAGGTGAAATATCCCAACAATATTGCTCCACAGGATCACAGGCGAGTACGGCAAAGGCAAGGCCGATGCTGACGGATGACCCGCAGAGTACTGAACCATTCCACCTGACAGCATATAGTCGCCTTGCTGAAGGCTGCCGATCACTTAAAGGCTGTCCACCATGTCGGTACTATGGCTTTTCATGCACTATGTAAAAAATTCGAATGTCGACCATTAAAGATCGACATTCTGAAAGTTTGAGCATTCGTTGAGGGCCCGGTTTTTACAAAGCCATCTCAGAAAACTCGGCAATTCCTTTTTATGTATCAAATATTTATCAACTCAGCTCGCACGGAAATAAATTTTGTAGTCCTTGCGATTTTTCAAATGGATCAGGGCGGAAATGGATTGGTGTTGGAGGAAATTGCAGCGAAATGCACGAAAGGTTTCACTCGCAGCAACGTCAGGCTTATCTGAAAGAAAAACCTCAACATCCTAAGGATGTGAGGCGATGAAACCATTACCTGCAAGACTGAACCTAACAGCGTGTTCGTGATAGGACTTAACCCGCGATCATTTTGTTATTCATGGAAGATTTTTCAGAAGATCAGTGTGAAAATCGGTACTGAGGTATCCAATTATTATGGATGAAATGCTTCGCTCACTCGTATACCTTCCGAGGGTTCGAAAACTTCCAGG
>NZ_DASQYZ010000112.1:0-168547 GCF_035638955.1 Oligoflexus sp. | reverse complement strand
CGGACCGGTTGGATTATTCGAGTAGGAAGCTACAGAAAAGTGCTTACCAAAAAGTGGGTGAGCAGGGTCTGTAATTTGAATCCACATATTTGGTATTTCATCGACGGGGGGATTAAGATGATCATTCGTTGTAATCCACACGCCACTCCTCGATGATGTTCCGAGCATCCCTGAGCGATGAGAACCAGTACATATTCAGGCATTCGTCTCGCAGTCGACCGTTAAAGCTCTCTATGAAAGCATTTTCATTTTTGTCTCCGGGGCTTGCGTAATGCAGCCGGACCCCATTATCAGCAGCCCATTTCGTCAAAGCCTTGCTCGTAAATTCCGGCCCCTGATCCACACCAATCTCGTCAGGCAAGCCTCTTTCAGCTTTAACCTATCGAGACACGGGCGACAGGCAAAGCTAGCCAGATTACTGAAGCAGCGGAAAAAATTGGGCTAAATGAAAAGGGACAGATTGATGAAATTGCGGAGACTGTGAAGAACGGTAACCCATGTAAGATCGCAGCAAGCTTTCCAAGGAAGTCGATTGATCTGCTCTTCTCATTGATCGAAGATATAGCATACGCGGCCCCCTGTTCTCCCGGATCAGAAGACAAAATGCTCCTGGATATACTTGACACAGCAGCCCAGGAAGGCATTTCGGGAAAAACTCTGGGCCGAGTTCAAACCCGTGTTAACATTCGGAATGGTTCTGCGAGCAATGTGGGCAGTGGCCTTGAATATGCTCTGAAGAATCATGGTGGCACCGGGCCGGCTTCCAAATCGCAGTTCACGGTAAGTAGAGAAAAGGTCACAGAAATTCTTGGCAGAAAAGATATGGTTGCAACACCCGTGAAAAAGTCATCAGACTCCGGTAACTATATTCGCCAGTTTGATGCCGGTGAGACCATAGGTAAGTTGCCCGTTAACAAGGGTGGGACTGAGACCTCGGTAATAACCGTTATTACAGACGAAGCAGGAAACCTTGTAAACACTTTCCCAGGTACTCTTGGACGCGGAGCACAACTTCAATGATCACAGTCGTATTGGAAGAAGGCAATTCACAGGTTCTAAGAACGACGTCTTTGGAGGGCAATGAAAGAGTCCTCTTGGGTGCTGACTTGGGAATTTTAAGCCGCCTGGATGAATTCTCATACGACGTATTTTGTGAAGGCGACATGGGCGCAGTGATTGAAGGGGTCCAGAAGGCAAAGCTGTTGACCTCTGATGCGAAGATGCTAAGTCACTTGGAAGAAATAATCAGGCTGGCTATTCACTGCAAAAATGTAAAAGGCGCTACACTTACTTTCACCCCTTTTTAAGTTGTTTAGCAGGCCTGGGTACCAATGATTTCGGGAGGAATCACTGGTACCTTTATTCTTGCAACAATCCTAGCCAAGCGGAAGCCCAAAATCCTGTTATCATGAATTCCCATCTAAAATTTGAGGAGTACTCGATGAAAACATCTCTTGTTATACTTGTGACTATTTTTTTTGTCTCAAATTGCTCTAGCGAAAAGTCGTCAAAGCCTGCTCCATCCGACCAACCCGAACCTAATATAGCAGAAGTCGGGACCCCTGTTCCAAGCGCTTCTCCGACACCTTTGCCTACTCCGACTCCCAAGGCTTCGCCTGTGCCCAACGATTCAGGTAATGTGACGCCTGCAAAGACAAAGTCTACTTTCTCCCTCTTCACGCTGACTGCTCAAGAATCCAACCGTGTTAGAAGTGCAGGAAAGATCGTTTCTGTATCAATAAATCCCGTAAAGGTGACAAGTCTAACTGCGTTGATCCCGTCGCTGATGACTGTTTACTGCAGTAATGAAGTTATCGCCCAGACGAAGGTTGAACTACAGGAAAAAGATCGTGAGAACGAGCCCGCATATCGACCAAGCGTTCTAATACCGGCTGATGCAGCCTGTAATACTGAAATGCAGGTTAAGTTGGATGTTTTCGGATTTGAAGTTGAGCTTGGCGATGTAATTGTTGCGGATGCCGTATTCGTTGGAAAAGCGTCTCTAGTTCAGTGACGAATTCCACTGTCCTACTGCGCTTTCTGAAATAGATATGCAGGATGCTCCTGCCTTCAGAATAAAACACTCGAAATCCTGGAAAGGGTGGGACCCCACTTTCACAGGCAGGAACGCGGCGGCAATATCCCCCTAGTAGTGACCCTGTCGAGACCATGCAGCGGGTAGTCGCACGGCGCTGGATGGGTTGTGAAGGCAGGGGGCATGTAGCCGAGCCGATCGCTAGTCTATGATGTTAGGAATCTTGAGCCAGAAATTCAAACGCGAATTTAGCGCTCTCCTGATCGTAGCTGAAGGTACAGAGTTTTTCAGATGAGCCTGTACAGAGTTCAGTGAGAATATATCGAGAGCCAGCACTCCAATATCCTAATCTGCCTATCTTTCGACCCGTTTCATATTCGACGAGATCATAGGGACCGTAGGAACTTGCGTCAACTTTAACAAGCTTGAAGGCTTTGAAATCTGATCTTGAGATATGCTCATAGGCGTCTTTCTGAGCAAGCTTCCCTTTAACCGCAAGTCCGACCATGTCCAGAGTTGATGCGCCCTCAAGATTATAAAGTTCAATGCTGCCTTTCGGCATGATGAGACTGAGCCTTCGCCAAAGACTGTCGTCGAACGTATATTTACCGGTCACCACGAAGGTCTCAGATTGAGGTGCTATGTCCGATTGTTGGCTTCTGGCTCCTTCACCGCAGCAGATTGTGAGACAACCTATAAAGGGGATCGCCGATAACTTCATGGAGACTCCTCAAGTTACTAGTGTATACGGGATAGAATAAACGTTTTCATGTCATCTGAAAAAACAGTTCGTAATGCAACAGGTTCAGGACAAATTTTCAAAATAAAATGACTTTTTGATTAAAAGTACGAGGCAAGATGCCGTCGATTGGACTTCTGAAGTTATGAGGCTTGGAATGCAGATTTTCGTCTCGACGCAAACCAACCAGTGAGCGAACGTCTTCAACATGCGAGTCCCGCCGCTTCCAAAAGCTTTTGGGAGTGGAGAGTCGCCCTGGCCGGCAAAGAATTCTTAACCACCAGAGTGCGAGCTGACACTGTTCCCCAAGATCGGGCATTAAACCCGCAGCCGGTCCTTCGGATTTGATGCAGGCGCCCCGTTACTGCAATGCGGACAAGGTGCCCCGACGCTACGTGCACGCAAGCGGTGGAATGCACGCAATTTGGCTTCAGACTCCAGCGTTGACATAGCTCGAGTGGTGTACTAAGACACGCTTCACACTTAGTATAGCGGAAACCACTCAATGAAAGCCTGGACTATGAAAATCAATACGTTCCTGCTCCCAGTTTTCCTCATCCTCGCCGCTTGTGGCCGTGGGGAAAATCAAGACCAGACAACTGAACAGTCAACCCTTCTGGGCACAGACGACAGCTGTAGCAACTTTACCCGCCCCGCCGATGGACACTACTATCATTGCGCCTCATACCCTATGCACGACACCAAGGGTCAATCCACTGGCTTTCGCTCCACCCTTTTCCAAATTTCAAGCGCCTTCACGCCGGAGCAGCAAAAGAAAATTGCCCGGGCCTTGGACATCGCCATGTGGCATGTGGGAGAGCACTTTATTCACCGCTATGTGGAAAAACAAGCGAGTTCTGACTTCATGAACTGCGTTGCCCGCAAGAACCCTGGTGAACTTATACCCGTCGATGCACCAGCGGCCATTCGTGGTAAGAATGCCACTTTTTATGCTGAGTATGCGATGGGTGGCATTACCATACTGCAAAACTTTCATGATTTCAGGAAGGTCCCTGCGAAGATTAGTGTCCTCAATGTTCCTCTTCCTACTTTGGCTCAAACTCCCGTAGGAAAAGATTATTCAGCCGCAGGCGCAAGTCAGAATATGGATATCCAGATCAATATCCAGGCCTTCATTCAGGGAGTGAATGGTCAGACATGGAGTGACCGCGGCGTGGCTGGGGCTATTTTCCATGAATGGCTGCACCGTATTGGCTTCCAGCATCTGGCTGGCCAGGGCGCGAATGTGTTTATTAATGTAGCCGGTGCATGCGTAGAGTTCGAAAACCGCTAAGAATGCCAAGGGGCTGAAGTCTTCTTCAGCCTTTTTCCTCCTGATGGGAGCCTTAAAGACTGAAGGCCAGGTCAAAGGTTTCCTTGATTTGCTGCCAATCGACTATGGTCACAAAATCGCCTTTGCAGTTACCTCTTGATCTGGGAACGATGTGCACAAATTTTTCGCCCTCAGGCCCTCCCCTTACACGAACACCGACGTAATTATAATCCGAAGCGCAGTCCTCTCTGGTCTCAACAGTGATTCTTTTGATCTCCAGCAGCGCGGCCTTGGCAAGCGACAGGCCATGTTCCGTGATAACTTTACGTGTCTTCTGGATGGTGGCCGGACAGCCTACATTTTCTTCCTTCTCCAGGAATCCATCCTGCACCCGGTAAACGACGTCTGAGACGGGGTAATCCTTGAACAGCTCCCCCTGCCCGTTCCTGCATGAACTGCCGCCAATATTAAAACCGCTGACCAATTCCAGCGTCACACCGCTTCGAATTTCCAGATTAGGTACCTCGAGGATCGCTTCCGTCTGAGTCTGAATACCGGCTTCGGCCGTGGGAGATTGCAATTCGCGACCATCCTGTTTGGACGAACATCCGGCCGCCAGTTGCAGGATGAGGTAAACCAGAGCTGAAGTCGGGATGAGCCGTCGCATAAAGGATCCTCCAGCGGTGAAACTTTATCCAATGCAAAACTCAAACCAGCAGGATCTGTTGAGATATTGCTGACTTGAACCAGATCTCATCAGCAAATTAGCGACACTGTCATGGTTAATGACAGGTCTGCTTCATGCCAAATCCGGGAAATTCCAGTCAAGAATTTGATCATGCATTTCAACGCCGAACAACTGAATCATAAGTAAGTAGGTAGCGACTGCGTATCGCAATGCGGACGGGGTCCCGAGCACCCCCACACAGCCATCGATAATTTTCCGCACTCGGGACACGCAGCGGCAATCTTCATTTGTTCCAGGATAGCAAAAACCTGTGCTTCAAATTCGGGTTCATGTGATTTCCTTTTGACGAAGGTTATAGTTGACCGTCCCAATCAATCATCTTTAGGCGTATTGAGCCGGGGGCGTGGAATCCACAGAGAATGTCAGTTTGTGGCAAGGATAGCATGAAGTGGAAAAGGTGGCAGCTGACGGCCACCTCGCTATATCCTCCCCGTCTGGGGGAGCAGAACGCTGAGCCAAATTGCAAAGCGCGATGTCGCTGAGTTCCAAGGGAAGCTGGTTGCCGAGTCAAGATTGTCCCCAAAGACGATCAACCTGATATTGGGTCTTGCCCGAAAGATATTCAAATGTGCAGTGCTCTGGGAGTATCTCAGAATCAGCCCCGCGGATGGAATATCTGATATAAAAATCCGGGAACAGGACTATGACTTCTGGCTTTTCGAGGAAAGAGACAAGTTTCTTGACGAGGTCAGAGTAAAAGATCCCGACCTTTTCGAGATCATCGCTTTTGCGGTATTCACTGGTTTCAGGCGCGGTGAAGTTCAAGCACTCCAAAGAGACTGCTTGGACTTTGACAGGAAATTTATCGTAGCAAAGCGGAGCTATTGTTCGATAACCAGGAAAGTCAACGAGTACACCAAGGGGAAGAAGATACGACGCGTGCCTATGAATGATGTCGTCTTCAACATTCTAGAGAAGAGAATGGATCTTCCCGGGTGGCATCAAGTATTCCCAGGCGACTATGACCACATCGTAGAGCGTTGGTTCAAACCAGCCCAAAAAGCGGCCTTCATAGAACCGATATCATTCCATGATCTGAGACACACTTTCGGATCCCATCTCGCTATGTTGGGAGTCAGTGTGTTTGATATTCAAAAGTTAATGGGACACTCGGACATCCGTACAACTATGCGTTACATGCACCTTGCACCAGATCATTTGACAGGAGTTACACAGGTTCTAATACCGGAGACTGGCGGATTCAAAAAAATTCAATATGCTGAGGAAGCCGTAGAAACCGCGAGGAAAAGGGAGTTGTTCACTCAAAGTTCACTGCAAAAACTAGCCATCAGAAAATGGCACTGATTTTCAGAGATTAGATGGTCGGGGCGACTGGATTCGAACCAGCGACCACACGCCCCCCAGACGTGTGCGCTACCAGACTGCGCTACGCCCCGATACCTTGGGAGACTCAGTTTTTACTGTAGTTTCACGAGGCGATCAACGGGGAATTGCAAGGGTTGTAAGAAAATCGGGATCGCGTGGCGCAGTTTGTCTGTCAAAAGTATATCTCACGCCTCGGAATCATAATCTTAACCGACTCCTTTGTTAGCCGTGGCAGCATGGTAGCGAGCTGCCAGCCGGGGACAGAAGTGACATATTGACAGAGACGAGAGGGGACGGCCAGGCGTCATCGACTATGACGCGGCAAGCATGAATTGGCTACTGGGCACGGTCATGCCCTCGCGATGACCTGGACCTATGAGCGATTGCCCTCCGGCCGAAAATCTAAAATGAATTCCTCGCTTTGACCGATGATTTGCGTATGTTGATCTGGTCCCTGAGGAAACCCAATATTAATAGAACAATGATCCTGCCTCCGAGGCTCATCATCGTAAGGGCTTGGGCCTGCAATAAAGGTAAAGATATCTCCTTCTGAACTCGGCTTTTCATTTTTCAAAAAGGTTCCAAAGCACGAAATGCTTGGTAAAGCACCTAATCCAAGATTTTTGATCTCAGCTCGAACAATATAAGTTTGATCACTCATTTCTGAATAATCGAGAACTTTCAGAATTATTTCCTGATTGGCCTCCAAGGCTGTTGGCTCAACCGGGTAAGTAACTTCACTCCTTGTGTTTCTCCCGATGAGGAGCCGCGAATCCTGAATCTCCCAATCGAACGGGTTTTCATTAAGATGATCTACGCTGAACTTTCTCTGTTTGTAGACCCAATAGCGGCTCCATCCCTGAATCGTATTTGCTTCGCAGTCTGGAGATGCGTACTGAATCCCAATTCTACTGATGACTTTATCCTCGACCAGGAATCCCCATCTTGTTGCGGAGTCATATTTCACATCCGGATTTTCTGCGAGGGGATTGCAGTCGTCTTCAAGATAAAACTGACCCCTGCTTGCTTCCCTGTCAACACCCTGGTTTGGTTCCCTGGAGCGTCTCTTGCTATCGCCGCAAGCGGTAAGGAGTGTTGATGAGACTGCAGTGGAGACAAGGATGTGAAAGACCTTGGACATGATTCAACTCGAAAATATAGATTTGAAACAAGGAGGCACAACGTAGGATTCATACACAGGAACATTAGCGGCGTATAATAAGCGGCAAGCTTTTCAGTCCATCACAAAAAGAGCCCTAGCCTTAATGCATTCATAAGTATCGCCACCAACCCCATAGGGTGCAGCCACTGGGCCAGGGCTAGCGCTACCTGCAGAGAAAACCTTAACGATGGAAAATGCTTTAAACCATTTGGCTCTCGAGACCATCTGTCGAAGGGATATCAACCATAGCCAACTATCTGGAACCTTTGACTCAAGCTGAGTTAGTCGAGGCTCTGATTTCATCATTCGTCCTCCAGGGTGTGACTCACATTCACACCAAAAGACACAAAATCAAGTGGGATATTGCGTGTAAAAAAAAACGCAAGGGCTACTAAAACCCTTATCTTTTCACGCTGGAGGTTAAGAGGTCAGACCTTCAACTACAGCTTCAGGCTGCGTATGAGCAAGGGAAACCTTGCTCCTCTCCGAACATCACTCCGGCTGATGACACACAGCTTCCACATTATAACCATCCGGATCCAACACAAAAGCCCCATAATAATTCGGATGATACTGCGGCCGCAAACCGGGCCCCCCATTATCCCGCCCACCGGCAGCCATGGCAGCTTGATAGAAAGCATCCACCTGCTGGCGTGACTTCGCTCGAATGGCCACATGCACACGCGCCTGCACGGGACCCACGCTCAACCAAAAATCCGGATGTGGCTTTTCACCGAAGCCGGCGATATCGGGACTGCCACTTCCCTTGCTGGGAAACTCCATCATCAGTTCATAATTCAAAGCCGCCAAAGCTTTGACATAGAAATCCCGGCTTTTGGCGAAATTGCTTACGGTCACACCAATATGATCGATCATCACAAGCTCCTTTGGTCACAGTCAGCATGAAGTTCAACTTTACCCATTATGATCAAGCGTTCCGCTCCATCCCCTTCAATCTATCCATCACTCCAGGCCCTGTAAACCCTTTGGTCAGAAATTTGGCGGCCTGCCCAGCGCCGGGAAGCCTTATTAAGATGGACATAGGAGAATCACGCCAATCAGGAAGGTTGTGCCATGCGCTTCGCAACCGTAGCTTTACTCTTGAGCCTGACGGCTTGGACCGGATCTGGTTTCAGTCAGACTGAGACCGGCACCCACACCATTGATTCTGATTCCATTTTCCCTGCAACACCTTTGGTGAAAGCGCAGTCGGAGTTCTGGATCAAGATCTTTCGCCGTTATAAAAGCTCCTCAATCGTCATCCACGATCCCGAATATGTGGACGTCATCATTGATGTGGTCGATTACGACAATTTTAAAAAGACCCACAATAACGGTCGTGCGTTCAGTCGCAATGAGAAACGTGAAATTCTCAACCGCTATGTCGAGCGTTATCAGATCGCCATCAACAGGCTGCAAAAAATCGGTAAAAAAGCCCTCGAATATGGCCCCATGGAGCAGCGCGTTCTGCAGGTCTATAGCAAACGCAAGGAAACCCTATCTCGACTCTTCACCGAGGAAATCTATCTGCGCACCCAGCAGGGTCTTGCTGATGAATTCTCCCGGGCGGCCGAGCGGGCCAATTCCTATCTTCCTTATATGGAGCGGATCTTCCGCAATCGCGGCCTGCCGCATGAGCTGACCCGCATCGCTTTCGTCGAATCGATGTTTAACCGGGAAGCCCTCTCCAAAGTTGGAGCCTCAGGCGTCTGGCAGTTTATGCCCGACACGGCCCGGATTTATATGACGGTCAACAGCTATATCGATGAGCGGCGCTCACCTCTGAAAGCATCCTATGGTGCTGCCATGCTCCTCGAGCAAAACAACAAACTCTTGAAAGCCTGGCCGCTGGCCATCACGGCCTATAATCACGGCGCCGGCGGCATGCAAAAAGCCGTTCGAACCGTGGGATCACGCGACCTTGATGATATCATACGCCGCTATGAGGCCGGCAGCTTCGGTTTTGCCAGCCGCAATTTCTATAGCGAGTTCCTGGCCGCAAGGCAGGTTTATAAGGACCTCTATCAGAAGCAGGCGGTCACTCATAAAAATCCCATGAAGATTGATCACATTCGCCTGGATAAGCCAGTCTCGGTGCATCAGCTCGTGACGCATACGCCGCTGAAGCAGGAACAGCTGAAAGAATATAATCAATGCATTTTGCCCAAGGCTTTCGCCAACAAGCATCAACCGCTGCCGGCTGGCTTTGAAATCATTGTCCCACAGGAACTCTCGGATCAGGTTCGCCGTTCCCTCAAACAAATTCGCAACCCCACTGTGGCCCGGGGAGGGAAATAATATGAAACATATATCCCTCGTACTCATCCTTGGTTTTCTTGGGTTGGGAGCCTCCAGTCCAGGTCCCAAACGCGGTGATACCTCGGAAAACGTCCTGGACAGGCTTGAACGCAAGCTCATGGAGCAGGAAGCGGCGACGCTTCGCATTACAGCCCCACCGGTCTCGAGCAGCAAAAGCCGCAAGGGACCCGTTCAGCGTTTTGATATGCCAGCCAGTGTCATGGCTGCCCCATTGCCTCACGAAGCCGGCTTTGATTCCATTGCCAAGGATCTGCGCGAGCTGGAGCAGGATGCTGATGAACTTTCGGGCCAGGTGGAAAAGCTCAAGGCTGATTTCCTGACCATGGCCGACAAGGGTAATTTTGTTGAAATCAAACTCGTGATTGAAGACCCCAACGCCATGGTCGTGCGTTCCATGGGTCTGACGATCAATAAGCATCCTGTCTATGAAACCCAGGATCGTGAAGGCCAGTGGCTGCCCGCGCCTGAAGTCCTCCTTTATGCGGGACCTTTGGAACCAGGAACTCACGAGCTGAACCTGAAAGGTCGTATTGTGCGGCGTTATGAAAATAACGTTCCGCTCGATCAAAACCTCTATCACGCTTATGACCAGAATATTCAAGTGATCGTCCCAGCGGGAGCCTTCCGTCAGGGATATCGATTGAAACTCGCGAAACCTGAAAAGCAGAATATCCATGCCCAGGCTGTTTTGGAAAACTATCAGATCCCATAAGGAGCGCACCTTGCCGCTTCTGGATTTTAGACTCGGTCTGACGGGTCTATTGGCATTTTCATCGATGCTGACAGCTGCCGAAATACGCGACGATCTCCCCCAGTCCATCAAGCAGCTGCAGGAACGGATGGAAGCCTTGCGGACTTCCGACGACAAGGAAACGATCGGTGTGGTGCTTCATGCAGTGGATCAGGCCTTCGCTCTGGCCGAACAAAACCTCAAGGATCGTGAATACATTGCTGTTATACGCAACCTTAATTATGTCCTGAATCAGGCCCCTCAATTACCCCAGGAACGCTATCTGCGAGCTCATTATATGCTGGGCTCCGCTTATGAAGAATTGCAACAAATCAGTCGGGCCGGCAAGGCCTGGCTTCGCTATTTGAGCAGCTATACCACGCAAAAGGGTGATGATACGCTGCGGCTTCTGGAAGTCATCCGTCGGGTGCTTCTCGTTCAGGAAAAGCTGGCTGAGAGTCAGCGCGCCCAACTCCAAAGATTGCTGGCGGATATTACAGCTCTACAAATGGCACCTGAAGTGCGGGCGGAAATACATCTGCTCGCCGCCATCTCCGCCATTCATAATCGCAATTATCGTCTGGCAGATAGCTGGCTGGAAAAAGTGCGCGCCACCAAATCCTCGGAGCGGCTCTGGGCGGAAGCCTCCTTTTACGCGGGACTGAGCGCCATGCAGCAGGGCAAGGAACAGGACGCGGAAAAAATCTGGCTCGACGTGGCCGGCATCGGCGATGATTCCCTCATTATGATTCGTGATCTGGCGTCGCTCAATCTCGGGCGTCTGTATGCGGCGCGAAAAATGCCGAAAAATGCCATTCAATGGTATTCCAAGGTAAAATTTCCAGGCTTGACCACACGCCTCGCTGCTTTTGAGGTCACGCTGCTACTGGCTCAAAACGGTCAATTCACGGAAGCGACCCAGTTCGCCCAAAGCTATATCAGCAACTATCCCAATACCAAGGAAGCCTTCGAATTAAAGGAAAAGCTCCCCCTCTTTCTCTATCAGGCCGGACATCTCGATCTCGCTGAAGGCAAAATGAGAGACCGCGATAGGGCACTGACAGAGCTCAAGGACTGGCTCGAGGCCACCACCCGCGGGCGTTTGTCCATGACTGGACCCGATTTGCAGGATGTGGACGAGCATATCGAAGTTTTTGCCATGAGCTCGCCAACCGTTGATCGCAGTCGCAGTCTCTTTCAAAAACTCGAAAGTCAGGCAAGGCTTTTGCAGGAACATCGCAATGAATTGCGCAGCATGATGCTGACGTTGGGTCGCGTTTTGGATCCTGACCTGCGCCCACGTGTGGTCAATCAAAATCGACAATTGAATCAGCTGATCGATGAGTGGTCTCGATTGGGTGAGCGTCTCGTGGCAGGTGAACGTGATCTTTATGGCAACCAGCTGACCGCCTCCGAACAGGTCACACTCGACCGGTCTCAGGCTCGTCGGCTCAAGTTGCAGGACATTACCAAGGAATGGCGGCGCAAGCCCACCAGCATTTGGCAGGAAATCAGCAGCACCTCCTTACGCCTGGGTGAACTGGCCCGTCGACTCGAGAGACATCAGGCCTCACTGAGTCCGATCCTGCTCAAGGGTCACACCAGCAATCATGCGAAGCTGCAGGAATACGGAATCACAGCCCGGGATCTCACCAACCAGATCGGTTCCCTGCAGGCGCGGACCCACGCCGCGGTGGAGATACACCGCAAGAATATGCTGTCCCAACAGCTGCAGGATTCACCCTATCAACTCACCCGTAAGCGTCTCTTGCTGAATGCTCAGGAGTTTTTGGATGCCGAGGCCATCTTCTCTCGCCGTCGGGATCAGTTCAACCATCCGATGAAAAAGCATGCGCAGGAAGACTATCAGCAAATCTGGAATGGATTCCGGGCCGTCGCCGGTCAAGTCCTGACTTATATTCATCAGCAGGAAAAATTGGAAAAAGCCTGGCTGGATTCCCAGATCAGAACGTTTGATCGACTCAATCAAAAACTTTCAGAACTGCGCGGTCGCGAGCTGGAATTGGAACGGCGCCTGGGTGGGTTGACCGGACAGGCCTGGCCCACCGTGATGGATCATCTGAGCTTTCATATCAATGAACAGCAGGCTCGGGCCAAAAAATGGATGGCCGATCTGCAGTGGCAGCGTTCCATGAATCAGGCCCAGAAGCGGGCTGAACAAACCAAAGAGCAGGAACGCAAGGAAACAGATCTCCAGGAAAGCCTGAAAGATCTGGAACTGGAGGGTGCATTGCATGAATAAGACTCGGTTTCTGACCCTGTGCACGGGTCTTTTGTTATCCCAGGTGCTGCACGCCGGCAATCTCCGTCCTGAAGTTCCTGATCCTGAATCAGTGCAGGCCTATAGCCAGTTTTGGCGCTCATTTGACGACTATGAAAACCATCGCCGCAACAGCGAGCAGAGCCAGAAGATGGGAGCCTGGGATCAAATCCGCCAGGAGTTTTCCTATCAGGACAGCACGGCCCGCGATCGCGAGATCGATCTCCTGCAGGAAGCGGCAGCCCGTTATAAGCAGCATCTCGAGAATCATGCACAGGCCAGCAACGTCCCTTACGTAAAGCTGAATCTGGCCCAGATTCATGCAAATATCGCCAGTCTTCGGGACGAGCAAAGCCCCAGGTCAGGTCATGAAAATCGCAAAATTGCTTTGACCATCCTGGCAGAAGTGAACAAGGACTATCCTGCCTTCGCTCTGCAGGAAGAATCGCAGTACCTGCGTGCCACTCTTCTCGAAGGCCTCGGACAGAATGAAACCGCCTTTGGTATCTGGCAGTCCCTGGCAGCCAAAGCCCGCAACTCCCTGTTCGGTGTGCATGCCTCTCTTGCTGTGGGTGATCACCACTTTGCCAAAGAAAAGCCCCTTGAGGCTCTCAAGGCTTATCGCAAGGGCCAGGCCGTGCTGCAAAGTCTGGACGTGAAAGACAAGGATATCGAACTGCTGCGCTTTCAGTATCGCATTGCCTGGGCAGCCTATCGCTCCGCGGAATTGGAGCAATGTATTGCCACGGCTGTGGAGCTTCTGGAGCCTGGTCATGAGTTTCGTAACCTGCGTGTGAAGCAGAAAGTCGAAAGCGATGCCGTTGAACTGGCTGGTGACGCTCTTTTTGAAAAGGACGACATGCCAGCGATCCGTTCCACACTGCAGAACAAGCTGATTCGCGGTCACGCGGCGGCCATTGGCCTGCGTATTATGAACCGGCAGATGGGTCTGGAAAACAAGGAAAAACTGCTCGAAATCGGCCCTTTCCTGGTCGATAATTATCCCAAGGCCAAGGAAATGCCCGAGATCCTGATGCTGCTCGCCAACGTATATAAGGAGCAGAAGCAAACGGATAAGCATCTCGCCACTCTCGAACGCCTGTCTCTCCTTTTGCCAGGCAACAGTCTTTGGCGCAATCATCAGCAGTCGGAACCTCAGGTGATCCAGGGCATGGAAGAAAAATCCCTGGCTGCCACCCAGTTGCTGGCGGCTCAGTCCTATGAACAGGGCATGGTCCAGGGCTCACCAGCCAGCTTTAAGACCGCTCTGACCTATTACGACAACCTCATTCGCAGCAAACCCCAGCATGCGGAAGCCGAAACGTGGAAACTGCGACGGGCCCACTGTCTTTATTTCTCAGACCAATGGGTCGAGGCTGATCAAGCCTATCAGACCTTTAAAAACGACCGTCAGGTGACGCCCGCGAATCTGGAAGTTGCCTCCTATCAGCAGATTCTGGCTCGCGAAAAAATCTGGCGTCAATCGCTGCAAAAAACTGCCAGCAACCGCGGCACACCGGGCAAGGATCCACTGGTGATCGAAAAGCTGCGCAAGCTGGAGCAGGGCATCGATGACTTTGCGGATCGATTTCCTGGTCGTCCTTTGACTGTAGACCTCCTCCTCCTGGCTGCTTCAGCCAATCGTGATTTGAACAATTATGGCGAAGCCGAAAAATACTGGAGCCGTTCCCTTCTTTCCGAGCCCTCACCAGGGCAGCGAACGCTGGCCATTCGTGGACTGGTTCAGGGCCGCATTAAAAACGGCACCCCCCAGGATATCGTGGCCATCACCCGCAATTATTTGAAACTGGAAAACTGGGGCGAACTCGGACAAGGTTTTGGTGGGGAATTAAAAGGCGTTTTGTCCGCAGCCGCCAAGGACGCGGGCGATAGTCTGAACAAAAAAGGTGAAGTCAACGAAGCCGGGCGCCTGCTCCTGAGCCTTGCTGAGGAATTCCCTGACCTTCCGGATTATGACAGCATCTATCGCGATGGCGCCTACTATTTAGCGATCGGCGGCGCCTGGGGTGAAGCGCAGAAGGCCAGTGAACAGTATCTGGCTAAAAATGATCGGCCCCGCACCGCTGATATGCTTTATCTGAAAGCCCGTTCCCAGGAATATCAGATGCGCTTTCGTGAGGCCGCGAATTCTCACCTCGCCCTGGTCGAACGCTATCCCCGCTATGCACGCAGCTCCCATAGCATTCAACGGGCCGAAGGTCTGGCCGTGGCCGAGGATGAATATAAAACAGCGGGTCGTGCCGCGATGCTGGCTGTTCAGTATCAAAAAAACCTGGACTCACGCTATGCCGCTTACGTTCGGGCATCGGGCCATTATAAGCAAACACAAGCCTGGGATCAGGCTCTGTATGCTTTGCACGAAGCCCAGAAGATCTCCAGGCAGCCCGGCACTAAAATGAAAACCAAAATGGAAATAGCCCGTCTGATGCTCGCTAAAGGCGACCGCGACCAGGCTACGAATCTTTATCGGCAGCTGGCCCAGGAAACGGCCCGGCGTCAGGAAAACATCGATAAGTCCCTCTTTCAATCCATAGCCGGTGAGGCCAACTTTCAGCTGGCGGAATTCGAGCGGCAAAACTTTGAAGCCATGGCTGCGGGCAATGACACGGGCATCAACGAAGACAAGCTCGTGGAAAAAGGACTCCGTTTGGAACGCAGCCTTGATTATTATGCCAAAGCCATCGCCACACAGGATCCAGAATGGGCCACGCGCGCCCGCTACGGAGCCGGACAAACGGCTGAAAAAATGAGTCATAGCATTCGCAATGCCCTGGCGCTTCGGGATCGACCGAACGACGGAGATTCGCGTTCCCTACAGGATCAAGCGCAGCGTTGGCAAAGCCTGGCTCAGGAATTTTTCAGTCAAAATCTTTTGGCTCGCAACAAGGAGCCGCATCGTTACAAGGATAGCGTCTGGATTGAAAAATCGGCCATGAAACTCTCGGGCATGGCTCCGGGCGGTCCTAAAACAGAACCAAAAACTGAGGTTCCTGCTTCGGTGGGAACATCCACGCCCTATATGTGGAGTCACTGATGCGCGTTATACCTGGACTTGTGCTGACCCTGACTGTGATCAGCTGCACGACAGAAGGCGACAACAATACTCTGGACGTGAATCTGCCGCCTTCGTCGGCCACAACCCTGGCCATGAAGCAAAAGCCCGATAATCTGGACCCTCAGCAGATTTTCGATTGGCAGCGATTCTATAAGCCAGCTCCCAGTGCTCAGGACCAAAAGGCTATCGCCACAGCTATTCAGGCCGCGCCGCAGGGCACTGTGGAAGAGAGGCTTCGGCAGGCCCGCAATGTCATGGCCCTGGGTCGTCGACAGGAAGCACGCCGCCTCTATGAGAATATTTTGCGTGATGATGCGGATCAAATTGATGCCCAGTTGGAATTGGCTCATCTTTATCTGGCCGAAAATAATGTTGAACGGGCCTTCGATTATCTGACGTCCATTCGCAAGATCCTCAGCAAAATGGAAAAGCCCCCCCTGGATCAAACCTTTCGCTATCGATATGCCTTGGCCCTGACCTATATCCAAAGCCAGAATCGAAAGAAGGGTCATGAAATCCTGACGGAACTCATGGAACGCGACCCTACTTTTTTGCCAGCTTATGGGGCTCTGGCCCAGTCCTATCTTGAGCAGGAAAAGCTCGATGTTGCGGAATTTATTGCCAAGCGTGGCCTTGATAAGGGTCCGGACGAGCCGCGATTGACCAATATCCTGGCCGTCATTGCCTTGCGCCGCAATCGTTTGGATGATTGTAAATCATGGCTGCACAAAGCCCTGAGCCAGAATCCCGATTACGTTCCAGCTTTGATCAATCGAGCCAACCTCTCGATCCAACGGCGTGAGTATGTGATTGCGGAGAATGATCTGCAGCGGGCTGCCGACCTGGAACCCATGAACAGTGAAGTGCAAATTGCCCTCGGTCTTCTCATGAAGCGCACGGGTCGTATCAGTCATGCAAAGGTGGCCTTGGAAAAGGCGGTCGAGCTGGATCCCCAGAATGCCTTTGCCCGTTATCATCTGGGCGTTGTGCTGAGCGACGACTATAAGGACCGAACCGGAGCGCTCCAACTCTTCTATGACGTTCTGCAGGCTGATGAAAAATATTCGGGCCTTAAGAATATGGCAAAAATCCAGATTGAAGCCATTCGTGATAGCCGCTTGTACGAGCGCTGAAAGCTGGGTTCCTTTAAAATACGCAGAGGGATTCTTAACTTCCAACCCCTTCTGCCGATAGATAAGACGATCCTCTCGTCATTCTTAGGTAGGAGCCTCTATGACTATTCAGGATCGTGTCTACAATCGTTCTTCCTATATTCTCGTGGTTGACGACGATGACACGTTGCTCAAATTCTTCAAGATTCACCTGAATAAGTTCTTCTCGCGCGTGATTGTCGTGAAGAATGCGCAAGAGGCCATCGACACCTTGAAAGACAAGGAGATCGATCTGGTCATCAGCGACATCAAGATGCCTCGCATGGACGGCATTCAGTTGATGAAAAAGGTGAAGAACCATGATCCGTCCATCCCGGTGTTCCTCATCAGCGGGGCGCTTCTGGATGAAGATCAACTGTCTGCGGTCGACACCAAAGCCGACGGTTATCTGAAGAAACCATTCTCGATTGACGAGCTGCATGACTTTATCGATCGCGGCATGCAAGTCCGCGACAAGTATAAAGAGCTGCTGACCATCGTCGGGGATAAAAAGAAATTCCTGGAATTGATTCAGGGCAAGCGCCAGTTCCGCTTCATCAAGAATGAAGACGATCGCGTCAAAGCTCAGCAGATCATGGATTCTTTGAAAGCAGCGGGCTGAAGTCCTTAAGCCAGTCCGCTTCCTTCATCCTGATCTGCTCCAGAGCCTCACACGTTCGCGTTCCAAACCAGGATAGCAACTGACCATCCACACGAGCAAGGCGCGGGGCCAAAGGCCACTGGGCCTTGAGCCGTTCCGCATCCCGTTTCCGAAAGGGATAGGGTTCGCTGCTCAGAAGAATGATATCCGGACGGCAGGCATCCAGATCCGGTATGTCGAGAGCTGGATACCGATCAGGGCCTTCATAGGCATTGATCCAGCCGATGCTTTCGAGTGTCCGGGAAATATAAGTGTCGCGACCGGCGAGCATGTAGGGATTTTGCCAGATCAGATATAAAAACCGCTTCGCCTCGCCCGGATAGGGCGCCTGCAAAAGTTCCTCGATGCGATCAGCCCATCTCCCCGCTTCCCGTTCACAGTCCAGAAAATGCCCGATATCCCGTAGCATGCCCGGCACATCCACCGGCCCTTTAGGGAAGGTCACCAGGGTGGGAATATCCCGCGCCAGTTCCAGCACAGGATCGCGTGGATTTTCCTCCTGATTGGCCAGGATATGCGTGGGCTGAAGCGCGCGGATGTGTTCGAGATCGGGATCCTTCGTGCCACCAATGCGCGCCGTCGTGCGATGAAGATCCTTGGGTTCCACACAAAAATGGGTGCAGCCAACCAAATGTTCGCGCCGACCCAACGTGCAGACAGTTTCACTCAGACTGGGGACAAGACTGACAATGCGCATGGGCCGATTCATAGACTCTGCCGTCGCAGGAGCTTATAAAAAAGAGCGGCGGTATGGGTACCCAGGCTGACCAGAGCCATCGTCAGGCCAACACCGATACTGAGACCCAGCGCATCAAACGATTCACTGGGCCCAGACATCGCCCGTAGCACCATGCCAGGGCCCATGGCCAGGACGCCACCGAACATGCAGGCTGTTTGGATCGCCTTCCACCTGAGGGTCAGCGGGGAGTAAGGCAAGGTCAAACCCAGGGCAATATGCAGAATGCCGAAGAGATTGCTGTGCCCATGCGAGCTCTTGAGCAGGGTCATTTCCCAGGTTTCCAGCTGTGTGATGTCATGCAGGAAGGCCTGGGTCATGTCAAAAGACACAAAAGCACCGGCGCAGGCTGCAAAAAACAGCACCAGAAAACCCATGGCCATATTCAAGATGGAAAGACGTGACATCACAGGGCTCCTGATTTATGACAGTAAACCTAAAGCCTGCAGACCCGAACGATAGGCGGCCTGTTTCCAGGGAACGATACCGCTCAAAACAGCATCCGGCTTCATCCATTTCAGATCCCGAAATTCACCGTCCGAGATTTCCAGATTCGGTATGCCGTCCGGCAGAAGTTCCACCAGATACCAGGTTTGCTGCTGACCTCGATACTTAAGAGCGGGGCCGGAATCCATGCCAGCAGGAAATTCATAACAGATGAGTTCCGGCAGTTTTCGCAGAACCTGCAGTCGATCCGTGCCGATCTCTTCCCGCAGTTCGCGGAATAATGCTTGATCAGGTGTCTCGCCCGCATCAACGCCTCCTTGAGGCAACTGCCAGGCGCCTCTTGCATCCGTCCGTTCTCCAGCCAGGACGAGGCCCTGCCCATTCCTTATTACCGCCACCACACAGTCTCTGTAGGGCTTCATCATCTGTCTCTCCCTTGAGTGCCAATTCGTTGGCGACCCTTACGGACTCTATGGCCCGTGTTACACTGTTTAGTGGGCGAGCTTATCAGAAATTCGCGACCTGGAAAACAGGAGACAACATGAGCGGTCTATCCAAACTCACAGGCCTCATCGCATCAGCCTTGCTTGCACTGCTGACAGCCACGCATGCCCAGGCAGCCATAAGCATCAGTTTATCGGGTTCCTCCGAATTATCCAATGCGGCGCTTGAACGCTATCGCAGCAATTCCATCAGTGCCAACGTTTCGCTGGGCCTCGGCCAGCATTTTCTTATAGGCCTGACCCATCGTCGATCTTTCGATAATAAGGTCGGGCTTAAAAAACAGGAGAATGTGGAAGCCAAGGTCTATGAATACCTGCCCTTCGAGGATAACGGCATCAGCACGACCAACTCGATGGACCTGACCATCATTCCTTATAACGGCATGATCTCGCCCATGGTCTTCGGCGGCCTGGCCCGACGGGACTACTTCAACGAAATCAGTTTCATGGGCAGCCGGATCGTGAGCCGCCAGACCATGTTCCCCATCCCCAACTATGGCTTCGGGACAATAATACATTTAGGGGCGGGAATGCAGCTCAAGATCACGCAGACGTATTCCCCTGGAATCCAGACAACCCTTGAAGATGGCCAGGAAATCAGCCGAATTGTCAAAGATTCCTACACCCAGATCTGGCTGGGCTACCGTATCTGAATCGCCCCGGATTCTGCCGAATTGTCTTAAATTCCTCTGCATTTGTCCGATACGGATATAAGCGCGGAGGATCATTTATTCATGCGGGCGACCACCCTAATAGCCGCCTTGATTATTTTACTGGGTATTCTGTACCTGGCCTGGCAGCTTATCAATTCGAATCTCGCTGGTCGCGCGCGTCGTGATCAGAAGAAGCGAAAGTCCGACCGCCGTCGCCTCTCCCGTGCTGAAAAACGCGCCTATCGTTATGCCCAAAAACTCTATCAGGAAGGCAACTTCCGCGGCTGCGCCAAGATCCTGGAACAGCTGGGTATGCTGCGTGAATCCATCAACATCCTGGAAAAAGCTGGCCTGATCAAGGATGCCGCCGACGTTTTAATCCGCATCCAAAGACCCAATCGCGCCGGTTATATGCTGGCCCGCTACGGCATGTGGAAAGAGGCCATGGAATGCTACAAAAAAGCCAACATGCCCATGGAAGTCGGCAAATGTGCCCGTGAACTCGGTGACCTACCCACAGCCATTCCTTATTTCATGGAAGCCGGCGCCACTCTGGAAGCCGCCGAATGCTATCTGGAACTCGGCAAACATCACGACTCGGCCCGCCTGTTTTTACGCAACAAGGAATTCGATCGCGCTCTGGATCAGTATATCCACCTTGTGGATAGCCATCCCGATATCGATAAAATCGATTTTGCTGAAGAAGAACTGAACTTCATCATGCGCAAACTGATCGAGGAAAAGGTCGACACTCGTTTGACCGACATCCTCGTGGCCAGAAAGCGCATGGTCAAGCTCATGGTTGAACTCATTCGCAACAATAACCTGGCGTCCGCCAGCGCCGCTTATCTGCGCAATACCTCAGACATTGGACCCGAGCTGATTTCCTATAAGGATTTTTCCAGAGACGAAAATATTCTGCTGGGTGCCTTGTTTAATAACGTCGGCGCCTATGAATACAGCGGTATGGTTTACGAGCGCATGGCGGAATTTGACAAAGCCGGTGAATCCTTTGAAAAGGGTGAACTCTTCGAACGCGCGGCTTACTGCTACGAGCGAGCCATGAATAAAGCCAAGGCCACGGAAATGCAGATCATGTCCACACAGCGCGGGACACGGAACATCACCAATAGCAAGGCTGCCAGTCCAAACCGGGCGCCCGAGCCGTCCAAGCCCAAGGCCCCACAGAAATCTCCCAATCCTTTTTCCATTCAGGATACGACCACGGATGCCATGGTTCATGCGGAACCACAGGCCCGTATGGAAATTAAAGGCCTTGCGGCCCAACCCGCTGTGCCGTCTCCCACGGATGCCTATTTGAAGAAGACCGCACCGGTGGACGCAGGGGCAAGGCCTCAGCAAGCCAACCCCGGCCCTGATCGCAGCTTTAATTGGGACGCCTTTCTGCAGGCGGAATTTTTGGTGGACCTCAGCACACCCGAGCAGGAACTGCTCCAGGATATATGCAAAGCTCGTGAATATCCCAAAGGCGCGGTTATCCTTGAATTCAATCACGAGCCCATTGGGATTTATTTCCTTTTACGCGGCACGATCAGCATCTGGAAACGCGATGCCAGTGGCACGGAATTCGAGGCTGATAAGCTGGAAGAGACGGATACCTTTGGTGAACTCTGGCTTCTGATGGACCAGCCTACGCGCGTTAAATTCGTGGCCCAGAGCACCGTCCAGGTGGGCTGGATCAAACGTGCTGATTTTGAAATGCTGATGGATAAAAACGGGGCGATCGCCAGAAAACTATACAAGCGCTATGCCCTGCGCCTCGTCAACAAACTCGTAAATGACCAGAATCAAAAGACCAATCGCGTCGCCTCCTGATTCCTCTTCCCTGGCATAATCCCTGCTAAACATAGAGTGTAAGAAACTCCTGCTGATCTGATGCTGTTGAAATGGAAGGGATTCGCTATGGAAAAGATCGTTTGTATGGGACACCCCAAGTATGATGGCAAGGACAATCCTGATCTTCGTTGCAAGGCTTGCTGTACGATTTTTGTTAATCGTATCAAAGAGTTAAATGCAAAGCGCGCGATGGATGTAGCCACCTGGCTCGAGAGCAAGAGCACCACTCGGAGAAAGACGGGTTCTCAGTAAACCCGCCTTGGATGAGTCCAGTCGATAAGGGGCTGATTACATCAGCTCCACAATCACCCCACTCGCTTCACCACCACCGATACACAGCGTTGCCAATCCGCGTTGACCTCCGCGTTGCTTCAGGCCATTCAGCAAAGTGACCAGAATGCGTGCACCCGAGGCGCCGATGGGATGTCCCAGCGAAACCGCACCGCCATGGGGATTGACGTTGGCAGGATCGAGATCCAGATCACGGATGGCCGCCATGCCCACGACCGCGAAGGCTTCGTTAATCTCGAAAATATCGATATCCTTGGCCTTCAAACCGGTCTTTTCGAAGAGGCGCTTCATGCAACCAATCGGAGCGGTGGTAAAGCGCGCCGGATCCTGAGCATAGGACGCCTGCGCAACGATGCGAGCCAAAGGTTTCAGATCATGCTTCTGCGCCGCTTCTTCCGAAGTCAAAACCAACAAGGCTGCCCCATCATTGATGGATGACGCGTTGGCTGCGGTAATGGTTCCATCCTTTTCGAAGGCTGGACGCAGCGACCCAATACGATCCAGATCCGCCGCAAAAGGCTCCTCGTCCAATTCAAACGATTTGGTACCTTTTTTATCGGCGACCTGAACGGGGACAATCTCTTCAGCAAACACACCGGATTCCACCGCCTTGCGGGCCCGTGTGTAGCTCTGCAGAGCGAAAGCGTCCTGCATTTCGCGGGTAAAGCCATATTCTTTGGCGCAGATTTCGCCACAGTTGCCCATGGCTGTATTATTATAGGGGTCCCAGAGACCATCGAACTGCATCGAATCCTTGGCTTCGATGGAACCATAGCGATAGCCTGTGCGCGAGTTCATCAGAAGATGCGGCGCGAGACTCATATTTTCCTGGCCACCGGCAAAGATGATCTGAGCATCGCCCAGACGAATGGCTTGATCAGCCAGCATGACCGCTTTAATCCCGCTGCCGCACACGCGACCCACAGTGGTGGCGCAAACGGAATGCGGGAGCCCACCATAGAGTGCTGCCTGTCGCGCCGGTGCTTGACCCACACCAGCTGTTAAGACATTTCCCATGATAATTTCATCGACTTCCGCGCCGGTGAACTTCAATTTCTTCATGGCATCAGCGACCAGCGTAGCGCCCAGACGTGGGGCAGGCGTCATGGACAGCGAGCCACCCAATTTGCCGATTGCGGTGCGGCTGGCGTAGGCTATGACAGTTTGTCTTTGTTTCATCAGCGTGAACTCCTCGTCAAATCTGGAACGATTCTCAATTGTCGAAACTCGTCCGTGAAAGCGGACTAAATCATAGCCAATTCACTGCGAATCGGCTATGTTCGAGCGCAATTTTTTAACCTGTGTGTCGAGGTCAACCAAACCATGCGCCAGAAATGTAAACTCGTCCTCTCCGATGGCAGCAGCTTTCAGGGGGATCTGATTGGTGCCCCGCTCCGGGCTAGTGGTGAACTTGTTTTTACAACTGGAATGGTCGGTTATTCGGAAGCGATAACCGACCCTTCTTATTTTGGACAGATTCTCTGCTTCACGTATCCATTGATCGGCAACTACGGGATTCCGGACCTTCCCAAAGGTCTTGGTCTGCAGCTGCCTTTTCCACGCGGCTTTGAAAGCGCTCGCGCCAACGCCGCTGCGGTTATTCTGACAATTGATAGTCCGGAAGTGTTTCACTGGAATAGTTTCCAATCGCTTGATGAATGGCTAAAAAATCAAGGCGTGCCCTGCGTGGTCGGACTCGACACCAGACATCTGGTGCATCTGATTCGCTCTCAGCCCAATCTTTTGGGTCGCATTGAACCTGAACACTCTGAAGGTTATCGCGACATGGGCGCGCTCACACCCAAAACCCCGAATGCCTTCTTTGATCCGGGCATGAACAATATCATGACAGAAGTTTCGGTCAAGGAACGGATGCTGCTCGGCAAGGGTAGCACCCGTGTCGGCCTCATCGACTGCGGCGTTAAGTGGAACATCATTCGCCAGTTCATCAACTTCGACTGTGAAGTGGAACTGCTACCCTGGGATACAGATCTCAGCACGGTGGACTGCGATATGTGGCTCCTTTCCAACGGCCCTGGCGATCCGACTCGTACGGGTGACCTTACGCAGCAGGTGGAAAAACTTCTGCACCAGGACCGGCCCATTCTGGGCATCTGTCTGGGTCATCAGATTCTGTCACTGGCTGCAGGCGCCATCACAAGGCGCATGCCTTATGGTCACCGCAGTCATAACCAGCCGGTTTATGAAGTGGGCACCAGGCGTGGTTATATCACGAGCCAAAACCACGGTTACGTGGTCGAAGATGTGTCGCTGCCCACCGAATGGGAAGCGTGGTTCCGCAACGTCAACGATCAAACGATCGAGGGCATTCGGCACAAATCCAAGCCTTTCCGTTCTGTGCAGTTCCACCCCGAAGCTTCGGGCGGTCCGCGTGATACATCCTGGATCTTTGAACAAATCCTGGCGGAGGTGAAAAAATAATATGCCCTTGCTCAAACAACTGGCCGATCTGGGACGTGCTCCCAAGGTTCTTTTGCTCGGATCTGGCGGTCTTTCCATCGGCCAGGCAGGTGAGTTCGATTATTCGGGAACCCAGGCGATCAAGGCTTTGATTGAAGAAAAAATCGAAGTCATCGTCGTCAACCCTAACATTGCCACCGTTCAAACCAACCCGGTTGCTGGCGTGAAGGTTTACCTTTACCCAGTGGAAACCGAGTGGGTTGAAAAGATCATTCAGAAAGAAAAGCCGGACGCGATCATCGCCGGTTTCGGCGGTCAGACGGCCCTGAACTGTTTGATGTCTCTGCATGAAAGCGGCATTCTGAAAAAATATAACGTCCTGAACCTGGGCACCCCTGCCTCGGTTCTGCGGCTCACGGAAGACCGGGATGATTTCGCGCAAAAGATGCGTTCGATCGATATGCCGGTTCCTGCCAGCTTTGCCTGTGAAACTTTGGAATCGGCATTAACAGCGGCCAACAGCATCGGCTACCCCGTGATCGTACGGGCGGCCTTTGCCCTGGGTGGTCTCGGCTCCGGCTTCGCCAGCAATGATGAGCAGCTCAAAAACCTTGTGCAGCCCGCCCTGGCGTCCTCGCCTCAGGTGCTGGTCGAAAAATCGCTCAAGGGTTGGAAGGAAGTGGAATACGAAGTGATGCGTGATTCCGAGGGCAACACCATCACCATCTGCAACATGGAAAACTTCGATCCCCTGGGCATTCACACCGGTGACTCGATTGTGGTGTGTCCCAGCCAGTCGCTCTCGGATGACGAGTATCAAATCCTGCGAAACGCGGCGATCACGATTGTGAATTCGCTCGGCATCGTGGGTGAATGCAACGTTCAATATGCACTCGATCCGAAATCCTTGAGTTTTTTCATCATTGAAGTGAATGCCCGACTGTCGCGTTCCTCGGCTTTGGCGTCCAAGGCCTCGGGTTATCCGATTGCCTATATCGCCGCGAAAGTGGTCCTGGGTTATGACCTTCTGGAACTCAAAAATCCGGTCACTGGCATCACCTACTCCTTCTTCGAGCCGGCGCTGGATTATGTCACGATTAAAATGCCCCGCTGGGATCTTTTGAAGTTCCACGGTGTGAATCGCAACCTCGGCTCGACCATGAAATCGGTCGGTGAAGTCATGGCGATCGGCCGCAGTTTCCCTGAAGCCATTCAAAAGGCGACGCGGATGGTCACGGAAAACCCCGAAGGCCTCAGCATGGTTCGGGCAGCGATTTCCGAAGATGAATTGGTCGAGGAGCTCACGTCCCCCACTGACAAGCGTCTTTATGCTGTGGTCGAAGCGTTCCGCCGCGGCTGGTCGATTGAAAAAGTTGCCGAACTTTCCGCGATCGATAAATGGTTTCTCTATAACCTCTTCCACCTGATCAGGATGGAAGAGGAAATTCGCGATCATGGGACCAAAGGCGATGCCTCCCTTGAGGTCGAAACCTTTATGGTCAAGTCTCTGCAAAAAGTGAGCGGTGAAGACTGGCGTCGGTGGAAAATCCAAGGCTTTGGTGACGAGCAGATTGCAGCCGTCATGCTGCGCGCCGCCAAACGCCCTTCGGGAGCCACCGAGGTGCGAAAAGCCTCCATGATCGTGCGCAAACTGCGCCTTGAGTTCGGTGTGAAACCCGTCATCAAGAAGATCGATACCACAGCCGGTGAATACCCTTCACCGTCGAACTACCTTTACATGTCCTATGGCGGCCTTTTTTCCGATCCGCTGCCGGATGATCAAAAGGTTTTCTCGGCGGTAGTCTTGGGCGGCGGTTCGTACCGTATTGGAACCTCGGTGGAATTCGATTGGTGCGCCGTCAGTTGCTCGCGCAAACTGCAGGAATCCGGCTGGCGCTCCATCATCGTGAACTGCAACCCGGAAACTGTGTCGACGGATTACAACAGTTCCGATCGTCTTTATTTTGAAGAACTCTCCCTGGAACGCATCCTCGATATCGCCGATGTCGAACGTCCTGTGGGAGTTGTCTGTTCCATGGGCGGTCAGCTGCCGAATCGCCTGGCCAAACCCCTGGCCGACGCTGGTCTGAAAATCCTCGGCCATAAACACGACAGCATCGACCGGGCCGAAGATCGAAGCCGATTCTCGAGCCTATTGGATGATCTGGGCATTGGCCAGCCGCGTTGGACGGCAGCCAAGGGCAAAGAGGATATTCAGAAGTTCATCGATGAGGTGGGCTTCCCGGTGCTGATTCGTCCCAGTTATGTGCTGTCGGGTGCGGCCATGAGTGTGGCCTATGATGATGAATCGTTGTCGCTTTGTTTGATCAATGCCAACGATGTCTCACCTGAACATCCCGTGGTCATTTCTGAGTTCATCGAAGGTGCTCGTGAAATCGAGCTCGACGGTGTGGCCAAGAATGGGGAAATCCTGACCGCGATAGTCAGCGAGCATATTGAAAATGCGGGTGTGCATTCCGGCGACGCCACGCTGGTGGTGCCGGCCCAGAAACTTTATGTGGAGACCGTCCGCCGGGTGCGGAAGGCGGGTCGCGCTATCGCTCAGGGTCTGAATTTGAACGGTCCTTTCAACATGCAGTTTTTGGCCAAGGAAGGTGACATCAAGGTGATCGAATGTAACGCGCGTGCGGCACGTTCGTTTCCTTTTGTTTCCAAAACGGTCGGCCTGAATCTTGCGGACGTCGCCACCGATGTCATGATCGGCGGCAAACCCAACCTTGCGCGCTTCAATGAAGATGATCTGCCTTACGTCGGTGTGAAAGCTGCGATGTTCAGCTTCAAACGACTCGGTGGTGCGGATCCTATCTTGGGCGTGGAGATGGCCTCGACGGGTGAAGTGGGCTGCATTGGTGAGAACGTGGATCACGCTCTCCTTTTAGCCATGGAAGCCTCGGGTGTTTACCGTCCCGAAAAAGGTGTGCTTGTCAGTTCGGGGAGTGAAAAGGAAAAACTGCGCTTCCTGCCAGCAGCCAAAGCGTTGGTGGGACTCGGGATTCCTCTGTTCGCGACCAAGGGCACAGCGAAGTATCTGCAGGATCATGGCTTTCCCGTTACGCCTTTGGATTGGCCTGGTGAAGGTCCCAATGATGTGATCCAGGCCATCAAAGATGGTAAGGTCGACTTTGTGATCAACATCCCCAAGAACAGCCAGCGTGGTGAGCTGACCCGCGGTTCGCTGACCCGCCAGGCGGCGGTGAAGTTTGGTTGTTCCCTGCTGACCAATATGGAAATCGTTACCGCCTATGTACAGGCTCTGGACCGCTGTCCAGACTTCCTGACCAGTCATGAAGTTCTTCCGCTGCCGAGTTATCGCAGCTAAGTCGTCCCGGGCCCTGATGAAAGTCAGGGCCCTACCCCTCGCCTTAGAATTCTTACCTTTTATGTCCTTTCTGAAAGGTCCTTAAAAGTCATCTCAACTGGTCTGCCGGCCAGGAAATAATCATGTCGTTTAACCCAGCATTGTTCAGGCTTTGCAAAGGTTACTGGAGTTGATCAGGGCAACCCCGATAACTTGATATGTATGGAGCATGGCATCAATGAGGAAGGGCAAAGGCCCTGAATTCAGGAGGAAATATGACTTTGCAAACTATCCGTAAGATACTTTTTACTATGTTGGCTCTGTTCGCTTTTGAGGTTTACGCCGAGGAACAAGCCGTCAACACTAATTGCTCAGGTAAACAAACAGCTCAGCTGCCCTTGGATCGAAGCGGTGATCTTGGTAAGCAGGCTTCGATGAGTTCGGCCGCCACAGGCATGTCGCAGGTGATTTTCCAGAATGCGGGTCTGAATCGCATCGCCGGTGAAACCAATGCTTCGTGCTGCAAGATCTGCCGCAACAGCCAGGCCTGTGGAGACGACTGTATCAACTGGTCCAAGATTTGTCATATTGGAGCCGGCTGCGCCTGTCAGCAGTAAGTGGTCCCATCCCTTTCTCTTGCCAGCCCGGATCACCGCATAGGGATCCGGGCTTTCTCTTTTGATCCTACCGCCCGTGACACATCACGCAGCCAAAGTTCTGGTTGGCATAAACCTTATCAAAGGCGCTGTCCGCTGGCCCAAAGGCATTCCAATAGGCCATGTAAGTATCCATATCTGCCAGGGGCTTTTCCACGAGGTGCTTATACTGCCAGGCGTCATACGCTGGTGCTTGTTTCGCCTTTTCCAGATACTCGATCGTTTTAGCCCGATCCCCCATGCGCGCATAGGCTTCAGCAAAGTGAAAACTGAGGCCGGGGCGGGCAAAGGGTGCGTGCTGGGTGTTGTCGTAACAGAAATCCGCGATATCATCCGGGCAGGTCCACGTGCTCAAAAACTCGATGGTTTTCTGGGGTAGGCCGGAGTTCATGGGAAAGCCAATGGTGGTGCCGGATAACGCCAGAATATTGGTCGGATGATCCTTTAGAATTTCAAAGGCTGGCAGGGCAAGTGCTGTGGCTTTCTTCCAATCACCGAATGCGGCGGATTTCGCCATGATGATGGTATCCAGGAAGGTGTCGTAGGTTTTGTTTTCGGTATCGAGTTTTTTGGCTGCTTTGAAATCGTTTTCCATACCGCCGAGGAGTAAGTATTCAAGCTTGGCGTTTTCCAGGGCCATCGATAGACGGAGATAGCCACGCAGGGCGAGCAGTCGTCCGCGTTTGGCTCCCTCGGTGCTCTTCTGGGTCAGCTTCATGATATCAGCAAGAATGGTTTCTGCTTCTTTGCGTGGTTTGAGACGTCCATCGGAAAACGCATGCCAGAACTCATGTTCGGCGCATGTGAAGAGAAGGTCTTCACTCACATTTTTCAAAGGCTGCTGACACCTTTCATAAGGGCTGGGGATTTTGGGTTCCGTTTCCTCGCGGGCCTTGGGAAACGAAGGCAGTGCGGACAAAGATTCTGTGAGAAATAGACTCATGACGACGCCAAGCGCCGGGAAAAGACGCATTGTTTGCTCCCATCTGTATTGAAGTTTGTATACAGGTAGCAGCCTTTCTGTCTTTATGAAAAGCCTTTATTTTCCACTTAAAAATATTTCATGGGACTTTATTGCTCTGACTAACAAACTATAATTGTTTTCTCCAGCTGTCTCGCGGGCGATTCACCTTCGGTTTTGACTAACACTGCCGCACTCAAGTTACCTTCGCATTGATCAACAGTTCCTTAAACTTCTTGATCACCCAACTGGAAATGGAACGCGAAATCGTGCGCCCTTCGCCATCAAGATTCGCGGCACGGGCAGGGCTATTCCATTGCTTTTTAGACAAACAGGCGGCACAACTGCTACGTATTCGCTAATCGTGTTCCATCAACGCCCGGACAATCAGGACAATACGCTGTGCCCGATACGATTTCTGCCAGGACGGCCCTGGATCTCCTTCCTACAAACACCTACGGCATGTTGGATGTTCGTTCCGAGGGTGAATTTGCCACCGCCGCCATCCCTGGCTTTTATAACGCGCCCATTCTACGCGATCAGGAGCGTCATGAGGTTGGCCTTTGCTATCGACTGCAGGGTCAGGCAGCAGCTATCGAACTGGGCGAGCGACTTGTTGGTCCGGTTCGCGAGTCACGCGTGGATGAGTGGCTCAGGAATACCGCACCAGGGTCTCCTATGATCGTCTGCTGCTGGCGCGGGGGTATGCGCTCGGCGTTGGCTTCGGAATGGATTGAGGAGCGAGGCCACGAAGTTTTGCGCGTGGAGGGCGGTTATAAGGCCTTGCGGCATGATCTCCTGGACGTGCTGGCCGGGCCACCTGCGTTTCGAGTCCTATCCGGTTTAACGGGGGCTGGTAAAACGCGTTTGCTGGAGGCGTTGCCTATTAGCGATAAGCTCGATATCGAGGCCTGCGCGGCGCATCGTGGCAGCAGCTTTGGTCGCTTGCTGCATCGGCCGCAACCGACGCAGACTAATTTTGAGAACAGTCTGGCGCTTGGACTGCGAATTACCCAGCAGCCGGTGTTGGTCGAAGATGAAAGTAAGGTGGTGGGGAGTCTGCATATTCCTGAGGCTGTGATCGACGCGATGACCAACAGTCCTGTGATTATGCTGGAAGCGACTCTTGAGGAGCGTTGTTCGAATATCTATGAAGAGTATATCGAGCAGGAGCTCAATTCCGGGCTGGAAAAGCAAAAGCTCGAAGAGGTGGCCCTGGCCAGCACCTTTAGACTTCGGCGGCGTCTGGGGGGACTTCTGACCTCCAAGGTTGTGGAACAAATTCATCAGGCCTTTGCCAGCTCGGATCGCGAGGCGCATATGCGGTGGATTGCGACGCTTCTGACCGAATACTACGACGGCCGCTATGCGCACTCGCAGCTTCATTCCACCCGGTCTGTGACCTTCCGCGGGACTTTTGAGGAATGCCGGCAGTGGATCCTCGAGCAGTATGCGCGCTAGTCTTCCAGCTCCATCGCCACATTGTCATATCAGAGTCATAAACCTGGAAGTGAAAGGGACGGCAGACCCCGCCCTTGTTTCCAATATGACGCTTTACACATCTAGGTCGACACCTTATACCTCCCCCAATCCCAAAATAAAGCGGCAAAACCAATGCTTCCCCGTTGACAACCTCAACCAAAGCCTCTAAAAATGGTGGCCTTGGCTTATGGCGAGGTAGCTCAGATGGTTAGAGCGCGCGATTCATAATCGCGAGGTCGGCGGTTCAATCCCGCCTCTCGCTACCACTTATCCCCTGTTAGTCCTTAACAGCGGAAACAAATCCATGAAAAGAATCAATTGGTACCGTGAACCCGATTTGCGAGTTCGCAATATGGAAAAGGGCTTAGGCCGACCTGCCGGCTTCAGCCCAAAGGCCAAAGAAACCTCGACCGTGCTCCAGGAAGATGGCGAGTACGTTGTTATCAGGGTACAAAAAAAGCAGCTGATGAAGCTGCTCTTAAAAGATCTTATCTAAACACGAGCTCAAGGATGAGCTTTCATGTGCTCTAATAAAAACCCCAACACACGGGGCATCACTTGTGCCGCAACTTCCTGTACACAGTAATTGTGGCCAAAACAAACACATACACCCCAAGGCCCATGAAAACCAATTGAAGTATGTCAGACTCCGGAAAAAATTTCCGTGAAATGGGACGTATTAAAATGCCGGCGACCATAGTTGACGCAACAAGTATCCACTTATCGTTCTTTTCCACTGACTTTACCTACAGATTGGATTGACGTTTACACATATATGCGGTTCTCGACGTAGAAAATTAGCGAGCTCGATCAAAAGCCAGTACTTCAGCTGCACCCAAATCGGAATGAAAAGTAACCGTAGTGGTATCCGCTGGCTGGGCTTACATCCCTTATAACAAATGGCAGCTACTTTAGGTCTGTTTCCGAAACGTCTGGTCCATGACGTCACGATCATAGTCGAGAAGGAAATCCTGAAATTTATTGTAGAGGCTCTTCAGGTACGTGTGATTGGGACCAACGATGTCCATACCCCTGTCGTCATACGGTAAGATTGCTATGCCCAGGTCGAGATTCAACAGGTAGCAGCTAAACCCGGGACGTGGTCTAATTGCAAAGTCTGACGAACACGCACACCATAGGACGTTCGAGATAAAGTCCTTCGGTAGAGAAAAGACCAGCATTCTTCTGATTAACTCTTCGTCGTCAGGCTCGGGAGACAACCAATGCTCCCTGTCAGAAGGCATAACAATGCCTGCTTCCCTGAGCTGCCGCATGCTGCGCAGTAGATCAGCAAGGTTGGTCGCATGACTCTGCAGGCAAATCGTTATATCGCTCTCATTTTGGAATACATAATCACATACTACTTTTGCTCTCGCGACCGCAGTTAGAAATTGGTTCAAATGCGTTCCCCCTTGCGAGAGCTCCAAGCGAAGCCCACCTTGGTATCGATAAAACAAGGGATGATCAAAAACATTCAATCCAAAGATTGATTCAACTTGATTTTTTATGCTCATGGCGGCCGTCATGGTGGGGGTAATCGCGATGGTAGGGACGAAAAGGAGGTTAAACAGAAGGCCCGGCTTTGCAAAACAAAGCCGGGCCCGAGATGATTACTTAGCTTGGTAGTAAATGTCTGCGATATCACTGAACTTTTCGTCGAAAATAAAGTCTTCCATGCCCCAGACGAAGTCTGGTCTCTCTGTACTTATCCACGAACCGCCAATGATTTTTCCATCGATGTCGAGTTCCAGGCGATACTCATAGCGTTTAACATTTTGGTTGCCCGAGCGGTAGTTGTCGCCGGCTTCGACATGATAGTCACGAAGATCCTTGTTATTCCCACCGCGGTCCCACTGCATCGCTGCTTCAGTGGTATAGAGAAATTGAGTCCTCACCCGGACTTCTCTGACTGTGCCAGGAGCTGCATCGGCAGAGATATTGTCACCCGTGTAAGTTTCCATAACTCGGCTGCTATACAGGGCTGCGGCCTGGTTCCAAACTTCATCATCACGGGTCACGTCGACCACAAAACTGGTTTTTTGCAGGCCGAGCTTGTTAGCGAGGACCAAGTGAAATGCGCCGGCGTTGGTGTCTGTACACGTAGGCGATGCAATCCTGATCGCGTCAGTAAGAGTCGACTCGAGCACGTCCCAATTTGTGCTGGCGGTTGAGCCTGCATCCACAAAGTTTGTGAGCGAGCGCTTGTAGACTTTGGCCAGATTACGCTTGGTTTTGCCATTCTTCGATGCGATAAGACCGTCATACAAAGCCTTGAACGCGCTGTCCGCCTCAGCCTGACTTGGCGCGAAATTGTAGAAGAAAGACGCTGCTGCCAGCGAAGCCTCGTAACTCAGGCTTGTCTTCTGCATGAACTCTTTCACCTTGGCATTAACAGCCGTCATATCGCCTTTTGTCAGAAGTTTAAGATCTTCCAAAATTGGGTCCACTGTAGCGGCATCAAAGTCGTCGTTACAACGCTGGCCCATAAAAGGAGTCTTTCCTCCTTGATCGTTATGAACAGCATAGGTCAGCAGGGCTTTGACATCGGACGATGCCATGGGCACCTCGAAACCATCCTTGCTTGTCACCGTAACTTTATTGGGTTCTTGGAAAAAAGCCGTCGCAGGAGCCCAGGCGTGGCAAAGACCAAACCAGGTCGGAATTTTACTCTTGGCGACGTAATTCGGGTTAACGACAAGCGGACCGCCTGCACTCGGTAGTTTGCGCAGAGTGCGTTCGATTCCCGTACGCGCGCGCTCAGCAGCCACGGTAGGGTAGTCGAAAGCGCCACGGTAGATATCAAGTTTTTCTGCCGGCGAGAGAGTGCTGATCAGTTTCTTGCGTGCCTCAGGGCTCATGGCCGACAGCTGTTCCTTTGTATAAGGAACGTAACCCAGGACTTCACTCCGTAGATTCTGAAGGGACAGATCATCATCAAGTTGACCTGCAAAGGTACGATCGCTACTGCGTCTCACAGTGTTCTCAAGTAAGGCAGACTTTGCATCACCCCAACGGTACGTAATACCGCCGTGATATGTCGGCCAGTAGTGATCGCTCCAAGGCATTTTTTCGGGTCTGCCATTCAGAGGAAGCACATCAAAATCGGTTTCGAATGCACTTTCCGTAGCAAACATGACGACTGGATTATTCGGGGTGTTCCAGCGGTCTTTCACCTCACTTGACTGCTGTGGGGTACAGGCAGCGAGTAGGGATGCGGCTGAAAGGGCGAATGCCGATGTCTTATAGAGTATATTGGTATGTTTCATTTGCAAATATCCTTAATTTTCTGATTGGTGATCTCAGCACTACAAGCGATGACTGCATTGGCCGGAAGTTTCAATGTCTTCAGATTGGTGTGTTGGAAAAGAGGACTGAAGTCCTGGACTGCCGTACGCGCCAATTTCAAGTCGGTCAGAGCTTTCAAGTTTTTCAGAGCGCTAATGTTGACCAGTTCAGTATTATTGGTCAGGTCAAGCATATCGACACCAACGAACCGTGCCAATGGGCTCAGATCTGTGAGACCCTTGTCAGCGAGGGCGAGTCTATGGCTTGGGCGAGTCTTCGTAAGTCTTTCTTCTGGAGTAAGACTTTCATACGAAGCCATGGACTCAATCGTGGTCAAATTTTCTACGCGCAAGGCGCGGCTGAAATTTTTACAAGCTTTGTCCTGATTACGGTCCGGCAGGTTAAGCACGAAACCGCTGCGTTTTGCGATCCAATCCACTGTCGCTTTCTGATCGGCAGTAGGAGCGCTGCATATTTCACTGAACGATTTCTCGCTCGAAACAACAACGAGGTCACTCCAGTCACCCTTCCAGTCTGGATAATTCGTATCAAGAAGTTCCATTTCAAATTTACCAACGCATCCCTGTGAGGCAGCGTTTTTCGAAACCACGAGGTAACCGGAGGCTTCCGGGATGACTTCGAACTGACAGTCGATGTCACCGTACACTTCTTTGCGCAGTACGTTTACGGTCGCGGTGGGGGCTGTAATGTTGCTGGACAACTTGTATTCCACGCGTGCCAGCTCAAGGCCGTTTGGTCCCTGAACCTGTGGCAGTTCAGTCATCGAAATGCGGCTATAGTCCACCGGAATTTTGAATTTTTCATTCAGCTTTTGACCTGCCTTCGATGTCAACTGCACTTCAACTTCACAGTTGGCTGGCAGGACTTCCTGATCTTCGACCAGTTCAACCTGGAGATCCCAGTTTTTTTGAGCAGCCAGCAGGCTGAACTTACAACCTTCTGTCGGCGTGGCGAGGATCGGTTCTTTTTCCTGAGCCGGTCCAGCTACGGTTGTTCGATAGGCGATGAATTTTGGCATATCGGCTGTGATGAGCTTGACTGAAATACTGCCATCACGAGCGATCTGATCGTCCGCATAATAGACCGCTTCTGAAGTGATCTTCAAAGCAGCTTCCACGCTGACTTCCACTGTAATCGTCTGCTTATCAAGCTTGGCCGTAATCGTCGCGACACCATCAGGCTTCAAAGCCTTGATCTTGCCCAACTCAACTGATACGAGCTCCGGGTTGCTCGATTCCCAGTTCATTTCTTTGGCTTCAACCGCTTGGTCTGCTTTCACAGTCAGGGTCAGCTCGTCCCCTTCCTTCATCAGCACGTCTTTCTGCTCGAAGCCCTCTAACTTGGCTTGCGGGCCGACTGTGATTGGGGTTGTGAAACCGTGGGCGGCAGCCGTGATCTCGAACTTTTCCACGATGCGTTCAAGAGCGGTAATTGTGCCATTGGCAAGAGTTACCTTGGCGCCTGCTGGAACTGTCCAGGTGGCCTGGTCAGCCGGTACAGCAATCTTGGTGCCAATGGTATCAACGACGAAGAGATTGATCTGTCTGGCTTCGCTCGCGAAGAGCGACAGTGAAGCTGGCTCAGCGGTCAATCCTTTCAAAGTCGCCTTGGTACAGGTTTCTGATTGATCCTGAGGAATCAAAAAGGTGCCGTTTTCACACTTCACCTGAACTTTGGAAGCTTCGCAAGTTGCGTTGAAAGCGATCGTGGCTTTGGGATAGAGAGTGAATTCGCGAGTCGCACCGTTGAGAGTTTGGTCACAACTCTTGCCGATGATATTCAGTTTGTACTGGGCTGTCAGTTCACCGACTTTGGCCGTGATCGTGACGTCGTTAGCTATCGCGGTGCTGGAGATGACACCGGACTCACTGATCGTCACTATAGAGTTGGAACTGGTCCAGGTCGCCTTGGTCCCGTCGATGACAATCTTTTCGTTGAGCTGATTGACACCTTCGAGCTTGAGCGAAAAGGTTTGGCCGACTTCCACTTCCTTGATATCCGAGCTCAGGGTGATGGAGCTCAGGACAGTTTCTTCACAACTTTCCGAACCTGCTTCGGAAAAGTTCGTGACCCCTGCTTTACATGTCGCAGTGGCAGCAAACGACTGCTCATTGCAGGTGGTGCCGAAGGGTGCAAGATCCTTGCGATACAGGGTCAGGCTTTGACTTTGGCCATCGGCAAGGCCTTCACTGCAGGCTGCTGCCGGCGGCGGATTATTGCTCCGCTTGTCTTTCTTATCATTGTCACAGCCTTCGGTAACGGCCGCGACCAGCGCCAATGCCAATAACCTTTTACACGTGGAATCCAGATAACCTAAATTCATAAAACCCCTTACACAAAAGAAATGAATGATGCTTTAAGATCGAATTTATGTGTCCAGTCTCGATGGAGACTTACAGCCTGTCTTTTTGAATGGAACAACGCCCATAAAATTTTATTTGATCCAAAGTGCGCCTTTGCGAGAACGCTCGAGCCGGATGCAAACAGCTTCAGGAAGATGATATCTATGGCCCACCAAATACGTCACTTTGAAGATGGCTGCGTGCATGGAATTGCGAGTCTTGAAATAAATTAGTCTTTAATTTCAAATGGTTACCAAATAGCGGGAGGGTTTCATTGTTAGAAACAAAATTCAAAATGTTCGAAGCTTTTTGTTCCAGCGATTAGGACGGAAAGGTCTGCTAAATATTGCACTCATTTTTTTATTCGCAATTTGCCTGACCAGTCATCCAACCAACCTTGAAGCCTGCTTTGCATAGCAGAAAGGTCTGAAATGCTAACTACTGGAGTCGCAGAAAAATAGCGAGAGGCTTATTAACAAAATTGATGAGCTACGGAAGCAAGTAACCAGGGCCGGAGGTGTCGTCAATAACCTTCATTGACACTTTCTGGAAAGACCAACAGGAAATCATTTGCTAACGTGTCCGGCAAAGGAGGGTCCCCATGCGATTTCCATCTCGACCCCTCGTCCTCTGGGCCGCAGTCTTTCATCTCACTTTACCTACTGTTTTCGCCGCCAATGAACCAGCGCCTAGCCCGACTCCTGCAAGTTTTCCCCCGGCACTTGCTGCCACAGACGCCTGTTTTGTTCTTTATGATCTTAAAGAAAATAGAGTCAAAGAAACGATCAACCCCGAGCGCTGCAAGCAACGCCACGCGGCCTGTTCCACCTTCAAGGTTCCCTTGGCCGTCATGTCCTTTGATGCCGGCATTTTGAAGGACAAATCCTCGTCGCTGAAATGGGACGGAAAGAAACGCATGGTTCCAGAGTGGAACAAGGATCAGACCGCGCAAAGTTGGATGACTGAGTCAGTGGTATGGTTTTCGCAACATCTAACCCGGCAGTTGGGGCGCCCGCGTATTCAAAGTTATTTGAGCAAGTTCGGCTATGGGAGTGCCGACTACAGTGGAGGCCTCGAAGACGCCTGGTTGACCCCGGCGCCTTTTCTTACGACAGACCCGAAGACGAGCCTGACGATTTCTGGACTCGAGCAGATTGAATTCCTTAAGGCCCTCTATAAAAATGAATTGCCGGCCTCAAAGGATGCCATGCACAAGGCCAGGAAATTGCTGCCATCAGAAACCTCTCCGGGAGGAACGGTGCTCTCGGGTAAAACGGGATCGGGATTTATAGGCGAGGATTTTCGACTTCGTCTGGGTTGGTTCGTGGCTCACATCAAACGCCCCGATGGACATGAGTTCCTCGCCGTCCTTACCTACAATGATCGCACGCCTATCGTCGACGCTTCATTTGGTGGTGGATTGGCCAAGGATTCCATGAAAGGCATGCTAGCTGAACGAGGCCTTTGGTAACAGGCGCGCAAGGAGGAGAAGACATGATTTATTCCATTGGTCATTCCGATCGAACCCTGGAAGACCTCGTTGAGCTTCTTCAGACGCGCGCCATCACGCTGGTCGCAGATGTTCGCAAAATGCCGCGTTCCCGCACCAATCCCCAATTCAATCTGGAAATGCTGCAGAAGGATTTGCCTTCTGTCGGCATAAGTTATGTTCACCTTCCACGATTGACAGGTTTGCGCAAAGCAGGGAAAAGCATCAGCAGCAGCAACGGCTGGCGTAATAAATCCTTTAAAGCCTATGCTGATTACATGGAAAGTAGCGAATTCTCGGCAGGTCTGGACGAACTGCTGACCATAGCGCAGCAGAGCACTGTAGCCGTCATGTGCTCCGAGGCGGTATGGTGGCGTTGTCATCGACGTTTAATTGCGGATGCTCTGGTCGTGCGAGGCGTTGACGTTCGGCACATTCTTTCGAAAGCACCAGCAAAGTCCCATCAGCTGACCGAGATCGCGCATGTAGAAGCGGGCCAACTGAGTTATCCTGAACAGCCAGGAGTCAGTGACGTACAAGCCCACGGCGTCCGACACCCGGTGCTCCCAGGAAAAAACGCACACGCACGTTAAAGGCTGATTCTGAAAGTTCAAAGGGTCAGGAGTAACATCAGACTCATGGCGGAATCGGCCGGGATGCGGCCGCTCACCTGGCCCTGAAAATCGATTGATCCACGCAGCCGATGCTGGTTTGAACGCCGCCAGCCTTCTCACAAACCTTCCGATCATGATAGCTCACCACGCCTTCGAAAATGGCGAGAACGGCAATCATGGCGCCAAGTAAAGCCAGAAGCTTCAGACCAGAAGACCGATTGAACATATGATCAAACATGCGACCTTGCCCCTCCCGAGGCGCCGCCCAAATGGGCTGCAGTAATTTATTAGTATGCGCCTATTTTTCCAGATCAGAGGGGTAGGGAGCAAGCTTAAAATCCAGAACCCGCTCTCCACCCTATGGGGAGCCTCGCAGGACAAGGATAACGCCCATGCAAGGCGCGGATGACCGCAAAGGGCTGGGCTGCATGCATCCTCATCCCAGGTGCGCGTGGACGAACCAACGGCCGGCTGATCCGTTCGAGCTCTTATCGTTTTCCGGATTTGCCGGCTGGTTCAGGTGCCTTGGGAGGAAATTTGAAAGACACATTGAAGTCTTCGGCCAGCAAACTGAAAATGGTTAAGCTCTTCCATTCCCCGTTCATATAGACAAAGCCTCGCCTGATGCCCTCGCGGATCATACCAACCGATTTCGCCAGGTTGATCGATCGCCGGTTTTTTCCTTCAATCGCGGCTTCGATTCGATGCAGTTTTAGAGTCTTGAAGGCGACCTCCAGCATGGCTTCAACCAACTCACGGCCGTAACCTTGTCCCCAGGAATGATTGTAAATGCCATAGCCCAGGCCACCAGATTGAAAAATCTTCCGGCGGATATCGAACAGAACCGCATGGCCGATGGGCTGTCCTGACGAACGATCCAGCGCGATAAAGTAATAGCGCTCGGCATCGCGGTTTCTTTGTTCCTGCTGCAGCATTTTTTTAAAGGCCTGCCGCGTCCACTTGAAATTGGGATCAGGCTTGATGTCCCATTTGTTTCGAGCTTTGGGAAGTTGCTTGTGGGTTTTTTTCCAAAGCTCGAAGTCATCCGCATTGTAGAAACGGATGATCAGGCGGTCTGTCTTTTTCTCAAAGTTTGAAGGGATCAAAAGGTCGACCTCATTGAGGAGCATGGCGTTTCAAAAAATGCGGGATTTCAAGTCCGCAATTTCCTCATGACAATCCATGGGAGCAAAAGACTCCAATTCACATAAAACCTGCTGAATGTGCTTTTGGTAAGACGGCGCTTCCATGCGTTGGGGGCGATGCCTGACCGCTTGCAGCACATTCTGCCACCGGCGCAGGAAGGCCTTGGCTTCATCCGTTGCATAGCACCCGATAAATTTCTCCCAGATATAATCAATCGCCTGAGCCGAGGGATGAATCATATCCGCTTCATAAAAGCGATAGTCGCGCAGATCATCCAGCATAATTTCATAAGCCGGAAAATAGCGCACACGATGGACGTGCCGGGCTACACATTCATGAATTTGAACCAGCAGCAGGCTCTTGCTTAAACTATTTAAAACCATCGTGTCGCGCGTGTGCCGCACAGGGCTAAGGCTGACAATCAGGGGCGAAGACGTTGGCAGAAAATGCAGTATTTCTTCCAAGGCCGTCTGAATTTCCTGGCCCGTCAGCAGTCTTTTTTCAAACTGATCGGCGGGTTTTTTGTGGCAGTTTGCCACCAGGTGACCATCCGCTTTCCTTGCATAAACCCAGGCCGTCCCCAGAGTGAGGAGGACACATGGAATCGTCTGCAAAACATCGCGAACCTTCGCCGCGAGTGCCTGCCACCGCAGCTGGAGCGTGGCACGATCCGCTGCATAAAATCGACTGTGCAGATCGTGATGAAAAAAGGCCCCGTCGTGCTCGGTAAATAGCTCCTCATCCAGATCAGTCTGCTCGACCGCCATACGGAGAAGCCTGGCGAGCGCCAGGGGATGAAAGAGAGTACCAAAAGGCGCGTTTAATCCCTGCCACTTGAAATCCAAAAGTTTTTGACCCATATGCTCCGCAAAGCAGGATCCCAGGGTCAATATCGGTTGCTTCAGGTCCAGGAATGGATCCGGTAGACACGCAAAATCTGTCCTAAATGACTTCATGAAAACTCCCAGAATCGGCGGCATATTATGGCGGACCCAAGTTCACATTGCAAGTGGCCACACACAGCCGCTAGATTGCTGCAGACCCATTTCTCAGGAGTTTTCTTTATGCAAAGTCTTAAGTCCATCTCTTTTCTGGCCCTGGTCGCGCTTTGTGCGCCGACCATGCAGGCAGCCAGCACCAAGGAAGTGAGTCGGCGCGAGGTCGGCAATCTGGTGATGGAAAATATTCCCGAGATTCCTGCCAGTCTGAAAGAACGTCTGAACCAGTATGAAAATATCCGTTCCGCCTCTGTTTTAGGCTGGCTCCCTGGTGATCAGGGCCTTTTGATCAGCACACGGTTTGCCGAAGCCGCTCAGCTGCACTCGGTCAAGGGACCCCTGCAGTATCGCAAGCAATTGACCTTCTTTGATGAGCCCGTAGGTGTCGCGAATGTGAATCCTGTCACGCCTCACCTGCTCTTTCTCAAGGATAAAGGCGGCAATGAGAACTCCCAGATTTATCTGATGGATCTAGGCACAGGCCGTTCCAAAATGTTGACGGATGGAGAATCGCGCAATGAGTCCGCGATGTGGGATCATCAGGGTCGCTTGATGGCTTTTGCCAGCACCAAACGCAACGGTCGCGACACTGATATTTATGTCCAGGATTTGAGTCAACCGGAAGCCAAGGCTGAACTTGTCGTGCAGGAAGGCGGCACCTGGGAGCCCATGGAATTCAACTGGGATGCTACGCAGTTGCTGGTGGCCAAGTCGGTTTCGGCCAATGAAAATTACTTGTATCTCTATGATATCAAGGCAAAGAAACTGGAGCAGCTGTTCCCCGGCCTTAAAACTGCCTTTGGTGCGGCGACCTTTTCCAAGGATGGTCGGCAAATCTTTCTTTCGAATGATGGCCAGGGCGAATTCAAGACGCTTTATAGCTATACCATTGCCAACAAAAACGCCAAGCCTATCACTGCCGATATCAATTGGGATGTGGATGCTGCACGGCTGTCACCGGATGGTCGCAGTCTGGCTTTTGAAACCAATGAAGGCGGCATCAGCAAAATTTATCTGATGGATACGAAGAACCTTGCTTATAAGGAACTGAAAGGCCTTCCCATTGGGCAGATCGGCAGCTTCTTCTTTCATCCGCAGAAACCCAATCTGCTGGCCATGACCCTCTCTTCAGCCAAATCATCGGGTGATGTGTTCGTCTACGACCTCAAGAGCAATAAAATGCAGGCTTGGACCGAGAGCGAAACCGGTGGTCTGAATAATCAGAATTTCGTGGACCCGGAACTGATCAGTTATCCCACGTTCGACCAGCTGAACAATCAGCCTCGCCTGATTCCAGCCTTTGTGTATAAATCCAAAAATCATAAGGGCAAGCTGCCAGTCGTCATCAGTATTCATGGAGGGCCTGAGGCTCAGTTCCGTCCCGGTTTTTCGGCTAATTTTCAATACTACGCCACGGAACTCGGCGTGGCCGTGATCGCGCCCAATGTCCGTGGCTCGGCGGGTTATGGCAAAACTTATCTGACCCTGGATAATGGTTTTAAGCGTGAGGATTCGGTTAAGGATATTGGAGCGTTGCTGGATTGGATTGCAACGCAGCCCGATCTGGATGCCAGTAAGGTTGTTGTCATGGGTGGATCCTATGGTGGGTATATGACTCTCGCATCGATGACCTATTACAGCGACCGTCTGGCCGGTGGTATCGATACGGTTGGGATTAGTCACTTCATCAGTTTCCTGACCAACACGAAATCGTATCGTCAGGACTTACGTCGGGTGGAGTATGGTGATGAACGTGTGGCGGAGATGAAGACATTCCTTGATAAAATTTCGCCTTTGACCAACGTGAATAAGATCAAAAAGCCTCTGTTCGTTGTGCAAGGTCTCAATGATCCCCGCGTGCCGGCTTCGGAAGCGGAGCAGATTGTGAAAGCGGTCAGGGCCAATGGGAATGATGGCTGGTATCTCTTGGCCAAGGATGAAGGTCATGGGTTTAGGAAGAAGGCGAACCAGTCGGTTTACCTCCAGACGACTGTGATGTTCCTGGAGAAGGTGTTGTTCTCGCCTAAGACGACTTCGAATCCCTGATGATAAGGCCGGCCTTTCATGGCTGGCCTCCTCCTCACGGAAGAGGCCTGCACGACCGTTCAAGCCGCCTTCGCCAGGAACCGAATGCTTTCCGGGTCGTCCAGAAAGCATTTCCCCAGCCTCTGCTTTTTATCCAACTCGTCTTTCACCACAGAAATCGGAATATGATAGAGCTGGATCTGATGCAGGATCTCGTGGGTGTCATAGTAATAGGTTTTGAGCAGGTTATAAACATAACCCATCTCCTGATCGCTGCCGTAGCTCTCCTCGATCAGCCTTTTGTGAAGGTCCACCGCCAGCTTCATCTTATCGCGCAGTTCCTGCAAAGAGACAGGCTTGGCGACGATGTTAGCGGCTCCGAGTTGGAAGGCGCGCTTGACGGTGTCGGGATTCACGGCGCCTGAGACAAAGATCACGGGGATGGTGATCATTTTCTTCTTGAGCTCTTCCATCAGGTCAAAGCCATCCATATGGGGCATGCGGATGTCGCACAGAATGATATCGAATTGGCGAGTCAGGAGCAGCTGATGCGCGGTGAACGCGTCGGGTGCATATTCGCACTCGTAGATATCGCCCACAGCGGCCTCCAGCAACACGAAAATCTCGTAGTTGTCATCAACAACAAGGCAGGCTAGTTTGTCAGCATTATCCATACGCATCAGCGCCTCAGTGGTGGTTTACAGACCCGCTTGGGAAATTCTTGTTCTGCCCTCTTATCCGTCTTCGCCCTGCGGAGATGTAGGGACAGGCCCATCCCACGGAAAATATGGGATAATGTGCCCTGGATTTAACGACCGGCGTCAAACGGTGGGGCGATTTTTGGCGGGTTGGGCTGGGACATTCTTACGGCATGGACGAATGAGCAACAACCCGATATATAAGTGGATTCGTGCGGGTCGTACCAGTTGGCTATTTTTTAGGGTTTTTTATGCGCAATGACCAAATCCAAATGCACCCCAGTTGGAAGGCGGTGCTGCAGCCTGAGTTTCAACAGGACTATATGATTAAGCTGAAGAGCTTTTTGAAAGATGAAATTGCCCGAGGCAAAATCATCTACCCAAAAGGGTCGGACTATTTCCATGCCTTGAACGCCACGCCGTTTGACAAGGTGCGCGTGGTGATTTTGGGCCAGGACCCTTACCATGGACCTGATCAGGCGCATGGCCTGAGTTTTTCGGTGAAGCCGGGGGTGCCGGTCCCACCTTCTCTTGTGAATATTTTCAAGGAATTGAAAGCGGATCTTGGTGTTCCACCCTCGCATCACGGTTACCTGGAGTCATGGGCGGAGCAGGGCGTTTTGCTGCTCAATACAGTCCTGACGGTGGAGCAGGGCCAGGCCGCGTCGCATCAAAAGCGCGGCTGGGAGCACTTCACCGACCGCATCATTCAGGAACTGAATGAAAAACGCGAAGGGCTGGTCTTCGTACTCTGGGGCTCGCACGCCCAGAAGAAAGGCCGTGATCTCGATCGCAGCAAACACCAGGTGATCGAAACCGCGCATCCTTCGCCGCTGTCGGCCCATCGCGGTTTCTTTGGCAGTAAACCATTCTCGAAGATCAACGAGTATTTCAAATCGCGCGGGGAACCGCCGATCCACTGGCAGCTGCCGCAAAATTTGAACGCATAGAGGATAGTAATGGACAAGAAGAATGCTCAGGAAAACCCCTTTATCAGCCTCCTCTTCAATATCGCGATTCCCTCGCTGATTTTGAATAAGCTCAGCACCGCGGAACGACTGGGACCTGTCAAGGGAATGATCCTGGCCTTGTCCTTTCCCATCGTCTACGGCATCTGGGATTTTGCCAAGCGGCGTCATATTAGCTTTATTTCCGGTCTGGGATTTATCAGCATCCTGCTGACAGGAGTTTTTACCCTGACCGAACTGCCCGTGGAGTGGATCGCCGTCAAGGAAGCCGCCATACCCAGTCTGATCGGGATCGCCATCATCGTGTCGATGCGCACACAAAGTCCACTTGTCAAAAAACTTCTCTACAACGACACGATTATCAATGTCGATCTGGTCGAATCACGATTGGAATCGACGCATCATAAACAATCCTTTGAACGCCTTCTGGCCCAGTCCTCGTATCTTCTGGCTGGTTCCTTTTTAATTTCCGCCATACTCAACTTTGTCCTGGCCCAAGTGATCCTGAAGAGCCCGACGGGTACACCCGAATTCAACGAACAGCTCGGCCGTATGCATGCACTGAGTTGGCCCGTCATCGTCATCCCATCCATGGCTATCATGATGTTCGCGCTCTTTCGTCTGATGAAAGGCATTAAGAATTTAACGGGTCTTGAGACGGAAGAAGTGTTGAAAACCCAGGAAAAGGCGACACCGCGCAAGTGAAATACGCAGTTTTTCTAGCTCGCGCGCGACTCATCGGTGAACCCGGGAGTCGCGACTGTCATAAAACCTGGCGAGGGGCAAGGAGAAATTCTTCAAGTCGCGCGATGAGAAAAACTGAAAATTGAGTTGACTTGCCAATCCGTCCTGCATGTTATGCAAAAGTTCAAACCACCGCTGTTTCTTCCTCAAAAAAAGTCCGCTGAGCCAGCTATACCAAAGAATACGGGCCTGCATCATGGCTTGTTGATAAGTTTTTTTTTCAATCGAGGATAGTTCCCACAAGTGCGCAACCTGCTTTCATTTTCCTCGGCTTTTCGGCAACTTATTCACAGGACATGCACAAGATAGCGCTACATTTAGGGGTTGACTCAGGTTGCTCACACTAGATATGCTAAATTTCGTCGGCAACAAACAGACTCCGAATTCACAAATGGACTTGGCTTTCACAAGCTACCGACACATGATACGCGCTCAAGTTGTTGAGATATAAGTTGAACAGATGGTGAGTAAATAGTGGAACACGTACATGCGATGTTAAGCCAAGGAATCGAGGGCCGCATTCAATAAACTCAAGCGGCCGGGTGCGGCGTGCAGCCTGGGGGAGCCCATGCTCTCTTCTGCCAGCAGCCGAATACCCCAGCGGGAACCAGGTTCCCGCACATGAGACACAACAATCCAGATATATATGATATTGAAAGCGATGCACCGGATCGCAGGGAATTTTTTTTTCTTGAAACCCTGTCCTGGCGCTGCTCAAGGCGTGGCTTTTGCATTAAAAGCCTTTGCCACTCAGAAAAGGCTTTAGGCCGTCAGGTCAATCTTCATAGCTCTAGTCGAGAGGAACTGCCATGAGTCTTCACACGCCCAGCAGCACAACCACTGTCGAAGCAGATGCCAACCTTGGACTGCGCCGTGAACGTTCCATTTTTATTCGAAAAAGGAACGGCGATAGGGAGCCGCTGAATAGCGCCAAACTCAGCGAATCGATTGCCTCGCTCTGTCATGGTCTCCATGAAGTGGATGTGCAGCGGATCCTGGACAAGGTGGTGAATGGACTCTACGACGGCGCCACCAGCGAAGAAATTGACAAGCTCGTGATGCACACCACGGCGATGCTGATTGCTGATGAACCTGAATACTCCAAACTCGCAGCCCGTCAGTTGCATCAGTTTGTTCTGGATGAAGTGGCCAAGCTTAAGGTCCGCAGTTTTTCTGAATCCATTCAGCATGGCTATGAAGTGGGACTGCTTGCCGAAAATACCTACAATTTCGTCATGGAACACCGCGAGCAACTCGACCAGTCGATCGATCACCGCCGCTCGGAACTGTTCGAATACTTCGGCATTCGGACCATTTATGATCGCTATCTGCTGAAAGATCCAGAAAAACGCTGGGTTTTCGAAACTCCTCAGTATTTCTTCCTGCGTGTGGCTTGCGGGCTTTCCTTGACCGTCAAGGAAGCGATTGAATTCTATGACCTGATTTCCTCGTTCGCCTATATGCCCAGCACACCCACGCTGTTCAATTCCGGCACCCGTCGTCCGCAGATGAGCTCATGCTATCTGCTGGATTCGCCTCAGGATAGTCTGGAATCGATCTATGATCGCTACAAAGATGTGGCGATGCTCTCGAAATTCGCCGGTGGCATCGGCCTCGCGTATCACCGTATTCGCGCGCAGGGATCGCTGATCCGCGGCACCAACGGCAAAAGCAATGGCATCATCCCTTTCCTGAAAACTCTCGACTCCTCCGTCTCGGCTGTGAATCAGGGTGGCAAGCGCAAAGGTGCGGCCTGTATTTATTTGGAAACATGGCATGCAGATATTTTGGACTTTCTGCAGCTGCGGGAAAACACGGGTGACGATCAACGCCGCGCGCACAACCTGAATCTGGCCAACTGGATTCCCGATCTTTTCATGAAGCGCGTGGAAAGCGATGGCCAATGGTCGCTGTTTGATCCAGCAGAAGCGCCCCATTTTACCGATCTTTTCGGTGACGCGTTCGAAGAAGCTTATCTGTCGGCCGAACGCGAAGGTCTGGCCAAGGCTCGGATCCCCGCGCGTGAACTCTATGCCGTCATGATGAAATCACTGGCTCAAACGGGTAACGGCTGGATGACCTTCAAGGATGCCAGCAATCAAAAATGCAACCAGACTGGAAAAAGTCCGGCCAACGTTGTGCATCTGTCGAACCTGTGCACCGAAATCATCGAAGTCACGTCGCAGGATGAAACCGCGGTGTGTAACCTCGGTTCGATCAACCTGGCCAATTATGTTGAAAACAAAGAGATCAATTATCCCAAGCTGCGTGAAAATGTCCGCACAGCCGTCAAGTATCTGGATCGCGTGATCGATATCAATTTCTATCCGATCGCTCCGGCCGCTTCGTCAAATCACCGCTGGCGCCCAGTTGGCCTGGGTCTGATGGGTCTGCAGGATGCTTTCTTTAAGCTCCAGCTGCCGTTTGACAGTGAAGGCGCCCGTGAAATTTCCCGCCGCGTGCAGGAGGAAATTTACTACGCAGCATTGGAAGAATCCTGCGCTCTGGCCAAGGAATTCGGACCACATCCCTCTTACGAAGAGACCCGGGCTGCGGACGGTGTGCTCCAGTTTGATCTGTGGAAGGTGACGCCTTCGGATCCTGCCCGCTGGCAGGTTCTGCGTGAGAAAATCAAAGCTCACGGTTTGCGCAACTCGCTCTTGATCGCCATCGCCCCAACAGCTACCATCGCTTCGATTTGCGGCGCCTATGAGTGTATTGAACCCCAGGTTTCGAACCTCTTCAAGCGCGAGACGCTGTCGGGCGAATTCATTCAGATCAACACCTATTTGGTGAAGACCTTGAAAGATTTGAATCTTTGGAATGAATCGGTCCGTCATCAGATCAAGATGGCCGAGGGTTCCATCCAGGGTATCGATGAGATCCCTGAAAGTGTCCGGGCCATCTATCGGACAGCCTGGGAAATTCCTCAAAAATCGCTCGTGGACATGGCAGCGGATCGCGGCGCCTATATCGACCAGAGTCAATCGCTGAATCTTTTCAGCGAAAGCCCGACCATCGGAAAACTTTCGTCGATGTATAATTATGCCTGGAAAAAGGGTCTGAAAACGACGTATTATCTGCGTTCAAGACCAGCAACAAAAATCAATAAGACCTCAGCGCAAGCGCCAACCCCGACCACGGCTGTTGCCGCGATTGCCTGTTCCCTTGAAAACCCGGATGCCTGCGAAGCGTGTCAGTGAGGAGTGAAAGAATGCTGTTAAGTCCTGGGATGGATTTGACCCTAAGACCGATGAAGTATCCTATGTTCTATGACATGTACAAGGATGCCATCAAGAACACATGGACCGTCGAGGAAGTTGATTTCACGACCGATGTGGGTGATCTGCGGGACAAGCTGTCCGATGCCGAGAAACATTTGATCAAGCGTCTGGTGGCCTTTTTCGCCACCGGCGATTCCATCGTATCAAACAATCTCGTGCTCAATCTTTACAAGCATATCAACTCCCCGGAAGCCCGGATGTATCTGTCGCGTCAGCTCTATGAAGAGGCGCTGCACGTCCAGTTTTATCTGACGCTTCTGGACACTTATCTGCCCAATGACGAGGAACGTGTCGCTGCCTTTTCCGCGATCGAAAATATTCCTTCGATCCGCCGCAAGGGCGAATTCTGTTTCCGCTGGATCGATTCGATCAATGAGATGCATAGCCTGCAAACCAAGGCCGATCGGCAGAAATTTCTGCTGAACCTGATCTGCTTTGCGGCTTGCATCGAAGGTCTGTTTTTCTTTGCCGCCTTTGCCTATGTCTACTTCCTAAGGTCCAAGGGACTTTTGCATGGCCTCGCGTCGGGAACCAACTGGGTTTTCCGCGATGAGAGCTGTCATATGAACTTTGCGTTCTCGGTCATCGAGCAGGTCCGCGACGAAGAGCCCGAACTCTTTGATGACGGTCTGCGCCGCGACATTACCCGCATGATCGATGAAGCTGTGGAATGCGAGATGGCCTTTGCTCAGGACGTCCTTGGCTTTGGTATCGCCGGTCTTTCGGAAAAGGATATGCGGTCCTATCTGGAATACGTGGCTGACCAGCGCCTTGTGACCCTTGGCATCACGCCGGTTTATATGTCCAAGAATCCCTTTGGTTTCATGGAACTTCAGGACGTGCAGGAACTGACCAACTTCTTCGAACGACGTGTCGCCGCCTATCAAAAGGGCGTCACCGGTGAAGTCAGCTTTAACGAGGACTTTTAAGTCCCCTTCCCACGCCTATTTTTCCGCTTCATGACCCAACCCTGCCGTCTGGATTTTTGATCCAGACGCGCCCCTGGAACCACCTCCCCTTTACGGTTTCCCGAGCCTCGCCGCCTGCCTATTCTTATTTTTTGGAAAGGACAGTCCAGTTGTTTTCAGACTGCCGATAAGAAACCGTGAGAATCCATCAAGGAGCACACGTGCCGGCCATCTGGATACTGCTGACCCTTCTTTTTCTGCCCGGAGCGGTAGGGGCCCAATCCATCGATCCGCGCACGCCGATTGTGGACGACTTCGTCGAGCAGCGGGCGAAAAACCCCGGCCTTTATCAGTCGCCGCCGATCACTCATATCGTCCCCGCGCATAATACCATCACCTACGCCGGTCAATTTGAAGAAGTGAACCTCAAGCTCATGGAAAAGCCTGAGGGTCTGGCCAAAGTCAATGAAGACAATGCCGTAACAGTCACGGGCTATAAACTGGAACCGCATCTTGCACTTTCCCTCAAAACCATCGCGATCGGATTTTCCATTGAACGATCGAAGCTGGCCGAAGAGTGGGTTTATACCGACTCTTACAACACCTACCAGCGCCGGCAGAAGTCGACGCTGGAGACCAGTGGGCTCGGCTTGAACCTGGCCTTTTTACCCTTTCCCAAATTGCACAAAAAATTGCGTCTGGCCATGATCCTGGGGGGCAAGAGCCTCAATGTGAAGCACGGGGTAAGCTCGATTCAATCACAAACTGGGCCCGTGTCGATCGAAGACGCGGATATACAAAGCTTTCGCTATACGGTCAATCACTACGAGGCGGGGCTGAACCTCAGCTGGTTTGTGCTCAAACGATTTGCAATCGTGCCCTGGCTCGATTACGCCACCTATGATATCGCAGGCGCTCAGGCCATCTTCAACGCCGACAAGTATTCCAGCGGGGAATTGAAGTCGGTCATGGAGAATGATCTGAATCTCTTTTTTCTGAGCTATCCGAAGTTTCGCTATGGTTTGGATTTTTCTGTGCAGGTGATCGGCTTGGACGTGAGAATCGGCGGATTGCTCGGGACCCTGGCGAATTTGAACAAATCCGTCGACTATATCGAAGAAAATTCGATCACGATCAGTGTATCGATCGAACAAAAAGGCAATTAGGAATCGAGCCCCACACCCTTGTTCTCCTGAACACGACGCACGATATCACTGGTTGAAAGACCTTCCACAAAAGGGATGCGTTCCACCGTTCCGCCGTTGGCCTGCACCACATCCGCGCCGACGATCTGATGGATTTCGTAGTCGGCACCTTTCACCAGAACATCCGGCATGATCTCAGCTATCAGGCGGCCCGGGGTTTCCTCATCGAAGGGCACCACGAAGTCCACGCACTGCAAAGCTGCGAGCAGACGCATGCGCTGATCACAGGAAATAATCGGCCGACTGGCGCCTTTCAGCTGGCGAACGGATCGATCGGTATTCACGCCAATGACCAGGAGGTGACCCCGGGAACGGGCTTCCTCAAGATAGGATATATGTCCGGCATGCAGGATATCAAAGCAGCCGTTGGTGAAGACGACCTTCTGTGAGCGCTTGCCGATGGGGCCGATAGCTGCTCTCACGTCCCGGCTTTCCATGATCTTGGTCGAGGTCTGGGTAAAACCAAAGTGATGGTGGTCCTCTTCATGCTCCAAAGCTTCGATCAGTTCATGGCGCAGAATGGGTTGCGTTCCCCATTTTTCCACCACCCGACCGGCCGCGGTATTGGCCAGGCGCATCGATTCAAACAGGGAAATTTTAGCCCCAAGACCCAGAGCCATGATGGAAACCACCGTATCACCAGCACCGGACACATCGAAGACCTCGCGGGTCACAGCGCGCAGCTGCTCTTTCTCGCCGGTTTTGCCTTCAAGGCCCAGCATGCCTTCGGCACCCAGAGTCACCAGAATATTTTCGATCGCATAGTTCTTATGGAGTTTTTCGGCCAGCTCAAGGGCGGGAAGCGAGGGTTGATTGTCAAGACCCAGGGCATCACAGGCTTCCTTGCGATTGGGCGTCACAAGAGTGGCGCCGGCATACTGTGAATAGTCCTTGCCCTTGGGATCGACCACGACGGGAACTTGACGCTGACGGGCAAGCTGAATCAATCGCTGCAGAAACTCGCGAGGCAGGCCGCCTTTACCATAATCACTGAGCAGCATCACATCCCAGTTTTGCTTTTCCACATATTGATAAAGTTCGTCCTGCATCCATTGCGGGATGGACCTTACCTCTTCCCAATCCACGCGCACCAGCTGCTGATGATTGGCGGTGATGCGGGTTTTACGAACGGTGGGACGCTCGGGATCGGTAAAGACGCCCTTGATGTCGACAGCATCCACCTTCAAAAGCTGCTTCAATTGATCGGCGGCTCCATCATTCCCGCAGACCCCTATCATCAAGGCTTCGCCGCCGACCAGCTGGATATTGCGGGCAACGTTGGCCGCACCGCCGGCCGTGATGGAAGTCGTGCGCACGAGATGAACCGGGACAGGGGCTTCAGGGGATATCCGATTGACGACTCCATCCAAATATTCGTCCAGAATGAGGTCGCCGATCACGGCCACGCGTACTGTTTTTTGATCCCAGGGAAGCTTTGGTTTTGTCCACATTGATCTGTCCTCATCAGCGGGAAAGGTCCATTCACTAGAACATTTATCCATACTACCAAAGCCAGGGCAAGTCAAAGACATGACACAAAGGCATGTGATCGTCAGGCCTTTGACTCCGGCAAAGCTCGCCCAATGACGGGTTCTTGGCGCCGTCAAGTTTTAGATAATGATTTGCCACCCTTAAATTATGGCACGGCGGTTGCAATCCAAGCCTTGCTAACAATACCATCAAGAGGCTTCTCCACTATGCGCACGCTGTTTGCTGCATCACGATTGCTTTTGCTTATGGCTCTCAGCTTGCTGAGCAGCAGCGGGCAGCAGTTGTATGGGAAGCAGCGTTACAGTCAAATCGTGGTGCCTTTTCCTGATGAACGCGTCTTTACCTATCGCTATGAACCGAGCGAGCGGGCTTTGGTTCTGGAAATTCAAGGCACCCATACCAGCGAACTGGAACCGGTCTTTCATTATGATGAAACTGTCGTTCGTCGGGTTTTCTTCAAGGACCAGGGCGGCCAGGGCACCGAAGTTAAACTGATCCTGCGCGATGATTCGGTCCGCGTGATGGTCAATAGTTTCCATGAACCCTTCCGCATCACCGTCGACTTCTTTGATGCGGACTATAAGGAAACCCACGATCCCACCACTGGACTTCCTTTGGTGCCGGTGGCTCAGGGCTCCGCGGATGATGATCGTCCGACTTTGGCTGAAACAGCCCCAGGGTCTGTGCCCGCTGCTGAAACCGGCAGCGCTCTGGCCGAACCAGCTGGTAAAAGACGTCTCCTTCAGCCGCAACCTGAGGCCATTCGCACACCTCAGGAACTGGTGGTCAAACTGAATGATACGGCAGGTGGCCTGGGCCAGTCCTGGAAAACCTATCCGCCTTATATCTATCGCATCCAGATTGCGACCTTCAAAACCGGCAAAAGCTATGAGGGCTGGATCAAGCAGAACGCCGGCAAGGCCATGACCTCGACTGACGCGATGGCTCAGTATGCGGGTCAGCTCTTTGACTTCGGCCACGAAAATCGCGCGCTGATCGCTTATCAAAAAGTCCTGCATCAGGATCCCACGGTGTTCGATCGCGGTGCGGAACACATCTGGAAACTGGCCGAAATTCATCTGGGCCAAGGTAACCTGACGCTGGCTGATGGCTACTATGAAAGTCTGCAGCAGAAGCATCCCGATAGCCCTCTGTCGTCTTTCGGAGCCATGCGCCGCCTCGATATCAAATCCATTCGCGCGATTCAGCAAGGCAAGGCCCAGGACATGGCCAACCTCAGCAAGAGTCTGGAAGCCATCCCGACCCGTGATAATCACAGCCTGACAGCACTGGCCGCACTGCGCCGCGCCTACTGGCAGATTGAAGTGGCTGCCATTCAAAAACTCATGCCGCACTTTGCGGAACCACCGGTTGTCGGTCCCAACATCATGATGCGGCTCGAAGAAAGTCGCGCGGGTTCGGATAGCCCACGCACCGCCTTCCTGATCGACAGCATTATCCTGGCCAATCGTTTGAAATCTGAAGTCTGGAATGCAGAAACAGCCAAAATCGCTGGCGAGTATTTCGAACGTTACAAAGGCAAAGCCACCGAGCCCTTCCGTCCTCTCCTGATGAAGCGCTGCGAAGCCAGTATCCTGACGAGCATCGATAAGCATCTCAAGGCTCAGGAATATGCGGATGTCGTGTCGGTCGTGGAAAGCCTGCCGAAAAGCGCTGACGAGCTGAGAAAAGCCACGTCCGTGAGCTGGGCCGCGGCTGAATCCTACCGCCGCATGAAGCAGCCTGTCGCGTCCCTGCCCTACTATGAAAATGCAGCTCGGACCACCGATAGCAAACCCGATCAGTTCCGCGCCTGGTTCTGGCATATGCAGGCTTCCATGAAGGGCCTTGATAACGAGACCGCGCGCAAGTCGGGCAAGGACACTCTGGATCGATTGAACAAGGGCCTTCAAACCTCGGATCGTAATGCCTGGGAAAGCTGGAAGACTCTGACAGCCGAAGAAAAGACCACCATCCATGCCGAAATCAAGGCTGATCTGGAAGCGAATCTCACGGCCCCTCAGTTGGTCCGGACTTCGCCCCGAATCCTTCTCGAAACCTGGAATCAGAAACTGGCCACGGAAACTCCCACCGCTGGTGCCGCCGTGGGAGGCAGTCGCGCGGAAGGCCAACCCACTGCCCGCATGATTTATCTGTTTGCGGATCTCAGCAAACGCTTTGAGCAGCTCAGCATGGATCCTGAACGCCAGGCCGCCAAGCAGCTCTTGCGCAAGATCAACCTCAAATCAGCGCCGCCTGACAAGGATGCTCTGAGGGTCTGGACCAACGAACTCACCGCTCTGGCGGAAGAATTCCGTCGCAACAACGATTACCTGGAGGCCGGCCGACTCTACACACAGACCGGAACTGAAAACAACCAGTGGGAAGGCCGCGCTGAGGCTCTTTACAAAGGCGGACTCCTGCTCTATCGATCAGGCCGCCGGGACGAAGCCATGGCTGCCTTCAAACAAGCCGCCGATGACGGCAACAACCTGTTGTATGCCGAACTTGCTAAGAAGCGTTTGGAGCAAATCCAAAGATAGGAGTCTCTGATGAACATGAAAAGCAACAATGGTGCGATCGCTCATGACGTTGAGGAACCCAAGGTAAGTTCCACGGACTACCTCAATTACATGAAAGACAAACAGAGTCGCGAGAAGCAGCAGCAGCAACAGCAGCAGAAGCCCGCTGCCGTGCCAGCGCCTCAGGCCAATTTCATCTTTGCCGATGAAAAAATGCTGCGCATTCGTGAAATCATCAAGCAGATCGCCGACGCCAACGTTCCTGTGCTGATCACCGGCGAATCCGGAACCGGCAAGGAAGTGATTGCTCGCATGATTCATTCGAGCAGCAATCGCAAGGCTGACCCCTTTGTTGCCATCAACTGCGCGGCTCTGCCTCCCAATCTTCTGGAAAGCGAGCTCTTTGGTTTCGAAAAGGGTGCGTTCACCGGCGCGCATCAGCAGCACATCGGCAAGTTCGAGCAGGCCACCGGCGGCACGCTCCTGCTGGACGAAGTGACCGAAACCGATCAAAATCTGCAGGCCAAACTTCTGCGCGCTCTGCAGGAGCAGGAAATCGAGCGTATCGGCGGCAACGGCCCCATCAAGGTCAACACCCGCATTATCGCGACGACCAACCGCGATATCACCCGCTCGGTGAAAGATGGTCGCTTCCGTCAGGACCTCTTCTATCGCCTGTATGTGATTCATTTGGAAATTCCTCCTTTGCGCGAGCGCCCCAAGGATGTTGAGGTTTTGACCCGTCACTTCCTCAAGGCCTTCAGCACCCAGTTCAAAGGCGAAGCCGCGACGCTGACCGCGGATGCGATGCAAAAGATTCTGAAGTACACCTGGCCCGGCAACGTGCGCGAACTCCAGAACGTGATTCAGCGCGCTGTTCTGATGGCTTCCGGCAACACGATCACCGCCAAGGAATTCGTGCTGGAACAAAAGAAGGTTGATGAAGATCTGGAATGGGTCAAGCATCTGCCTATCGGCCGCAAGATGCAGGAAGTGGAAACCCAGTTCATTCTGGAAACCCTCCGCACCCATAACGGCAACCGTACTCATTCCGCGAAGACTCTGGGCATCAGCCTCAGAACCCTACGCAACAAGATCAACGAGTTCAACCTCGAAGGTCTGGAAGTGCCCCAGCCTGCATCAGGAAAAGCACTATGAGCAGCAGCTTGATTGGTGGCATGTTCACGCGATCGGACCAGCTGAAGATGGCTGCGTTGGATCTGCGTCTGGAACGGCAGCACGTCCTGAACGGCAACATTGCCAACTCCGAAACACCGGGTTACCGGGCCATCGGATTTGACTTTGAAGAGCAGCTTCAAGCTCTGGCTGGCGGCGACGAGGAAGTCGTTCCCATGAAAGCGGCTGACCCCAGGCACTTTCGCAGTGATCTGGTGGAAGCCGATGGCACCCTTCAGGCTGAAGTCTATGTGCGTCCCACCGAGAGCGTCGGGCAGGACGGCAACACTGTGGACGTCGATAAGGAAATGGCGGATATGGCACAAAACCAGATCCTCTACAAAGCCACAGTGGAATTGATCAACAAGAAATTGGCGACTCTGAAATATGCCATCGCCAACGGAGGTCAGGTATGAGTTTCTTTCAGGCCATGAATATTAGTTCATCAGGCTTGGCTGCTCAGCGCATTCGCATGAACGTGCTGTCAGCGAACCTTGCCAACGCCAACACCACACGGACACCGGAAGGTGGTCCTTACAAGCGTGAAGATGTGGTGTTCGCGGCGAATCCAGCCAGCGGCAATCCCTTTGAAGGGTTTTTGGATGAAGATATGGGCACGCAGGTAAAAAAGGTGCAGGTTGTCGACATTCATCAGGACACCAAGGCCCCCCGTATGGTGCTGGACCCGACTCATCCCGATGCGAATGCGGAAGGCTATGTGGCCATGCCCAACATCCAGGTCATGAGCGAAATGGTCAACATGATCGCGGCGACCCGGGCTTTTGAAGCCAATACCACGGCTCTCAATGCCTCGAAGAGCATGGCGAATACTGCCATTGAAGTCGGTCGCGTCTAACAGGAGTTGTAAGCGATGCAAAAAATTTCCTCATCGCTGCGCTTCGGCTCTGAGATCCTGGGCGAGCTGCGCGACCTCAAAGCGCAAAAGAAATTTGAAAGCGCGGGCCCTGAAGATCAGCAGTCGAAGACCAGCTTCATGGATCATCTGAAGAATGCCGTCGAGGAAGTGAACCAGAGTCAACTGTCGTCTGATAAAAAGGCCACAGATCTGGCCAACGGCAAGGATACCAATATCCATGAAACCATGCTCGCGGCGTCTCAAGCCGAACTGTCCTTTAACCTGATGGTCCAGGTGCGAAACAAGGCCCTGGAAGCCTATCAGGAAGTTATGCGGATGCCTGTTTAATAGCTGTTGAGGGGTGACCATGGAAAGAATGAATGAATTTTTCAGGAACCTCAGTCAACGTCTAGGGGGCTTTTGGCAATCGCTGAATGGCCCTAAAAAAATCGCCGTCATGGCGATCGTTGCACTGCTGATCGGTGGCCTTGTGTCCTTGCTCTTCGTGGGCGAACAGGGTGAGACGGCTTACCTCTATCCGAACCTTTCGGAACAGGATAACAACGAAATCGCGTCCGAGCTGCGCAAGCAGGGCGTTAAAAACTTCATCATCGACGACAAGGGGATCAAGGTTCCTGCGGAGTCGGTGATGCCCTTGCGTTTGAAACTGGCCGAAGAAGGACTCCCGACCCGAGGCATGATCGGCTGGGAAAAATTCGATGACCAGGATTTTACGCGAACCGAATTTGAACAGAACATCAACCGCCTGCGGGCCATTCAGGGCGAGCTGGCGCGAACCATCAGTTCGATCGACGGCATTACCTCAGCCCGCGTGCATATCGTGATGCCGAAGAAGGCGCTCTTCCAGGAAGATGACCAGGAACCGACCGCCGCCATCTATATCAAGTCGCAGCGTGGCAAGGAACCGAACGCCAGACAGATTCGCGGTATAACGCATCTCGTGTCCCGTTCCGTGGAAGGCATGAAACCGGAAAAGGTCACGATCATCAACCAGGAAGGCAAAATGCTGACCCGGATTGAATCCGATGATCCCACGACCAAGCTCACCCAGGAGATGACCTCCTACCGCCGGACCATTGAAGGCGAGATGACCGGCAAAATTAAAACCCTGGTCGGCCGCATTGTGGGTCAGGACCGGGTGGATGCCAAGGTTGATGTGGACGTCGACTTCACCCGTGAAGAACAGACCATCAACGACATCGATCCTGATAAGGTCGTGGTCATTTCATCCAACGTCAACAATCAGGAAATGGCCGGCAACGGCTTGAATCCAACCGGTATCCCCGGCGCCAAGTCCAACGTACCTGGCGAGCAGGAGGATCTGGCGATCAATTCCAACTCAACCAAGAGCAAGCGGGCCAGTGAGCGCGTGAACTATGAAGTCTCCAAGACCAAAAGGCACAAGGTCCTGCCGGTGGGTAACATCAAACGCATATCAGCGGCTGTCATCGTCGATGGAACGCAGATCTACCCTTCCGATGGGACGGCTCCTGAGTTTCAAGCCCGTACCCCCGACGAAATGCGCAAAATTGAAGACCTTGTGAAATCCGCCATCGGCTTCAAAGACGGCCGTGACGAGGTCAAAGTTCATAACCTGATGTTTGAACTGGCGGCTACTCAGGTGCAGGCCATCAAAGAGAAGAAGCAGGAGAACCGGAAATACATTTCCACTCTGGTCGTTTCCTCGGTCATCGCCCTGGCTCTGGTCTTCTTCTTTGCCTTCATCGTGCGTCCGTACTTCCGCTGGCTGTCCTACGATCCCGAGCGTAAGCGCAAGGAAGAGATCGTCGAGGAATTCAAACCGGATCTGGAGATGGGCAGTATTCAGAACGTGCAGGTGAAAGAGGATGTACCGTTTGAAAAGCTGTCGCCTCAGGAACAGATTCTTTATCTGGCCAAGCATGAACCGGGCAGGACAACCGAAGCTTTGCGTATCCTTCTGAATCCCCATCAATCGGCTCATTGAGGTTAACGCATGCTGAATCAGGCCAATAATCGCAGCCACGGGCGTTTCATCAAAAAGGATGATCCCGTGCGCAAGGTGATGAATATCAACGAATTCAATCTGATGGAAATCTGCGACAAGCCGGTGACCTATCATGATAATGCCAATGCCAATATCATCCATAATAAGCTTCATTCGGAAGAAGACCTGGCGGAAGGTGTGCGGGACTCCTATGAAATCAATATGAGCTTTCCCCATGAATCCCGACCTGTCATCCGTCCGCTTGACTTCACGGAAGAGTGGAAGAAGCAGAAAAAGCGGATGGCCAACCGCCATCATCGACTGGAAGAGGAAGAGGAATTCGAACTCGATGTGACCAGCCTGCTCATCGAAAAAAAGATTGATTTCAAAAAAGCCAAATTCAAGGTCATGGAGACCACCGCGCCCGAGCAGAAAAAGGATCAAAAGGAAACCAAATCACCGGTCAACCTTTTCCCACAGGCCATGCCTGTGAAAGCTTCGGCCCCTGAACCCAAGGCCGCCCCGACTCCAGCACCGGCTCCAGCACGGGCGAAGGACAGTCGTATGCCGCCTGCGCCCACGGCACCGGAAACCCCGGCGCATCAGGCCCAAATGGATGCTGATGATTTTATGCCCTATGTCCCGACGCGCGAAGTTTCCAATCCGGAAAATCAAATGACGAAAGTGGAGGCCGTGCGCCTCAGTGAAGAGGAACGCGATCGTCTGCGCGCCGAAGCCAGGGCGGAAGGTTATCAGCAAGGCTTTCAGCAGGGTGAGGAAAAAGGGACCTTGAGCGCCCAGGATAAAATCCATTCCATCACTGAAGAGCTGGCCAATATCATGGACAACCTTCAGGGCATGCAGAAATCGATTCTGACCAATGTGCAGGATAACTTTCTGATGATCTGCCAGAGTTTTCTGGAAGCCCTTCTGCACCGTGAATTCAAGGTCAACCCGGAATCCTTCGGCGCCGTGATTGAACGGGCCATTGCCGATGCGTTGCCGGAAGATGAGTTCATGATTCATGTCAGCCCTCAGTCTTTCCAGGATCTGTGCAAATGGTCCAACCCGGAGATGCGCCGTCGACTACGGGTGGATGACAAGCTGCAGAATGATCACTTCAGGGTCGAAGGCAAGCATGCGGTGATCGATGGAGATCTGCCTAAAATCATTCGTGACCTTTTGGATCAGGCCGATATCCAACTCTTTGAAACCAAGGAAAAGGCGGGTTAATGCAAGATTTGCGCAATCTGCGGCGTCTGGATGCTGGCAGTCTGAAAGCCAGCTTCCAATCCATTCCCTGGTCTTTTCAAGGCAAGGTGGCTGAAGTTGTCGGTACCCTGATTGAAGCCACCCTTCCTGGCTGTCACATGGGATCCATCGTCAGCATCAAGGCCACCGATCGCAAGGATCCCATCATTGCCGAGGTCGTTGGGTTCCGGCGTGAGCGCGTTCTGCTCCTGCCCTATTCGCATTTGAACGGTGTCTCGCCTGGTTCGACCATTCAATCGGTGCGATCCTTTACCCAGGTGCCGGTGGGCGAGTATCTGCTCGGGCATGTGATCGACCCCTTTATGAATCGCCTCGATGGCGGTGCGATGGTGGCTTCTGAATCCTGCGAAATGTTTGATATCGATCAGGCGGCGCCGAACCCTATTGAACGCGCGCGCATCGAACGGCCGCTTAGCCTTGGCATTCGGGCCATGGATGCTCTCCTGACCTTTGGCGAAGGCCAGCGCATTGGGATCAGTGCCGGCTCTGGTGTGGGTAAATCGGTGCTGATGGGCATGATCGCCAAACACAGTGAAGCCGATGTCAACGTCATCGCGCTCATCGGTGAACGTGGTCGCGAGGTCCGTGAATTTATCGAACGCGATCTCGGTCCTGAAGGTCTCCGCCGCTCGGTGGTGGTCATCGTCACCGGTGACCAGTCACCCCTGATGCGTATCCGTGGAGCTAAACTCGCGCAAACGATCGCTGAATTCTTTTCATCGCAAGGTAAGCGCGTGATGCTGATGGTGGATAGTCTGACTCGCGTGGCCATGGCCCAAAGGGAAATTGGCAACGCGGTCGGCGAACCACCGACAACCAAGGGTTACACGCCTTCGGTGTTTTCCCTGTTGCCGAAACTACTCGAGCGCGCCGGACCGCAGGCCAAAGGTCGCGGCCCCATCAGCGGACTTTATACCGTGCTGGTGGATGGAGATGATTTCAATGACCCGATCGCCGATGCCGCCCGTTCCATTCTTGACGGTCACATCAACTTGACCCGTGACCTCGCCATGAAGGGGCACTTCCCGGCGATTGATGTCACATCGAGCGCCAGTCGTGTGATGAACGATATCGTGCCGCAAACGCACTGGCAGCAGGCCAATTATTTTCGCGAACTGCTGGGTGTTTATAACAGCAGTCTGGATATGATCCAGATCGGCGCTTATCATCCGGGCACCAACCCGAAACTCGATGAGGCTCTGCGTATCATGCCGCTGATGGAAGCCTTCCTGAAACAGGGTATTCATGAGGCGACCCGGATGGAAGATGCGATGAACGGTCTGCGGCGGGTCCTGTCGGGTATGTCCCATCGAGGTTGATAAGGAAAACGTGAATGCCGAGTCCCAAGCAGAAAACTCAAAAGATTCAGCCTCTGATCAAAATACGCAAGCTGCAGCTCGATCAGGAAACCATGCGGCTCAATCAGATCAAGCTCAAGCGTGAGGAAGCCGCACAGGCTTTGATGCAATCGCAGAGAACGTATATTGAAGGCGTGGATAAACTGAATCGCGAGAGGCAAAGCCCGGAGCGCAAGATGCTGCCCGCCTTGGAGCAAGGCGTGGACTTCGCAAAGGCGCAGTGGTATCAGCGCCTGATGGCTCTGCGCGCTGTCGAAGAGGAGGAGCGCCGTCAGTTCATGATGGTCGCCGAGGCCCAGAAGAAGATGAAGATGCTGGAACACCTGGATGAACGCTATGGTGAGCAGCATACGAAGCATATGAAGATTCAGGAGCAAAAGCAGCTCGATGAGTTTGCTATTACCATGAACCGGCGCAAGGACTGGGAGTGAGCCATGTCAACCTCCGCTCATCTTTTAACACGCTATAGCATCCCTTCCATCATTGTTCTCAAGGTGGCTGTCATCAGCTATATCATGCTCGGTGATAGCAAAATCCTGAGCTTTGGTGACCGCCCGCTCTGGGGTCAGACGGAAAAAGCCGCGGCCCCTGCCGACAATCCCGAGCCGGTGCTGGCACCCCTGACGTCGAACGAGCCGGATGCTGTGGAAAAAAAGCGACGTGGATTCCTGGATGACCTTCTCAATCTGCCCAAGATCAGCACCGAAGGCATGGATAAGGATGAAATGGGTCGTTATTTCACCATGCTGGAGCGTAAGCAGAGTCAGATTGAAAATCGCATCCATATCCTGGGGACCCGCGAAGAGCAGCTCAAGGGCTTGGAAAAGTCGGTCGATGAAAAAATCAAAAAGCTGGAAGACGAGATGATGTTCTTTCAGCAAACCATTCAAAAGGAAAAGCAGCTGCAGGGCGAACGTCTCGACAAACTTGTGGAGTTCTATCAAAAAATGGAAGCCAAAAAAGCGGCTGCCGTGTTCGAGAAACTCGATAAGGATCTGGTCGTCTCCCTCTTCAATCGCTTTCCCCAAAAGCAGACCACGCAGATCCTTGCGCTGATGAATGCGGATCGGTCCGTGGAACTTTCTGAATACTACGGTCGCATCAAATCCGCGAAGGAGTACGAACTCCTGAAGGAAATCAACGTCGCCTTGCGCGGCCAATTTCAGGAATGCAAAGGCCTGCCTAAAAACGTGCCCTGAACTCTTTCCTTGTCCCCTCGCGCTGTCCGTGGCATATTTGCAGCCCATCGCCACTCGACTCGCGAGGTTCAAATGAAAATTATATTCATGGGTTCACCCGAAGAAGTCGTGAGTCCGCTGCGGACTTTAATCGAGCATTGCCGGAGCAGCGCGACCGATGAACTTCTGGGCGTGGTGAGTCAACCCGCTCGACCGGCTGGGCGCAAGCAGGTTTTGACCGATCCTCCTGTGGCGGCTTTTGCCAAGGAACAAGGACTGACGGTTTGGCAGCCGGAAAAAGCCAGGGATGCTGATTTTCTGAATATCCTTGAGCAAGCCGAACCTGATGTCATCGTCACAGCTGCTTACGGACAAATTCTCAGCGACAATTTTCTAAAAATTCCCAAGCGCGCCACCATTAATATTCATCCTTCGGCCTTGCCTGCTTATCGCGGTGCGACACCCGTGCCGGCAGCCTTGCTGGATGGACTATCGGAAACGGCCGTGACCGTTCTGTTTACGGTCAAGGCGTTGGATGCCGGCAATATCATTCTTCAGCAAAAATTCACGATTGAGCCTCGGGAGTATGCGGCCAATCTCACGGCTCGCCTTTTTGCCGCAAGTGGACCTTTGCTTCTGCAGGCCCTGGACAAACTGCGCGACCCCGTATTTAGTGGCACCCCACAGGACCCCGAGCTTGTCACATTCTGTAAGAAGATCGCCAAGACAGATGGCCAGATCAACTGGGGACAACCTGTGGATAAACTTGTGAATGAATTTCGCGCTTATAAGCCTTGGCCGGGCTCCTTCTGCTTTTGGCAGGATGCTCGCGTGGTGATCGAAGATATGGAGCAGGCTGAGCCGGGCGTTCCCAGCCTGAACCCTGGAATTTTCCGTCTGGATCGCAAAAATAAGGCACTTTTAGTAGGAACCGGGACTCACCCGATTTGGGTTCGACAACTTAAACCCGCCGGCTCCAAGTCCGTGGACGCTTTGTCCTTTTGGAATGGCGCACGGCTTAAGGATGAGGGGAGATTTCAATAATGGCCTCATTCCAACCTAAACGCGTCGCTTTAGCCTTGTCCGGTGGTGGCCGTACCTTGCGAAATCTGATCGCCCAGCAATCCCACAGGGCCTATCGTATCGCCGGTGTGATCAGCTCACGCGAGGATTGCACGGGGGTGGAGATCGCTCATGAACTGGACCTGCCAGTGTTCGCCGCGACCTTTGGGAAACATGCATCGCCCACGCTGGCGCGAGACCTTGGGCTTTGGCTCCAGGATGAGCGCATGGACTGGGTCGCTCTTGGCGGTTTTCTCAAGCCTTTCCCCAGCATTCCCGGCTTTGAAAATAGGGTGATCAATATTCACCCGGCCCTGCTGCCCCAATACGGTGGCAAAGGCATGTATGGAATGCATGTGCATCGCGCCGTTCATGAGAACAAGGACGCGGTGTCGGGAGCCAGCATTCACTTTGTGAACGAACACTATGACGAAGGTTCGATTATCGCTCAAATCAGAGTTCCGGTCGTGGGATTGGCGGATCCTGATGCCATCGCTGCCAAGGTTTTTGCCAGTGAATGCAAGCTTTACCCGGAAGTACTTGATCGATTGTGCCGAGGTTCGCTACCCTTGGCCGACGGAACCATTTTTACGATGGAGGCCTGAACATGCGAACCGAGTCACTGAATGATCAAAATTATATGGAAAAAGTCTATCGCTTTGAGGATCGGCAGGCTGGTGTCAGTCTGATTTTCAATCCGGATGAAAATATCTTCACCTACAATGCCTATTGTTTGGAAACCCATCTCATGAAAGAATTATTCACTGTTGAGCAGGAATTTCTTGAAGATGCGCTCGATCTGATCAACGCCGAATTCGGGAGTTGGGAGCTTGTTGAAGTTTCTGGAAAAAGTTCGGGTTGTGGGAGTTGCGCGGCGAAATAGTTATTTCATGCCTCTTTGCGGGCTATTGGGGCTCCTTTCCAGCAGCCCCTCGCTCGCCACCACCAAAGCCCCTCCGCCTCCGCCCCGGTCGCCACAGTGTGAACTGATATCAAAAGGCCCCGCTGTCGCCCTTCAAACGCAGGAAATCCTTCTTCATAATTTTCTAAACGAATGGCTGGATGCTGTTCGCACGGATCAATGGAGCAGGATCGAAGGTTTTTTTCATCCAAGGGCAAAGCGAACCAAGGACCTTGGTGAAAAGATCAAAATGATTTTGAAAAATCGCTATGATTTGCCCTGGCAGTTTTCGGTCTTCCGCGTTTGGCGGATTACCACACCCGAAGCCCACAAAGCGATTTTGGATTCGTGTCCCGACGCCAGCGGCGCTTCGATCATCGTGCAGAATGGTTATGAAACGCAGTATATGGTCTGGCTCCAGATTATGGGACAGAACGAATTGGGCCGCATGATGATCGCTGTCGCGCCTGACAAGGGCCGCATGTACGCCACGGCTTTGCGCCTTCAGCAATGGACTCAGCAAGGGGAAGACGCCGAGGCCTGGGTGCAAAAAGCCGAAACGGCGTTCAAAGCTGATCAGAAGATTCCCGCTTACTTTGCTCTTGATGTCGCTCATAAGCTTCTCGCCGGTGAAGATCTTTTGATCTATCCCCGCCAGCGACAAATTCTTGACGCTCGAAATGGTATCGTATCGCAAGCGGAACTGGTAAAAAAACTCAACGAAGCCTTAAACGTAAAGAGCATCGCTTACATCGGCAGTCTTCTGACCAAAGAAGGAACCGGCATACTGCTGCGCGAAGTCATTGAGAAGCAGGAACCCACGAGTGATCTGCAAAAGCGCTGCCTCAGTCGCGGCGAGGCCTTGATCAAACTGGGCTGGCTCGCCGCGGGCAAGACCGGGCTGCGCTGCAACTACATTTTCCCCGGCATGGATCCCGAGCAGGATTCTCCCATGGGCGGTTTGTATTTCGCACCTGAAGACTTAGTAAACACGAAAAAATAATATCTTTCCCTTCCACTGTTCGCACGCAGAGGATCCCACTCCCGGGAAGCACCTCTGAGTGTGGTAAACTATTTTTAGAGCTTCCACGCCCCATCTTAAAGTGATAAAGCCGGTTCACCGGCCTACCTTTCCCTACGTTTGAGGTTCGCTGTGCCGAGCAGTGCATTGCATAAGTTACAGTCCTTTCATCAGGATCTCTATCAGCATGCGATTCAAGCGACGCAGCATATTACTTCCATGAATACTGCGGAAATTGCCGCTTATTCTCGCAACTTTCAGGCCTCGTTGCCATCGACGTGGGTGTCGAGCAGCATTGATCAGCTGGCGACGTGCATGACTTCAGCGCATCTCATGCTGTTTGGTGACTTCCATACCTTGAGGCAATCACAACGCGGCTTTCTCAGGATCTTGCGGCATCTGCGCAGTCGCGAACCAGGGCGTCCCCTGATGGTGGCGCTGGAAATTTTCAATGCCGAGGATCAGCCTGCCATCGACGAGTTTCTGGCTGGCCGTTTGCCCGAAGACAAATTCCTCAAGCGTATCGACTACCACAACAAATGGGGTTTCCCTTGGGAAAATTATCAACCCATCGTGGCTTTTTGCGCTGAGCAAGGCATACAGATCTGCGGCATCAACTCGCAATTCGATACACCGAATCGTTTGACCCGACGTGATGCCTTTGCTGCCGATATTCTGAATGAATGGACCGCGAAAAATCCAGAGCATCTGTGTCTCTGCCTGATTGGTGAATATCATCTGGCGGATCAACACCTGCTCGCGCACCTAAGTCGTGCTATTAAAACGGTTCGTGTCGTCAATAATATCGATGACTATGCCTTTGGTTTAAAAGGCCTGCCCAGCGAGAGCACGGATTACCTGCAGCTGGATCAGGATTTTTTCTGCGTGCTGAATACGGCGCCCTGGATCAAGTGGCAGTCGCTGGCGATGTGGGAGGAATTTCACGCCAGCTGGGATGGATTCCCTGGGGACGATTTTGATCTCTATACGGAACACCAATACGATTTTGATTACCAGCTTCTCCATATACTCAAGGCTTTGAACCAATTCATGGGTTTGAACCTCAATACCACCGATCTTTCAAATTTCTTTTTGCATATCAAACCCGACAAAGCCACCAGCAGTTACATCAAAGCCAAATTAAAACTGACGCGGGCTGAACTTTTGGCTGCTGAACGCCGTTGCGAGATGGATGGCTTCGCCTATTTCAGTCCATCTGGGACAGCGCTGATCCGGGAACCCAGTATCAATCGCTTTGCAGAAATCGCTGGATTCTATCTTTACGACGCGTTGCAGGCATCAAAACGCGAAAGACGTCTGAATTTTGTCGAGCGTATCGAAAGACAGATCTGTGGAACGCTGACGGCTTCCATCATGAATCCAAGGCGTCCGCGCGCGTCCGCGGTAGGCCTGGATATTCTGCGGCATCCCGAAAGCATGCTCGAAGATCTTTCTCGTTGGAATGAGAAGGATAAGCAGCAGGATTTTGGATTGAGTCGCCTTATCGGTGAGTATCTGGGAGCCGAAATCTTTCAGAGACTGGTTTTGGGCGAGGCTCCTCGACTGGAGGAGGATCTGCGCCGCGTCTTCAAAGGTAATCTCCAGTCGATGCTCGAGATGTTTCCTTTGGATCAGCGGCCTCAGGTGGCCTAAGCGGGATCAGAAGAGCAGCACATCCCCGCGTTCAGCACCTTTTTGATCTTCAGCTTCCTCTTCCTTCGCGCCCGGCGTGGCGTCCTTTTTCATTTTCTCTTCCGGCGTATCAAACACCAGAACTTCGCCAGCCTTGCTGTCCTGCTTTTTCACCGACGTGGTGCCTTTCAGATCGGAGGCTCCCATGGGCGGATCGTCAAAACTCAAGGTCGGTGGCTGCCGTGAGGCTGGGGAGGGCGAGGATCGGGTCGCCATGGGGGGAGCAAAATCCTGTCCGGCTGCCATTTTCATGGGCCTTTCATGGACATTGTCCGTACTCAGCATGCTGAGCTTGGTTACCATTTCTTCGGCCAGACTCGAGATCTGACGGATCGGAACCACAGCGGCTTCAATTTCCTGACGCGTGATATCCTGGAACTGCAGACTCAAAATAATCTGATCAATGTTGTGGGCGACGCTCTGCGAACTGATAACGGACGAATCGACCAGCTTGGAGAACACGGCCGTGGATTCCCGCGCAGTCTGCAGAAGGGATTTCACAGCCTTGTCCACGCTGTCCTTCTTGCTTTCGGTTTTACTGCGGTTATCAATCAGAGACTTCGATATCGCTTCAATGGAATCATTCACCTTGCCCACGATCTGGGTAATATCATTGGACGCCTGATTGGTTCGGTCGGACAGCTTCCGCACTTCCTCGGCAACGACCGAAAAACCACGGCCATGCTCACCGGCACGGGCGGCTTCGATGGCCGCGTTCAGAGCCAAAAGGTTGGTCTGATCCGAGATGTACTGGATATCTTCGGTGATCTTGTTGATGGTCGCGGTATTTTCCAGGATCGCCTGGATGGACTGCGAAAAGTGCAAATTGAGCTTGCCGTTTTCATCCAGCATGTCGGTCATTTCCTGGAGCAATTTCAGAGCCACCGAAATCACACCGGACAGCGAGAGTTTTTCCTCGTCTTCTGTTTTGCCAAGGTTGCCGGAGAACTGCTTGTTGATCTCATTGGATTCTGCCAGATGCTCCTGGGCTTTTTCATAGATGGAGCGAACCTTGTCACCGATCTCAATAGCCGAGGTTTCGGTGTGTTCGATCACAGCGGACATTTGCTTTTGAATGGTGGGAACCAGACCCAGAATATGCCGCAGAAGCTTTTCCTGGGCGGCCAGATGCTCATCCCGCTCGCTCAGATGCGACTGCAGCTGCCGAATCCGCTCATTTTGCTTCACGGCTTCATCATTGTTACCCGGACGGCTGAGGCGCTCACGATGGCCTTCCAGTTCCACTTTAAGATCGTTCAGCTGCACCCGGATATTGGCCAGGTCTGAATTGCGTTCACCGAGCTGCACACGCAGGCGGTTATTATCGATCTCCAGCTCTTTCAGAGCGGTTTCAAGCGAGCTTTTGTCGAGCGAATACTTTCGATCGAGATTGTTCTTCAGCAGAACGAGTTTCTTTTCGGCAATGCGATCGACTTTATCCGTCGCGGTTTGCAGTTCCATATGCAGGCGCTGCATTTCCTCGGCGTCGTCATTCCCTTTCGGTTCCTCGACGCTTCGGCTGCTGAAGGCCTGCATGACGACAAGGACCCAGAGAAGGCCGGCCAGCAGGGGTGCGACGAAGCTCTGAAATTCGATCACAGAGGAAAACCCTATGGCTGCAGCGGGCAAGGTGGCCAGCGCGGCGACAATCAGGGGATCTTTGAATAACCTCGACATAACATTATCCCTTCGCTCGTAACGAAAAAGAGCCGAGTTCAGAATGTGCATCGGCGCTGGCGGTTCATTCTTTAATTCTTTCCATGGCTTGGCTTAAAAGTGGGACGGGCAGGATGTGGGATCACAGGGCTTCAGCCGGTTTCTTGTCAAAAGCTCAATTCTGCCAAAGATTTTCCGTTTCGGTCGGCTGCACATTCAGGCGGCCTTGGGCATAGCGGACTTCGGGAATTTCAGGCCCGCCCTTGGTGGTGAGCAGCTTCCAAAGAGCCACAGCCGAGGCGGAATCACGCTGGGCATGAGCCTCTTCCGCGACGTGCCAAAGGATGGCGGCGCTCATGGGATTGAAGGGGATGTAATCCCGTTTCAGATAGCGTTGGGCCAGCTCCGAAATAGCCCCCTTGTGCATATCCAGTTCGAATTCCATCAGGGAATAGGCACAGTTGGTTTCAAAGCGTAAAAGATCCTTCAAACTGGAATCGATGAAGAAGGCCGTGGTACGCTGAACGGCAAAGCGGCTGCGAATTTTCTCGTTGTCCTGAATTTTCTGCAGCATCGGATAGACGATATCGCAGCCGATGGAAACATCATCCTCAACCCACTTCAGGCCGAGCGCCAGGATCCACGGATAATGTTCCGAGCCTTCCTTATGATTGATGATGCGATGCAGGTAGAGTCGCACGCGATTTTCCAGCGGCAGAAACATGTCGAGCTTTTCGAGTTCGCGGGCCAGCGCCCGATTGCGCTTGATCCAACCCTCCTGCTCTTTGCCCTGAGTCCTGTCGATCAGATCGACCATGACCGCAGCCAGCTGCAAAAGACCCAGTTCATTCATTCTGCTTTTTTCAAAGGTATCGAAGAACTCCCGGGCCCGTTCCGCCTGATTGATTTCAGCATAGGCTGCGAACAGTCGGTTGGCCAGTTTCTCGTTCACAACGGGAAAGAGGTAGGTCCGGGTTTTTTCGAAGAACTGCACCGCTCCATAGATATCGCCCGCCTTAAAATAATCTTCAATCTTGAGCGATTGCACTTCACGCACCGGCTCGACGAGCTTCTGTAGAAAATCGGAGTTGGGATAGTGCTGCGCAAAGGCCCGCACCCGCTCCACCATCTCCGGAGTGCGTTCGTGCTGGGCATAGGATGCGGTCTCGCAGGTCCAGGCCATTTCCTGCGCCTGGGGGGGAATGATATCATTCTGACCTTTGAGTTCCTCGAGCATCTGCCGGGCATGGCGAATGTTATTGCCTTCGTATTCAGGCAGCTCCAAACAGGCCAGGCGAATTTTTGCAAAATTGGCCGTCACGTGCCCACGGAATTCCTGTCCATGCTGGAAGTAGCTCAGACGGGCTTTTTCATAGTTTTTGGTGGCGAGCCAGGTATCGGCGATCCGCAGGCTGGCCAGGGCCTGCATGTTGGTATCAAGCTCTTCCACGGACTGCGGCAGACCCGCGGCCTGCAGCGCGTACTGCATGGTCTTGCGCGCTTCCTCGAAACGGCCCAACCAGAACAGGGATTCGCCACGCAGAACGTATTGCGAAGGGCGGATCTCATTCAGTTCACGATTGATCTTATTGGCCGCGGCATAGACCTCTTCAGCCAGTTCAAAGTTATTCAAATCATAGTAGATATCGCCAATCCGGGCGAAGATGGCTGCGGAACTGGCTGTATCTTCATCCTGACGGAGGGTCATGTCGAGTTCCTGGACAGCTTCCAAATAAGATCGGTTGCGGATGTGAATTTCCGCCATCATGCGATGCATCTCGCGGCGGTATTCCTTGCGACCCGTACGCCGCAAAAAGTCGAGGCCGTTGGTGAGCGATCCGGAAACCCCCGCCCAGCGTTCATAGTTAAAATAAATCACCGATTGGTTGTAATAGGCCCGCGGCGAAACCCGTTCGAGCAAGGCATCGGGGATGTCCTTTTTACGATCAAAAGCCCAGGCAAGAAAGGTGGTGGCATTCACAAAACTCTGCCGCACCTCGGGATGATCATATTTCTTGCCGGAGTCTTTCCAATTCGCCCAGCCCTGATACATAAAGGCCTGCGCAATGAAATAATCCGTGCGTCGATGCGCGGCATAATTACGTCCGTAACGAGCGCGACCACTGAGCCAGGTCTTGCGCGCTTCCTCCACATTCCCTTCCAGAAACAGGACACGACCGCGGTTCATATGCTGGAAGGCCCGTCCCTCCCCTTGCGTAGCCGGAAAGTCAGCACGCATGGCCTCGCTGTCGAACTCAGGATTCATATCCAGTTCGAAGGTGACCTTGGGCAGGGTCGACGGATAGCGCCAAAACACTTCATGACTGTTCGGTCGCGTGTCCTCTTTGAGGTTAAAGTCCCCGACGAACATAAAATTTTTGATGATGCTGTCGGCCGAGCGTTCATAGATTTCAGTCCTGGGGTCCTCTTTCGGCGCCGGTTTAGGGCCCTTCCTGGCAAACGCCATCCCACCTGCAACGCCCACGGCGGACAGGATAAGCGCTAATTTTTTGATGGAAAGACCCAAGTTCCCGCTTCCTTGTTTCTGAAGGTCGCAGGATTGTTCGGCAGAAAATGCCGAAAGCTCAAGGGCTGGCGGGTATGGAATGGCGAAATACGGCAGCCTGGTATTCCACTACGGCTTGGGAGATGGCTTCCATGGATTCCAAAACCATGACTGAATCCCCGTTGGTAAAAAAGATAATCGTATCGGGAACGGCCTCGATATATTTGACTGTTTCCAAATTGATGAGGACCTTTTGCTGATCGAGCTTAGTCAGAAGTATCATGATGAACCCTTTCGCGGCAGCCTGGCAGTGGCGGATGTCTGGGAACTATGGTAGTTTCGTCGGTCTTTGACCGTCAAGCGTCCCTCATTGGAGAATCCTAATATGCAAATAGACGCCCTCAATACCCGCGCCAAAGATGCCTCGACGAAATATGATCGTGTATGGAGGTTTCTTTGACGTCCCTAGCAAGAAATCTGAGCTGGAAGACATCGAAGCTGAAATAGAAGCCCGACCTGATTTCTGGTCCAACCCCAAGCTGTCTGCTCCTATTCTGAAGAAAAAGCGGGCGCTGGAATTGGCCGTCAATCGGGCAAAGGTTTTGACGTCGACCCGTGACGATTTGAATGCTGCCTTGGAACTGGCCGAAGAAGGCAGCGAGGAATATATCGGCGAATCGGTGCGTCTCCTCGAACTGCTCGAAAAAGAGCTGCAGGCGCTGGAAATTCAGAGTCTGCTTGGCGGTGAAGTGGATGGCAATGATGCAATTTTGACGATCAACTCAGGCGCAGGTGGAACTGAATCCTGTGACTGGGCGTCCATGCTGTTTCGTATGTACCTGCGTTATGCCGAACGCAAGGGCTGGGAAACTGAAGTGCATGACCTGCAGGACGGGGACGAAGCGGGCATCAAGAGTGCGACGATTGAAGTGCGCGGGCCTTACGCGTTTGGTTTGCTCAAAGCCGAATCCGGTGTTCATCGTTTGGTGCGCATCAGTCCTTACGACTCCAACGCAAGACGTCATACCTCTTTTGCATCGGTCTATGTTTCGCCGATTGTGGATGACAATATTGAAATCACCATCGTCGACTCGGATCTTAGAATCGATACCTATCGCGCATCCGGCGCCGGTGGTCAGCACGTAAACCGTACCGACTCTGCTGTTCGTATCACTCACATGCCATCAGGTATCGTCGTAGCTTGTCAGACACAGAGATCGCAGCATCAAAACCGTGATCAGGCCATGAAAATCCTGAAGTCACGCCTCTACGAGCGCGAGCTGGAAACCCGCAAAGCGGCCCAGGCTGTGGTGGAAGGCAACAAAAGCGATGTGTCTTTCGGCAGCCAGATTCGTTCGTACGTTCTGCATCCCTATAAACTGGTTAAGGATCATCGCACCGATCACGAATCGTTCGCTCCGGATGAAGTGCTGGACGGTTCCATCGATACGTTCATCAACGAGTTTTTGGGTCAGCAGTATAAGACGCCTGGTGAGTAAGTGACATGAGGGTCAGCAGGGCCGTAAACGGCCTGACGGTTTCGCCTGACCTACCCCACCTCCCCCCGACCGCCGGGGGGCCGTTTTTCCAGCCTTTTCCACCTTTTTTTGCAAAAATTGCGATTTTATCAAGTTCTCATGAAAAAAGGTCCATATCTTCCCTCCGGAGTGTATGCAAGATACCAGTCTTCCAAAACATTTTTTGACTTACCCTATTTTCCCCGATATCCTAATAAGAGAAAGCCGGACACCCACTCATATACAGCAAAAATTCGATGGATGGCGGACGGGGATCGAACAAGGCGCTTCAAAAAGTTGCCAGATGCTTCGGTTTATGCTTCCGTTATCTATCAGGACCTATGATTAGGGCAGCGACATCGTTCACTACCAGCGAGGGGCTAGCATGGATGCCAGCAAGATCATCAGCGCCATCACAGAACATGAATTTCATGATCAGTACAAGACACTGCACTGGACGGGTAGCCTCAAAGAGTATCTGAACATGGTTATTGAGCGCCCAGCGATCGCTCGCACCGCCTTTCAACGCGTGTACGATATGATTGCCGATTACGGTTTTGAAACTTACAACGAGTACAAGAAAGAATTGTATCATTGGAAGTTTTTCGATGACCCGTTCGATAACGGCCGTGACGCCGTATTCGGGCTCGACATTCATCTGAACAAATTAGTGAATGTCTTCAAGGCCGGTGCTCAAAAATACGGACCAGAAAAACGCGTGATCCTTCTGCACGGACCGGTTGGCTCGGCAAAGTCCACCATCGCGCGCCTTCTGAAAAAAGGTCTGCAGGCGTATTCACGCACGGATGCGGGTTCGCTATATACCTACAGTTGGATCGGACTCGGCGACGTGCTGTCGATGGAAGAGGTCATGCCTTGCCCGATGCACGAAGAGCCGCTGCATCTCGTTCCCACGGAACGCCGCAACGCGGTGCTGGAGATCCTGAATAAAAACCGGGATCGCGCCGAAGCTGTGCATATCGAAGGGGACCTCTGTCCAGCATGTCGGTATGTCTATAACAAGCTGATGGAGCAGTACAACGGCGACTGGGAAAAAGTGGTCAATAAGCACATCCAGGTTCGCCGCATGATCCTGTCCGAGCAGGACCGGATCGGTATAGGCACGTTCCAGCCGAAAGACGAGAAGAACCAGGATTCCACGGAACTCACGGGTGACATCAACTATCGGAAGATCGCGCAGTACGGTTCGGATTCCGATCCACGCGCCTTCAACTTTGACGGTGAGTTCAACGTGGCCAACCGCGGGATCATTGAATTCGTCGAAGTTCTTAAGCTCGACGTGGCGTTCCTCTACGATCTTCTGACTGCAAGTCAGGAACACAAGATCAAGCCCAAGAAATTTGCGCAAACGGATATCGATGAGGTGATCATCGGTCACACCAACGAACCGGAATACCGCAAACTGCAAAGCAACGAGTTCATGGAAGCTCTCCGTGACCGTACTGTAAAAATCGACGTTCCCTATATCACGCGTCTGAATCGCGAAGTGGAAATCTACCGCAAGGACTTCAACGCCAAGACGGTACCGCATATCCATATCGCGCCACACACGCTGGAAATGGCGTCCATGTGGTCGATCCTGACTCGTCTGGAAGAGCCGAAGAAGGCCAACCTTACGATCATGCAGAAACTGAAGCTTTATAACGGCAAGTCCATACCTGGATTCACCGAAGATAACGTCAAGGAACTGCGCAAGGAAACGACGCGTGAAGGCATGGACGGTATCAGTCCACGTTATATCCAGGATAAAATTTCCAACGCTTTGGTCGTGGACAAAGGCAACGGCTGCCTCAATCCCTTCATCATCCTGAATGAAATGGAGTCGGGCCTGAAAACCCACTCTCTGATCAAGGATGAAGAAACCCGTAAGCGTTACCGCGAGCTTTTGGCTCTGGTTAAGATGGAATACGAAGACATCGTGAAGCACGAAGTGCAACGCGCGATCTCGGCCGATGAAAGTGCCATCGATAAACTCTGCGGCAACTACATCGACAACGTGAAAGCGTTCACCCAGAAAGAAAAGGTCAAAAACCCTTATACTGGTGAAGCCGAAGAGCCTGATGAACGCCTGATGCGTTCCATCGAAGAGAAGATCGATATTCCTGACTCCCGCAAGGATGACTTCCGTCGCGAGATCATGAATTACATCGGTGCTCTGGCTCTCGATGGCCGCGCCTTTGACTTCCGTACCAACGAGCGTCTGCATAAAGCTCTTGAACTCAAGCTCTTTGAAGATCAGAAGGATACGATCAAACTTACCAGTCTGGTCTCCAACGTGGTCGACAAGGAAGCTCAAGCCAAGATCGATGTGGTCAAAAACCGTCTTATCAAGAACTACGGCTACTGCGAGATCTGCGCGACCGATGCCCTGGGCTTTGTGGCCAGTGTGTTCGCGCGCGGTGATGTGGTGAAGAAAGATAAGAAATAAGATCTAAGCCGGAGATGGGGGTGATTTTTGGCCATGAAAATGGAATCGGATCTCAACCGGTTCAGAAAAATCGTCCGTGGCAAGATAAAAAAAGAACTCCGGCGTTTCATTTCCAGTGGCGACCTTGTCGGTCGCCAGGGAAATAAACGCATTACCATCCCTCTGCCTCGTATCGACATCCCCCATTTCAGCTTCGGCAATCGGGAAAAAGGTGGCGTCGGACAGGGTGATGGCGAAGTCGGTGATACCGTTGGCCAAGGTCAACCGCAGCCAGGTCAAGGCCAGGCTGGGGAAGGCGAAGGCCAGCATAGCCTGGAAGTGGATGTCACGCTGGAAGAGCTCGCCCAGATCCTGGGTGAAGAACTCGCTCTGCCGAACATCCAAAACAAGGGCAAGGAAAACATCGAGGACAAGAAGTACAAGTACTCGGGCATCCTGAAGAAGGGTCCCGAGTCGCTGCGTCACTTCAAAAGAACGTTCAAGGAAGCGCTGCGACGCAGTATTTCCACCGGTGATTATGATCCCGATAATCCGGTCATCATCCCGGTCAAAGAAGACAAGCGCTTTCGTTCCTATCGCATCACCCATGAAAAAGTCGCCAACGCGGTCATCGTCTACATGATGGACGTGTCCGGCTCCATGGGTGATGAGCAGAAGGAAATCGTACGTTTGACCGCGTTCTGGCTCGATACCTGGCTCAGCACACAGTACAACGGCCTTGAGCGCCGCTTTATCATCCATGATGCGACCGCGCGCGAAGTGGATTCCGATACGTTCTACAAGACCAAGGAATCAGGCGGTACCCTGATCAGCTCGGCCTATAAACTGGCCATGAAATTGATCGAGGATAACTTCAATCCGCATGAATGGAACATCTATCTGTTTCACTTCTCGGATGGTGACAACTGGTCGGGCAATGACACCGCGGATTGCATGAAAATCCTTGAAAGCAGCCTTTTGCCGATTTCCAATATGTTCTGTTACGGCCAGGTGGAGTCCCGCTATGGTTCGGGTCAGTTTCTGCGGGATTTGCATAAGCATTTTGGTGAAACCAATGAAGGCATCACCACGTGTCAGATCAAAGACCGTGACGCCATCATGGATGCCTTGAAGATCTTTCTCGGCAAGGGGAGGTAAGCATGGTTCACAACACCCAATTAACTCCCGAGCTGCGTGATCTGGCCGCCTCCATTCAGGAAGCCGCCCGGCGCGCAGGACTGGATTTTTTTGAAACGATTTTCGAGCTCGTCGACTATAAGCAGCTGAATGAAATCGCCGCCTATGGCGGTTTCCCCACCCGCTACCCGCACTGGCGCTTTGGGATGGACTACGAACGTCTCTCCAAGAGCTACACCTATGGCCTGTCGGTGATCTATGAAATGGTGATCAATAACGATCCCTGTTACGCCTACCTTTTGCGCGCCAACAACATGGTTTCGCAGAAGACGGTGATTGCCCACGTCTTCGGTCACTGCGATTTCTTCAAGAACAACTACTGGTTCACCAAGACCAATCGGAAAATGCTGGATCAGATGGCCAACCATGCCTCGGTCATTCGGCGTTTCATCGAGGACGTCGGCCATGATGAGGTCGAGGATTACATCGACTGCTGTCTGTCGCTGGAAAATCTGATCGATATCTATGCGCCCTTCAACCAGGCCGCCCGCAATGTGACACCAGCCAACTACGAGGATGAAACCGAGCACTATCGCGGCGAGCCCGTGCATAAGCTCACGTCCAGTAGAAAATACATGGACAGCTACATCAACCCGAATGAGTTTCTGGAAGGCCAGAAGCAAAAGCAGGAAGAGAAGGCCAAGCGCAAAAAGAATTTCCCTGAAAATCCTGAGCGCGATGTCCTGAAGTTCCTCTTGGAATATGCCCCCCTTAATAGCTGGCAAAAGCGGGTGCTGGGCATCGTCCGGGATGAGGCCTACTATTTTGCGCCCCAGGGTCAGACCAAGATTCTCAACGAAGGTTGGGCTACCTACTGGCATAGCCGGATGATGACGGAACTGCACCCCTTGCAGGATTCGGAAATCATCGACTACTGCGACCAGCATTCCGGGGTCATCGCCGCTGCTCCTGGCCAGCTCAATCCGTATAAACTGGGCCTTGAACTTCTGCGTCATATCAAGAGACGATGGGACAAGGGACAGTTCGGGATCGACTACGTGAACTGCGAGGATCCGAAAAAACGATCCGAGTGGGACAAGCAGCTGGGCCTCGGTGATAAGAAGCTCATGGAAGTCCGCAAGGTCCATAACGATATCACGTTCATCGATGCGTTCCTGGATGAAGATTTCTGCCACGAGCAGAAAATGTTCCTCTATGACTATGATCGGCGGAACAATCGCTATGTGATCACCAATCGCAAGTTCGGGGAAATTAAACACTCTCTCCTGGGCCAGCTGACCAACTTTGGCCAACCCATCATCCTCGTCAAGGATGGGAACTTTAAGAATCGCAATGAACTCCTGCTTGAACATCAGCACGAAGGTACCGATCTTAAGCATGAATTCACCACCGAATGCTTGCGCAATCTCTTCAAGGTCTGGCAGCGGCCAGTTCATATCGAGACGATCATCGAAGACGTCAAACGGCGGGTTTCTTATGACGGCTCCAGCCACAATGTGGAAAAGATCTAAGTTCGTACAATGGCTTCTGGTGCTGGGCTGCGGCCCGGTGCTGGTCCTGCCCGGTCCTCGGGATTCCCTCTTCGCAGTGGAGTCTTCGGGCACCCGTTTGCCCAATATTCGCCAGGTCGCGATCATGCCGGTTTACTGGCAAGGCAGCTTTCCGGAATCCCATCGTTTGACCCAAAGCAAAAAGCACATCGACGCGAACTTTTCCAAAATCGTTCGCGACTCCAAGCGTTTTGTCTTCGGCAATGATGTGCTGACCGCTGACCTTTGGTCCACGCCCGAAGGTCGTCAGCAGCTGGCCGAAGAATATGAGATCGATGCGATGATCAATCTCACCGTGACAGGCCAGGGCGATACCATGCGCTGGACCGTCCGGCTTTTGCATCCGAGCATGCGCAACTATCTGACCGAAAGCGAAACCATGCCCTTCAGCTGGCTCCTGGCAGCCACCGATGCGGACGTGGATCAAAGGCTGCAGAATCTCCTGTTTCGCATGCTGAACCGCTTCCCGGTGGATGTGTATGTGACTTCGATTCAGGGCCGCTATCTGACCCTGTCGAGTGGCAAAGAGCAGAATATCTTTGAAGGTGATGATCTTAATTTTTATCAGACCGATGTGCGCACGCAGCACCCGGCTGATGGTTCGTGGTTGAATTTTAATCAAAAATTATTGGGCAAGGCCAAGGTGATTGAAAGCAAAACGCACAGTGGGATTGCTCAGATCACCGCACTGTCCTACTCTGATGCCATTCGCGTCGGAGATGGCGCCAAGGTGGAAGCGATTGCCACACGGCGGGCCTTCCAGCAGAAAGCCAAGGATGAGCCTTTCTATACGCCGGTGACACCGGATAGTCCGCTGGTGGAAGCACGACCCATTCGGGGAGCTGTGCCTGAACCAGGTCGCACAGAGCCGCCTCGCGTGGCCGAAAATAAAGTCGACACCAAGGCTGAGACCCGACCTGAGCCGGCACCTCTTCCTCCCGCGCCTGTACCGGCCCCAAATCCGGTCATGCCGTCCGACCCTGAATCTGCGAACGCCGAGGGCGACATGCTGCCCATCGCCTTCAAAACAGTGGATTTTCAGGGTCAGAATGAAAGTTTTTCGGTGGCCGGAGCCGCCAAGGCCACCAATGAATTTCCTGTCTATCTGCTCAATCGCGTGGATCTGGCCGCAAGTCAGGACATGACACCCGAAGTGGAAGGTGTGGCCCGTGCCCATGTGCGCTTTGGCTCCACTCAGAATGGTACTTATTTTGGCTTCGGCCTGGGGTTTGAACCGCTCTATCGTCTGCCGCTGCGCACACCGATGATGCCGAGCCTCGATCGCGTGATGGTGGGAGCCCTGATCAGTTTTGAAAGCCTGGCCATCACAGGCGAAAAATTGGGCGGCTGGGACGCCGTTTCCATTGGTCCTTCCCTGCATTTGCAGGGGTCTTATCATGTTATCAGCATGGCCCAGAACTTTGATTACGATATCAGTGGACGTCTGACCCCGATCGACATCGGTGAAGTCGGCGTCCTGGGTAAAAAGCGCAGGATTGGTGACAGTTTGACCCTCGATCTCGAAGCCAATATCATCCGCCGCGAGAAGGCCCAGGATTGGGAATGGGGTGGCATGGTGGGCTATAGCACAGGCAGCTGGAATCTGAGTAAGGGCGCCATCGATATCAGCAATATACGCATCGGCCTCGCCGGTCGCATGCGGCTATAACAGCCGATCCCTCCAACCGACATTGACAGACGACGCAAGCCACGGCACCTTGGCAAAAAAAGCCGGTTATCCGGATCTTTTGCTGAGGTCATTATGATACTGAACCGTTTGCGCCTTGAAACCAGCCCGCACCATGAGCGATTGGATCATCATCCCCTGATGGTGCAGCTGATGAGCCCCCAGGTTTCACGTCAGCATTATCAGCATATCCTCTGCAAATTTTTTGGCTTTTATCAGGTGCTGGAGCCCCTGCTGGCCCGCCGCACCATGTGGCCCGATCTTGGCATCGACTTTTCAGAACGCCTCAAAACGCCCTGGATTCTGCAGGATTTAACCTATCTCAATGGACCGATCGCCAGACTCGTGCATGCCCCGACTCCTGATTGGTTACAGGACGACGCCAGCGCCCTCGGTGCATTTTATGTTTTGGAAGGATCCACTCTGGGTGGTCAGGTCATCGCACGCCATCTGTCCGACACGCTGCATTTAAACCCCGATCAGGGCCTCGCTTTTTTCTCAAGTTATGGAGCGCATGTGGGTCAACGGTGGAAAGAAACCCGGAAGGCGCTGATGCAATTCTCTGAAAATTCCGGAGCCGATGACGTCATGATTCAAGCTGCAAAAAATTCGTTTCTTGATCTGACAACTTGGCTGGATACGTGAGTGGATTTGCATCCCATATCCTCGGTTCGGCCTCACTCCTGTGCATCTGTGCATCCCCTCAACACCGCGCTATGACTTCCCCTACTCCCGGCATTGCTATGCTACGAAGGGGTGCAGGATTTTTCCCACAGATTGACAAGATGGAGGGCTTGCGTCATATCCTAAGATCTTTCATTCCGGCAGCATGAGACACGCGAGGAATCGACGGTGAAACCTTCCCAAATCAAAGTTCTGCTTGTAGAAGATTTCGAGTTCGACGTCGAAGCCATCGTCCGTGCGCTGAAAGACGAGTATGAAATTGTCGACTTCACCAACGTATACTCCCGCAAAGACTTCATCAAAGCCTTGGAAGACGATTTTGATCTGATTATCAGCGATCATAAGTTGCCTGACTTCGATTCCTTTGATGCCTTTGATCTTTTGCGTGCCTCTGGCAAGGATATTCCATTTATCATCATCAGCGGCGCTATCACAGAAGATCGCGCGGCCCAAACCTTGAAAAAAGGCGCCGCTGATTTCCTGTCCAAAAACTCACTGACTCGCCTGGGATCTGCCACCCGGGACGCACTCGAAAATAAGCGACTGCGCGAGGCTCACGTGAAAGCCGCGCAGGAACTCAGTGATGCGCAGGAGCGCCTGCGTCTGGCCATGGAATCGACGCGCGTCGGCACCTGAGATTGTAGGCCTTTGGAAAATCGTTTCACCTTTTGCCCCCGCTCTTCAGAAGCCCTCGGCCTGCAGGGTGCACTCGATCTCAGCAGCCATGAATTCTTTGCTTTGGTGGCTGATGCCGATCTGGAAAATCTCCAGCAGTCCATCATCAATCCGACGAGCACGCTGTCAGCATCCGTTGATTACGCGGTGGAGTTTCGGTTGAAGGCGCGCGAAGCCTGGATTGACCTCAAAGGCAAAGCCTATTTCGATGGCAACGGGACGGTGCAACGCATCATCGGTATCCTGATGGATATTACCGAACAGAAACGGAAAGAGAATAGCCTCCTCGCTCAAACGCAGCGATCCGAAGCAGCCAATCGCGCCAAGTCCACTTTTCTGGCTAATATGAGCCATGAGATCAGGACCCCTCTCGGAGTCATGCTGGGTTATGCAGATCTACTGCTGAATCCTATGGAGACCAGCAAGGACGAGCAGGGGTAGTTTCTGCAGCGCATCATCAAGAACGACCAGGAACTGGCTCGCCTGATCGATGATATCCTGGATCTGTCGAAGGTCGAGGAAGGTCATATGGAAATCGAAAAGAAATCCTTTGATATCTTTGAAGTGATTCATGACATCACCACCTCGTTCGAGATGAAGCTTCAGGAAAAGGCGATCGAGATCACCAGCTCGATCAACCCGCGGGTGCCTGCCGTGGTTTTTTCTGATCCCAAACGCTTGCGGCAGATTCTGATCAACATCGTCGGCAATGCCGTGAAGTTCACTGAAAAAGGTGGCATTCGTCTATCGGTCGATATGATTCAACGGCCCGAGCAATCAGCCCTGCTGGCCTTTAAAATTGTCGATTCCGGCATTGGCATCAGCGAGAGCAAGGATCTGTTCAAGCCTTTTCACCAGGAAGACGCCAGCACCACCAGACGCTTCGGCGGAACCGGATTGGGTCTGGCCTTATCCAAGGCCCTGGCGCAAACCCTTGGCGGCGATGTGGAGCTTGTGGAATCCACAGCGGGCGTTGGCAGCACCTTCCTGATAACCATTGAATCAGGCCGCATGCTCAGCACGCAGACGTCCATCACTGTTGAAAAACCGAGCGCCCCTGTGGAGCAGACCGGCTTGCCATTGAGTGACATGAAGATACTGGTCGCCGATGATTCGAAAGACAATCAGCTTTTGATTAAGCGCATACTGCAACGCAGCGGGGCTTCCGTGACGACGGTGAGTGATGGCGAACTCGCCGTTCAGGAAGGCACAAGCCATCCTTATGATGCCATTCTCATGGATATGCAGATGCCGATCCTTGATGGTTATTCCGCGACGCGCAAACTCCGCAGCCTCGGCGTTGAAATTCCCATCGTGGCCCTGACCGCCCATGCGATGCAGGAAGAGATGCAGAAGTCATTGGCTGCAGGATGTACGGCTCATCTGACCAAACCGATCGATAAGAGCCTCCTGCTGCATACCCTGACGACTCATACTGAACATCAAAAAAGACATCTTTGACGTGAGACCAGGGTAAATCGATGCAGGATAACCATTCGCCCATCTCATCCTGTCATAAGGTTGACCTCGACAACTGCAGCACCGAACCCATTCATAGACCGGGTTCGATTCAACCTCACGGTGTGTTCCTGGCTCTGGATGCGACCAGTGGCGTCATACTTCAAATCAGTGAAAATTGTCAGGAGCATCTGGAACGCCCGGCGGAGTCCCTGCTCGGGCAGTCCATTGAATCTCTGACGCCAGCCGAAGCCAATGGCCTCTTACAGGCGGCGTTGCAGTCCGATAACTGGCGCAAGACCAATCCAATCGCACGGGCCTTTCATACAACCGACAGTTTGAAATTTTTTAATGGCATTATCCATCGCTCAGACGTCTCGGTGATTCTGGAGCTGGAGCCGAAAGCCCACCAGGACATGATCGATTTCCCATCCTATTATCACAACGTCCGGGAATCCATTCTGAGCCTGCAAAATACCCGGACCATCGATGAGGCCTGCGCCGCTGTCGTGGCCCAGGTTCGGCGTCTTTGCGGATACGATCGGGTGGATCTTTATAAATTTGATGCCGACTGGAACGGCAATGTCATCGCCGAAAGCCGCAGCTCGACGATGGACAGTTACCTGTATCAAAGATTTCCGGCAGGAGATATTCCCGAACGGGCGAGGCGGCTCTATGCGTTGAATTGGTTGCGACTGATCGTGACGGCTGACTATGTTCCATCACGCATCGTGCCCGAGAACAATCCTCGAACGGGACGACCCCTGGATCTTAGCTTTTCCACCCTGCGCAGCTTTTCACCCGTGCATTTGCAGTATCTGCGGGCTCAGTCCCAAAACCCAGGAGCGCTTGTCTTCCATCATGGGACTGAGCGAGCTCATGGATGGACTGACGGCTTCGCTCTTTCAATGTGCCCGCCTCGGCCGTTTTAATATGGCCACAGTTCCGACTGATGTGAACGAAGTGGTGGACAACGCTCTCTTTCGTCTTCAAAGCATGGTGGATGCCGAGCGCGTTGAAATCGTGAGACCGCAAACATTCCCCACGGTGTCCTGCAATCCGGTACGCGTGGGGGAAATTTTTTACAACCTGATCTGCAATGCGATTCAATATAATCAAAGCCCTGCAAAAAAAATCATCATCGCCTGCAGGGATCAGGACATTGAAGGCGATGTTGTGCCGGTTTTCATGGTTCAGGATAATGGCATTGGAATTGAGCCTCGGTTTCATGACAGTATTTTCAAGATTTTCCGGCGCCTGCATCCGCAAAGCGCCTACGGAGGCGGCACAGGCGCAGGTCTGGCCATCGTCAAAAAACTCGTTGAAGGCCATCACGGCCGCATTTGGATCGACTCCAAACCCGGTGAAGGTTCAACCTTCTATTTTACGTGCAGGCGCATAGCTGAAGCATGCTCTGTCAACCATCTGCCCACAGAACACTTTGATGCAATTCTCCTGGTGCTGACCGAACACTTACCTTAGATTTCACTCAGGATCAAACCCAGCATTGGAGATTGCTTTATGAAAACGTTAACAGCTCTGGCCTTGTGTTTAGGGTACGCCTCGTTTGCTCAGGCTCAAGTCGATCTGGACATGAGCAATCCGCTCGACGTGGGTCGCACGCGCTTCGGCATCGATTCGGTGACGTTCAATGGCACTGGCTGTGCGGGCGGCCAGGGCACAGGTTACCTCGTTCAGAATGATATCCTCTGGTTGAAATTCGCCGATGCGCAAACCGCAACATCCGGTCCTGGCACTTCGCTCAGCGCCAGCCGTCGCAACTGTTCAGCTATTATCAATTTTAAAAATAGCAACCGTTCCTATGCCGTTGAATCGGTTGCCTTCTATGTGGAAGCGGATTTGCCCGCCCAGAATGCAGCCAACGTTTCGGTCAACTGGTTCTTTGAAGGTCAAGGTCAGACCGGATCGTTCGCCAAGACCTTGAATGGCGATTATTATGGCGTCTGGACCAATACCTTTGAAGGTGCCGTGTCCGGTGATATCTGGAAACCCTGCGGCGCGGATCGCGCGATGACCGTCAACGGCGCCATCCGGGTTACAGGTCCACGCGAACAGGAATCCAAGGCCCAGTGGCAAATTCTCGGCGTGCGTTTGAAATCACGTTCCTGCTAAAAGACATCGGCCTGGGGCTACCCGCACCCGGGCCTTTTTTTCTGCGTAAATCCCCCCTATTTTCCCACGGCCAAATTTTTGCTTTCTTGTCCATAAGACCCCTTCTTAAACGGAAGTGTCTTTAAATTACGTAGGCTGAAGGATTCGATAAGCCAATAAATTGAGACACGCAGTGGATAGGAGCATTGGAAATGATTGTACAATTCAGCGTCAATCCCATGGACAGCGAACACATCAGTGAGGACATCAGTAAGATCACGGCCTACCTTGACAAAGTAGGACTCGATTACGAAGTCGGACCGATCGGAACCAGCATTCAAGGTGAGTGGGATACGATCATGCCGGTGATCCAAAGATGCCATCAGATGATTATTCGGGATCACGCTCGCGTCCTGACCACCATTACGATTGATGATCACAAGTATAAGGAACACAGCCTGGAGACTTCGGTTGCCTCGGTCTCGGAGCCAGTCAGCATTTCTCTCTAAACTCAGGAAAGGGTTACGCCATGGAAACAGAACCCAAGGTGTCCAGAGAGCTGTTGGAACAGCTGAATGCCCTTTGTCTCCCCCTTAAAAAGGATCAGGATTTTGCGCCGCTCTATGAACGCATCGGCCAGGCGAAGCTCGTCCTGCTCGGCGAGGCATCCCACGGCACGTCCGAGTATTACCGCATGCGAACCACGATCACGAGAAACCTGGTTGAGGAGAAAAAGTTTTCCTTTATTGCTGTGGAAGGGGATTGGCCTGATTGTTTCCTCGTGAACCAGTATGTGAAAGGTCGACTGGACCCTACGCAATCAGCACGTCGCGTTCTATCGGCATTTCGTCGCTGGCCCAGCTGGATGTGGGCCAATGAAGAGATGATCGACATGATCGAGTGGCCCAAACTTTACAACGATCATCAGCCGGAGAAGGCTAAAGTGGGCTTCTACGGGCTTGATGTTTATAGCCTCTGGGAATCTCTATCCACCCTGACCCAGCAGCTTAAAAAGTACGATCCCGAATCCATGGGCATGGTGAATCAGGTTTTTGACTGCTTCAACCACTTCCAAGGCAATGCTCATGAATACGCACGAGCCACCTATTTCAAGGAAACCACCTGTGAAAAGCACGTGCATGGACTTCTGGAGCATCTGAAAACCCGTAAGCTCGTGTTTGATCGCCATGCGGAAGGTCATCTGCAGGCCGAACAGAACGCCCGGGTTCTCAAAAATGCCGAGGCTTACTACCGTGCCATGGTCCGCGGTGGGCCCATGTCGTGGAATATTCGGGATTTTCATATGGTGGAAACCCTGGACGAACTGATGAAGCATCACGGTGAATTGGCCAAGGGGATTGTCTGGGAACATAACACGCACATCGGTGACGCCCGTTTCACCGACATGTTCGACAGTGGGGAGATGAATGTTGGGCAGCTCGTGAGGGAACGTTACGGCGATGAAAATGCCGTTCTGGTCGGTTTTTCTGGCTATCAGGGCTCGGTTATAGCCGCCCGGCGGTGGGAAGCTCCCATGCAGGCCATGCCCTGCCCCAAGGGCCGCGAAGGCAGTTGGGAGGACGTCTTCCATCGGGTCAGCCGCGACAACAAGCTGCTGGTTTTCTCACATGAATTTGCCAGTGATGAAATGCTCGAAGAGCGCGGTCATCGGGCCATCGGCGTGGTGTACCATCCCGAAGGGGAACATCTGGGTAACTATGTCCCCACGATACTCCCGCAACGCTATGATGCTGTGATCTATGTGGATCAAACGCATGCGCTGCATCCTTTGCATCTGCGTCCTCTGCATGACGGGGAGATGGCCGAAACCTATCCTTCCGCCATGTAATTCATCAACCTTTCGAAGTCTTATGGACCTGGCAGGAGCTTGCGGACCAACGGTTCCGCAGGCTGCCAGGCTTGCGCCGACTGCGGATCGAAGTAATAGCGGTAAAAGGCGCCGGCCTTAAAAGCCAGAACATTAGGGCGATCCCAGCTTTCCACACTGAAAACGCCACCGGCTTTGCCATCGCGTCGTGGTTCCGCATAGGGCACATGAAAATGTCCGAATATGCCAAAGGACCCAGGACCGGTTTCCAGCCAAGCATCCACCGCACCTAAAATCTTGTCATGCTCAATCTGACGGTATTGATCCTGAGATCGGGAGACTTCGGATCCCTTGGTGGCCAGGTTATCCATCCACGCTCCTGGCAGCCATCGTGCCACCCCAGTCACCAAAGGGGATTTCACCAGGCGACGAAAGGCTCGGTACATTTTGTGAGAATAGATCAGATCTCCATGAGCCATTTGGATGGTCTCACCCGACTTAAGCCGGATCGTATGGGTCCCCTCGGAGATCACCTGCACACCCTTCCAGGGTAAAGATGCCAGTTTGAACTCGTGATTGCCTTCCAGATAGATAACCTGGGTCCCGGACGCCACGACCTTTTCCAAAGCGCGGCCGATCGCACTGAATTTGCGCTGAAAATAAGGATGCGATCCCAGGCAAAAGTCAAAGATGTCACCCATCAGTACGAGATACTCGACCTCACCAAGGCTGGCGCCTTCCAGTAATTGCAAAAAAAGCTGGCTGCGGTCATCATCAGCATGATTCAAGTGAATGTCTGAAACCACCAGCAAAGACGCCGTCCACAGTGACAATGAAGAGTCCCCCGTTCGTTAAGTCAAGCGATCTGCACAAGATAGCGGGAAACTTCAGGGGTCTCAAGAGGGCCTTGTCAGGCTCCTGCCTCATGGGTTTCACCTTTCGCTTGCGGCCCAACTATTCCCTTGCATTCCCCTAGAGTTTCTGGTTCCTTAGATGAACATAAGGCAAGTATATGCCAAATTGGAGGATAGCCCATGTCGCTCGACATCGAAAGTCAATTGAAAAAAATCGTTGTGAATCAACTCGGCGTTGAAGAAGCGGCTGTTATCAGCAAAGCCAAATTCATCGAAGATCTGGGTGCGGATTCGCTGGACATCGTTGAGCTGGTCATGGCGATGGAAGAAGCATTCGGCATCGATATCCCCGATGAAGAAGCTGAAAGCATTCGTACGGTCGAAGACGCTGTTGGCTACATCAAGAAAGCCAAAGAAGTTTAATTCCGTCCTCCTTTCCCATCGTACTCTCGCAGCAAATGCATCGGAAGGCGTAGACTATGAGCGAACGCATCGGCATTGCCTCCGACCACGGAGGTCGGGTACTCAAGGAAAAGGTGAGCCAGTATCTTCGTTCCCTCGGGCACCAGGTCTTCGACTATGGAGTTCCGGTGGACGACGCGGATTCGGTCGACTATCCAGACTATGCCCAAACTCTCGCCAAAGAAGTGGGCCAGGGCCAACTTCCCCGTGGCATTCTGATTTGCGGGACGGGCATCGGGATGTCGATCGCCGCCAACAAAATCTCTGGCATCCGGGCCGCTCTGGTCTGGGATGAATTCACCGCCCGCATGTCCAAACTGCACAATAACGCGAATATCCTCTGTCTCGGCGAGCGTGTTCTGAATCACGATCGAGCCCTCGAATTCGTCAACATTTGGCTCAATTCTGAATTTGAAGGCAGTCGCCATCAAAATAGACTTGATAAAATTCGTGCCCTCGAACGTTGAGGGTCCACACAAGGACGGCCCCATGAAACCCTGGTCTTCACTGCAAAGCCACGATCCGGAAATCTACCGTCTCATCGAAGCGGAATTCAAACGTCAGGAAGAAGGTTTGGAGCTGATCGCTTCCGAGAACTTCGCGTCCGCCGAGGTGATTGCCACCATGGGCAGTATTCTCACCAATAAATATGCGGAAGGCCTTCCCGGCAAACGCTATTACGGTGGCTGCGAAATCGTGGATCAGATTGAAACGATCGCCATCGAACGCGCCAAGCAACTCTTCGGCTCGGCTAATGCCAACGTCCAGCCGCACTCCGGAGCGCAGGCCAACGCAGCTGTGTTCCTGGCTCTGCTGCAGCCTGGTGACAAGGTCCTGGGCATGGACCTTTCGCACGGCGGTCACCTGACCCACGGTTCGAAAGTGAACTTCTCAGGCAGCATCTATGATTCTCATTTTTACGGCGTCGATCCCGAAACAGAACGCCTGAATTACGATATGATCGCGGCCAAAGCCAAGGAAGTGAAACCCAAGATGATCATCGCCGGCGCCAGCGCCTATACGCGGATCATCGACTTCGGCCTGTTCCGTGAGATCGCCGATTCCGTCGGCGCCTACCTCTTCGTGGACATGGCTCATATCGCGGGTTTGGTTGCGGCTGGTGAACATCCGAATCCGGTGCCTTACGCCCACGTGACCACGACCACCACGCATAAGACTCTGCGTGGACCACGCGGTGGTTTGATCCTTTGGAATGACGAGAAACTGAATTTCAATAAGGCTGTCTTCCCCGGTATCCAAGGCGGTCCTTTGGAGCACGTTATCGCGGCCAAGGCGGTCAGCTTTATGGAAGCGCTGAAGCCGGAATTCAAAGACTATCAAAAAGCCATCCGCACCAATGCCAAGGTTCTGGCCGAATCGCTCGTGAGCAAGGGCTTTAAGCTCGTCTCCGGCGGCACGGACAATCATCTCATGCTGCTCGATTTTTCGAAGACGGAACTGAGCGGCAAGAATATGGAAGACGCCCTGGGCAAAGTCCATATCACCGTCAATAAAAATACAGTGCCGAATGAAAACCGCAGTCCTTTCGTAACCAGCGGCATTCGCATGGGGACACCGGCCCTGACGTCACGTGGCATGGGCCCTGCGGAAATGCAGCAGATTGCGGGTTGGGTTCGGGAAACTTTCGACAACTTCAAGGATGAAGCCAAACTGCAAGGGATCGGAGCTGATGTGATGAAACTCAGCAAACGATTCCCGCTCTATCCCCAATGGAAAGGCTGAAACTTGAAGTGCCCCAAGTGCGATTACCTGGATACCAAAGTACTGGAGAGCCGCGTAAGCGTGGACGGCCGCAGTATCCGGCGTCGTCGTGCCTGCCTCAAATGTCATCATCGGTTCACCACCTATGAAAAGGAGGAGGAACTCATCCTCCAGGTGAAAAAGAAGGATGGCAGCTTCGATGAATTCAGTCGGGAAAAGATCATTCGCGCCATCACCATGGCCTGTCGCAAGCGGCAGATTTCGATGGATCAGATCGAAGCCATGGTGACAGCTATCGAAGCCCAGCTTCGTTCCGAAGGTGACCGCGTGATTCAAAGCAGCAAGATCGGTGATCTGGTGATGAAAAAACTTCGCCAGACCGATCATGTCGCTTATGTGCGCTTCGCCTCCATCTACAAGGACTTCAAGGACCCCGAGGAATTCGTCCGCGAATTGCGCGGTTTGAAAACCAGTCGGGAACCCCCGACACCGGGGAACAATCCTCCGACCACTTGAAAAATAAAGGAAAGCCATGTTTACCGGACTCGTGGAACAGGTCGGTCGCATCCAGAGTATCGAGGAACAGGCTGGTTACAAGGTTCTGACGCTGGCCATCGCGGATGCTGACGTGTATGCGGAAAAGCTGGGCGACAGTATAGCCGTCAATGGCTGCTGCCTGACCGTAACCAGTCGTTCGAAAACTGCGATGTCGTTTGATGTCAGTCATGAAACACTGGCGAAGACCAGTCTGGGGCAGCTGAAAAAAGACTCGCTCGTCAATCTGGAACGGGCTCTGCGCGCCGGAGATCGTTTGGGTGGACATATGGTGGCTGGTCATGTCGATGCCGTGGCAACGGTTCGGAGCATCGATCAGCTGCCCGGCGGTTGGAATATCTGGGTAACGCTGTCTCACGAGCTGGCGCGCTACGTCATACCCAAAGGCTCCATAGCATTGGATGGCATCAGCCTGACCGTCAACGAAGTCAAAGACGAGCCCAAGGCCTCGCATATTCGCCTGACCCTGATTCCGGCGACAATCGAAAATACCAACGTGCAGACCTGGACGCCGGGCAGTTTGATTAATGCTGAAGTGGATATGGTCGGCAAGTATATCGAGCGCATGGCTTTGCCGCATTTTTCGGGGAAGTAAGACGTCAGGGGGCCCAATAAAGAAAGCCTGTCGTGCGACAGGCTTTCCTGAATTCCTAATATAAATTAGGGAGCTTTTGGAGCTTCAGCAGCAGGTGCAGCGTCAGCAGCAGGTGCAGCATCAGCAGCGGGTGCAGCGTCAGCAGCAGGTGCAGTCTTGTCAGCTGCAGCAGCTTTCTTAGCTTTCTTAGCTTTTTTTGCATCTTTCTTAGCGGTTTCTTCGGTCTTGGCCTTAGGGGCTTCTTCGTTAGCCATAACAGGAGTAGCCAAACCAAGAACAACGGCGAACATAGCGACTTTCTTCAACATACTTGCCTCTCTCATTCTCAAAAGCTTGTGTTATCAATTTCTGGAAAAGCTTCACTGAAATTTTCCCAGACCATCATAATCTCGTGTTGGAGCGGAGTTGGCCACGAAAGAAATCAAAATAAATATTTTTTTATACCGACTTTGACGGACTGACTCTGGACATCTCCTCTTGAAGAGAGAGATGCTTGATCTTTTATTCCCGAATATTCAAACAGCAAACGGTCGCTTTTTTTCAAATCCCAATTCGTTGTTCCATTTCCCTAAAAATCTTCTAATAGGCCAGGCTGCCTATTGTCTGCCCGATGAGACCCAATATTTTCGGTCCCAGGATCGGATGAATTTTATCCAGAGTGTCGGTACTGCGATGATAGGCGGGATAATCCAGGTAATCATTCTCAATGAAAAGCACCGCGGGAATTTTCCTATCCAGAAACGGCACATGATCAGAACCCCAGTAATCCAGGCTTTCCGACAGCACCAGCTCGGAATCCACATGCGCTGCGCGGATCTGATCCAGAAAGGGTCGACTGGCTGCCGAGGTTTCGAGCAGACAATCCAGTTCCGCATCCCCGCTATAGCCGATCATATCCATGATAAACACGCTATGAATCTGCTGCGTCCGGCTTTCGCGAAGCCACGCATCGAGCCAGGCGCGACTGCCGAGCATGCCCTGTTCCTCGCCGGAAAACGCGACAAAGATAAGGGTGGCCTCGGGGGGCTGGTCGGCAAAAATGCGAGCCAAAGTCAAAAGTCCAGCGACACCCGAAGCATTATCTTCGGCTCCTGGCGCCTGATCCAAGGGTCTTTCGCTCGTGCTATCATAGTGGGCCCCCACGACATAAACTTCGTCAGGACGTGAGCGTCCGGGCAGTTTTGCGACGATATTGGTGGCCATGCCGCGTGGGGTCGGAAAACTCACCTCTTCGACCTGCAGGCCGGGCAGATTGCGAAAACGGTTGGTCAGCAGGATTCGCGACGCTTCGATTTCCGGGCCATAGGTATAGCGGGAGAACCGGCTCAGTTCATCCACATCACTCCGCCAGGTGTCGGCATCCAAAGCCGCACTGATGGAGTTGATTTTCATCCTGGGATGGGGGGCCAGAGGCAGTTTTTGCACGAGACGCACATTCGGCTGCAGAGGACGCAAGCGGTGGTGATGATCATCAGGCATCACGATCGGCCGCGGGCTTTCGATAACCCTGGTCCGACCTCCACGCACAAGTTCGCGGCTTTGGGCTGGCAGGGGACCGGACCCCTGATAAAAATAAACCATACTCGGTCTGGCGGCAGCCTCGATCACCACGGTGCGCGAACCACCGGGGGTATCCTGCGCTTCCCAACGGTCCATCCCGATGAGAATGCGATCCTCGCCCTCGACCCAATAGCTGCCGGGATGCTTCGCCACCCAAGCCTTCACTTGAGACGCTTCACTCAACGGCGCCAATCCAAAAAAACCCGCACAAAGACAGGTAGCGCTGGTAAATGCCGACAGGAAAACAATCAATCCCTGCAGAATTTGCCCAAAATTCATGTCCCGTCTCCTCACGCCGTTTATGATGTTTATCCATCATAGGGGAGAGGCGACGGGAAATGCTTGCCCGGCCGTCATTCCACGAATTTAAGGGCTTCCTTGAGCCAGTTCGCATTGAAATAAGGGGCATGGGCTGTGCCGTTGACTTTCCAGTATCCAACCTTGGTTGCAGCCTGGCAGTTATCCCAAACCAGAGTATCGGTTTCCGCTCCGCTGACACTCACCAGGTCAAGGGCCTTGGGAGTTTCCCGAACGTCATCACAGGAGCCTCGCTGAACCCAATAATCGATGCCGCTCTGTGTTGATGGCAAACCGCCGCCGCCGGCGAGCGGAACCGTCGGGTCCTGCGTGCCGTGAATCTGCAGGATATTCAGCAAACCTGGATTTTTACAGAGCGCGGGATTGCGAAAAAAGGCTCCGGAAACAGAGATAATGCCGCGCAGAAGTTCAGGATATTCGCAGGCCATGCGATAGCTCATGAAGCCACCATTGGAATGGCCCACGAGGTAAACGCGCGTGGGATCGATAGGGGCCACGGATGCAGCTTCACGAATCAGACCGGCAATATAAGCTGCATCATTCACACCTGTCTGTTCGAAGTCACAGCATTCCGGTGTGGCATTCCAGAAACGATTGCCCTCGGAATTTTGGGTTCCATTCGGTAGGGCGACGGCAATATTCAAGGCATCCCGCTGTTTCGAAATTCCGAAAAAGGTATCGGATTGGGGACCATTACTGGTGTAACCATGCAGGAAAACGACCAGGGGAATTTTCTGGCTCGTGCTGGTGTTGGTTGGGGTCAGCAGCGTCGCAGGCCTGGAGCCGCCGATGGTGAAAGTCTTGGCCAGCACTGGAGTGCTAAGGAACAGAAAGAAACTGAAAAGACAGGTTATCCGTCGAAGCATGGGTTTCTCCTTCCAAGGGGTTTTCTCGGTTCTAGCGGATTCCCCATGCCTTGCACAGAATAATTTTGTGTCGACGGATCGACAAAGGTGAAAACGAAACCCACCGAAGCGGGTTTCGTTGGCAGGATTAAAAGGGCATTGGATAACTTGCCTGGCATTCACCGACCGGAGATTTAAACGTTACAGTGGCGGTCGGCGCTGTGAAATCAGTCAGAGTATAGGCCTTCATTCCATAAGCTGAGAGCGTGATCAGCCGATCATCGACTCGATAAAGACGGTTGATATCCAGGGATCTTCCACCATAAGCCATCTGGTTTTGACAGTAACTGGGGATCAACTCCCGATGCGAAACGCGACCCCGATCCACCAGAGTGTTGCCATCAAAGAACAGAAGCTGAGCGCCGGTAAACTTGATGCTGCCGTAATCAAACAGTTCCACCAAAGGAATTCCAATCAGGCCGCTGGCGCTATCGAAAAAGAAAGCGTGGTGGTCATGGTTAATATCCGAGTTCGATCCACGTGAACCATAGGCTTTGGCATCCAGGCGGCTCATGAGCGTCGGGTCGCTGGTATCGAAGAGCGAGACCTGCACGCCCTGCACCTGACCGGTGGTGAAGGCATCAAATCCCACACCTAAAAGACGGCCAGAAGCCAAAGGATGCATGTAGGTGGAGAAACCGGGTATCTTGAGGCCACTCAGCATAGCCGGCGCTTTGGGATCAGTGATGTCAAAGGCAAAGAGCGGGTCCGTCTGCCGGAAGGTCACCACATAGGCCGTATTCCCCACATAACGCACCGACCGAATATCTTCATTGGTCCCAAAATTTTCCACGCTGCCGATCACATTCAAACGTTGGGCGGCTGTATCCTGCTCCAGAATATAAAGGTGATTTTGCGCTTCATTTCCGCCGTTTGACCACATAAAACCTGTGCTCGTCGCGATCACCAGATTTTTCCCGCCATTCATGCCATGCAGGGCCCAACGGTCCTTGATACGCCCGCGTACCTCACCATCAGCCAGCGGATTGAGCGCGCCCGTGGCGCCATCAAAACCGATTTGCTGAATCAGAACCTTTTCATCGACGCTTCCGATCCAGACCGGGCCGCCCCAACGCTCCTCAAACCACTTCACCTGGGTTTTCAAAAGATAGAGGGAGTCGGTGGTCATATAAATTTCACCGCCTTGCCCAATCACACCCAAATTCTGCGCTGCGGTTTTTGGATTCACGGTATCCAGCGTCAGAACCTTGGAAATACCCGTGTCCCAATCCGTCATTTTCCGTTTCACAAAGTTCTGGCAAGGAACGCCATTCAGATTCTGACCGTCCGTTTTAACAGCGGAATCGCGGCTGGTTTTGCCCCAGTAACTCGCAAAGTATTCCTGGGCGCGTTTATCGGAAGCCCATTCTTCATCCGCGAAATCCTCGAGTGTGACGGGAACCGTTTCCATGGCGACCTGATCGCTGACCACGAGGACCAGTTGATTCTGCACCAAACGGCTATCCAGGTAGGTCCCTTCGACAAAAGACTCGGACAGGAGAACAGGCAGCTGACCCACTGCTGTTTGATACACAGCGATTTTAACTTTACCGCCATAGCCGTAGCCGGGAAACGGCATCGATGCATCAGCAGGCGCTGCGGGCTCAGTCGACCCTGGGATGACCTTGCCGTTACCACTTTCATTGGGATCTCTTACCGTCTGGCCCACCACGATGAGTCGATCATTTTTGGTAAAAAATTGTGGGCTATACCAGGCGGAAACATCCAGGCTGCCTTGAAGCTGCAGCGTGGTGCGATTGATGATTTGGATTTGACCAAAGCTGTGCGCATAGATCTGATCGCGACCGATGCGATAACGATCGGCCTCGTCCACGCCGGCTTCCTGAACATTGGTCAGAGTATCGGTGCTGCCTGTGGAATTGCCCGCCGCTTCCGGAGCTGACGACGGAGCTGACGACGGGGCTGCTGCATCCGTTGTCGCTTCTTCACGCCCAGTCACGATATCCTTATTGGGAATCAGCATGGACGCAATGCTATCGCTGATGCTGGCACGTTGCTGAATCCAGCGCTGCTTGACCGATTCATTTAAATCCGCAGCCAGGACTTCGCAATTTTCATAGAGCGCCATGCCCTGCCGAATCTCTGGCTGAAGTAACGCCATGCGCTGGGCCTCCAGGCGCGCATTCGTTACATAACCCGAATCATAAGTTTTGTCCTTGTCCTGGCTGGACTTATCAAATAAGCCGCAAGCGGTCAGGGACAAAAGGCTGAAACTCAAACCTAAACTGTTGGTAAAAGCTCGTCGGATCATGCTGGCCTCCTCACGTTGCCTGGATGAGGACTTTACGGCAGAAAACGGGGGGCCAGGAGGCCAAATCCGCACTTTCCGTATTCTGGTGTATTCCAATCCGCATGAAATCAGGAATACAGAAAAACTGACAACAGGTTCATTTTGTTGACAGTCCAGGGACCCCCCTTCCAGGGCGGGTCAAGTCCAGAATACAAAACCGTCGTGAGACCCGCTTGCCTATTCCTGTGTTAATTTGAAGACTTGCTGTTCTGGAATACGCTTTGACTTGCAACCCATCAATTTTACAATGAAATTTTTTACTCAGGGGATTTCGCAATTCTTCCGAGAATACAGATGAACAGCGAGGACCCGAACATGAATCAGGGACCCAGCATCTATGGTTACACGAACTACCGCCTCTTCCTTGCGGACTACTATCAGTTTCGCAAGGAGAGCAAACGGGGCTATAGTTTCCGGCAGTTTTCTCAGGCTGCCGGGTTCAGTGCGCCCAATGTCTTGAAATTGGTCATGGATGGCCAGCGCAATATCAGTGGACCGTCATTGGAAAAATTCATTCAAGCCCTGAGCCTGACGGCAGGGCCCGCCGAGTATTTTCGCTGTCTCGTCGCCATGAATCAGTCGGACGATGATGAACAGCGGGCGGCTTTCTATGAGAAGCTGAAACGCCTGACCCCTTCCTCGCGGCGCTACGAACTTGAAAGTGATGCGGTGGAATATCTGAGCCACTGGATTTATCCCGTGCTGCGTGAGATGGCTTTGCTCGATGGCTTTCGGGATGATCCCTACTGGATTCAAAGGCGATTGAATGGTCGCATCGAACTCAAAGAGATCGTGGCGGCTTTGAATTTTTTGAAGAAAAAAGGCTTCATTGAAAAACGCCCGGATGGGCAGTTTACAGTGAAGGATGATATTGTCATCAGCAGCGATGAAGTGAAGAGCTTGGCCATACGTACCTTTCATCGGCGCGTTTTGGAACAGGCTATCGAGGCGCTCGAGGACTTGCCTCTCGATCAGCGCGAATATGGGGCTTTGATCTTTCAGCTGCCCGAAGAGGCCATGCCGGAACTCAAAGCAAGGCTTAAAAATTTTCGCAAGGAACTGCACCAGTGGGCCCTGGAACAAAATCAGCAGACCCAGGAAAAGGCCGTGGTGCAACTGAATCTGCAAATGTTTCCTCAGACCAAGGGATCCGACTCATGAGACACCTTTTACCTATGGCTCTCAGTCTTTTGCTTTGCCACTGCGGTACGGAAGTGGGAAATGGTGTGGCTCCAACGGAATCGACGTCACCCGAAGGCACTACGAACGATGCAGGGGTCCCAACGTCCGCCCCCCAGGCTGATGGCAAAGAAACAGTGAATTATGTGTTATCGACGTCATTTATTGCGGCTTGCGCATCACCGTTTGCCGAGTCCATCGAAGGCACATTTGCCAATAGCGCGGCCACAACCGTGTTTACCGTGACACTGGGCAATGATGGAAAGAAAACGGTGGCTCGATCCGATAGCTCGACGATCTTTGTCCTGACACCAGCACCAGGCTCCGGAACCTATGCGATTGAGGCCTTGCCTCATTCGCCCCAGGTGACCTGCAGCGCCGTGACGAGTCAGACTTTAAATGACGGGAGTGTGCAGCGGAGTATGACCCTTAGCAGTGGCACGCTGGTCCAGTGGACCCTGAGCGCCGGCAAGGTGGTCAGCATGAAACTGACAACAGCTGCGATGGCAGAAGAATCATGGACGAAGCGCCCATGATGGGGGCACGCCAGGTCATGGATTTTTGAGGGCCAGCGTACAGCTCTGAACCAAATTCACCGAACCCAATGGCGTTGAGGTCAGGATCAGCTGATACCTCTCGCCTTCTTCGAACGCCATGGTGATGGCTTTCTTGCAAATTACGCGCAAATGCGTGTTGATATCCCCAATCGAAAAAGGCGCACCTTGCACTTCATTCTCACCCTCCAGTAAACCCACGATAATAGGACTGTTCGCCTCGCGATCCATGGTGACTTCACGAATCTTCGTCCAGTTCCAGACGCGAACGTCAGGAGCAGGCGCAATCGTTGGCAAAGGGGTTGGCGTTGGAGTGGGTATGGGCGCAGGAATCACCGTAGGTAAGGGCTCAGGGGTGACAGTCGGAATTGGGGTCGGGGTCGGAGTTGGGATCGGCGTCGGTGAACGGCTCACTACGGGGATAATAGGAACCACTTGTGGCGCTGGATCCTTGCTCGAACTCTTATGATGGTCGCACGCCTGAGCCAACCAACCCAAGGTCAGAACGATAACCGGATAAAGTTGCGATACCTTCAGAGGATGGAATAACACGTCCAGGTTCCTTTATTTCTTCAAGGATTTCTAAGCGCCAGAGTGCAACTCTGCACGATATGGGTTTGGCCAGATTTTTTGGCGGTCAGCATCAGTTCATATTTGCTGCCGTTTTCAAAGGCCTTGAAGATGGCGTCGTAGCATATTTGGCGGAGATGCGAATGGAGGTCTCCAATGGATAAAGTTGTCGTCACAAGGGCTTCATCATTTTTCACAAAGCCCTTGAGTATGGGATTCCCGCTATGGCTTTGATCGCGATTGACCGAGATCTCGCGAATCTGGGTCCATTGCATGGATATGGTATCCGTCGATTGGCTCATCGAATGGCTGGAATAGATGGAACCTAGGGCAATCATTACGAATGAAATCTTGCGCATGTGAAACTCTCCTGCGTCATGAGATTCGCGATCCAAGCGGCTACCAATAGAGGACGGACCACAATGGGTTTTCTTGCATCGTGGTGAATACCATGCCGCCGAAGCGGGTTAAACCCCCGACTTTCCATGGACAGAGCCCTGAATCTGGGCTAGGATGCGGGCATCAGACAAGCAATGCTATTTTGTCGCATATGCGTGATCTTTGACAACCACGTTTCCTTCGCTCAGCCTCGGATAAAGGGTATCGCCATGCAGATAGACCAGGATAAGCTGATCGCCAGAGTACGCAAAGCCATCGACGTCATTAAACAAGGCGGGATGGTGATTATGGTCGATGATGAAGACCGAGAAAACGAAGGAGACTTGGTTTTAGCCGCCGAATGTGTGACGCCGCAAAATATCAACTTCATGGCGAAAGAAGCCCGAGGTCTGATCTGCCTGACGCTTGAACCCCATATTGTCGATCACTTGAAATTACCGATGATGGCCGACGGCAGCAAACGCTTCCCGGATCAGGGCACAGCCTTTACCGTCAGTATCGAAGCCCGCGAAGGTGTCTCCACCGGTATTTCCGCAGCGGACCGTGCGCATACCATTAAAGTCGCGATTGATGATCGCAGCAGTCCCGGCGATATCGTTGTGCCGGGTCACATCTTTCCTCTGCGCGCGCGTCCGGGCGGAGTTCTGGAACGCGCTGGTCACACGGAAGGTTCGGTGGATCTGGCTCGTCTGTGCGGATTCAAAGGCGCCGGCGTGATCTGCGAGATCATGAACGATGATGGCACCATGGCTCGTATGCCGGATCTGGAAGTCTTCGCCCAAAAACATAATATGCCGATCGTCGCTATTGCGGATCTCATTCAATATCGATTGATGCATGAATCCATGGTCGAGGAAGTCGCGCGCGAGACGATCAAAACCATCGGCGGCACCTGTGAAGCGGTGCTGTATCGCAATACTGTCGATGGTCTGGAGCACCTGGCTTTGATCAAAGGCAAGGATTTTGAAAACAGTATCGTCGACGTGCGCGTTCATAGTCAGCATCATCTGCTTGACGTTTTTGCGGATCGCAAAACCGGCTCCGCTTTCAGGCTGCAGCATGGCCTCGATCTGCTGGCGCATCAGGACCGCGCTGTCCTCATCTATCTCAATCATCCCCAGACCTCGTGGCAGGATGAGTTGAAACAAATGGCCGCCGATTATCAACAGACAGCGGAAGACATGGCGAGCACCCGCAAGATGGATCTGCGTTTGCACGGCACCGGGGCTCAGATTATTCGGGCCCTTGGCGTCAAGCGTCTGCGGGCTCATACCAGTTCCCCTATGGTTCTGAAGGGTCTTTCGGGTTTTGGTCTGGAAATCGTCGAGAATTCCATCATTCATAAGTCGCTTTAAGGAAGGAACGAGCATGAGTCTTCGCCATCTCATCGTCGCAGCCCGCTTCAACGATTTGATCACCAAATCCCTGGTTGAATCCGCGCTCTCGGTCTATCAGGAGCAAGGGCTGGCGGATACGGTTGATATCGTTTGGGTGCCAGGAGCCTTTGAAATTCCTGTGACAGCAGCCAAGGCAGCCCGCAGCAAACGCTATGCGAGTATTATTTGTCTGGGTGCCGTGATTCGCGGCGAAACACCGCATTTTGAATATGTGGCGGGACCCTGTGCGTCCGGCCTGATGAATATCGGCATTGAAACCGGTATCCCGACGATTTTCGGAGTCCTGACGACCAACACGGTCGAGCAGGCTTTGAATCGCGCGGGCCTGAAGCTTGGCAATAAGGGCGCTGAAGCAGCCCTGACCGCCATCACGATGGTTAAAACGCTCAAACAATTTGATTGATACGGAGTTTTTCGGTGCAACGTGAACATCACCCCAATGCACAATCACGGGAATGGGCTCTCCAGTTCCTGTATCAGTGTGAAATCGAAAAGCTGTTCTTCTTTTCAGCCAACCACTGCGATCGGTTTATCAGTGATTTTGGGGTCGATCGGGAGCATGCGGCTTACTTTCGCCGCCTGGTCGAAGGGATTTTCGACAATCTGAGCGCGCTCAATGAAAAAGTTGAGGCCGTCTCGGAGCATTGGACCCTGGCCCGCATGCCCGTCATCGACCGCTGCGTTCTGCGCCTCGCGGCCTTTGAACTTCTCTTCACGGATACGCCGAAAAAAGTGGTGATCAACGAAGCCATTGAATTGGCAAAAAAATATAGCACCGAAAATTCCGGTGCTTTCGTGAATGGTATTCTGGACAAACTCGCGCAGAAGACCCAATAAACGCGTGTGATCCATAACCCAGGCGGCACGGCCTGGGTTTGGTCTTTTAATCCAGAACGCTGTCCAAAAATTCACGACTGGATGCGCTGTTCAGGTCAACAGCATAGGAAATGCTCGACACCTGACCGGCTCCGCCTTGACGAACGTCCACCGCCACCATCATTCCCACAACCTCTGCATTCAGCAAAATAGGGCCACCCGAGTCACCTTGCGCGGTGGCTACATATTGTCCCCTTTGCAGGCTGGGTTTGGCCTTATCCACGCCCACCACGCTCAAAATTCCATCAGCCGATGCCTTGATAGAGTTCTGGCCATGACGCTTGATGCCGGTCGCGCTTCCGGCTGCGGTCGAGCTTACCCCAGCAACTGTCTGCTCAGAGCCATAACCAACCAGGGTCACCGCATCATTTGCGCGAGGCGCCCGCGAGCTCAGACGAGCCTTGGCGGCCGCTGTCCCGGCTGGAAATTCGACGACGGCGATATCATAAGGATTGGCAAGACGCTGCAGGCCCCGTTCAAAATCTCTATGCATATAATACCGGAGAGCCTTGGCCTCTCGCCCTTGGGACGTTTCCTTGCCTCCTGCCGCCAGATAGAGCTCGGGCTGCTCAGCCTCAAGGTCTTTCACACAATGAGCCGCTGTCAAAACCTGATATTCATTAACGAAGAAGCCTGAGCAAAAGCGCAAATTGTTCTCGCCCTTCGACCTAAGCTGAACAACTGCGGGAAAAGCCGCACTCTCAGTCTCGATAGCATTCGTCAGTTTCAATGAGCTACCATCGTCTGATGCATCACAAGCCATCAGACAGAAAGCGCTGACGAGAGCCAAAGATAAACTTTGCAGCATTTTGCCAACTCGATTGCGCATGAAGTCTCCCTTCGTAAAATCAAATGAATCTGCGTTGAACATAGACTCAAAGCGATGGACTGTAAATGAGAATACTTGCCAAGCGGCCAAGAATCAAAAATTGACTCGTCAGGAAACGGCATACTCTGCTGCCTTGACTCTGCATGGCACGAAGCGTGCACTCCTCACGAAGAAGTCTGCACTGAGGGAGTTCAAGCCAATGTTAGAAAAAATCCGCCAGCGCCCTATATTTCACGGTCTGTTCGCGTCGTTTATCCTGCTCGTGCCCGGCTTTCTGCTGATGTGCGATCGAGCAACGGACGAGGAAAGTTCAGTGCTTCGCATGGTGAACGGAAGCATTCCTGCGGCTGATCACCCCGCTGCCTTGAGTGCTGTCGCCCTCGTGGATAAGAATTCTCAGAACCACTTTTGTTCAGGAACATTGGTAGCTGAGAATTTGATCGTAACCGCTGCGCACTGCGTCTTTGATAAAAGGCCGGAAGACTTTCAGATCCTCTTTGGCCGCGATACCAAACAGGGTAATGTTGTGCTGCGTACGCCCGAAGCGCTGTCCACATTCAAGAAGTTTCAAAAGTTTGAATCCAATTTTGACATCGCCTGGGTCCGTTTTCCGGGTGGGGTGCCGCAGGGTTTTCAGCCCGTTGAGATTTGGCATCAACCCAACGCTTTGGAAGCCAAGACCCCACTTTCCATCGCAGGTTATGGTCGAACCTCGTCCCAATGCATGTTTGATGATCCCACATGCCAGGGCGGGAAGCTTCTTTACGTCGATACGAATGTGCGTGAATTCGTCAATCATGGGCGTCTTTTCAATCTGATCGTCATTGGACCTCGACCGGATCACGGCCCCTGCTTTGGTGATTCCGGCGGACCAGCTTACGTGCAGCGCAATGGGCGTTGGTATCTGGCTGGGGATTTTATGGGCTGGGATCGCATCCTGGTGCCTGAGCAGCTCGAAACCATCTGCGACACGGGCGAGGCTATATATAACTTCGTTGGTGACTTTGTTCATTGGATTGAAGAGACATCGGATGTCAAACTGCCCTATGACGCCGCTACAAATCCACGTCAACCAACGGAAAGTCTGGAAATCCTGGCTGAGGAACCCAAGGATTTCCAGGGCTGGTGTCATTATAACAATCACGAGGATCCTTCCTGGTTTACCATGCAGCGGCTGATTCGCATCGTCAGCGATTATCGCATTCAGAGCGGTGATGAAGCGGGAGCCCGCGAGATTTTTGAAAACTGTGAGGTCGCTGAAGTCTGGTTACGTAAAATGCTCAGCGAGCGGCCTACGCTCGAAATCGGCGGCTTTGATCCTTCGACCTTTATCGACAGTGCCCGCCTTGAGGACATTCGGCCCCTGCGCATCCTGGGCGATATGGGCCTGCAGGAACTGACTCTGTCCGATCACGCAATTCTGGATCTCAGCCCCCTGGCTTCGCTCACAAGCCTGAAAAAGCTGACCATCGTCGACAATGTGCTGGGCGGTCGTCAGACGCCACTTGATGTGGCTCCGCTCCGTATTGCCGACTTTCCTCAGCTGGAGCATTTGCGCCTGCAAAACCCTGGCGTGGCGTTGGATTTCTCCAACCTCAGCGCTTTGAAAAATCTGACAACTCTGGACCTGGCTTACCTGGATTTACCCGCACTTCCTGATATGAAAAATCTGCAGCTGAAGGAGCTGCGCCTCGATACCGTGAGTCTGGTTCAACCGCTCGAGCTTGAGCCCTTCACCCATGTTCAATCCCTGTTTCTGAATAAAGTGGCTTTAAAGAGTTTTCCGCTGCAGTGGAGCGAATTGGAATCGCTGGATCTTTTGGAAGTGACAGGCCTCACAGCACTTCCCGCTGATGCGCCGCGAATGAAACGCATTTTTGTGTACGCCTCGGATATCCAGGGTGATGTTAAAGCCGGTAACTGGCCTGCTGTCGAGGAAGTTTCCATTTTCGCCAACCGAAGCATGACACGCTTCTCGCTCCCCTTCGCACTCCCCAATACACATTTTCTGGAAATTGCAGAAAATACGCAAATGAATGATCTGTCTTTGCAGGCACTGCCCAAAATTGAAAATCTTTCGATGTCCAACAATGCCCTGAAGGTCCTGCCTGATCTTTCGCAGCTCAGCACGCTGCATCGATTGAATCTGGAGAATAATCAACTGGAATCCATCCAGGGTTTAACCGGACTCAAAGCTGTGGAGTACATCGACCTCAGCAACAACCCGCTCAAAAATCTGGAGGGCCTTACGGATCTGCCTGCTCTCAAACGCGTCGTGCTGCAGAATACCAAAGGTGAAGGACTGAAAAACCTGCAGGGCATGCGCCATGTGCCGAAGCTGATTGAGATCAATTTGACCCGCAATTCATTGACCAGCGTCCAGGAGCTGACTGCCTTCACATCGCTCAAAGTCGTGATCCTGAACGACAACCTGATCGAGGACATCGCGCCCCTGAAGGCTCTGCCTCAACTGGAATATTTGGAAGTCATCAATAACCCCCTGAAAGATAAGACCTGTCCCATCCCAGACAAACCCACTGCCTGCCGTTTCGAGTGGTTGAACTTTTCGCAGAATGGCCCCATTATTTTCCCAGGCTCGACCCGCGCTCAAGTCAAGACGGGGCATGCCAGGACGCACTGAAACAGCGCAGGAGAATGGAATGGAAGAGCCGGTGAATGTCGAGTGTCCCTGGTGCGGCGAAGTTTTTGTGACATTTTTCGATCTTTCATCCGGTGCGACCAACTACATCGAGGACTGCCAGGTTTGCTGCCGCCCGATCATGCTGGTCTATCAGATAGGTCGATCGGGACAGGTCAGGGTCCAGGCTCATCGGAGCTGATAGGAGGGCCACCTTATGAGCAGTATTACCGAGTCCATCAAAGTCTGGCTCAATCAGGAGAACGCGAGCGGCACCCGCAAATTTTTGCAGATGACGGCGCTGATCCTGGGTGGGATCGTCGCCATGCTTCTGGGCGTTCTTCTGGTTGGTGTGATTCTGATTGCCAGTCCTCTTTTAACGGTTGTGATTCTGGTTTTTCTCTCGATCTATGGCATCGTCACAGCGCTCAAGCGATAAAAGTCCAGTTAAACGCGATCCAAAGCTTTGGTGATGGCATCCACGTTCGCATCCACTTCGGTGCAGTCGAGTGTCTGGACTTTCAATATCGCATCGGGATCCTTGAGCATATGTCCGGTCAGAACCAGGACCACATCTTCCTCGGGCCCGATAATATTTTTTTTCACTAGCTTTCTCACACCAGCCAGCGTCGCGGCGCTGGCCGGCTCGCAGCCAATGCCGGCATGATCGATGGCGGTTTTCGCTGCCATGATTTCCGTATCGGTGACATCGGTGACGACACCGTTGGTATTGATGATGGAACGCACAGCCCGTGGAAAGTTTACGGGATAACCGATGCGAATGGCTGTGGCGATGGTTTCCGCCGTGAGCGCTTCCAGACTTGAAAAATCCTTGGTGTAGCTGCGAAAGAAAGGGTTGGCTCCTTCAGCCTGAATGGTGGCCAACCGTGGTTTTTTCGTGATCCAACCCCACTCATAGGCTTCATCAATGGCCTTACCGAACGCGCTGGTATTCCCCAGATTACCACCCGGCACCACAATCCAGTCCGGTGCGTGCCAGTTACGATCCTGCAGCATCTCCCAGATAATGGTTTTCTGCCCTTCAATCCGATGCGGGTTCAAGGAGTTCACCATATACACCCGACCGGCGTTGGCAAGGTCCCGAACGATCTGCATGGCATCGTCAAAATCGCCACGGATGGCCATGCCCTTGGCGCCGTAACCCAGAGTTTGTGCCATTTTCCCCTGACTGACCTTGCCCGCTGGTAAAAAGACAATGGCCTTCAAACCGGCACGCGCCGCGTAGGCTGCGAGGGATGAGCTCGTGTTGCCCGTCGAGGCACAGGCCACCACAGGCATTCCAAGCCGTTTGGCCATTGACACGGCCGCGGTCATGCCGCGATCTTTGAAGGATCCGGTGGGGTTTTCACCTTCATGTTTTAAGGTCAGGTTGCTATGACCCGCCCATTGATTGAGGGCAGCACTTTCATAGATGGTGGTCTGCCCTTCATTCTGCGTGACGATCATGGATTCGGGCAGAGGCAGGACACCTTCACGAAAACGCCAGACGCCACTGCGATCGTAAGGTTTGCGTGACGTCAAACGCAGCTCGGCTTTGTCCGGAAGCTGACGCAAGGCCGGGTCATTGTGTTTGACTTCCAAAAGGCCACCGCAATCGCAGGCATACCGAAGTTCAAGCCAATCATAGGTCCTGGTGCATTGAAGACAAGCAAAGCGGGCCTGGCTCATAAAATGCTGGCTCCTTGTAAACTGGGTTCTGCAATATGAACAAGCGTCTGCGGTCCAAAAACCTCGCGCACGGCATCAGCAACCTTATGCGCGGTGGCCTCATCAGCACTTAAAGCAAAACAGGTCGGACCGCTGCCACTGATGGAAAAACCATAGGCCCCTACGTTCATGGCCAAGGCTTTGGCCTGAAAAAATCCTGGAATTAAATTCCCCCGCGCTGGTTCGGCGAAGGGATCCTTTAAACCAAAAGCGATCTGTTCATGATCACCTAGCGCCAGGGCCAGCGCCAGCGTCGTGCAATGCGCCATCTGCCGGGTCCAGCGTGGTGTGTCGAGCTGCTGAGGCAACACCTTGCGTGCTTCCTTGGTTTGAATATGCAGGGGCGGTGTCGTCAGCGTAATCCAAAATTTGGCTCGCATGGGCACGGGATAAACCCGCAGATCGCCGACATCCTGCACCAGGGTCAAACCACCAAATATACAGGGCGCGATGTTATCCAGATGCGGACCAGCCACTACGGTTTCTGCAGCCAGGGCCGCTTTCAAAATCAAATCCTTGCGATCCAGAACGCCGGCAATTTTTGCGGCAGCGAGCGCTCCCGCCACACTCGAGGCGGCACTGGAACCGAGTCCACCCGCTAACGGCAGGGTGCGTTCCAGCGTGACATGAAACCTTTTGGGTGTGATGCCAAGGCTCACATACAAAGCCTCAGCCGCGAGCGTCACAGTATTTTTTTCCGGCTCCAAAGGCACCAGACGGGCATCACGCCCCTGGACCGCAATGCTGTAATGATTCGATTCCTCGAAGACAAACGTATCACCGAGACCGGCGACGGCTAGTCCCAAAACATCAAAACCCGAGGCCACATTGCCGATGGTGGCTGGTGCAAAAATTCGAAATTCACTCATGCCGTCCTCCCCGCTCTTGACTGCTGGCGATTGTGATAATGTCATTCAAAACACCCGCGGCCGTGACTTCAGCCCCTGCGCCAGGCCCTGTGACAATCAAGGGATTGTTCGCATAGCGATGGGTTTTCAGCGTCACCTGGTTGTCGGTTCCACGCAGACGTCCGAAGGGGCTATTTTTATCCAACTCTTCAATCCCCACGCTCACGCGCTCACGGCTGATACGAGCGACAAAGCGCAGAACTGCGGATCGAGCCTGCGCCGCGCGAATGCGTTCGTTATAAGCTTGATCGAGGCGTTTCAGATTTTCCAAAAACACCTGGGGATCATCGTGACTGCAATCGGCCGGATAAAAGCCCTCGAGTTTGATGTCTTCCAGGTTCAGGGTCAAACCAATCGTACGCGCCAGGATCAAAGCCTTGCGGGCGACATCAAGGCCGGACAGGTCATCCCGCGGATCCGGTTCCGTGTAGCCCAGTTCATAGGCCGTGCGTACAGCCTGTGAAAATGGAATGCCATCTTCCATTTGCGTCATCAGATAGCCCAATGTTCCCGACAGACAGCCCAGAACTTCCAGCACCTCGTCGCCGGCAACTTCCAATTTTTCAATCGTATCCAGAACAGGCAGGCCTGCACCGACCGTGGCCTCGTAACGGAGCGAAAGATTTTTCGAGGCTGCGATATCACGCAGCTCCTTATAATCCTGATAAGGAATGGCCAGCGGTTTTTTATTGGCCAGCACCACATGAAAGCCGGCCAGCAGAGCCTTTTTCAAAAGCGGAGCCGTATCCGTGGCGGTCAGATCAATAAAAATCTTGCGATCCCAGGCGCCGTGCCAAAGATCATCAACACTGGCGCTGCGTCCCTGATCACAGAGTTTTTTCTTTTGCGCCTTGCACTGCAAAAATTCCTCCAGGGCCTCTTCCGAAAAACCCTTATCGGTGGCGAGCAGACCGGAGCGATCCGCCACACTGATAATGGGGAACCGTAGTTTAAGCTTTTGATCGAGATAGTCCTTCTGGTCCTGCAGCTGCCGCACCAGAACCTGACCGATCTGCCCAAGCCCAAAGATGGCCAGATTGATTTCACTCGGATCGCGGATCAGCACGGGCCGAATTTTCTCAAGTCCATACTCATGATGCAAGGTGCGCAGAGCACGGGGTGCCTGGTGTTGTTCGATCACGACGGAAATATTCAGCTCGGATGAACCCTGGGCGATGGCAATGATGTTGATATTCTGTTTGGCTATACAGGAAAAAGCGCGCGCGGCAATGCCAGGCGTTCCGCTCATGCCAAGGCCAACCACGGCCAGCACGGCGATATTCGTGGTGAGCTTGATTTCATCCACCAGGTGACGGTCGATTTCATAGCGGAAGCTGCTTTCCAAAAGCTTGCGAGCCAACTCTCCCTGTTCACCGGGGACAACGAAGCAGATGCTGGCTTCACTCGAGGCCTGGGTGATGAGACAGATGGAAATATTTTCCTGAGCCAAAATACCAAAGACGCGTGAGGCCATGCCGGGCACGCCCATCATGCCTTTGCCTTCGACCGAAATCAGGGCCTGCTTATCGATATAGCTCAGCGCCTTGACAGGATAGGAACCCGAGGCCACATCCCCGGCGATCCTTGTGCCGGGTTTATCCGGGAAAAAAGTATTTTTAACGATCAGAGGAATTTTCTGAGCCACAAGTGGGATGATAGCCCTGGGGTGTAATACCTTGGCTCCGTAATAAGCCAGCTCAGTGGCCTCGCGATAATGCAGCTCGGGCAAAACCCGCGCTTCAAACACATGTCTGGGATCGGCGGTCATCAGACCATCGACCTCCTTATAAAGCCACACGGCATCCGCGCCGAGGTACGCACCGATCAAAGTTGCCGAATAATCCGAACCTCCTCGGCCCAGGATCATAACTTCGCCTTCCGGTCCTTCGCCAAAAAAACCAGGCACGATGACAATCGACCCTGCACTTAAAACCGGTTTCAAACGGTTATGAATGGCTTTCTTTGAAGCATCATCGTCGGGTGTATATTCGTTTTTTTCCCGCATGAGTTTGATGAGTTCGGTGGAATCGATCCGTTCCACATTCTGATTGCGGGCTTTTAAAGCCTCGCTAACCACCAACGCCATCAGACGCTCACCATAAACCACCGTTTTCGACAGGGTCTTGGCCGTCAGTTCCCGCAGAATGGCCAGACTTTCACAGATGCGGGCGATTTCATCGAGCAGCGCTTTAACAGCAGACCAAACCCGGTCCTGTTCGGGTCCGGCCGGAATCAGACCCTGGACCAGAAGATGGTGCCGATCCGAAATTTGCTGCAAAAGAGTGGCTTCTTCATCGCGTCTATTCTGCACAGCACCATAATAGAGCTTATACAGGTTATCTGTCACACCACTGCTGGCGGAGACCACGGTGCAGAGACCTTCCCGGTGTTTTTCAATGATGCCAAGCACCTTTTGCAATGATTCCGGACTGGCAAGCGATGTGCCGCCAAACTTGAAAACCTGAAACCCCATAGTTGCGTTACCTCGCGCTGGACACCCTCGATTCGACCTGGGAATATCATGTCCTGTGATACGGTCTTTGGGAAGGGACTTCAAGGCTTCTGCGTTTGGGTAAGGTGGGCGACCGTAAAAAATGTAGCCCGGACAAGGCATCCGGGCACACAATCGTGAGATTATGCAGCATCATGGGACGAACATCCGCGCGTCGTGGGGGATGCGTCTGAGCCAGACCGGATCCGTCTTCTGAAAAAATGAGGCAAGTCCCGCCTGGCCCATGGCACCAGCCCGGGTGCGAGCAATGGCCTCCACCGTCTCCGGCCCTTGTGCCCATGAACGTGCTTCCACCGTTTGATAAAGGCTTTTGCACGTGCTCTGTGCTTCCGGACTGGCGCTTAAAAGCAGATTCAGTTCCTCGTGCAGGAGCGCTTCCACCGTATCGACTTGAGCAATGGCCTGCACAAGTCCAGCCGATAAAGCGTCCTCAGCCTGAAAAACTCGCGCGCTGAGCATGAAGCGTTTCAAAGCCCCGGGGTTTATCTTGCGACCCAGATAAGGCAAAATTACCGCAGGCAGAAGACCAATCCTCACCTCACTCAAACAAAAGCGGGCCTTGTCCAAAGCCACGGCATAGTCACAGGCTGCAATCAGTCCCACGGCTCCCCCGAACGCAGCGCCCTTGGCCACGGCCAGTGTCGGCACACGAAGGTTGGCCAGCGCTTCAAACAGAAACGTGAGCTTGTCGGCCTCCTGAACATTTCCAGCGTAATCCAGTTGGGCTGCCTGCTTCATCCAATTCAAATCCGCGCCGGCGGAAAAATGCTTGCCGCTGCCCTGCAAAAGGAGAACGCGCACACTGCGGTCCTTGTTCACCTCATGCAGCAGTTGGGTGAGCTGCACCAAAAGTTCGCCACTGAAAGAGTTGGCGGCTTCATGGCGATTGATAACCAGCGTGGCGACACGATCCTCAGTCACAGCGCCTTCGTTATTTTCGAGCGGGGTGTAATGCAAATATGCCGCCAATTCGTTTGTCATTGGACCTCCGTTTATCCTTTAACTCGTTGACCGCATGGAACTATATCGCCAGGTCGCTGTCAAGTTTAGCCAGACTTTCCGGCAAATACATGTTTACATTGTCGCTGGTTAAGGTTTACGAATGAGCTAACTCACCTGGACATAAATTTTGAACAAACTTTGGCAGATCTGGAAACAAATGTCCGACATAGGGGAACACACGCAGCGTTCCGCTCGTGAGCGACGTTGTTTGCAAATGTGCAATCAGATTGCCTTGATCGTGGCCTGCCTCGTGGCTGTTTACGGCCCTGTCTATTGGATCAAGGGTTTCCCCAAAATCGGGGTATTCAACCTTCTGGCAGGCCTCATGATACTGGCGATCGTGCCGGCCAACCGCAGCCTGCGCTTTCCTTTATTGGGTCGCAATCTTTTTCTCTTGATCAATAACGGCCTCATCCTTGTGTATTGCATTATTCTTGGTAGAAACTGCTGGCCCCATCTTTTTTTCCTGAACATGATGACCGTGGCGTATATCATTTTTCCGTCGCAACATCGTTGGTACATCCAATTTTGGAGCCTGGCGCCCGGCGTACTTTTTTTTGGTATGGAGGGCTGGGGTTTTGCACTTTTTTCCCAGTACTCGATCCTGACATTGGAGCAGCAGCAGCAGTTATTCTGGCTGATTTGTCCCAGCGTGTTTGCCATTGCCCTTATCTATGCCAACTATCTCTATAGGATGATCAACAAGCATGAGGAAGCTCTGCTGCAAAGGATCAAGGAGCTGCAGCAAAGCCATCGAACGATTGAAGAACAACAGCTTCATTTGGCCGCCTCCACCCAATTCAGCGCCGTCGCGGAACTGTCCGCCAGCGTCGCGCATGAAATCAATAATCCGCTGGCCATCATCCGGGGATTTGCGGAACAGCTCGAAATTCTTTTGAAGCGTAACGAGTTTGAGATGGATAGGGTGAGCACGATTGCGCAACGCATCAAAGAGACGGTCGATAGGATTACAAAAATCACCTCCAGTCTGCGCAATGTTTCACGTGAGGGATCGGAAGACCCCTTTGAAGAAGTGGATATGTCGCGCATCATTGATGAGGTCCTCGCCATCAGCAAGGAAGGTCTCATTCACAATGGAATCGATCTGCGCGTCGAAATTCAAACCGATGAGGCCCCTTGCGTCTGCCGCCATGTGCAGATTGCTCAGGTCCTGCTGAGTCTTATTCATAATGCCAAGGATGCCGTGGCTGAGCTTGCTGACAAGTGGATTCATATCAGACTTGAGGTCAAAGATCAGGTCTATGATGTGGCAGTTATCGACAGTGGCACAGGCATCAGTCCGCATATATTGCCTCGCATCCACCAGCCTTTTTTTACAACCAAACCTCCCGGCAAAGGCACAGGTTTAGGGCTCAGCATATCCCGCAAAATACTGATCGCGCATCATGGGCATTTATTTGTCGATACTCAGGCGGCGCATACAACTTTTATCATGCGATTGCCGAAGACCGGTCCTGTGCGTTAAACCGAAAACCTTGACAAGTCCTTCCCCGGTCCTATCATCGCGTTGCCTGCTGGCATCAACGCCCAGGACATAGAAGCTCAGTACGAAAATGGAGTGCTGACCGTACCGTGCCGAAAGCAGCCGAGGCCAAGCGCCAAAAAATAAAAATCGGTGAAAACCGCAGTGGCTTGCCTGGTAAACTCGTTGGGCTGGGTTCAAAGAAGGACAAGGAAACGATTGATGTCAAGGCGGGCGATAGTCGCATGCAAAGCACGGCTGCTCATGGATCCGTCTGCTCAAGGCCCATACCACCACCCTCGCCGGGTGGTGGTTTTTTTCAACTCAAGCTGTTTCAAAAAAGCAAAGAGCGCATCCTGTTATGGGATGCGCTCTAGCGATGCAATAAACTTGTCTGTTTAATGCTCCCCTTTAGCAGCTGGGAAATGGAAATCTTTTCACTCCTTCTGCTAGTGCCATTTTACAGAACCGCGTTCGAGAGTAGAGCTACCATTCTGCAGTAAACATCCCTCTCATTCACCAAGATAAACCTGCTGGAAATTTTGTCAAGACCCTGTCTCACAACTAAATTTTAATAGCCTTGTTTGTATTGGTGGCAAGGCCCGAAGGCGCGAGAAATCTTTTGAAGCTCGATCCTGAGGGCCTTCTGCGCCTTGTGCTGAAGGAACCCCAGGAAGCATCGGATTCATTACGGATGAGCTGGCTGAAGGAAGGAATTCAGGCGTTCCAGTTGAGCCCGGTTTTGGGTTACGGGCCTGGGCTTAAATATCGAACTTGATACCCTGCGCCAGCGGCAGCTGACGACCGTAGTTAATGGTGTTGGTCTGCCGACGCATATAGGCTTTCCATGCGTCCGAGCCTGATTCGCGACCGCCGCCGGTTTCCTTTTCACCACCGAAGGCGCCACCGATTTCCGCACCCGATGTTCCGATGTTGACGTTGGCTATCCCGCAGTCTGATCCGTTCGTTGAAAGGAACGTTTCCGCCTCGCGCAGATTCAAGGTGAAGATCGAGGAACTGAGTCCCTGCTTCACATTGTTCTGAATGGCAATGGCCGACTCAACGTCACCGCTGTATTTGAGCAGATAAAGAATCGGAGCGAATGTTTCCTCCTGCACCATATGCATCTCAGGTTTGGCTTCGACGATGGCAGGCTTCACATAACAGCCCGAACCATAATCACCGCCCGTCAGCACATCGCCACCGTAGAGCAAGGTTGCGCCTTCTTTTTTAGCCTGATCAAGGGCTGATTGCATCATCTCCACAGCCTGCTTGTCGATCAAGGGACCGACATGATTTTTTTCGTCGAGCGGCGAGCCGATGCGAAGGCCGCTGAAGGCTTTGACCACCATGGCCTTGACCTGATCATAGATCGATTCATGAATGATCAGACGGCGGGTCGTGGTGCAGCGCTGGCCGCAGGTTCCGACCGCACCGAAGACGACAGCAGGAGCGGCGATCTTAAGGTCAGCATCCGGAGTCAGAATGATGGCGTTGTTGCCGCCGAGCTCCAGGATACTGCGACCCAATCGTGCACCGACCACAGCGCCGACGCGCTTGCCCATGCGGGTCGAACCCGTGGCGGAAATCAAGGGAATGCGTGGGTCTGCAATCATGGGTTCGCCCACTTCCGTGACGTCGCCGACGATGAGGCTCATGACGCCTTCCGGAACCTTATTCGCGGTCAGCACATCACGAATAATATTGAAGCAGGCAATGGCGGAAAGAGGTGTTTTTTCCGAGGGCTTCCAAATCGAAACATCACCGCACACGGCCGCGATCATACTATTCCAGGACCACACGGCGACGGGGAAGTTAAAGGCGGAAATGATGCCGACAAGGCCGATCGGATGCCACTGCTCATACATGCGGTGACTGGGACGTTCCGAGTGCATGGTCAGGCCATGCAGCTGCCGGGAGAGGCCGACGGAGAAATCACAGATGTCGATCATCTCCTGCACTTCACCCAGGCCTTCCTGCAGGGATTTGCCCATCTCATAGGCCACGAGCTTGCCCAGAGGTTCTTTCAACTGGCGAAGTTTATCCCCCATCTGCCGCACGATCTCACCGCGCTGGGGCGCTGGAACCTGGCGCCACTTCAGTGCGGCTGCTTCCGCGGTTTTGATGATCTTTTCGTAGTCCTGGCGATCGGCTTTATAGACGTTGCCGATGAGCTGGCCATCCACAGGCGAATAGGAGGCAAAACTGCCTTTTTGTTTGGAACCAAACCATTCCGTACCGGTGCTGGCTGCGGCGTTTTCTTTGGTGATGCCAAGATCTTTGAGGAATTTCAAATCAAGACTCATAGGTCCCCTCTTATTTAATTTTGGATTTGAATCATTGTATAAAGACGACGTTCCCAGCCATCCGCCTCAATTTTCAGAATGTGGGTCGCTGGGAGTATTTCACCGGGACCGCCCTGCTCAGGCCATTCGACGAAAAGACCTCGATAAGGCCTCGCGTCGTGCACCCCAAGCTCAGCCAAGGAAAAGTGTTCATCCGCCCGATAAAGGTCGAGATGCGCATACCAGTCCTTGCCGATCTGATACTCGTTCATGATGGTATAAGTGGGAGAAACAACCGGTGTGCGAGGCGACAGCCCCTGCTCATAAAGATAGGCGCGTACAAAACTGGTTTTGCCCGCACCCATTTCACCCTGCAGCCAAAGAACAAAGTAAGGATACTTCGATAATTCACGCTGCACAGCTTCCAGGAGGGATGGATCACCCTCGGCATGACTCTGACGAAAAAGTTCCTGCGCCATGGTCCTGCCTCAGCTGCCTATGGAGGGGCAGAATTGCGAATCATTGAGCAAAGCCTTCATCTCCCGTACGGCTTGCGGCAGTCCCACAAAGAGGGCGCGAGCCACAATCGCATGACCAATATTGGCTTCTTCACAATGCGGCACGAGCTGCATCCACTGGGCATTGGTATAGTTAAGGCCATGCCCCACGTGCACCTGCAGTCCCTGCTCATAAGCCACCCGCGCAGCTTCCTGCAAAGGCTTGAGCAGCGCGATCTGCTCGGCTGTGGTTCGGGCATCCTGCATGCCGCGACAGTAATGTCCGGTGTGAATTTCAATGGCCTGCGCGCCCAGTTTTTTCGCCATCACCATGGCCTTGGCATCCGCTTCCACAAAAAGAGAGACGACGATGCCAAGATCACGCAACGATTGGATTTGATCGCCCAGTTTTTTGGAGACCTGATTAAAATCCAGACCGCCTTCCGTGGTCAGCTCCTGACGTTTTTCCGGAACCAGGGTCACAGCATGAGGTTTGGTTTGGCTGGCAATCCGCACCATTTCTTCGGTGGCCGCGATTTCAAAATTCAAGGGCACCTGAATGGTGCGTTTCAGGAGCTCGACATCGGCATCACGAATATGCCGACGATCCTCGCGCAGATGACAGGTGATATTATCCGCGCCGCCGATTTCCGCAAAGGCGGCCGCCTGCACGGGACTCGGATAGGATTCACCACGCGCATTCCGCACCGTGGCGATATGATCAATATTCACACCCAATCGAATCATTTTCCTGGCCTCTATTTCTGGGCTGTTTCCAGGGCACGCGCGATATCGGCGGCCATGGTTTCCAGCCGGTGCTGGTCTTCACCCTCCAGCATCACCCGGGCGAGGTTTTCCGTGCCCGAATAGCGAACCAGAACCCGTCCTCTTTGTCCGAGTTTACCCTCGGCCGACTGAATCAGCTTATGGACCTCAGGGATCTGGTCAAAGGGAGTCTTATGCTGAACGCGGACGTTCCGCAAGACCTGAGGCAGGACTTCCATGCAGCGTTTGAGCTCCGCCAGGGGCTTGCCATTTTCCAGCATGACTTCCAGCAGGTTAAGCGCTGCGAGAATTCCGTCCCCGGTGGTATTCAGGTCCATAAATACAAGGTGGCCGGACTGTTCGCCCCCCAGGTTGTAGCCGCCTTTGCGCATCTCGTCCACGACATAACGGTCGCCGACCTTGGTCCGCAGCAGCTTGACACCCACCTTCTGCAGGGCGATTTCCAGGCCCATATTGCTCATGACCGTGGAGACCACGGTGGCTTTTTTCAAACGCCCGGCCTTGACCAAATGGCCCGCGCAAATGGCGAGAATTTGATCGCCATCCACCAGTTCACCGGTGTGATCCACCACAATCAAACGATCGGCATCCCCATCCAGCGCAATCCCCAGATCCGCCTTGTAGAGTTTGACCTTTTCCACCAGCGAAGCGGGATGCAAAGCGCCACACTGTTCGTTGATGTTTCGGCCATCCGGATTATTGCCTGTGACAAAGATTTCGGCACCCAGTTCCTCAAAAACCTTCGGCGCCACTTTATAAGCGGCCCCGTTCGCGCAATCGATCACAATGCGCAGGCCGTCGAGTTTCAGATGCTTGGGAAATTGTTCCTTGAGAAACACTGCGTACTGACCCACAGCATCATCGATGCGTTTGGCGCGACCGATGTGAATACCCGTGGGAAAGGTTTCAACACCGGGATTATCGACCATTTCTTCAAGTTTGTTTTCAATTTCATCCGGCAGTTTATAGCCGTTTTCACTGAAAATCTTGATGCCGTTATCATCATAGGGATTGTGCGAGGCGGAAATCACAATGCCGGCACAGGCCCGCATGCCCCGGGTGAGGTAAGCGATACCAGGCGTGGGCAAAGGCCCAAGAAATTGTACGTCGACGCCGACACTGCAAATCCCAGCGGAGAGAGCCTGTTCCAGCATATAGCCGCTGCGGCGCGTGTCCTTGCCGATCAGAATTTTGGGATGGGGATAGGCGTTGCGAAAATGCAAGCCGATGGCCTGACCTAAACGCAGAACAAAATCGGGTGACATCGGAGATACGTTGGCTTTGCCACGAATGCCATCTGTGCCAAAATATTTGCCCACTCTTGTATCCTTAGCTCATAAAATCGTTAGGGTCTCAGACTAGACGATTTTATGAGGCAAGGAAAGTTCAGTCCTTGCCGATCGCAACGATCCCTTTTTCGGGGAAGGTTTCAATCAGGGCTGTATCAGCGGGAATTTTGACCCGAATATCCTGCTCGTAGCGTCCGGGTCCAAGGCCCCTGACTTCAACAAAGGCACGGAAATCACTGCGTTTCAGAAAGTTGAGGACGCCAGGCACGCCCTGCACCATAATGGAAACAAACTGCGGTTTGACCGTGGCACCCTGATCCGCACCGATGATTTCAACCGGTATATTGCCGAAACGTTTGTTGATTTTGCTGTCACCGACCTGCAAGGCCACGCGCACCATATCGGTGGAGAGGGCGTCGGCGCCAAGGCCTGGTGATACCAATCTGACGTCGAGCACCCGGCTTTCCTGGAAACCGCTGACGTCGATCGGCTCGGTATAAACATAGCGAAGTTTCAAAAGATCATTCCGTATGCCTTTGACCGTGATCGATTTGGGTTCGATATTCACTTTTTCAATGATGTAACCGTCTGCAGGCGTGCCATGAATCGCTTCCTTGACCGGAATAATGCGTTCCATCACGCGATCCACGAACAGGTCGAGATAAGGTTCGTGGATAATGATTTCCAGCCGTTCATTGAGGTTTTTAATGTCGTCCTTGCTGAGGCGCAGACGGTAGCGTCCGACTTTGCCCGTCGGAATATAGATGTCCGCGGTCAGTTTTTTCGGAACTTCCAGGAGCCAGGCCTGCGGTCCCCGCACGGTTGCGGCCTTGACCCGCACCAGTTCACCACGAATGCCGTATTCAGGCGCCACATGAATGGCCACGAGGACCTCACGGCTGACTTCCTGGACCTGCTCGCCCTGGATAATGGCCCAAACGATGACAGCTAAAAACAGCGAAAGGATCTTATAACCGAAGTTATGAAAGATCAGGCGCACGGTGCGATTGAGAAGGGCACGAATCATTTGCTCCCCCCTCGATTAAAAAACGAACGCACACGCTCCGCCCAAGGCGTTTTGGTATGGGCCGGGCTTTCCGTTTCTTCAGTTTCGGTATTGAGGGAGTCTTTCAGCAGACGGCGCAATTCCTTGCCATCCAGATTGCGGGACACCCGGCCATCCACCATCAAAGAAATGGTCGACGTTTCCTCGGAGACAGCCAGAGCCAGGGCGTCGGTTTCCTGGCTGATGCCGATGGCGGCGCGATGCCTGGTCCCAAAGTTGGGATCCACATCTTCGTCCCGGGTCAGGGGTAAAAAGCAACCTGCTGCAGCGATGCGGCCTTGTTGAATGATGACCGCACCGTCATGAATGGGCGAGGTTGGGTGAAAGATGGAAACCAGAAGTTCCTTGCTGATGCGCCCGTCGATCAAAACCCCGATATCCACATAGCGGCTGAGGATGATGTTGCGTTCAATCACAATCAAAGCCCCGATTTTCTTGCCCGCCAGCCCTGTCGCTGCGCGCGCAATATCATCCAGGACCTGGCGTGATGAGGCCTGCTCCTGGGTGGGAAAGACGGTTTTCTTGCCCATACGGCTTAAAACGCGCCGGATATCTTCCTGAAACAGAATCACGATAATGATGATGATGGACGAATAGAACTTGTCCATCAGCCATTTCAAAGTTGTCAGAGGATAGACCTGGGAGATGAAGAAGGCAAAGCCGATGGTCATCAGAATTCCAAGCACCATCTGCATGGCCCGTGTTCCACGGATGAGCAGCAAAAGGCGATAGATGATCATCGCGATGATCGCGATATCGATCAATGCCCAATGGCCCAGCTTGTTGTAGAGTTCCGACATCGTTCACACCACCGAATCGTTCACGCCACCGAATCGTCCACGCCACGGAATCGTTCACACGATCAAGTCTTTCACATTGTCAGGTCCCGAAGGGCCCGCAAACGCGCCACATCATGCGTTCGAATCCCGCGTACCCCGGCAAAGAGAAAACTCAACTCCAGCATCTTGGAAGGGGCATCACGCTCCTTGGGATCCGTGATCCCCAGCAGACGGCCGATGAACGACTTCCGCGAGACGCCAAGCACGATTTCAAAACGCGAAGCTTCCGCCAGCGCCTGCTGGATAACCTGCACGTTGGCCCGATCGGTTTTGCCAAAACCCACCCCTGGGTCCAGCCAGATATGGTCCTTGGCAAATCCTGCTTCCATGAGCGCCGTCTGCGTCTTGTCATAAAACGCAGCCACCTCACGCAGGGCATCGGCTCCATCGAGGGGGTCCTTATGCATGTTCGCCGGATCGCGATGCATGTGCATAGCCCAGTAGATGAGGCCACGCTTGGCAAGGGTTTCCAGAGTCCGGCGATCTGCAACACCGCTTATATCATTGATAATATCGACCGGGTAATCCAAAGCACGGCGCATCGTCATGGGTTTGTATGTATCGAGGCTGATGCGTGCCTTGGGTCTTTGGTCGGCGAGGGCGGCCAGAACTGGCTCAAGTCTGCGCCACTCCTCATCCGCATCGACGGGTGCCGACCCAGGACGGGTCGATTCTGCGCCGATATCGATGACGTCCGCTCCGTCATCCACCAGATCCCAGGCGTGAGCCACCGCCTTTTCAGGATCCAGAAAAGTTCCACCATCAGAAAAAGAATCCGGGGTTACGTTGATAACCCCGATAATTAAAGTGCGCGCCGCTGGATTCAACTCAAAGCGCCCTCCTTGCGGGATCAGGTTCCCAGGGGCAAGGGTTCAATAGGCGTCGGTGAATCGGCTTCCGGTTTATCGCTGGCATCGCGGCCTTTGGCCACTTTCTGCGAGGTCTTTCCGCTCATCAGCTGTTTTTCGCGCTGAACCCGTTCCTTGTATTTTTCCCGCTCGTCATCCGAAATGATGATCTGGCCATTCATGATGTTTTCGATGTCCGACGATTCCAGAGTTTCCCGGATCAAAAGAGCATCGGCCATGTTTTCAAGAGCGGAGCGGCGTTCTTTAAGGATCTTGACGGCGAGTTCATAACCACCGTTGACGATCCGCTTCACCTCGCTATCAATCTCTTCCATGATTTTTTGCGAGAACCCTTCACGGCCACCAAAATCGCGTCCCATGAAGACCTCATGGTCAGGAGCGGCCCAGGCGATGGGTCCGAGTTTCTCACTCATACCCCATTGGCAAACCATCTTGCGGGCCATGTCCGTGGCCTGCTGAATATCACTGCCAGCGCCGGTTGAGAGCACGTTAAAGATGATTTGTTCCGCGGCACGGCCACCCATCGCGGTCGCAATACGGGCTTCCGCATACTCGCGCGATACGGAAAGCTTGTCTTCGGTCGGCAGATAAACCGTCATACCCAGGGCATAGCCACGTGGAATGATCGTGATCTTATGAACCGGATCCGAGTAGGGCAGCACTTTCGAAACAATACAGTGACCCGCTTCGTGGAACGCTGTATTTTTCTTTTCCTCTTCGCTGATGATCATACTCTTACGCTCAGGACCCATCATGACTTTGTCTTTGGCGGATTCAAAGTGCATCATCGAAACAGTCTTGGCGTCCTGACGAGCAGCCAGCAGAGCGGCTTCGTTCACAAGGTTGGCCAGGTCAGCACCCGAGAAACCTGAAGTTCCCTGGGCCAGGATATCCAAATCAACATCAGCCGACATGGGCGTTTTACGGGTATGAACCTTCAGGATACCGCGGCGACCGCGAACGTCAGGCTTCGGCACGTGCACCCGGCGATCGAATCGACCGGGACGCAGCAGCGCCGGATCCAGAACATCAGCCCGGTTGGTCGCTGCGATCAGAATCACGCCTTCGTTGGTTTCAAATCCATCCATTTCAACGAGGAGCTGGTTCAGAGTTTGCTCGCGTTCGTCATGACCGCCGCCGAGTCCGGCCCCGCGCTGACGACCCACAGCATCGATTTCATCAATAAAGATAATACAGGGAGCCTGCTTTTTCGCTTGTTCGAAGAGGTCACGAACGCGGCTGGCACCAACACCCACGAACATCTCGACGAAGTCAGAGCCGGAGATGGAGAAGAAGGGAACACCAGCCTCACCGGCAATGGCTTTGGCCAGAATCGTTTTACCGGTACCGGGAGGGCCCACCAGGAGCACACCCTTGGGAATACGTCCGCCAAGACGAGTGAACTTCTTGGGGTCTTTCAGGAAGTCGACGATCTCTTCGAGTTCGTTTTTCGCTTCCTCGATGCCTGCGACGTCTTCGAAGGTGATTTTGGTTTGGTTTTCGTTCAGCAGCTTGGCCCGGCTTTTCCCGAAGGACATGGCCTTGCCGCCACCCACTTGCAGCTGACGCATCAGAATAATCAGGAACACGAGGATGATGACGATGGGAACCAGTTGGAAAATCAGAGACGACTTCCACATACTGCCGCCTTCATTTTCGGCTTGTTCATAATTGACCCGAACCTTCTTGTTACGCAATTCGTCGCGCAACGCGGCGTCGGTAGCCGCCTGTACTTTGTAGGGCGTGCCGTCTTTCTTGACCGCGATGATTTCGTTGTTGCCGCGGAAGGTCACATCGGCAATCTCATTTTTGTCGACCGCTTCCATGAAATCCGCGAATTTCATGTTCTGGTCTTCGGCTTGTTGGGGGGACATCATGTTGAACATGATGAAGAGTAGAACCAAACCAACAAGCATCAGCGTAAACTTCATCTGCTGGTTCGGTTTTTTGGCTTTAGACATGGATCTCGCTCTCCTCATCTGGGGCTATCAGGCACACTTCAGCTTTAAGAAACTGACGAGCCGACATGCTACCTGTTTTTACATGCGGCTGTTTAAATTGGAACTAAAACTTACATCGCTACACTAAGCTACGATGCTTACCCACGCCATATTATTCGGAAGCTTCGATGATAAATAGTCTGTAACGATGACCGGTTTTGGGCTCGAGTCTTTCCTGCATTTATTCATTATTAGCGATCCTGTGTCTTCCTTCAAGCAACAAGCACTTTCAAGAATTCAAGTCCGCTCAGATTCCAGTCTAGCAGGCATTGACAAAGGGTGCGGCGACATTTTTTGTCAGCCTAACTCTTCATGGCGCAGCTGGCGGCCAAATATCCCAACTTTCGTCGAGCAAGGCCGCCCGAAACTGTTGCCAGCGTTCACTCACGGGCATTTGATTGCGAACAATCGACAAAACACCATCCCGGCAAACGGCTTGTGTCCCAGGACCCAGCATTCCCGTCCAGGCCTTTCCCTGGACCATGGCCTCATGAATGGTCAGCAGCAAATCACGCGATACGTGCACCCCGGGGTAGTGAAGAGCAAGGTACCGACCAATTTCATGTCGAGCCAGAAAGGAAGGCCTTGCCTGCAGCTCATTCAAACGCAAAGTGTCCTCGAAAACCATATCGGGATATTGATATTGAACAAAGCCAAGGCAGTCCTGCAAATCTTGCGCATGCAGCCAGATATTTTGCGCCAGTCCTGGAAACAGCGTTTCGAGTTCCGGCAAAATCTTATGCCGCAAGCGGTTGCGGGTATAATCAAGACCCTGGTTGGAACTGTCTTCACCAAAAGCGATGCCGTACTCCTGCCCCCAAGCTTCCAGCTGGTGCTGCGTGTAATGGAGGAGAGGCCGCCAGATTTGTTCATGTAGAATTTGCATACCTGACACTGCCATTAAACTATGGCCGCGACACAGTCGGGCAAAAATAGTTTCGACCCAATCATTCCGATGATGAGCCATGGCAATCCAATCGCGCGGTCCTCGCTGCTCCATGAACCATTCGTAACGAATGGTGCGAGCCCATTCCTGAATTCCTGTCTTCTGTAGGGGATGTTGCTTGGGGTCGATCTTAAGAACCCGCAGTTCACGGCCATATTTTTCTGCGGCCTCGCGGACCAGGTTTTCATCACGATCCGACTCCGCGCCCCGGAGTGCATAGTTCACATGCAGAACACCCAGCTCGAATGTTCCCACCTTTCGCTGCAGCTCGTTCAAAAGAAAGAGCAAAACACTGCTATCCAGCCCACCTGAGCACGCCACCCAAACCTTATCTGGTCCCCCAACACCCTGCAATTGCGTCGCAAGATCTGCCTGTACGGTATGGAGTTCCGTGCGTTCTGGCTTTTGATCTTTCATGAAAAAAGCTCGTTTTCTTAAATAATTTCTTACTTGTACGAAATAATCCCCATCCGACCATCATCATAACTCATTGATTTTTATGAGTTTTACCCCCTCGGCTCGAACCCCCCGAAACCGCAAACGTCAGGACCGCTTTTAAGGAAAATTCCAAACTCCCGATGGTTCTTTTGCAAGTTGCGACGCTTCTCCCAGCCCAGGTACGGGCTTGGCACTTTTCAAGGAGGAAAGTATGGGTCTGCGCATAGCCACCAATGTGTCTTCACTTATAGCTCAGCGCCACGCTCAAACCAATTCGAATGAAATGGACCGCAGTATTGAAAAACTGGCGTCCGGCTTTCGCATCAATAAATCTTCGGATGATGCGGCTGGACTGGCGGTTTCTGAAGGCTTACGAGCCAAGGTCCGCGGCCTCAATCAAGCCAAACGCAACGCATCTGACGCCGTGTCGATGGTGCAAATTGCAGAAGGCTCTCTGAACGAAGTCGGCAACATCATGATCCGCCTGCGCGAACTCACCGTGCAATCGGCCTCGGACACCATCGGGGATATCGAACGTGGTTATCTGAACCGCGAATATACCCAGCTGGTGGATGAGATTGATCGGATCTCGAGCACGACGGAATTCAATTCCCTCAAACTTTTTGATCCCAACCAAAAAGATCGTCTGATCATCCAGGTAGGCGTGAATGCCAGTGCGCCCGAGGCCAACATCGATACCATTTCGATCGGCCTTGAAGGGTTGAAAACATTCAACTCAGAACAGCTCGGCCTCGGTAAGGGTGCAGAAATTGGACCCATGGAAATCGACGGCAGTGACCCTGTGTCCCGCGAAGATATCACCGACAAACTCAACGTCATCGACAATGCCCTCACCCGCCTCAGTGGCGAACGCGCCACGCTCGGTTCCATTCAAAGCCGTCTGGATACAGCCGTGAACAACCTCGGCATCCAAACGGAGAATCTCACCACTGCCAACAGTCGCATCCGCGACGTGGATTTTGCGGAAGAGACCTCGAAGCTCACGCAAACCAAAGTTCTCCAGGCGTCTTCAATCTCGGTTCTTACGCAGGCTAATGCCAAGCCAGAGATGGCTCTGCAGCTGCTGCGTTAATTTTTAGGGTTTTAAAAGGCTTTTCAACAAGGAGGTTTTCGTTATGGGTATTCGTGTAAAAACCAATGTGGAATCTTTGATCGCACAGAAAAAGCTCTCGGATAGCCGTCGCGAAGTCGCGTCGTCTATCGAGCGCTTGTCGTCCGGTCACCGAATCAACAAATCAGCCGATGATGCAGCCGGACTTGCTGTGTCGGAGCGGATTCGTTCCCGTATCGCCAGCATGGATGTTGCAAAACGCAACGCGAACGATGGTATCAGCTACATTCAAGTGGCCGAAGGTGGTCTGAATGAGATGACCAACGTCATGCTCCGTATGCGTCAGCTGGGATCCCAGGCCGCATCGGACACCATCGGTAACCGCGAGCGTGAATTCCTCGACCGTGAATTCCAGCAGCTTCGCGACGAAGTCGGTCGTATCATGAAAACAACGGAATTCAACGGCCGCAAGGTTCTGGAATCCAGTGACAACACCGCCATGCGTATCTTCGTCGGTTCGTCCAACCGCGCTGATGTCGATGGTTCGGCCCCCGATATCGACCCTGAAAACGATCCGGATATTGTGACGATCAACCTGGAAGAGCTGAGCGCTCTGAACGAAGCTCTGGACAAAGTGGTGAACGGCGGTTTGAAAGTGGTTCCTGATGATCCTGAAGGCGGCGCGGCTGACCTGAGTCCAGATGGAACGGATGCGCTTTTCAACGTGATCGATACGGCCATTAACGAAGTCGCCGGTTACCGCGCTTCGCTGGGTTCCGTTCAATCACGCTTGAACTCCGCGATCTCGAACATCGATGTGACCAATGAAAACTTGAACGCTGCCAACAGCCGGATCCGTGATGTGGATTTCGCGGCAGAAACCGCCCGCTTCACCCAGAACAAGATTCTGGAACAGGCTGGTGCCTCCGTTCTTGCTCACGCCAACTCAGCACCTGAACTCGTGCTCCAGTTGCTCCGCGGCTAAGGAAACCAAGGGGGTGTGACCCACCCCCTTGCCCTTTGTTCTGAAGCATGAAAAGGGCGACCTGTGTCGCCTCTGCTGACAGTAAGTGAAGAATCTTACCTCAATCTTTCCCCTGCATTTTCAAACACATGGCCCTCAAAACACATGCCCAGTGAATCGGCACGAGCCTTGCTCCGATAGGTTTGAAGAGCGGTCTTCTGTGTGGTTCCCCCTGTTGTTCGGATATGGGAAAGGTTGTGGTCATGAGTATGTTTGCCCGATTCTGGATCCTCCTATCACTGCTATGCGGGGCCTCCCTTGCCCAGGGAAACCCCTTTGATTATAACGTCCTCGGCGTGATCGCCAGCAGCCAGAATCAAAAGGGTGTGGCCCTGATCAAACAAAAGCCCAGCGGTCGGGTTGCCGCTTTCCGCGAAGGCCAGGATATTGCCGCCGGCTGTCGGATTGAAAAAATCTTCCGTAAAACCGTAACCTTTTCCTATAACAGCAAATTCTACGAACTCAGCGTCGGCGATGAGACGCCTACCGAAGTCAAAGGCACGCCCCAGAGCAACGTAGCTGAAAACCTGGGTCAGGCGGATGGCATCGAGCGCCAGGGCAATACTCTTAAAGTAACCCGCAGTCTCAAGGACAATCTGGTCGGGGAAAATCTGAACAAGATTCTGATGCAGGCCGCGGCTGTGCCCCACGTGGAAAACGGTCGCCTGATGGGCTTTCAGCTTCTCGAAATCGATCAAGGCAGTATCTTTGATGTGGCCGGCCTGAAAAACGGTGACATCATCACGCATATCAACGAGCAGCCCATCAATGATGCGGCTTTGGCCATCAAAGCGCTAAGTCAGCTTAAGGCCGCCTCCAGCGCGACCTTCAACTACATCCGAAATCGCAAGCCGATGGAACTCGTGATCCAAATTAATTGATCCCCAAAACACGTCACATTGCCGCTTTAAATTCCCACGACTTCCTCTGAGGAAGGTCATTGCCCCGCTCTGCGCCATTGGGTATAACCCAGGGTCCCGGCTTTTGCCCAAGTCAACATTTATAGGTCACCCGCCATGACTCGTTTGAATTTCCGCGTTGAAGCCAAGGCTTCAGGATCTCACGCCCGCGCCTGCCGCTTTCAAACTCTGCACAGCGAAGTGCAGACACCTATCTTTATGCCTGTGGGCACCCAGGCCACGGTGAAAGGTGTCAAGCCCGAGGAACTGGCGGCAACCGGTGCCAATATTCTTCTCGCCAATACCTATCATTTGATGCTGAGACCCGGTGCGGCTGTGTTCGAACGCATGGGTGGTATTCATAAATTCACGAGCTGGGATAAATCGTTCCTGACTGATTCCGGTGGATTTCAAATCTTCTCGCTGCCGAATGCCCGCGTCATGGGCGAAGATGGGGCTCGCTTTCGCAGCTACGTGGATGGCACCGAACATCTTCTGACTCCCGAACGCAGCATCAGTATGCAGCGCTCCATCGGCAGCGATATCATGATGGTGCTGGATCAATGCGTGCCCTCCACATCCGATTATCAAGTGGCCAAGGAGGCGATGGAACTCACGCATCGTTGGGCCAAACGCAGTCTCATCGCGCGGGGAGATTCGCCCCAATCGATGTTCGGCATTGTGCAAGGCGCCTGTTATGAGGATCTGCGTCGGCAAAGTGCTGCCACTCTTTGCGAGATGCCGTTTGACGGTTTCGCTATTGGTGGCCTGGCGGTTGGGGAAACCAAAGCCGAGCGCGAGGATTTCTGCGAGCTGACGGCCAGTCTTCTGCCCGAGCATCTGCCGCGCTATCTGATGGGTGTGGGAACGCCCATTGACCTTTTGGAAGCCGTGCATCGCGGCGTGGATATGTTCGATTGCATCATTCCCACAGCGCATGCCCAGCAAAGCGTCGCCTATACCACGCTCGGTCAGCTGCGGTTGGAACGTGGCGTTTATAAGTTCGGTGAAGAAAAAGTGGACCCGAACTGCAGCTGCTATACCTGCCAGCGCTATTCAAGGGCCTACATTCATCACCTTTGCAAAGCCAGCGAAGGCTTGGGATCGCAGCTTCTTTCCATTCATAATCTGCATTTTTATCAGGACCTCATGCGCCGGATGCGTGAGCATATCATGAACGATACCTTTGCCGCTTTTTATCGCGAGCAACGCGAGGTCCTGGTCATCCGCGATCGGGATTTCCCGGCGAAGCCCACCAAGCCCAAACGTAAGCCCAAAGAAGCGTCGCGGCAGCGTGGGGATTACCGGCTGATCGAATCGCCCCAGGGTTTTTTCAGTATTGGTCAGCGCTCCAGCGGCGAGGTCATGCATTCCTTTGTCCATCCGGATGAGGAAGCGCGACTTCTTTATGCGGAGCAATCCCATCTGAGTCATCGACTCCGGGAAGGTGGCGCCGAACCGTTGGTTCTTTGGGATGTGGGTTTGGGTGCGGCGCACAATGCGATGGCAGCCATTCGCGTGTATGAAGGGCTTTTAGCCGACGGCCACACGGGCCTCAAGCCCTTGCATATTCATAGTTTTGAAAACGATCTTGATTCCTTGCGCCTGGCGCTCGATCATTTGCTGCGCTTCAAACATCTCTGGCACAGCGGACCTTCGCGTCTTTTGAAGGAGAGGTCCTGGAGCAGTGCCGATGGCCGTCTCGTCTGGAAGCTTTGGGAAGGTGACGCCCAGGCGCTCATGGCGGAAGCCCCGGCACCGCAGATTGTTTTCTATGATCCATTCTCGGCTAAAACCAACGGGCCGCTTTGGTCCCTGGAAGCCTTTCAAAAACTTTATCACTACTGTGGTCACGAAGCGGCGGAAGTCTTCACCTATTCGGCTTCGACCCCGGTGCGCGCTTCGCTCCTGGCGGCTGGATTTACTTTGGCCAAAGGCCGACCTTCGGCCGCAAAAGCGGATACCACGATCGCGCTGTCACCGCGTATGGCCCAGATCAATTCCTTTCAAAGGGAACTGCTGGATCAAACCTGGTTTGGTCGGTGGGAACGCAGTGATCGGCCCTATCCGGAGAATTTAGACGCCGGCCTGATTCCCTGGTTTTTGGGTCAGGTCCGACAGCATCCGCAGTGGATCAAGTCCCCGTCCTGAGTTTACGGCGAAGGATCTTGCCAACGTTGGTTTTCGGCAGTTCCTTCTCGAACGAATAGTGCCTGGGGCGTTTATAACCGGTCAGGTTCTTCTCGCACCATTCGCGCAACTCAGCCTCAGTCAGCGTATCATCCTTCTTCACAACAAAAGCTTTGACCGCTTCACCGGAGGTATCATCCGGAATGCCGATCACGGCCGCTTCCATCACTTTAGGATGCATGGCCAGAACTTCTTCGATCTCATTCGGGTAAACGTTGAAGCCCGAGACCAGGACCATATCTTTCTTACGATCGACGATGTAGAAAAAGCCACGTTCATCCATCTTCGCCACATCGCCCGTATAGAGCCAGCCATCGCGAATGGAATTGGCCGTTTCGTCTTCACGGTTCCAGTAACCCAGCATCACCTGGGGGCCTTTGACAATCAATTCACCGGGCTCGCCCAGGGGCACGTCCTTGCCATTGTCATCCACAATCCGAGCATCGGTCGAGGGTAAGGGCAGGCCGATGGAGTTCGACGGGCAATCGATATGCATGGGGTTACAGTGCGTCACCGGCGAGGCTTCCGTTAAACCAAAACCTTCCAGAACCCGGGTGCCTGTAATGCGTTGAAATTCCGACGCAACCGCCGACTGCAGAGCCGTACCACCGGCAAGAGCCACCTTCAAAGTTTTAGGCGCGAGGGTGCGGAACTGCGGACAATTATTCAAGGCGTTATAAAGGGTATTCACACCGGTCATCACCGTGATGCGATACTTGGCAAAAATCTTGGCGGTGTTTTCTATCGGCACAGGCTTCGGCAAGAGGATCATGCGACCGCCGAGGTTTAAAAATGCCAGGAAGTTTACCGTCAGCGCAAAAATATGGTAGAGCGGCAAAGCCGTGAGGATGGTCTCGTCACCTTTAGCCACATAGGGCTTCGACCATTCCTGAATCTGCATCATGTTTGCCACAACGTTCCGATGGGTGAGCATCGCACCTTTGGAGAGACCTGTGGTCCCGCCGGTGTATTGCAGCACCGCGATATCTTCCAGCTTGATCTGCGGCTTCGTATGCCCTTTTCCTGACCCAAGGCGCAGAGCCTCTTTGAAGGGGACGACGGTCAGATTATGCTTGGGAATCTGTCCCTTCAAACGCAAAACAGTATTGACCAAGGCTCCCTTCCAGGCTGGCAGCTGATCGCCGATACTGGTCACGATCACCGTTTGAATGTCGGTTTCCTTGAGAATTTCTTCGAGCTTGTCGAGGAACATATCGAGAATGATGAGAGCCTTGGACCCGGAATCATGAAACTGATGCTTCATTTCCCGCGCGGTATAAAGCGGGTTGGTATTCACACAGATCACACCGATTTTGGTCGCGGCATAAAGGGCGATAGGAAACTGAATGACATTGGGCAGCATAATTGCAAAACGATCGCCTTTGCGAAGGCCGATCTCATTTTGCAGATACGAGGCGAAGTCGTTTGCCAATCGATCAAATTGCCGAAAAGTCAGATCTGCGCCCATACAGGTCAGAGCGATTTTTGAGCTGTATTTCTGACAGGTATCTTCGATCACAGAGGCGATATGAGTCCCCTCGGATAATTCGATCGTCGGTTTGACGATTTCGGGATAGTGCTGCAACCAAGCGTGGCTCATGACCGCGTGACCTCCAAGTCAAAATTTCATATTTTCCCGGTGACCCTACCGCTACACTTTTTTACGGTCTTTTATAGAATAAAGTGGGAATATACCTGTGTCTGGCTGTCCCGGCCAGTTAAAAGAGAGAGTACATAAGTGTTTGCCATCGATCATGTGATTTTTGAAGAACCCCTGCGCGAGTTGCAGGACATCTGTCTGTCTCATCAATTCCTCATGGCCACTGCAGAAAGTTGTACAGGTGGGCTGCTGTCGGCTTTGCTCACGCACAGGCCTGGCAGTTCGGGATTTTTTCTGGGTGGCGTGAATGCCTACGCGAACAGCATCAAGTCCCGGGTCCTTGGCGTCCCGGACGAGACGCTGAAGCGATTTGGAGCCGTGTCCACGGAAACGGCCAGCAGCCTGGCGTCAGCCGTCCAGCGACTGTTTCAGTCGCATTTCAGCTGCTCGATTACCGGCGTGGCCGGACCGGGTGGCGGAAGCCCGGAGAAACCGGTGGGCCTCGTCTGCTTTGGCTGGTCCACCCCTGATGGCACCACAGTCCAGGCCCTTCAGCTCCCAGGATCGCGTGAAGAGATTCGTGCCGCGAGTTGTCACGTGGCTTTGCTGGGACTTTTGCAACGTGTTCAAGCCTATGCCCATAAGGAGGTTCTGTGATTCGAGTCGCATTGTTCCTGGTTCTGAGTCTGACGACCCTTCCTGCTGCAAAGGCTGCGGAGCCGAAACTTCAGGATAAATATGCAGAAATCTTCTCTACCGTCGAGCATCTGTCGGTGGACTTTTCGCAGACGACCTACAAGAAGTTGCGCGATCGCTCCACGATTCGCAGCGGCAACGCTTACTTTTCCAAGCCCGGGATGTTTCGCTGGAATTTCACGGAAGGCAAAAGCGGCCTTGAAGAGTACTACTTTAATGGCGAGAAACTGACTCATTATCGCGAGAAGGACCGTCTGGTCAACAACTACAACACCAATGCCAGCCTCGCTCGGGAGCTGCATGAGGTGGTGAACCTGGTGCTGGATCCAAGGGCCCTCCTCAGCCGTTACAAGGTGAAGGATATCAAATCCAAAGGGGGGCATACCGAGGCCATCCTGGTCCCCCAGCAGCCCGAAGGCACCGACGTCTCGTCGATCTTTGTCAAAGTCTCAGACGTCAAGAAATTCGTTGAAGAGGTCCAAATTTTTTACATTGACGGGAATAACACACAGTTTGCTTTTAAAAACCCCGTGAGCAAAACTAACGATCCTAAAATCTTTACCTTTTCCCGCCAAGGCAACTTTACAGTTAGGCATCATGGTTGAACAGGAGCTGGGCAGTCACTGCCCAGCTATCCGGCACTTTTTTCCAAGCCCTTAAAATTCCAACGGGAAACGATGTAAAGGTTTTGGCCGCTCGAGCCGATACGTACTTTGATTGCGAAGTCCATGGACACTGCAAAAATCAGTACTTTTCGGGAGCTTTGCGTATGAGCCAGGAATCTGTCCGTTGGGAAGACTTTGATAAGATGCACGTCATCAGAAAGCTGAAGGAAATCGTCGGCAAATGGTGGCGCGTTCAAATCAACTTCACGGATAAAAAGGGCTTCCTGCGAGGGGTGCCGGAAGGCAAGTTCTTCAATCCGCTGAACCCTATCTGTCAGGCCATCGTTGCTGATGCCAAGGGCTTCTCCAAGCGCCTGGAAACAGCCAGAAAAACGACTGTTGAGTCGATGCATGGCAAAAAATCGCGCGTTTCGATCGATCCGACCGGTTTTTCGGTGATTTCGGTACCAATTAACGTCAAAGGCGAGTTCCTCGGGACCGTGTTTGGCGACGGCTTCATCTGCGAAGACTCGGCAGCTGCCCAAAAGATCCAGATCTGTAACTATCTGGAACGTGACTTCCCCGAGCGCAAGGACCTCATTGGCAAGGTCGAGGACCTCCCGGTGCTGTCCACCAAGGAACTCCATTATCTAACAGAACTCATTAACCTCGTGGTCGATGAGATTCTGGTCATGCACCGTTATCTCGACGATGAAAAGAGCAAGGTCAGCGAGCTCTCCAAGGAACTCGGTCAGCGTTATGGCTTCGACCGGATGATTGGCAAATCCATGGCCATGCAGGAACTCTATCGCCTGCTGGAGCGCGTGTGCGATTCCGAGACCACCGTTTTGATCCAAGGTGAAAACGGTACTGGTAAGGAACTGATCGCCAAGGCTCTGCATTACAACTCCAAGCGTAAGAACAAGCGCTTCCTGGTTGTGAACTGCGGTGCATTCAACGAAAACCTTTTGGAATCTGAACTCTTCGGTCACATGAAGGGTGCTTTTACCGGCGCTGTGAAAGACAAAAAAGGTCTCTTCGAAGCCGCCGATGGCGGTACGCTCTTCCTCGATGAGATCGGTGATACCTCCATGCAGATGCAGGTGAAATTGCTGCGGGTTCTTCAGGAAGGCACCTTTACGCCGGTGGGTTCGACTGAAGTGAAACGCGGTAACGTCCGTGTTCTCGCTGCGACCAACCGTAACCTGATCGAGATGGTCAAGCACGGCGAGTTCCGCGAAGACCTTTACTATCGCTTGAACGTCATCAACGTTGTGGTTCCGCCCCTGCGCGACCGCAAGGACGATATCGTTCTCCTGGCCGATCACTTCCTGACCAAATTTTCCAAGACCAGCAACACGCCCAAGAAGCTGGTGAAGCAGGAATGCCTGGAGCGCCTGATGGATCATGACTGGCCCGGTAACGTCCGCGAGCTGGAAAATGAAATTGAGCGCCTTTGCGTCCTGGCCGGTGAGCTGAAGGAAATCAATTCCGAGCAGCTGTCACAGCGGATCAAGGAAAGCACCAAGAAAAAATTCCCAGGCCTGCGCGTCAACGGCAACCTGAAGGATTCGCTCGAGGTCATGGAAAAGCAGATGATCCTGGAAGGTCTAGAACGCACGGGTTGGAATAAATCCAAGCTGGCCAAGGAACTTGGCATCAGCCGGGCGGGATTGATCACCAAGGTGCAAAAGTACAATCTGGAAAAACGCGCCAAAACCAGCTGATCCCGCAAGCGGGATGACGAGGGGCGGAAACGCCCCAAATAAGCTGAACATGCAAAAGCAAGGCAGGTAGCCTTACAAAACGCCCCAAGGAGGGATATCATGGTGCTCAAACTTTTCAGTAAGTCGGTCGAGCAGGAAGGAACCCCTGCCGAACCCCTCGATGGCAACCAGCGTATGGAACAGATGGAAAGCCATCTCCGCGACCTTGGGCTCGAAGTTGTGAAACTTCGCCAGGAAGTGAACACCATGCTGGTCCGTCAGCAGACCTTTAAAATTGCTCTGGGTCGTCTCCGCGAATATCTGGAAGAACGCGGTGCGCTGGATGAAGCTGCTCAGGAAATGCAGGTTCCTTTCCAGGAACTCCTGCATGAAAGCGCAGCCGAAACTGAAACCTCTCGTAGCAATGGTCCTGCAGCCGCCGCAGCACCCGCCCGCAAGAACAAAAGCAATCTGCACTGATCCTTAGGACTGTATCTTCGCCAACTCGATCTGGATTTCCCGATCGAGTTCCGGCCCAGGACCCGGCAGGTCATGAAAGAAGCTGCGCGCTTCTTCGGCCACAGGCTGGGGACCCTGACCATAAATTCCCGACACATGAAAAACATGGAAATGCTGAATGCCGAGACTGCGAGCGATCAATGCGCTTTGGCGGCTCGTCAGGTGGGCCTTATCCACCGCACGCGAACGATCTTCATCGGCAAAACTGCTTTCCGAAATACCATCTGAAGCCTGACCAAAAGCCTTCTTTAAAGCCTCAAGATTGCGAGGGGAAAAAGACAGATCCGTAAGGTAGACGAGCGATCGCCCCTTGTGCTGGGTGATCAACTCATGGGCCAGCTCTTCAATTGCAAACGTTCGACCATCCGCTTCGATATCCCCCTGCACCCGGCCCGTTCGCACCCGATGCTGCAAATCCCCGAGCCAGGGACCCGCTTTGAGATGAAGGGATTTCAATTTATCAGTCCGAACTTTAAGGATCGCCGGGGCTTCCAGTTTATAGGACACCGACATGATCCCCTTATGCTCCATGAGAGCCGCTGCCACCTGGGATCCATCGCGCAGCGTCACCAAATGATGATGCGTGATATCGGTCAGGGATGCCGACGCTGAAAATTTATCTGTATTGGTTAACAACGCCGACCATACCGATCCATCGACGCGGACCTCATGCACCAGAAAACGAATCTGATCGGGTTCAATGAGATTCCACGTATAGGAATTGAGTTTCGCGCGCACCCGTTCAATAAAATCATCCGGACCAAAGATCGAGAGCTGACGCCGATGCGGAACATTGACCCGCAAAAGCCGATCAAAACCCACAAAATGATCCATGTGCGCATGCGAGACAAAGACGTGCCGGACCCGCAGCATATCCCGGTGACCGAGGTTTTCGATCGAGCCCAGGTCAAACAGCAGAGCTTCGCCCATCCGTTTTAACAGCACGAAAACTGCAGGATCACCCTGCAGGCCATTGACGAGTCGAAAATCAAAGGGCTTGTCACTCATAAAGCTCAGGACGCCTATTGCGAAGAGCAGGAAGTCGATCACGCACGGCCTGGATGCGAGCCTTTTGGGCTTCTGCTATGGCCACACCAGGCACAGCGCCTGTGTTGGCCAGCACGTAACCCCAGGGATCGACGATCATGGAATGCCCATAGGATGATCGACCGCGGCCGTGATCTCCCGTTTGATTCGAGGCAAACATATAAGCCTGCTGCTCCACCGCACGCGCGCGCAGGAGCAGCTCCCAGTGATCCATGCCGGTATGCAAGGTAAAGGCGGAAGGCAGCACGATGATATCCAGCGCCTGGTCTTTCGCCATGCGTTCAAAATAGCCAGGAAAACGCAGGTCATAGCAGATACCCAGGCCGACCCGGAAACCTTCGAGATCAAACGTCATCGGTTCATCGCCCGCCATGAATCCATCGGATTCGCAGTAAAGCGCTTCGCCCTTGGCACTGTAAAGATTAAAAAGATGCGTCTTGCGATACTTGGCCACGCGTTGACCCTGACGATCGAAGACAAAGCAGGTATTGAACACCCGCCGATGACCAAGGCGACCTTTGACATCCGCCTCACTCAGTTCGCCCTGTGCGGCCTGCTCACCGAAACTGCCGGCAAAAAGACAGATTTTATGCTGACGCGCAGCCGCAGCCAGCCGGGTGCCCAGAGTCCCACCCTCAACTTCACCCATTTCATGAATCCGATCATAGGATCCATGATAGGCAAAAACCTCAGGCAAAAGCACCCAGTCAGCCCCACGAGCGGCAGCATGCGCCACCCAATGCAGGGCTTCCTCGATATTGCGTTCCCGATCCTCGGTGCTGGTCATACAAATGCTGGCCAGGATGAGACTATCTTTGGTCATTAAAGCTCCGGAAGAATGATCTTGCGATCCACCCCAAAGATCTTAGTCAGCAGCGCTACCCTTGTCCACATGCCGTTTCTCTCCTGACGCCAGTATTTGGCGCGCGGATCGTTATCGATCGCGACATCCAATTCCTCGCGACGCGGCAAGGGGTGCATGATCACGGCGGTCGTTTTCATGAGCGGCAAATGTTCCGCTTTCAGGTGGAAGCGGCGATAGTCGACTTTTTTCGACTCGCCATTGGTGTCATACTCGTCCTGGACACGGGTCATATAAACCGCATCCGCGACCCGCAAAGCGTCCTCGAACTGATCGGTCTCTTCAAATTGCTGCCCCTTCTGCCTAAGCTTCTGACGCAGATCGTCGCTGATCCGAAATTCGGGAGGCGAAACAAAGAGGATCTTCACATCGCGATAATTGCTCATCAGTCCGCTGAGGGAACGAATGGTACGACCGCGCTTCAGATCCCCGACCATCATGATGGTTTTGCCATCGATGCCGCCGTGACGAACAAAGCTGCGGCTCAATGTATAAATATCCAGAAGGGCCTGGGTCGGATGCTCATCGGGTCCTGATCCGGCATTCACAATCGGAATCGGCCGCTCGGTTTCATCCAGAAGATTGGCGATCCGATCGCAGAGGCCGGGCTCGGGCGTCCGCATGATGATGACGTCCACGTAACTGGAAAAGGTGCGCAGGGAATCCTCGATGCTTTCCCCTTTGCGCTCCGAACTCGTCGAGGAATCACGGATCTCATTCGTGCCCATCCCGATGATCTGACAAGCGGTCTGAAACGACAGGAACGTGCGCGTCGACGGCTGCGTGAAATAAAGCATGGCGCGTCGGTGGGCAAGGAGCCCCTGCAGATACATCAGGCCTTCCTTCGATTTATCGAAACGCCGGATCGTATCAGTCAACTGGCACATATGGTCCAGAAAAGGGCGATCAAACTGCGAGCTGCTGAGAATATGCAACGGTATGCTTGGAAGTTCGTCCATAAAACAATCCCCTCAAAGATAACGAACAGTGGACTCGCCAGACCCAGGAATCATTTCACCGATGGATGCGCATCCGAGGCCCAGTTCCTTGCTGATCTGATGAAACTTCGCTTCGGCCTCGGCAGCCACCACGGCGATCATGCCGGCACCCATATTGAAAACGCCTTCGACATCTTCAAAGCTCGCACCATGGCTTTCATAGAATGCGCGCATCCAATCCGGCGTCGGAATTTTTTTCGGATCAATCTGCGCATCCAGTCCCTCGGGCAGAACGCGCGGCAGGTTGCCGGAAATGCCGCCGCCTGTGATATTAGCCAGGGCGTGCAGTGGCCCCCATCCCAGCCGCTTTAAAAGCTCCGGCACCTCATGGTAAATTTTGGTGGGCTGCAGAATACGGTCAAGCATCGTCCGATCGACCGGTTTTTCCGCCAGCCACTTACGAACCAGGGAATAACCATTGCTATGGAATCCGCTGGCGTTCAAAGCAATCAGTTTATCGCCGCGCTTGACCAGCTCCGGCTGGAGGCGTTTTTTTCCATCCACCACGCCGACCACAAATCCGGCAAGGTCGAAGTGCCCTTTTTCATAGAGTCCTGGCAACTCTGCAGTTTCACCACCGAGCAGCGCCGCGCTTGATTGCGCCAGGCCTTGGCGAATACCCGAGAGTATGGCCTTGAACTGATTCTCGTCCAAAATTCCGGTGGCATAGTAGTCGAGGAAAAAGAGCGGACGGCCGCCCACGGTATAAAGATCATTCACGCACATGGCGACGAGATCGATCCCCAGACCCTCGAGTTGGTTATGCTCGATGCCGAGCAAAACTTTGGTGCCAACCCCATCGGTTCCGGAGACGAGGAGCGGATCCTCCATCCCGGAAAAATCGGGACGGAAGAGCGCGGCGAAACCACCGATACCCGAGACGACCTGACCACCACTGACCTGATCGGCTTTGCGGCTTTGCAGCCAGTCCACCAGGGCATCACCTTTGGCAACGTCCACGCCGGATTCCTTGTAGAGATCTTTGCCTTTTTGCTCGGTCATATCCTGGGCTCCTCTATGATTTCAAAATGAAGGATCAATTGTTTGAGTTGATGATTGGTATTTTCATCCGCGTTGCCATAAGGCAACAGAACCTTGCGGTCCTTAAAAATAGGCAGTTCCAACAGTTCAGGAACGGCCACCTCACCTTCAAGACCGATCCAGCTTTCCGCTTGCACAAAAAGCGCGCGCGCCAGCTCTTCTTCGTTCGCGCAGCGCAGCAGGACGGGGACGCCGTAGTCCACTCCGACTTCGGCAAGGTATTGCAGCGTTGCGGGATCATGATCACGCACATTTAAACTATAAAGGTCAGCACCCATGGCGATGGTTTCCAGCACCTGAGCTTCCCCAGGCAAGGCATCCCAACGACCAAAGGCACGCAGAGAATCCAGCTCCTTGGCCCGACGAAACCAAAGCGGTTCAGCCTCGGAATTTTTCAGTTCATAAAAGAACAGCTCCACGTCCGGTCTTGTCTGAAAGAACCTGGAATCGGGAACTGCGCTTGCGGTCGCGGCGCGGATCGGAAGGCCGGAACCCCGGCTGGTAATTTTTCGAAGGGACGGGGCCGTGGTGGCCAGAGACTTCAGACGATTCAGGTATATGGCTTCGTCCTGAGCCGAGCGCGGCTTTTGCATCTGTTCAAGCAGGACATCCAGAAAATCTTTCACGTCCGCCCCCTGGATTCTTTAAGAAAAACACCAGTAGTTTGAGAGAGTTGCAAAAAGGTGTCTAATGTTTTGACGGGCCGTGCCGAACCCTTACCTGGAAGACAGAAAGACCTGTAGCCTTGTGTGGTGGCCATGGTAGCACTTAAGAATGTCCGTACAAACTGGATCATATTGGCTTTGTGCATGTCTCTCGCTGCACTTACAAACCATAGTCATGGAGAAGTTGTCTACAGGAAACTCAGTGCCCCTGAAGTCATAGCGGCGGCTGAATCTTGCGAGCCTTCGCCGGCTCCGACTTTGGCTGTGGAAGAAGCGTCAGCTGGACTAGCTGTGGTGAAAATTCAAAAGAAAGGCCGATCCCTAATAGCACTTTTGGCTGGGGGACAGCGTGATGGGCTTTTGCCCGGGAGTATTTTGCAAACGAGTCGACGGGGCATTCCCACGGCTCTGCTTAAAACCACCGAAGTCCGCGAAAATTATACCCTGGCCGAAGTTACCGAGGACGGCTCCAAAGACTCCGGCGTTTATTATCCCGAGGCACCTGGATTAATGGTCGGTGACCGGGCTGAGCCGCAGGAAATAAAAATCAGTCAGAGCCTTCGCATTTTGCCTCATCGAACTTTGACTTATGAGCGCCTTTTCATCGATCCGAAAAATCTTCCCACCACATTCGAACTGTCGGCGGAGGGTCGGAATTTTCTGCTCGAGCAGGCCCAGATTTTCATGAAGGCGCATGCACCTTTGCTGCTGGTCGAAGGACACACCGATCCCAAGGGTGACAGCCAGAGCAATCAAGTGGAATCCTATCAACGAGCCATGACGGTTCGGCAGGTATTGATCGACGAATTTGGCCTCGATCCCAACCGAGTGGTGGCCATCGGGCTTGGCGAAACTGAACCTCTGGACGAACCCTATCTGCCAGGCCGAGCTGAGGAAGCCCGAAGAATTATCCTGAAGGTAAAATCCCAGCCCCTCCCCCACTGATTAAGTGTATCTATTTCAAATAAAATCGGGCAACATGAGTCCTTGTTGCCTTACTTCCGTCACGGGACTATTTATGGACGCCGACGACTGACGATGAAAAAGAAACTTCTTCTGCCAGCAACCTGCTTGCTCGCCATCGCTGCTGTTCTGGGCTATCAGAACTGGGCTCCGCAAAAGATCCAAATTCCCCGACTTAACATGGATAAAACGATCCATCCGCGACCGGTGGCTGAATTCGAACCGATGTTCGGTGTCGCCATCAGTGAGCAGATTCTGTTCCGGGAATCCGGCATCGAATTGGTGCGCGCGCTGCTGGCCGCCAATGCCAAAGTCTATATCTTCATGACGGCTGCTTTCAAAGACCAGGTCGACGAACTCTTTGCGAAAAAGAAGCCTTTCAAGCCTCATGAACTGACTTCGATTACCAAGGTTCAGCTGGAGCATGAGAGCCCCTGGCTGCGTGATTATTTTCCGGTTCCGGTCCTGCGGGCCTATCCCTTTCTTCCGCCGACACCAAGTTTTGTGGATTTCGTCTATCGCGATGGCAACAGCTACGACGATGCCGCGATTCATCAGTTCGCCCTGGCCATCAATTCCAGCGTCGAGCATCTGCCGATCGTCATGGACGGTGGCAACTTCATGACAAATGGTGAAACCTGTGTCGTGTCCGAGGAGATGTGGGATGATCCGGAGTCGAATCGCAAACAGGATCCGGGTTTTTCTTTGAGTGAGCACGTCGCCGATATTTTTCAACTGGCGCTCGGCTGTCGGAAAACCCTGGTCGTGAGTCAAATCCCACATCCACATGTCGACATGTTTTTAAAATTCATCAATAGGGATACGGTCCTGGTCAACGAGATCCAGGACCGAACCATGGCCCTCGTCGGCGAGACGGATATCGACGATAAAGCCAAAATTCCCAAGATAAAAGCCGAGCTGGATCGGATTGCCAAGGATCTGAGCAAAACCTTCCGGGTGGTTCGGGTGCCCATGCCTCTCCCGGTGCACGATATTTTCTTTACTTATGCGAATTCTGTGATAGTAAACGATACAGTGATCATTCCAAGTTACAAGAACCCCGACCCGGGTCGAGGCACCTACCCCGACCAGCGGTATTACGCGTCCTATGAGGTCGAGGTTCAAAAGATTTATCAGGAACTCGGGCTGAAGACGGTTTTTCTGAAGGCAGACGACTTAATCAAGGATGGAGGCGCCTTTCATTGTATAACGTTCCACCTTCCCGATCTTGATGCAATAGTACCGGATACGAGTCATTTGGCGGCAAAGCCTAAGCCATGACCATTTTTAACGTGGGAGAGAGCCTACATGATACACCCCGACACCAAGTTAAAGTGGGTTAGCAAAGAGATCGGTTACGGTGTCTTTGCAACCAAGTTGATCCCGAAAGGCACGGCGCTTTATGTGCGGGATCAGCTCGAGATCATTGTCGAGCGCGACGCCGCCTTGATTAAAAATCCCGCCTATACGGATATTGTAAAAAAATATTCGTATATCGATGCCAAGGGCGACTACGTCCTGAGCTGGGACCACGGCCGGTACGTGAATCACTGCTGCAATCCCAACACCGTGACGACTGGCTACGGTTTTGAGATCGCGCTGCGTGATATCGCTCCGGGCGAAGAGGTCACGGATGATTATGGTCTCCTGAACCTGGACGAGGAAATTCCGCTGGCCTGCTGCAAGGAAGGCTGTCGGGGTGTGGCGCGTCCCGAGGATTTTGATACCTATGCCGATCACTATGATGGACTGGTTGCGGATGCCCTGACCCACTTTTATCTGGTGGATCAGCCGCTCCTGAAATTCTTTGATCGGAATACTCTGAATCAGCTGAACGGCTATCTGGAAACAGGTACGGCCTATATTTCAGTGCGAGCTCAGAAGTTTGTGGAAGGGGCCTTGCCCACTCCGGAGCTGCGCTATCGCGGTGAACGCAAACGCAGTCTCGAACGTTCTGAGTAGTCGAGCTCCCACTCTCCCTGCCAAGCATCAGCACGTGGACCACCACGTGCCCGTCTTCCATAAAGAGACGCCAGGCTTCAGAACCTGGCGTCTTTTACGTGGAGTTTGCGTTACACCTTGAGACCCACCTTGGCTGCGATCTTCAGTCCATAGTCCTGATCACAGCGCAGAAAGTGTTCGATACACGGGCGAAGAATGTCATGAGGCACGCCTTGCATGGCTGCGGCCAGGTTATCGGTCAGACGCTCGCGTTCCGCTGCCGTGAGAATACGGTAGAGGTTGCCGGCCTGCGTGAAGTCATCGTTTTCACGATGCGCATCATAACGCAAGGCATCACCCTGGATCCGCAGCGGAGGCTCGGCAAAGGATTCGTTCTGGGCCGGTCCGTTGAAGCCATTGGGTTCGTAGTTATCATTCCCCCCCCCATTGCCATCGAAGCGCATGCCGCCATCGCGATGGTAAGCCGTCACCACGTTGAGAGGCCGGTTGACCGGCAGACTTTGAAAGTTCACACCCAGACGATACCGTTGGGCATCGGGATAAGCAAACAGTCGAGCCTGCAGCATTTTATCAGGTGAATAACCAATTCCCGGTGATACGTTTGCAGGCGAAAATGCCGCCTGCTCGACCTCGGCAAAGAAGTTTTCCGGATTGCGATTGAGTTCCAGGATGCCTACTTCATGCATGGGGTAATCCAGATGCGGCCAGACTTTGGTTAAATCAAAGGGATTGTAAGGCAATTGTTCCGCATCCAGCTCGGGCATAATCTGCACCATCATTTTCCAGCGTGGATACTGCCCCGCTTCAATCGCTTCGAAGAGATCGCGTCCGGCATAATCCGGATCCGTTCCGGCGAGCATCGCAGCTTTTTCAGGCGGCAGGTTTTTAATGCCCTGCATGGATTTAAAGTGGAATTTAACCCAGAAGCGCTCGCCATCACGATTCCAAAGACTGAACGTGTGACTGCCATAGCCATTCATATAACGATAGCCATCCGGGATACCGCGAACACTGAAGAGGATCGTGATCTGGTGCATGGCTTCCGGCGCCTGAGCCCAGTAATCCCACATACGGCGCGCATCCTTGTAGCCCGTGCGTGGATCACGTTTCTGCGAGTGAATGAAGTCCGGGAATTTCAAAGGATCGCGCTCGAAAAAGACCGGCGTGTTGTTGCCGACGATATCCCAGATGCCTTCCTCAGTATAAAATTTCAGGGCAAAACCGCGGGGATCACGATCCGTATCTGCCGATCCTTTTTCACCAGCAACAGTGGAAAAACGGAGGAAAGTCGTCGTTTGCTTGCCGACACCGGCAAAGACCGCAGCCCTTGTGAAACGAGTGATATCCTGCGTAACGGTGAATGTACCATAAGCTCCAGAGCCCTTGGCATGGACCACCCGCTCCGGGATGCGCTCCCGATTGAAATGAGCGATTTTTTCGATCAGGTGCATGTCCTGAAGGAGGACCGGTCCACGCGCACCAGCTGTTAAAGAATGCTGGTTCTGGCTCACGGGATGGCCACCGGCAGTCGTCAATAAAGGCTTTTTCATACGGCTTTCCTCACTCTCTTAAAAGGGTTGATATATCCGAACCAGGCGGTGACCATCTGCTGCCAGCGGGCCTTGGGCTTGCCAGACTGCAGAAGTTCAACGCAATCGAACCGTCCAAACATTTGGGCAAATTGCAGAGCGTTCTGCCCGGCAGAATTTCGATGGTGAGGATGGGCTCCTGCACGAAGCAGCAGCTGGAGTATGTCCGCGTGTCCTTTGAAGGCCACACCCATCAGGATGCTATTGCCAGCCGGGTCTGTGGAATTCAGGTCCGCGCCGATCGAAATGAGGTAACGGGTGGCTTCGAGATGGCCGTTATAGGCTGCGAGCATCAAAGCGGAATAGCCTTCGCATTTTTGCGATCCAGGTCACCTTTCTGCTTCGTCAGCCGGGCCAGCTGCAACATGTTGCCGGTACGGGCAGCCTCATGAACATCATCATCTGTCGCAAACGTCGCCTTATAATCATTCCAACTTCGCATACGCGGGTTCCTTTCCTGCGTGACCCATTCGCCGGCCACAGAGGAAGTATCGACCCAAATCTCATTGAACAAAAATATGAATATTCTATGGTTTAATAGTATTTAACTATGAGGCGGGAGGAAATGCTGGGGTCCAGGATCCAGAATTTTCAATCTTTTTTCACGGGCTTGGGCCAGGACCCCGGAAGGGATATGGCTTTGCAGAATTTTAAACAGAGCTTCAATGAGAGGCTTTTTTAAAAACGAGCGGTGATAGACCAGACTCACCTTCCGTGTGGGAATGGGCTCAATGAATTCCTTGATCTGCTCCTTTTGCTGAGCAGCACTTAGACTTTTGCGCGCCAGACTTGGAATGAGCGTGAACGATCGCTGCTGATCCACCAGTTGCATTAAGGTCTGCAGCGTACCGACCTTCAATTTGATGCCGTGACCTTCCCGCAATTGACTGTCACAGATCTGAGTCAGTTGATCGCGCATGCAATGCGTGTCATCCAAAAGCGAAGGGGCCCAGCTCTCCAAATCAGCCAGGGTAACGGTTTTTTGAGCCAGAAGAGGATGACCCTGATGAGCAAAGATGCAAAACGGTTCATAGTATAAAACCCGCTCGAGCAAGGACTCAGGAGCCTGACGCGGCGTCGAGAGTATCGCCGCATCCAGACGACCTTTATCCAGGCCTTCCATCAGCGCTTCGGTTTTATCCTCGGATATTTCCACCAGCAAGTCCTTGTGCTCACGAGCCAGGGCCGCACTGAAAACCGGCAAAAGGTAAGGACCAATGGTCGGAATGATCCCCAGTCGCAGAGTGCCACGAATATCCTTCTGATAGCTCAGCGCGATATCGTGAATGCGTTGCGTTTCATTCAGCACACGACGCACCATATCCAGGATCTCCCGTCCCGCATCGGTGATGGTGACCTGCCGACGATCACGATCGAAGAGTCGAACGGCGAGTTCCTCTTCCAGTTTCATGACCTGCGTACTCAGACTCGGCTGCGTCACGTGACATTCTTCGGCTGCCCTGCTGAAGTTGCCTGTGCGTTCGATTGCGAGAATGTACTCAAGCTGGGTGAGAGTCATGCCAGGGTTCCGGATGTGAAGGATACGGAGAGGCATTGTGCAAAACTGGCCCCCAGGGCGCAAGAACATTTCCAGGTGACCCAGGTTTCTCTGGACACCCGACTCGGTTGATGAAAACATGGGATCCCATATATCGGGGTGAAAGCCATGACTGAATGCCATTCCTCATACTCTCCCATCGTTTTGAACTGCCTGCGGCGGCTGGTGAGTGCGCTGCATGTCGCATCGCGGCAGACTGAAAAGCAGCTGGGTATGAGTACGGCTCAACTTTTCGCCCTACAAAAACTCGAGGATGGTCAAAAACGCTCTCTCAATGACTTGGCCTCGTTGACTTACACCCATCAAAGTTCGCTGTCGGTTGTGGTTCGAAAGTTGGTGGCCAAGGGGTTGATCGAAAGCAGTGCGGCGCCTGAGGATTCGCGGCGTCTCATGCTGGGTTTAACAGATCAAGGCCGGAACGTTTTGTCCAAGGCATCGGCGAGCGTACCGGATCGATTGCTCACGGCTTTGGCTGGCATGGAGCCCCAGGATCAGCGGCAGCTCGGCGATCTCCTCACGCGGCTTTTGGATCGAGCGGCGATGAGTGAGACCAGGGCTGAACTATTTTTTGAATACGATGAATTAAAAACCCAAGAGGAAAGTCATGACAACCCAGGCTGAAGGTCAACTGCGTGCTGTGTCGGGCGACAAGGAAACCACAGGGCCCGCTGCCATTCGCATGCTTACGCCTCGTGACGCGGCCCTTCGCGGCCTCAAAACGTTTGCCCTGACCGCACTGGCGGCTCTGTGTACGATTATTATTCCTGGTGTGCATTTTCTTTCAGTCCCAGGTGGTTTGATCGCCGCGCCCATCGTGGGCATCCTGGTCTTTCTGAAAAGTCGAGGCACCATCCACGGCATGTCCGGCTCGTTCCCCTGCCCTCACTGTGGTCAGAGCAATACCCTTGAGTATCAGGAGGGCAAGCCGCCTTATTTTGGATCCTGTCCGCATTGCAAGAACCCCTACCAAGTATGGCCCCGGTAAAGGCGTTTCCTGCCCGTTAACTTTGAGGCGGAAGCCCAAGAACCTCATGGACGGCTTTGCCGGCTGGGTGCACGACGCTCACGCACTCCGTCTGGCTTTTTTGAAATTCCAGCTTCATCGGCACCGTTTTCGTGGTCAGCTCGCGACCATACTGGAAAAGATCCGGCTGACAGAATTTACCCGTCATGCCCCAATGAATCGGAAAATTCCGCAGTTTCTCATCGTCCTTGGGGTTGTTCGTCAGCAGATCCACTCGATTATTACCGTCAAATTCAAAACCCAGATGATTCTGCACGATCATCGCCAGATGCTCATACTGATTGCCATATCCATAGATGTCAATCACGGGGCCGTCTTCATAGGACTTGCCGATGTCGGCCGGCGTGTAGCCAGCAAGCTTGTCCTTGGAACCCGCTTCACCAAAAAAGAGCCACTGAGCCAGATGATAGACCGCATTGTCGGGCACTTCGGGGAGGGCATCCGAGAGATGCGTTCCCGTCAAGGCCGCAGCTTTAAAGTCACAAGCATGCGCTAGCTCGTGGGCCAGCAGTCCTTCCAAATCCAAACGCCGACTGTCCTCGATGCTCTTGGCCTGCACGGTATCCACGGTAAAAAACAGAAGTTCGATCTGGTCAAAATTCTCTTCACGGGAGTCAGGATTTTTGCTGACGGTGTTGGCTTCCTCGGCGTTGGCTGCAAAATAACGGGCATCCAGGTAAATGGCCGCGCTGGACGGATAATAAAAAGAGGGCCGAATATCCGTGGAGATAGCGATCCCTTTCACACAGGACAGCATGGAAATAATTTCCGGCCGCGTCGCCTGCAGGAAGGTTTTGAAACGTTCCTTCTGCCAGTCGTGACTGATCAGGGTATGGCCCAGGATGGACTCCACCTGCTCCTCACGCGTGACGCCGGGGACTGTTAAATAAGGCAACTGACAGGATGCCAGCACGTCGGGATCGGCATCGCCGGTGATGCATCGATTGAATTTGGCATCATCCCGCTGATCCGGAATCGAACCGGCGAGGCTCAGTGGCGTTTGCACCAGAAGTTCGTCCGGTGCATGAAGGATGTCCTTGCGAGTTTTCCTTTTATGACCGCAACCCGTCACAGCGAGGGCACAGGCGGCAATGCAGATGGCTTTGAATTTCACGTGACGTCTCCCCGGCTTGGCCTGGATTTCTGAATGAAAAGACAGCAAGCCTGGATTTTTCTATAGCGGATTTTTAGGATTTCGGGAACTGAGCTTCGGTAACGCGCCTAGTACAACGTCAAATCTCCAGTAATTTCGTCGATCTTTTCCGCCAGATCAGGGCCAATGGCACAGGCTGTCAGAGTGGGCTCGCCGTGAAATTCAGTGCGTCCGCTATCCTGAATCATAAAGCTCTTGAGGCCCGCGGCGAGGGCTTTCTCATGATGGGCGATCAGCTCCTCCTCGCTATTAACCCGAAGACAAACTTTGGCCATGCCGTGGACCATCCAATGTTTTTCAGCGTCGGTCAATTCCAGCAGCGTGGGTTGATTCTGGATGAGAAGCTGACGCAGAGGTTCAACCAGAAAATCCATCGACGCGTGCGAGCCTTGGGCAATTTCCTTGCCGCGTCGCATGTTGAGATCCTTGCGAACCAGAATAACCTGTTTAATGCGCATGACTAATGTTCCTTGGGTTGAACCGACTGCCAGATTCGCTCGGGTAAAAACTCCCAGGCAGCCTCCAGATCCAGTCCCGAACCACCGCTGAGCCAGCGTCGAGCCAACTCCGCAAGGGGACCGATGAGTAAAATTTCATAAAGCGGCAGCGGGAGGGCGATCAATTCGCCTGCACGGATGTGAGGTTCGAACAGAGCCATCAGTTCCTGGAGGATGGGCTCTTTCGCCTGGCGAATCTCCTGCTCGTACTGCTGCATGTAGGGCGCGTAGGCCGACGCATGGATAAAGCGCGCGGCGTTTTTCCTGTCACGGGTCCATTCAATATAGGCCCGCGCCTGCGCCATAACCTTGTTTTTGGCCGTGGTCTGGGCCCGAACCGCTTCGATAATGGTTTGCAAGAGGTCGGCCATCGAACTCTGATAGAGAGCGGCCGACACGCCATGAAGATTGCTGAAATGATGATAGATGGACCCGATTGAGACCGCTGATTCCTCGCTCAGGCGCTCGATGGAAAGTTCATGACGACTGAAAAGTTTCAGCGCCGTTTTTAAAATTTTGTCCGAGGTCTCCTGACCTCTTTGCTGTTTTCCAGCCACGGGTCATCCCGCTTTTTTCGTAAGCTGCAGCGCCTGCTGCCAGACCGCTGCACGGAACGATGCGTCCTGCATAAAGGGTGCAAGCGTCGTTTCCTTGAAGCGATCATAAAAACGCCCACTGACTCCTTGCAGCGCAGGGTCCGAACACAAATAAACGGGAGCCTCAGCCCCCTGCTCAGGCGTCAACCAAAGACGTTTGACCCAATTCAAAAGCACACCTTTCAGACCGGTCATGGCCCCGAGTTCGGTTCGGACGACACCGGGATGTACAGCATTGATCGTGGCACCACTTCCTTGCCAGCGTTCGGCAAAGGACATCGTCGTAGCAAGGTTCAAAAGCTTTGTCGAGGCATAGGTCTTGAACGCACTAAAATTATCGCCGATTGCCGTCGCCGTGTAGTGACGATCACCAATCGGATAAAGACCTGCTGTCATCTGCACCACACGCGTGCCGTCCCGTTTGAAACGACCTTCCAATTCGAGATTGATGAGAAAGGGTGCGAGGTGATTGATGACGAAAGCCTGTTCCAGACCATCAGGATTGATCATTTTCTGCTGGGGCCAGAGCGCAGCATTATGTAGGAAACCTTGAAGAGGCGGTAACGCAGCCATGACCTGGGTTGCGGCGTGGATGCCCGCCAGAGTGCCAAAATCACCCTTCAGGACGCGGATCCCCTGCCTGGACGGCAGAGATCGTATCAATGCCTCAGCAGCCTCACAATCGCGGCAAAGCAGCGTTAATTGACAATCCAACGCGGCGAGGGCTCGGGTCATTGCAGCACCTATCCCGCGGTTGGCTCCAGTGATCAAAATATGCCTGGTCATGACAGCCTCCTAAAACTAGAAAACATTACTAGAAACATTTTCTAATTCTAATCGGAAAGTTGCCACCGTAACATAAATGGCCGGAAATTTTACTATAACTGTCTGTTATTATTTGAGTTATGGCGCAAAATTTCCTGAGTCATCAATTCAATAGCTTCCGGTCGTCCATGCAATTGAGCCGGAGTGTTTTGGAAATGGGCCACCATCCACTGCTTGGAACGGCGTACCGCGGTCATAATCTGATACGCATTCAGCTTGGGATCCATCTCGGTTTTTTGGGGCGGGATCATACCTACGATGGCTTCCAGCTGAGCCACGTCGGGGGTCAGGAAACGAATGCCTTTGATCTTGGCCAAAAAAGGCGGTGGAGCATGATCGCGAAAGATCTGACCCACGGAATCCTCAATAGCCCTGGCGCCGCAATGATGAGTTCCATCAAAGCCAATGATCAAACCATCCGTCTCGAAGGGCGCGGCCATCTTTTTGGAATCGTGTTGATTCCAACCTTCAATCACACTCAGATAAAGTTTTTCAATCTGAGCTTCCTCGCTGCTCGCTCCATAAGGGGATCCGGAAAATTGTGGGCACATGGTGTCTCCCTCCATAATGAGAGTCGATGCTGGTTCATGAAGGGGATCATCTTACCGGGAAACTTTTTAAATGCGAAGCACGCCCTTGCCGAAATGAAATTAAGAACGCAGAGTGATCGCCGTTGGTTGATCAACGTAAGGAATCGAAAGGGCGGCTTGGGGGTTACCCTTAATCAAAGTCGGTGGGTCGCTCAGGATTTAACCAGTGATGGAAGAGAAGATCGATCTGCTCGATCGTGGTTCTCTTTGCGGAGAGCGGCGGCAACGCATCCCGGGGGAAAAAATCAGCAGCGCTGGTCTCGGCCGTGGGATGGGGTTGTCCTTCCTGAGCGTGACAGACGAACAGCAGTTTGTAGGAATGATAAAACTGTTTCGGTCCGCGGCAGTTGGTGTCATGGACAGCGGCGAGCTTCAGGGCCTGGGTTTTCAATCCTGTTTCTTCGAAGAGTTCTCGTTCCACAGCCTGCCTTGGTGTCTCGTTGATATCTGCCCACCCCCCTGGCAGGCACCAGAGTCCATCCGACCTTTCCCGAACCAACAGAATACGATCTTTGTGAAAGATGCCGCCGCGCACATCGACCTTCGGTGTGCGATAGCCGCGATCCTCCAGGATCAAAGCCTCAGCCTGGTCCTGTGCAAGGCCTGTTTTCTGCTGCAGGAGCTTCACGGCAAGGCCCAGAATAGCGTCAAATCGCTGACGGTCAAAAGGATCCTTGGTATAAGCGAGACCGGTTTGAGCCAGGCTTTGCAGAGTCTGTACAAGCTCCATCATGAACATCGGACCTTTTCTACCAGGGCGGCTGAGGACGAATGCGCAGTCGACCCGGTGGTGCATAGGGATTTTTCAAATGGGGCGGGCAGTTTTTTTCCTCAGCCTCGAACTGTCGGATAAGCTGCTCGCGCTCGAAACGCGACATGCGCTTGATCTCCTTTTCCCGGATCGCAGCGTAGGCGGCCAACCCATGCGTTTCGAAATAAACGAGATAAGTGATGTCATAGCGTGCCGTATAGCTGTTCGGGTTATGTTGGGATCGATGCTCGAACAGACGACGTTCCAGATTATTCGTGACGCCGGTATAGAGAAGACTTCGGTATCGATCACTCAGAATGTAGACGTAATAAGTTCTCATTTCCTGCTTTTAGACGGAATTCGCCGGGAACGGAAATGACATCATGGAGAGGGAATGTCCTTGGGCTGCGGTTATCGAACGCAAAAAACCCGGCTGCGATTTCTCGTCAACCGGGTTTTTTTGATGGTGGGGATGAGAAGACTCGAACTTCCGACCTCACGCTTATCAGGCGTGTGCTCTAACCACCTGAGCTACATCCCCATCGGAAGACACTTTATAAGGGTTCGCCTTTTTGCTGTCAACCATTTTGAATCCAAAATGCTCGACAGGACTGGACCAGGCCTAAGTAAAAGAGCCCCGCACTTCTGCAGGGCTCTTGTTCAGCACGAGGCTGGAACTTAGTTGGTGAATGAAGGGCTTTCTCCGCCTTCCACCATGTCTTCACCGCCAACTTTGGTCTTGAGACCCCAGTCAGACGCGCCGTAACGCTTCAGTTTGCGTTGCAGCGTGCGGATACCGATTCCCAAGGCACGGGCGGTATGCGTACGGTTGAAGTTTTTCTGTCTCAGAGTTTCCAGAATCACAATGCGCTCGATTTCGCGCAGTTTGGTTCCGGGGGGAAAAGTGACAGAAGATGTGTCGAAGTTGAGTGCAGCATCATTCGTGTTTTCCGGTGTCATCATAGCTGATTTCCTCCGATTTGGCTATTTATCCCGTTCCTCACATCCGCAAGAAACTTTGGTACCCCATCGCTCACACAGGACCCAAGACATCCATTCTTTCAACATCTCTTCCCCATCCAGGGACCGATGGCGGCCGCATCCTGCAGCTCTGTCCTGTCTTACCTGCCGTGAACTCCAGTTCACAAGCAAACTTTGGCATCTCTCGTATACGATCAACACATCAGTTTCAACTCGGAAGGGCTTTTTGCAGGACTCCTGCGGATCTTCCGTGGTGGCTTGACGTGAACTCAATGCCTTAGCTGCGACAAATTAGCAGTTTGAGAGACAATGTCAACATATTTAGTGAGGTTTTTTGTGCTTCTCTTCAAATTTTTTTGCGCGGTGCCGGGAAGGCTGTGTAACCCGCTGAAATCACACAGGAACCCAGCCTTTTCAGATATGTCAATTCCGACTGTTTTGTGGCTCAGCGTATGCGGGACGGGCTTTTCAGCGTTGGCAACGGCGGCAAAAGTATGTCGCACGACCCCCAATTTTGCTGCTGCTTATCTCTGTTTTGCACCGCAAACAAGGATCACCACCACGGCCATAAACACTCAGTGAGAGTTCAAAATAACCCGGTTCTCCGTCGACATGTTTATAGTCGCGGAAGCTTGTTCCGCCAGCTTGTATTGCTGCATGAAGCACCGATTGGATCGCATCACTGATTTTTTTCCATTCATCCCGTTTCACCGATGATGCTTTTCGTGAAGGTTTCACCCCAGCTAAAAACAGACTTTCATTTGCATAGATGTTGCCGACGCCTACGACATTGTGTGCGTCCATAAGAAAGTTCTTCACAGCCACGGTTTTGCCGCGACTGCGTTCAAACAGGATCTCATCCAGCGCCTCTGTGGCCAAAGGTTCCGGTCCTAAATCTTTCAACAGAGGATGCTGCAGCAGGGCATCGCGCGAGCTGCAGAGAATACAGCCGAATCGTCTGGGATCCACATAATGCAGATAGCCCAGTGTTCCGGAATCATCGATCACGCGAAAACTCGCGTGGGTGTGGTTCCATGACCCAATGGATTCCGCACTGAACAGCATATTGCCGGTCATTCCCAAATGGATGATGGCATAGCCGCTTTCCGTTTCGATCAAAAGATATTTGGAACGGCGTTCCACGGAGAGTATGGTTTTTCCCGCAATCAATTCCCTCAGATCCTGCATGGGAATCGGCCACCGGAGATCAGGTCGATGAAAGACCATGTCATCAAGTTTTTTGCCCAGGATGACTGATCGCACAGCACGGGTCAAACATTCCACTTCTGGCAATTCAGGCATAAAAAAACGCTCCCTTGCACCACCATCCCGGTCTGGGATGGTGCGAAGGGAGGATCATAGGAATAATTCAGCGCTGAAACAAGGTGATTACGATTCGGCGGTCGAGGGACGACGGGCGGCTTTTTGCGAGCCAGGCAGCAGCTGGCGCCGCATGCGATTGAGCAATGCTGGTTTAAAGTAGCCAGCAACGCAGAGCTGCTCCACAAGTTGCCAAGCCTGCTGGGCCTCGGATGGACCACGCGCGCCTGAGAACACAGCCTTCAGCCCATCCCTGGCTTTTTTCTGCTGTTCCACATCGATCGTTTTCGGTAAACGATCCGGCTGAGGGGTTTCATCCTGATTTTCTTTGAGAGCCTGATGACGAGCGAGCATAAACTGCATCTGCTTCATCAAAACCGCAAGGGGAGGCAATTCTCCCTTACGCGCCATCTGAATGGCCCAGGTTGCATGGAAAATATCGGGATTTTGCCGACAAAGAGCCTGGCATTCGGGAGCCATGCTGGTCAGACGCCGATACCAACCCACGGTGCGGGGATTGACGCCCACGCGTTCGGCAATGGCTTGATCACTCTCACCCAGATGATTCGCCTGCTGATAAGCCTGCGCCAGATCCAGATAAAAAACATCTTCACGCAGGTTGGCTGCGATCGTGTGATAAAGCTCATCACGCGTCGAGGCAAAAGGCAGAATCACGCATTCAATGGTTTTCCAGCCCAGCATCTTCGCGGCCAGGATGCGGCGATGACCGTTTTTGCAAACAAACGAATATTCGCCATTCGCTCCGGTTTTCAAACAGAGGGTGGGAAATTGAATCAGACCATCCTTCTGAATGGATTCCGCGAGCATCTTCAGATGATCCTGATTATAGGCTTCACGAATATTCTCGTGCAGCTTGATGCTGTCGACCGGGACCTTTTGAATGGTCTTGCCGTTTTTTTCGATCTGCGCCTGCAGCTGTTCAAAAACCGAGCTGGGAGCAGGCGCTGTCCGGGTCGGTTCCCGAGCTGGGGCTGGAGCTGCAGTTGCGGTCGCCGTTTCTGCTGATGCAGCCGCTGCTGCCGCAGCAGCAGCAGCAGCGGCTGCTGCTGGAGGCGCTGCCGGAGCTGGCTTGGCTGGACCCGCAGACGAAGCGCCGGTCCGTGAGGTGTTCACTTCACGCGCCGCGCCCTTGACCATCTTATCAAGATTCTTTTTGGCCGTTTCACGCATGGATGCCATGGGGACCTCGCTTAGAGCAGATTGATTTCTTCATGACCATCGGCCAGCTGCCACTCACTTTCATCCCGGACCTTCTCCCGGATGACACCCAGGCGTTCCAGATCAGGGCGTTCGATTTTTTTCGCAGCCACCTGCTTTTGCAGGACCTTGGTGAGTTTCAGGTAATCATCCTTGACTGAACGGGCGCTGGGCAAGGCGGCGGCTGGACAGCTCTGCAGGTTACCCGTTGCCACAGCATTGGACACCCGGATGGCAGGTTTCAAAAGGTTGACCCTGGCGCTTTTCAAGTGCTTGCTGATAAAGCGGACATAAGAATCATGGGCCGGGATTTTCTTCACGCAGCTCAGCATCACGCCGAGGCAATGCAGCTGGGGATTCTCCTCTTCATGAATCTCTTCGCACTCGGCAACCAGATCCAAAAAGCCATCATAACTATCCGGCTCAGGGAAACTTGGGATCAAATACCAGTTGGAAGCCGCCAGGGCCGCCTGCAAAAGGACGTTGATCTGAGGCTTGGTATCGATCAGGACAAAATCAAAATTTTTGTCCACCCCTTTGAGAAGATGCTTGAAGAGTTTCAAACCACGGGCCGAACGACCAAATTCTGTCTGCGCCGCTTTCAGGTCCTTGGTGGAAGGTATGACCCAAATATTCTTATAGGGGCTCTCGACCATCACCTGATCATAGGACAGCTTGTTACGGAGCGCATGCCAGAGCGTTTCCTGGTTGCGATCAAACAGATCGCGGACACCCAAAGCCTTGGTGGCATTGCCTTGATCATCGGAATCAATCACCAGAACGCGTTTGCCAAGGACGGTACCAAGCAAAAATGCAATGTTGGTTACCGAGGTCGTCTTACCGACGCCACCCTTAATATTGGCAAAGGTGATAACATGAGAACCAGGTTCACGCATGGGACCTCCCTTCAATCGATACATACTGTTATGATGTCTAGGAAATACGGTACCGGTTTTCGTGGGGGGCAACAAGCGTAGAAAAAAAGTCGGAGCTGTACATGATGTACAGCTCACATCGAAGGCTCTGATACGGCTTTATTTTAAGGGCATTTTTGCTGATATGACCAATTTATGAATTCCGCTCACATGTTCCGTCGGTACTGACCACCCACTTCATAGAGCGCTTGGGAAATCTGTCCTAACGTACACATGCGACCCACATCCATCAGACACTCGAAAATATTCTTGCCGTCCAGTGCCGACTGCTTCAATCGAGTCAACGCCTCGTCCGCGGTACGGGCATTTCGCTTGATGAAGTCATGCGTGGATCGAATCGCAAATTCCTTTTCCTGCTGAGTGGAACGAATCACCTCGGCTGGAATCACCGTCGGCGATCCGTCCTTGCCGAGGAACGTATTCACACCGATGATGGGCAGCTCGCCGGTATGCTTCAAGGATTCATAATAAAGCGATTCATCCTGAATCTTGGAGCGCTGATACATGCGTTCCATGGCACCAAGCACCCCGCCACGCTCGGAAATCGCCCTGAATTCAGCCATCACCGCCTCTTCCACCAGGTCGGTCAGCTCCTCGATGATAAAGGAACCCTGCAGCGGGTTTTCGTTTTTGGCAAGCCCGAGTTCCTTATTGATAATGAGCTGGATCGCCATGGCCCTTCGCACGGATTCTTCCGTTGGGGTCGTGATCGCCTCGTCGTAAGCGTTGGTGTGCAAGGAGTTGCAGTTATCATAAATCGCGTAAAGCGCCTGCAGCGTGGTCCGGATATCGTTGAAGGCGATCTCCTGGGCATGCAGACTGCGTCCCGAGGTTTGAATATGATATTTGAGCTTCTGGGAACGATCATTGCCCCCGTATTTGTGTTTCATCGCCTTGGCCCAGATGCGTCGAGCCACACGGCCGATCACGGCATACTCAGGATCGGTGCCATTGGAAAAGAAGAACGACAGGTTCGGCGCAAAGTCATCGATATTCATGCCGCGGGACAGATAGTACTCAACATACGTAAAGCCATTGGCCAACGTGAAAGCCAGCTGGGTGATGGGATTGGCGCCGGCCTCGGCAATATGGTAGCCCGAGATGGAGACGGAATAAAAGTTTCGCACCTGCTCTTTGATGAAATATTCCTGAATATCGCCCATCATCCGCAGGGCGAATTCCGTCGAGAAAATGCAGGTATTCTGCGCCTGATCTTCTTTTAGAATATCCGCCTGCACGGTCCCGCGCACCTGCTTCAGCGTACTGGCCTTGATCTTTTCATAAACATCCCGCGGCAGCACCTGATCACCGGTCACACCCAGGAGCAGCAAACCCAGGCCATCATTGCCCTCGGGCAGCTCGCCATCATAACGAGGTCGCGCTCCATCATAGTCGCGATAGATGGCTTTGATTTTTTCTTCGACCTGCGCGGTCAGACCCTGCTCGCGAACATAAAGTTCACATTGCTGATCGATGGCGGTGTTCAGAAAGAAAGTCAGCAGCATGGGCGCGGGACCATTAATGGTCATGGACACCGAGGTATTCGGCTGGGCCAGGTTAAAGCCGGAGTATAATTTTTTCGCATCATCGACCGTCGCAATGCTGACGCCCGAGTTGCCGATCTTGCCGTAAATATCCGGACGATGATCGGGATCTTCACCATAGAGTGTGACCGAGTCAAAGGCCGTGGACAGGCGCTTGGCGGGCATACCATGGGAGACGTAATGAAAGCGCTTATTGGTTCGCTCCGGGCCACCTTCACCCGCAAACATACGAGCTGGATCCTCACCTTCGCGTTTGAGCGGGAAAACTCCAGCCGCGTAAGGAAATTCACCGGGAACATTTTCAGTCAGCAACCAGCCCAGGATTTCACCCCAATCTTCATAGCGAGGCAAAGCCACCTTGCGAACTTTAAGATGTGACAGGGATTCGGTGATCAGACTCTGTTCAAAAATTTTATCACGAACTTTGTATTGATAGACAGGACCGGCATATTTTTCTTTCAGTTCATGCCAGCTCACCAGCATCTGCCTGCACTCATGATCCAGTCTCGGTTCCAGCGCATTGTAATGTTTGATCAGCTCCTGAATGACTGGCGTATCGCTGGTCGAAGTTTCAAAGCTGCTGACATAACGAGCGGTGGAGAGCGGGGCCTTGCGCAACGATCCAATGGTGCCAAGGATCTGAAAAAGCTGACGCGCGATGGACACCTGCTGCTGGGTGAAGGATTTATACTGCTCGTGATTTTCGCTCAGCTCGGCCAGATACCGCACCCGATCCGGGGGCATGACGTAACGTCTTTGGCTCGCACCAAGCTCCTGGTGCACAAGGGTTTGAAACTTGCTTTGAGTTTTGCTGTTGAGAATCTCGATCATGCGATTGTAAAGCAGATTCATGCCAGGATCGTTGAACTGCGAGGCAATCGTGCCGAGCACGGGCAGATCATCATCCGATCCCGTCCAAAAATTATGATTGCGGCGGTACTGTTTCCTGACATCACGCAAGGCATCCAGCGAGCCACGCTTGTCGAATTTATTGATGGCAATCACATCGGCAAAGTCGAGCATATCGATCTTTTCCAGTTGCGTGGCGGCTCCGTATTCCGACGTCATCACATACAGCGAGACATCCGAATGTTCGACGATCTCGGTATCAGACTGACCAATGCCCGAGGTTTCCACGATGATGAGATCAAAACCAGCGGCTTTGCAGACCTCGATGGAATCCTGCACATATTTGCTTAGCGCCAAATTGGATTGACGTGTGGCCAGTGAACGCATATAGACGCGTGGGTGGTGAATCGCATTCATGCGGATGCGGTCGCCCAGCAAAGCCCCACCGGTCTTGCGTTTCGAAGGATCAACGGAAACGATGGCCACGGTTTTATCGTGATGCGCGCGCAGATAGCGGCGCACGAGTTCATCCACCAGTGATGACTTGCCGGCTCCACCTGTTCCTGTGATACCCAGCACGGGCACCTTGCGATCCCCACGCAGAGTCTGGACCTGCTTCTGCAGAGTCTCCCGATAGTCGGCAAAATTCTCGGCCACCGAAATCACGCGGGCAATGGACTGCGGATCCTTTTGCGTCACCAAAGGCAGGAGAGCCTCAACAGGTGGCTTCTGCGTGCTGAAGTCGCAGCTTTGCAGAAGATGATTGATCATGCCCTGGAGACCCATGGCGCGACCATCATCCGGAGAATAGATGCGCGTGATGCCATAGGCGTGCAGCTCCGCGATTTCCGTGGGCAGGATCGTGCCCCCACCGCCGCCGAAGACGCGGATGTTGGCCTGACGTTCCTTCAGGAGGTCATGAATATATTTGAAGAACTCCAGATGACCACCCTGATACGAGGTGATGGCAATGCCCTGGGCATCTTCCTGAATCGCGCATTCGACGATTTCAGCCGCCGATCGGTTGTGGCCCAGGTGAATCACTTCGGCTCCCGAGGCCTGCAATATACGACGCATGATATTGATCGCCGCATCATGACCATCGAACAGAGATGCCGCGGTGACAATACGTATTTGATGTTGGGGTTTGTATACCGTTGCCTGGGAAAGGGTCATGGGCCTTCACTCCTTCATTCTTGTGCCAATCTTATAGCCTGGCCAAATCGAGTTTGGCTAGGATTCTGCAGGCCAAAAAACGTCAAAGTGGCCCCTGAAAAGTGCAGGATGCGATTGAGCTGAAGCCTCGGAAAAAGGTAGCTTTGTTCTCAGCACCTTGAACATGGTGTACAATGGCTGCAATTTCATATTATGAATCGGAGGCTACGAATGGCAAAGTCGAAGAAGGGCGCTGGCAGCAAAGGCAAAAGCAGAAAGACGGTGGTCAAAACCAAGAACGCCGTCAAGAGCAGCGCCCGCAAAAGCGTTGGAAAATCCAGCGCCAGTTCTCCCGCATCGGCCAACCGGCAAACGGGAGCCAACAAGGTTTTGGAGTACAAACTCTTTGTCGAAGACTCAGTTCGCAATCTGGAAGATCAAGTGAACTACTACATCGGTAAGGGCTGGTCTCCTGTGGGTGGTGTGGTTGTGCAAGGTCAGAACAACTATATGCAGACCATGGTTCGTCAGGAAGGCTAAGAAGCCGAGGAGGCCTCCACAATTTGCTGGAGGCTTTTCCAATGCCTTGCTCGCCTTCTCTTCTTCCTGCGCTTCCGCTCAGGATTTTCACCGTGAAAATATCTGCGTCTTTCTGCATAGCCGGAACTGCAAAGCCTGCATCGGCGGGGTTTGATTCATTACGTCAGCCTGCGGCGCTCCCTATGCCGATAAGGCTCAAAACCTGGAAATTCGGTGACAGAAAGCCTTTCACGAAAAATATCCAACCTTTGCTGCACGGAAAGATCTCTACATAATTATACCCATTTTTGATCACCATGAAAAAGTTTTCCGTAAAGATCATCTTCCATTCCAGGGTGTAATGCCATTCATACTGTATATCAATTTGTACAAGATGCTGATTTTATAGGGTCTTGCTTTCCTACAATAAACTCTTTTCGGCCATAAATGATTTGTAAGCTTGAAACCGTTGGAAGAATGGTACTTGCGTGGGCCCAAGCAAAGTATTGGATAACATGAGCAGCTGCCCGTAGATTCAGGTGCAGGTCCAGTAGCCCCATTCGCTCTCGACCCCCGAAATTATGCAAGAACGTGAAAGCCCTAAAATGATCGAAAACTTCCATTTCAATCAAAACATTAGCTCTTCGGAAGCCGAACAGCGGAAGGCCCGAATAGTCACAGGAATTCGCGTAGCTTTATTACAGATGTACTCTCAACATGCCGTACCTGAAACGGTATCAGGAAAACACGTCTCTTCCCCGTTTTTCTGGTCCAACTCGCCCTAGTGGTACGAAGTCCCTATCCCGTGGGTTTATCCCCCTTCGCCGCCAAATGGCTCGTTTGGCATAGCCCGTCCGTAAGGACGGGTGCCCATCTTTCAACCTGAAAAATGATAAATTTTTAGCGCTGCTGAAGTGCTGTGCGGAAATATTCGATGGTCTTTTTCAAGCCTTCTTCGAGTTCGACTTTAGGCTTGTAGTCGAGCAGTTGTTGGGCGAGTGACAGATCGGGCCGACGAACTTTGGGATCATCCTGCGGCAGTGGTTTTTGCACCAGACGCGAACGACTGCCAGTCAAACGAAGCACACGTTCCGCAAGTTCGGCGACCGTGAATTCGTTGGCATTGCCGCAGTTCATGGGACCTAAAGTCTCGTCCTGTTCGGTAAGACCAATGATGCCATCGATCAGATCATCACAGTAACAGAATGATCGCGTTTGCGAGCCATCACCGTAAATGGTGATATCCTGCCCCTGCAAAGCCTGCACAATAAAATTGGAAACGACCCGGCCATCATCAATAGCCATGCGCGGTCCATAGGTGTTGAAGATGCGGACCAGACGCACGTCAACTCCATGCTGACGGTTATAATCATAGCAAAGAGTTTCCGCCGCTCGCTTGCCCTCGTCATAGCAGCTGCGTGGACCGATCGAGTTCACATTGCCCCAGTAGGCTTCCGTCTGCGGATGCTGCAGAGGATCGCCATAAATCTCCGAAGTGCTGGCGTGAGTCAGACGGGCCCCGACGCGTTTCGCCAGGCCTAAAAGATTCATCGTGCCCAGCACCGACGTCTTCATGGTCTTGATCGGATTGCTCTGGTAGTGCACAGGGCTTGCGGGACAGGCAAAATTTAGTATTAAATCCACTTCGGCAAGATAGGGCTCAACGATATCATGGCGCACAAGTTCGAAATTTGGATGCGCGAGAAGATGCCGAATGTTGGACTTCTGCCCGGTATGAAAATTATCAAGACAGATGACTTCCCAGCCCCTGCCAATATATCTATCGCAGAGATGGCTCCCAAGAAAGCCGGCGCCGCCAGCAATAAGAACGCGACCTGTTGTCGGCAATGGCATCAAAACCCCTCCGTGTCCGTGATTAAGGATGCAAGGTCCGATCATAGTATGTTAGCCTATTGCGACCTGCAAATGATTTGTCGATGCTCCGGAGGATTAAATGAACATCCACGAATACCAGGCAAAAATACTCTTCAAGCAAAACGGTGTGCCGGTTCCTGACGGATACCTGGCCACCAATCCTACTGAAGCAGAATTTGCCATGCGCCGTCTCGGAACTGAAGTCGCTGTTGTCAAAGCCCAGGTGCACGCGGGCGGACGCGGCAAAGCTGGTGGTGTCAAGCTCGCCAAGAGCCCAGAGGAATGCCGAAAGATCACGGAAGCCATGATCGGCATGAACCTGATCACGCACCAGGCTCCCGAGGGCAAGAAGGTCCACAAGGTCTACATTGAGGCCGGGAGCAAGATCGTTAAGGAATACTATCTCGCCCTCTTTTTGGATCGTGAGCACGCCGGCATCGGCATCATGTTCTCGACCGAAGGCGGTATGGATATCGAGGAAGTGGCTGCCAAAACCCCGGAAAAAATCGCGACTGTGATCGTCGATCCCACCGTGGGCCTGCAGGGTCACCACATTCGCCAGCTGAGCTGGGCGATGAATCTGCCGGAAGCCGAGCAGAAGGAAATGACCCCGATCATTCGCAATCTTTATAAGATGTTCATCAAGTACGACTACTCGATGCTCGAAATCAATCCGCTGATCGTCAATGATCAGGGGAAAATGTTCGCGCTCGACGGTAAAATGAACTTCGATGACAACGCTCTTTATCGGCAGAAGGATGTGGAACTTTTCCGTGATTATATGGAAGAGGACGAGCGCGAAGTCACCGCTTCCAAATTCGGCCTGAGCTATATCGGTCTGGATGGCAACATCGGTTGCCTCGTGAACGGCGCCGGTCTCGCTATGGCGACCATGGATATCGTGAAGCATTATGGTGGAAAACCAGCCAACTTCCTCGACGTTGGCGGTGGCGCGTCCCAGGAAACGGTCACCAACGCGTTCCGTATTCTGTTCGCGGATCCAGGCGTCAAGGGACTCTTCGTCAACATCTTCGGCGGCATCATGCGCTGCGATGTGATCGCCAACGGTGTGGTGGCAGCGGCCAAGGAACTCGGTCTGCGCGTCCCTATGGTGGTTCGTTTGGAAGGTACCAACGTGGAGCAGGGCAAGGAGATTTTGAAAAAATCCGGCCTGAACCTCTATGCCGCCAGCGATATGGCCGATGGCGCCAAGAAAATCGTCGAACTTGTGAAGTAAAGACTGAAGGAGCATCCACGTGTCTATTCTTGTCGACAAAAATACCCGCGTTATCACTCAGGGGATCACCGGCAAGTCTGGTGAATTCCACACCCGTCTTTCTCACGAGTACGCCCCCCGCTTTGTCGGTGGTGTGACTCCCGGCAAAGGCGGACAAAAAGGTGTGAGCGATCTGCCGATCTTCAACACCGTGCACGAAGCCCGCGAAAAAGCTGGCGCCAACGCTTCGATGATTTTCGTTCCGCCCCCCTACGCGGCAGATGCGATCCTGGAAGCGATTGATGCTGAAATCGAACTCATTATCTGTATCACCGAAGGCATTCCGGTTCTGGATATGATTCCGGTGAAAAAAGCTCTGGAACGCTCCAAATCACGCCTGATCGGCCCCAACTGCCCCGGCGTGATCACGCCTGGCCAGTGCAAGATCGGGATCATGCCGGGTCACATCCACAAGGTGGGTTCGGCCGGTATCGTTTCCAAATCGGGAACTCTGACTTACGAATCCGTGGGTCAAACGACAGCGATGGGCATCGGTCAAAGTTCGTGCGTGGGCATCGGTGGTGACCCCATCATCGGCACCAACTTCATCGACGTCTTGCAGCTCTTTGAAGCCGATCCGCAGACGGAAGGCATCGTTCTGATCGGTGAGATCGGTGGCGACGCGGAAATCAAAGCGGCGAAGTTCATCAAAGATCATATCAAAAAACCTGTGGCTGCTTTCATTGCGGGTCAAACCGCACCTAAAGGCAAGCGCATGGGTCATGCCGGGGCTATCGTGTCGGGTGGCAGTGGAACAGCCGCCGAAAAAATGGCCGCTTTGGAAGAAGCCGGCGTTGTCGTTGCCAAGAGTCCAGCGGATATCGGCCAGTCGCTGAAAACCGCTCTGGAGAGAAGACGGAGATAATCCATGCTGGGCCTACGTCATTACCGGGGAACTGCGGTCGACCTCTTTCAAGGTGATATCACCAGCTTCGTTTGCGATGCGATGGTGAATGCTGCGAATACGTCTCTTCGTGGAGGCGGTGGTGTCGACGGTGCGATTCACCGGGCCGGTGGGCCCAGTATCCTTGAAGAATGCGAGCGCATCGGCGGCTGTGAAACGGGCCAGGCTGTGGCCACAACCGCCGGTCGTCTGCCCGCAAAAAAAGTCATTCATACGGTCGGCCCCATCTGGCGAGGTGGCCACGAGCGGGAAGCCGAACGTCTGCAGTCGTGTTATCAGTCCAGCCTACATTTGGCTGCTGCATCGAATTTACTTCATGTCGCAATTCCATCGATCAGTACGGGAATTTATGGTTACCCGGTGGCGGAAGCCGCAAAGGTTGCCATGCAAACCATCCGATCATTTTGTGACGACAGGCCCCAGGCTCTCCGTCGCATAACCATGGTTTTGTTTGACAGCGAAACCTACAAGGCCTATCAAAAGGCTCTCTTCGCCTGCTTTCCCGAAGCCGAGGGGGACGAGACTTGAAATTAAGGGATTTGACCTATTATCGAACCGGCGGACGTTGCCGGGCCCTTTATGAACCCAAGACCATTGAAGATCTCAGCCGTATTGTTCAGGCGCTCCATGTGACCCAGCAGAAGTATTTCGTGCTCGGTGGAGGCACCAACTCGCTCGTGCTCGACGAGGATTGGACCGGTGCTGTGATTGTTTTCCGTCGCATGAAACACATCGAGGTGCGTGGCACCAGCCTTTATGTGGAAGCCGGCGCCGACAACACCGATGTGGCCAAAGCAGCGCTTGATGCCAAACTTGATGGCATTGCCTGGATGAATCGTCTGCCGGGACAGATTGGGGGCACGGTCCGCATGAATGCGCGGTGCTACGGCGGCGAAATCAGTCAGGTGGCGAAGGAAGTGCATGCTGTTCTACCCGATGGCACGATTCGCGTGTATACGGCTGCAGACGGCATCTTTCGCGGCTATAAGGATACCATCTTCATGGACAATGGCGCAATTGTGGCCGCTGCACTTCTGCAGCTGGTCGAAGGCGTACGTGGATCCATCGAAAGCCGCATGAATTTTTATGAGCAGGACCGCGTGAAGAAAGGGCAATTCCATTATCCCACCTGCGGCTGCGTCTTTAAGAATGATTACACGGTTGGCATTCCCAGCGGCATGCTGCTCGATAAAGCTGGAGCTCACAAGCTGAGTCGCCCCGAAGTGGCTTTGAACCCCCAGCATGCAAATTTCGTTTATAACAAAGGCGCCGGCAGCCGGGACATCCTTGAGTTGACTCTGGCCATGCGCGAGCTGGTTTATAAGGAATTTGGCGTCTGGATGGAATATGAAATGGAAATTCTGGGCGAGCTGCCAGCTGATCTGGCAAAAAAAATCAGTGAGAAAAAGCCCCATCGTCTGCTGGAGGACAAACTCCAACCGTTACGGGCGCTTTTTCAAAAAAAGAGCACTCCTGGCAGCTAATCATTGACCATCGGCCCTTATGTTTAAACGCAGCTTAAGGGCAGCATTGAGAATTTTTTCATAACCGGCTGATTTTTTCATGAAGGTTTTGACGCACGACGGGCAGCTCATCATTTCCTTGCTGCGGTCCACCACGCTGATCATCACCATGGGTTTGTTGCCAAAAAGAGTCGTCATGTAGTCAGCCACATCCTTGCCACTTATATCGCCCAGATCATAATCCACGATCGCCACATCATACTTGGCTAGCAGACCGACAAAACCCAGATCATCCAGGGAATTGAAGACATCCATTTTCACGCCTTCCAAAGCAGCCCAGCGACCAATGACAGCGCCATAGACCGGATCATCATCAATCAACACAATCCTGGGTTGCTCCACGAGCGCAAGGTCACGGGTTTCGATTTCGGTTTTGACCGAACGCACCTTGTTATGCGGCTGCGATCCAAAGATCGAAGTCAAGGCCATGGTCTGATTCATGATGTGTCTCCTCTAGATGATTCTGCCAGGGCTGTCCCGCGATGCTCCTCGCCGAACGCCAAGCACTCTATCGCACAACGCGGTCCCTGAATTCACACCTTCTCTCCCGAGGCTTTCGGTGTTCGCACAAACCCCTGATGTCAAACAAAATATTGGAAAAATCTGACCGTGAAGTAAGAGGCGAAAAAGGTGAATTTCACTTGCCTGCATGGCGTCTGCCGACGCCAGCCCAGCATCCTTAAGGGGGTGAGGCTGTCTTATCCGTAGCCTGCGCCTTCTACATAGAGATGACTGGATACAAGCCCTCATGCGCCAGCTTTAGAAACCATACGATCAAGCAGACCATTTCCGACCAAGGCGTTCAGAGGCGAGGCCGAGGGTCGACTAAAATGAGCCATAATAATTCTTACAAAAGAGTAAAGAGTGGAATCGTTTTTGCAGATATACCGTGGCTTTGAAGGGAGGCTCATGCAGGAAGCGAATCGTACTTAAAAAAAGGCGTACGCTTTTACGACACAATTAAGGTGTGAAGTATGGCCCTGGAGTCGATGATCCTTACCATAGAGGAGAAGAAGATGAACAACATGTCTCAAGCCCAACAATCGTCCGAACCATCTGAGGAACAGGATATCGAACTCACATCTTCACAGGACATCCTCAATGATTCGCTTCTTGCGCAATACGAAGCGATGGATGAGGGCATCACCGACGATCCGCTGCTTCCCAAGCTCTTCAGCATCTTTCAAAAGAACATTACGGATCATCTGAAAAAATTGGCTGTGGCTCTGCAAAAACACGATGAAACCGAAGTGAATTATTTGATTCACAAAATGTTGGGCATGGCTCACAACGTGGGTGCGCTGCGGCTGTCGGATGTCCTCATGATTCTGGAACAGGCCGAGACTTCGACCAAGATGCGATTGGACGGCCATCATCTGGCCATCTTAAATGCAGAATACAAAGCCGCGGAAGCAGCCCTGATCCAGCATATGAACAGTCGATCACACTAAGAGCGGATTCAGCCGATCTCGCGCAGCCTTTCAAACGGATAGATGCCGGTCCGATGTCCGTCAGTGAAATGAATGGTGAGGGCATAGCGCCCCACGGATTCCACTTTGACTGGACGCACGCTTTCGGGAATCTCATCCGGATTGAGCGTTCGCTTGCGAGTCATTTCATCCACACAATTCGCACAACGGCACTGCCGACGCAGTTCCACGACATCATAAAGACTCTTACGGCCATCGGTCCAGTTGATAGCCAGAGTGCGATCATCCTGTTGCCAGATGCGTTTCACACGCGCTTGATCAGACATTGCGTTTCCACTCCAACAGGAAATAGCCCATAGCTCCATCGCTATCACGCTGCAGTTTTGCGTGCTGGTTCTTCACCTGCTTCGCCATCTCCAGATAAGCCTGGCCGACCGCTGATGAAGGATTGCTGACCACGAAGGCCACTCCAGCATCGCCGGAATCCGCCACGCGAGGATCGAGTGGCAGTTCGGCAAGCAGCGGGACATCGGCTTCAGCAGCCAGCTTTTTGCCGCCGCCGCTCCGGAATATATAATGCTTCTTGTCACAGCCATCGCAGATGAAGTAGCTCATATTTTCAACAATTCCGAGCACCGGCACGTTCACTGTTTGAAACATATGCACGGCCTTGCGGACGTCGATCAGGGAGACTTCCTGCGGGGTGGTGACAAGAACAGCGCCGCTCAGCGGCACCATCTGCGCCAGGGTCAAATGAATATCACCCGTGCCTGGTGGCAGATCGATCACGAGATAATCCAGTTCACCCCAGACCACCTGAGTCAGGAACTGGCGAATGACCTGGGTCACCATGGGTCCGCGCATCAGCTGCGCCTGACCCGGGGCGGCAAACATCCCGATCGACATGACCTTGACGCCTTCATATTCTGAAGGAACCAGAAGATCGTCATCTGTCATCGTCGGTCGCGCAGCCCGCGTCATCTGCTGAAGGGACGGACCATGGACATCAGCGTCGACGATACCAACCTTATGGCCTTCCTGCGCCAGGGCCAGAGCCAGATTCAAAGCGACCGTGGATTTTCCCACCCCGCCTTTGCCGGAACCCACTGCGATCAGATGCTTCACCTGATCCAGCGCACCGGATTTGGGCGGCACATGCGCATGCGCTCCAGGAGCGCGGGTTGTTGCCGATGCAGGCGTGGGACTGGGGGCCGAAGGCGCCGGAGTCGGGGACGCCGGTCGCGGCTCCTGACTCCCGCTGAATTTTTCCTGAATTCTTTTGAGAAAGCTCACACCTTGCTCCTAGTTTGAAAGGCTTTCCAGGTAATGTTGAGCCTGGATTGCCGCCTGACAGCCCATGCCGGCCGCGGTAATCGCCTGTTTGAAATGGGGGTCGGCGATATCACCGGCTGCAAAAATGCCAGGAGTTTTGGTCGTCGTATGGTTCGTGACTTTGATGTAGCCATGATCGTCGATATCCACAAAAGGCAGGAACACCGAGGAATTGGGGGTGTGACCGATGGCATAAAACAAACCATCGATGACCATTTCCTCCTGAGCTCCTGTCTCGGTGTTTTGCAGAACCACACCGGTCAGTCCCGTGTTGTCCGATTTCAAGGAGCTGATCGTGAACGGCACTTTAAAGGTAATCTTAGAATTCTTACGCGCGCGATCCAGCATGATGGGCGAAGCTTTGAACACCTCGCGACGGTGAATCAGAATCACTTCGCTGCAGAGTTTGCTGAGGTAATTGGCTTCTTCCATCGCCGAGTCGCCGCCACCGACCACGAGCACGCGCTTGCCTTTGAAAAAGAAACCATCACAGGTTGCACAGGTGGAAACACCGCGCCCCATGAGCGACCATTCGCCATCGATCTGGAGCGTCTTGGCGGTCGCGCCCGTGGCCAGAATCACAGCCTTGGCGTGAATTTCTTCGCTATCGGTCCACAGCTTTTTAATGGGACCGGAAAAATCCACCTTGGTGATGGTATCGTAGATAATCTCAGTGCCGAAGCGTTCCGCTTGAGCACTCATATCCTGCATCAATTTTGGACCCATTATGCCGTGTTCGAAGCCAGGAAAGTTTTCCACTTCGGTGGTCGTGGTCAGCTGACCTCCGTGCATAATCCCGGCATAGATCACAGGACTGAGATTGGCACGGGCCGCGTAAACGGCTGCTGTCAGACCCGCAGGTCCGGTCCCGACGATGACAACATTGCGAACTGGCTTGGTGGTCATATTCATAATATTTCCTCACAAGGATACCCACCGATTCATCGATGGGAGGAATTGGGAGTGAGCTATCTCCTGGATCAAAGGTTATCCTGTTTTTCAGGAGTTCACAGCATAGGAGTAACCATCGGCTCTCTGTAGGATACGGCAAAACTTATGGCTGATGCCTTGGACGATTTTCCCTTCCGCTTTGATATTAAGATTACCCGTCGACCTGACAGCAACGCGGCCTTGATAGATGCCAATCTTTCTGCCTTTTGTCACTTTTGCTTCAACAAGATCCCCAGTCTGAAAACCAAAGACACGCTTTTGTGCTTTCGGAGCCGTGCGAGGAAACCCATATTTATCAGGCAAACACATTTGTCGCGATCCCTTTGATTCAGCTTTGATCAGGAGCGGCTTATGAAGGGGATGAATGAAGACTCTGCGGCCACTCTCACCCACGCAAGCGGCATCCACCCAATGGTCCTTAGGATAATTTTGCTGGCAGCGATTGAATTTGGTCCGCCCGCCGGAGGAAAAGCTTATGGGCAGGCATAATGTTTTTAGGGCGTCGCCTATGGCGTAGCGTGATGCGTTGACTGCGGCGGCATCCTTGAGCGGAGCTTTTGCACTTTTCAAGATCGTTGAAAGAAGATCCTTTTTTGACCTCAAAAAGTCCTCGATGGACCGGCTGCCTTTTTTTTCGTTGCATGGGCGACATGCAAGGGTCAGATTACTGACCCTGCTCGATCCGCCAAGACTTTTGGGACGAATGTGTTCCACTTCAAGCGGAACTCCTTGCTTTGAACAATAGGCACAATGGCGACCCCATTTTTCCAGAAGGTATTCCCGTACCTCATAACCGAGGAGAGAGCCCTGCTGATACCCGGTGCCGGATATTTCCGGATCTTCCAGTTTTTGCATATCAAAGCGGACCGTTTCAACAGCTATCGCCGAGATGGGAGAAAACCTTAGGAGTTTATTGGCCAGACTTTGAACGTTTCCAACGCGAGACATAAGCGATGGCGGCAGCCACCCTTCTGGCCTTGTACGATTCAAAAACCTTGGAGCCCTATAGCGGGTCTTTCTCGCTCGACGCGAGCGGCGAAGCGACCTTCTCGACTCAAGGGCATCTTTTACGGCCTGACCTCGGTGGAAAAGATGAGCAGCGAAGATCACGCGTTCACCGCGTTTGAACTCGCCCACAAAGGCAATGCCTGTGATCCTGCTTCCTGGATCGACCTTAAGCTCAACTGGTTGAACATCTCCAACGGTGCGATCTTTCAGAATGATGGTAAAAGGAAAGCGCCGATACACCGCTGCCCTTTTTTTCTTCAAAAGTTCTTTTGCTCTTGCCGGGTGGCAAGGCATAAGCGACTTTTTGCTGTTTGATAGAACCAAAACTCTTTGCATGTTTTTGAGTTACCTCAAAGTTTTCCGCTTTCGCGGATAAAGGTCACCTTGACAATGTTGTCGAACGGTTTATTTGCAAGCAGCACTGACTTAACCTCTTACATCTGTTTAACCACCTGCCGCAGGGCCCAGGACTGGTGAAGCATCCGGGGGTGCCTATAGGATTCGCTCGCAACGTAGCTCTTTCGAGCTGAGTCGGGTCAACTAAGCATGAATTCCGTCTCCTTCTTTCATGCCTGCCACTTTAGTGGCGGGTGA
>NZ_DASQYZ010000111.1:0-5182 GCF_035638955.1 Oligoflexus sp. | reverse complement strand
ATGCACGACGGTTTACGATTTCTAGTGCCGCGGTTAAATCGTTGTCGGGAGACATTGTGAAAATTCGGAAACTTAAGATCAATGAAGGAAACATTGTATTTCCTATAATCCAACAGCTGCGCACCGAACTTACTCTGACCCAGTTTATTGAGAAGTGGGAACGGGTGACCGAACACGGCTATTGTCTCATTGGCGCTTTTATTGAAGGCACTCTCGTTGGTGTAATTGGCTTCAGGCCTGTAGAAACGCTTGCGCGAGGCCGTCACCTACATGTCGACGACCTTGTTATTCATGACTCAAGACGTGGGAGCGGTATCGGGCAAGCTTTACTTCAGCATGTCGAAGACCTTGCTTTGAGAGGGGAGCGCTTGGCAGTATTTCTTGATAGTAGACCCGAAGCCATGGGCTTTTATGAAAAGCTGGGATATTCTTTGCATCCAGCTCCTTTGGTCCGCAAGCGCTTGACTGCCAAACCTAATAACTGACAGACGGAGATTGTAGACGCTGAGCGCCGTACTTTTCCAGTTCATGTCAGTACACAAGCATTTCCCCAATAAACCATAACTTCACGCTCTCCAAAACCCTCATTGTCCAATAAACGCTGGCTCCATCCCCGCAGAAAACGGAAGGCCCTGCCTCAGAGTGAGCCGACAGAGCCTTTGTTCGTCCTGACAGTGACCGCAACTGCCTCCGTCAGCGGCTCAGTTCAAACCGATTTCGTAGACGTTAAAGTTGGCAGTAGTAAAATCAAAAATATGCCCCTGTTCGAACCGATACTCAGATCCTGCTGGCGCGTTGCCGCAGACCCGCTGGTCAAGATTTTCATGCCATACGGGAAGACGTACGCAGACTCTGGAAGGTGACACTACACTGTCGATGCCAAAAGCGTTTGTGGACTTCCAGCCAGAGCTACTATACGCAAACAGCTGGAAAAGGCCGGAGAAGTTTGACAACAGGTCAATACATTGGCTTGGTTCCATTTGATACCAGCCATTTGACTTAAAGCTGCCGAAAACTTCAGTCGCATACGAAGCCCATACCACTTCAGCTCGGTAGTTGCATACCTTGATGACATTGACTGAGGCAAAAGCTGGGGCTGAAAGTGTGCTGACAGCCACGCCCGCTAGAAATAGTAAACTTTTATGCATTTTTTGTTCCTCAGAAAAATTTGGAAAGCGAAAATTTATACCAACACTGCTGCTTCGAGGAAGACGATAAGTTTTTTATAATGCTGCAGGAAAAACCAACTTATGGGGAAAAGGTAAAAATCTGTACGCAGGAATAAACCCGATTTCCTTACCCCTCTAAGTGGCTTGTAGTATCGGGGGATGGCAAGGATTCGTGATTTTTCCGCCATTTGACCTTGAACGCCTTGAAAGGCGGGACTCACGGCATAGCGTGCAATTCTTTCGCTAGTCGAGTCGGTAGGCAATACGCCCTGTTCTGATGCAAAGCTTCATCCAAAACCGCTTTTCACACTGAGGGCATTTTCGCCAAAGATGGGCTATCCCATGAATAACCGAGTCCATCATGCTTACAAACCAAGGATATTTTTGGCCTTGGGTTCCTTGGAGCGTTTGCCCTTGGGGTTCGCCAGCATGAAATCCTTATAAGCCTTGCTGGCTTCGATCTTCTCTATCACGGAAATTCGGTAAGCATGGATCGGTCCGGCATCGACAAGCTCACCCGCAAGAAAACGGAAGATGCCTTGCTCAGTCCATCCTCTCACCTTCAACAGGGTGGATTTTGAGAGAAAGGTTTTTTGCCACTTCTCCCGCATCTCTTCGGCTTTCTTGCGTCCATACTCGCGCCGTTCACCATCCGAAAAGAGTCGATAGCGGCCTTCGCGACGATCCCAATATTCCATGCGGCCTCCTACCCTTGACTGTGTAGAAATCAATTCGCAGATATAATATCTGCACTTAAAAAAATACACGGTTTTTTACACAGAAAAAAACCCGAAATGCGGTGTTCTTATTCCCGTGGATACCATGTGTAAAAACCGTTCGTATTTTATACTTCGGCTTTTGCACGCTATGCCGTGAGTCCCGCCTTTCAAGGCGTTCAAGGTCAAGTGGCGGAAAAATCACGAATCCTTGCCATCCCCAATGCAGGCATCATCCCGGCCGACATAGAGGAGATCATCTTTTGCAGTATTTTCCAACCTCGAACGTCATGCACAAAGGCTGCATGAAAGGTATCCGCATCGGACCAGGGACAACGAGGATATATGACTGGAGGCTCTCTTTATTCCTTGGGTCGGTCAATCCAACGGCTCTGTTTATCAGAGCACAGCCCAGGCTTTCGTCACTGAAGATATTCCGGAAACAATCAAAGGCCACTGGATAATGTGTCCTGCAAGAACCCGATTGACAACCCCAACCTTGACAATAAAGTACGTGGGCCGCTAAGTGATCCCGCTACAAGACCAGGAGAAATCCAGATGCTGGACAAGAGTCGATTGGTTTCTTTAATTATTACGCTGTACACAATTATAGGATTTCAAACTATCGAAAACTTTTTTCCAGGTGGATTTGCCACAATTGTCTGGGGCTGCAAAGCGCTCGACGCGCCATGCACTGAGTTCGCGCAAGACCTGGATGCTGGGGTACAGTGTCTGGTACTTGGATTTGTACTCGTACTAATATATTTCTTTGAACCATCGTCGCCCAAGCTGATCAATGCGCGAGGAGAACCACGGTTCCATATCGTGATTCTCAGCGTCATTTCGGCCATCCTCTCGCTGTGGAGCTTCCATGCGGCCTTTGGGAGCTTTAATGGCACTAGCGTTTCCTCCCGTGAGAATGCGCAGGTGTATGTCATGATTCTGATACTTTCAAGCTTGCTCGTCTATTCGATTTTCACGATCTCAGTAGCCACTTTAAGCAGGTTCCTTTCACGTAAATTTCCCAGTAAATCCTAAAAGCCTATCCGAAACCCGGCAGCTACGAAGCAATGCTGCATATATGCTTTACACTGACAGCGCTTTGTATTGCTGTGGTTTTCGGGGAGGATTTTTTATTTAAAAACCCCTTCAATGAGCTAGCAAGAAGACTAAAAAAGTTTGGGTTGTAGCTTTCTTTTTCGGCACTATAATTACCACTTCATCGTCAACACCAATCCTAAGCGCACAGAAAATAAAACCAGAACTTCCATTCTTACAGGGAAGCTTTAAGACTCCCGCGATTCCGGTCGCAGGCGATCACTGATCCATACGCATACACCCCAGCATCGCAACAATCGGAAAGCACTCGATGTGCGTCACGCACAGCCTTATAGTGTGAAATCCATGTCTGCTCCCGCTCTGCAGCAAAGTATTCGGGAAGATGTTGGGAAACACATGGCATTTTTATCCCATCCGGAAGCCCTTGGGTGACAAGGGTTCCCGGACTTTACCTGAAAGCCATGATAAGCAGGGGCTGCAAAGCATTTTCTTGAAAGCGTTGGCATTCAAGGAAAACGTTAAAGTGGAGTGGAAAAGTGGAAATCAGCAGGCGCCGTGCACTGGAAATTGCCCTCTTCAGCGAGCCAAAATACTGGCTCGATGACAGTCAGGCGCGACTATCAGATTCGCTGCTGCCGCTGCTCAATCGGGCCGTCATCACCCAGGAGCTCCTGAATGCAATCGAAGAGAAGGCCAGAATTCAGGCCGGGAAGGTTGGGGTCAGGTTTGTCAGCATTGAGCAGCGCGGCGGCTCAATCGTTGGCCTGATCTTTGAAGATAATGAGGGACTCGTGAAAGTGGGGATGGCCAATGGCTGACTTTGCGCGGATTCGGGCTGAACTGATGAACGGGATACTGCGGGATGGTCAAAGAGTGCCGGAAAACCTTGACCCGGAATACCTTATCAAAGCGTTGGCAGAAGGGGTATTTAGCCAGCAGCTGCGCATCAACTATCTGACGGACCAGATTTTGCCGTCCACAGCGGACGAAAAATACCTGCTCCTGCACGGACGAAACAAAAAAATCCCGCGTGGCCAGGGTTCGAAGGCTCGCGGCTTCGCTCTCACCAATGCCCCATCTGGATTCCTCGGGGTGGGAGCCCGCCTTATATCCTCATCCGGCGCCGAATACATCGTGCTCTATGGTGTGAATGACGAATTCAGCTACGCAATTGAATCGGTGGAAATCGGCGAAGATAAAAATCTGCAGTTCAATGCAGTTTTAAGGGTGGTAAACCCGATTGACCTTTTGGATTCACTTGTCGTCTCTATCACGGGGATAACCGGCGGATCAGATATCGAAACAATCGAAAGCTATCAGGAACGCGTTATTGACGCCTGGGCCAATACCGGAACCTATGGCAGCACAGAGAGCTATTACACCTGGCTGAAAGAAATTCAGGAGCTTTCAAAGTCTTTTATATTCGAGGTAACACCATTTCCAGGCGTCACAAGCTGGGCAGCTCTTGTCAGAATTGGCGATGATGACTGGGATTTTCCGAACACTCTTATCATCAATAAGGTTCAGGAATTCCTTAACGCGAGGCGGCCGCCAGGAGCTAGGATTCAATGGCTTACAGAGGCAGGAATCGTTCGACTGACTCTCATCATATTTCAGGTTCCCGAAGAACTGCAGGAGCAGCTTACATTTTTTATTCGCAATCAAATATATGAACGTGCCGCTATAAAAGGCGCATCAAACATGGGCAGCGGAGAGGTTACCGAGGGCTATATTCGAAACATTATATCAGCTTTTCTCGACGGAAGTGACTTCAATGTGGTCATAGGACCAACTGATAAAATCGGCCGCGGACGACTGAATTTTGGAGAAATCATCCTCCTTGGAAACGTGGTATATGCCTGATTTTTACCCATTTTCGCAGCTTCTTCTCGACCTGCTTCCCAATGGGGAGCCTTGGAACAAATCGCCTGGCTCAGAACTGGAGAAAACCGCATCAAAAATTGGCAATATTTTCCACGTTATCGACTTTTTACTTGATTCATTTCCGGGAGAACTGTCACCGGAAACCTGCTCACAAGGGCAGCTGATAAAATTTCAAAAAGAGATGGGTGTTCCTCTGGACACTTCGGCTGCAGGTCGGGACACCGCCGTGCGCGCATATACATCAACAGGCATCATTTCACTTTCAGAGTTGAAAAGAGAGTTGAAGGATGCGGCCGGTATTGAGCCGGTCATCATCGAATACATGCCTTCAAGAGCTGGCCAGCTGCGCTGTGG
>NZ_DASQYZ010000110.1:0-20288 GCF_035638955.1 Oligoflexus sp. | reverse complement strand
TGGCAGCCGCTTCTCCACCATCGGTTATGCGATCTCGGGTTCGTTTGTGTCCTATATTTTACGGACCTATGACGCCAGCCGTCTGCCGGCTGTGATGAATGATTTTTATGATTACAGCATGCCCTGGTGGTGGCCGTGGACGTTTGTTCCGTTCAATGGTTTTATGCCCATGGACGCTGCTCTGCATAACTACACAGGTAAAAATGGAGTGCAGCTTTACGAGGAATACAAAGCTGCCGCCACCAAATACTGGAAGAGTCAACAGGACCTGGCTTTCTATCGCTATACAAGCAAGGGCCTTGAACTGAAGCCGCATGAAGCTTTACCTGCCAGCACACCGGGGCTGGGCCTGCCTGGAGAAGCCATCACCTTCAATTCAACGTATTCCTTTCAAAGTCGTGGCGACAAACTCATGTTTGTGCAGAGAGAGGGCAGCGAACTCTTTGAAGCCGAGGTGCTGTGGAAGAATGATATTGCCCAGAGCTATAAGCGTGGAATAGCCCTTCCGACGGACGCTCTGAGTGTACGTCTCATTCGGAAAAACTATCTGCTCTACACCACGGGCGAAGTGAATGACAACCTGGATCCCACCCGCACACTTTGGCTGCAGAAGGGTGATGTCAAAGCGCAGATCATGAACCGCCCGGCTTATATTTCACATCTGTTCATGAGCGATGACAAACTGGTTTGGATGGAAGAGTTTTTGGAAAAGAATCAGATCTGCTGGGCGCCTCGGCAGCTGGTTGAAAAAGGTCAGCGTCTTAAGAATGCTGACATTCGTTGCCCCCTCACCGCCACCTATCCGCAGAGTCTCAACGTGCTCGGCTATCGCGGTATTGGTGAGAATGATGACCTGGCGGAAATCTGGTTGAATCGTTCGGAAGAGACTCTCTATGGCGACCGGCACCAGGTGCTGCGCTGGTCGCCCGCGGATGGACGCCTGCGGGAGTTGCCGCAGAATCTGCATGGCAAGCCCATATCGGTAGCCTTCAACCAGCGTGAGACCTGGATGGCCATGGCCGACCGCACGCATCACTTCCTACGGCGCCTGGACCGCGATGGCCGTTGCCAGGAAGAACGTGATCTGGCGAATATTGTCAGCAGCCTGCACAACAGTACGAGTGATCTTCTGATGATGGCCCTTTGGCAGGAAAATGGAGCCCTCCTCGTTAAAACCAATCGCATTGATGCTCCCATCAAACCCTGCCGTTTGCATGATGAACCCAGCTCTCCTTTAATGCGGGCCATGCATGATACCAAAAAGCCTTTGAAGGATCTGATGGCCTTGGACGATCCCTGGCAGAATCGCAGTGAAGCGAGCATCACCGAGGATCAAAAGCGGGTGGCCTCCGCACCCATACTGGGACAAAGAAAAGGCGCCCCCATCAAGGATGCCGAAGATGTGAACTGGCGCGGGCGGCCTGTGTTTGGCTTTCCCTGGATTGGTTATGATGCGGTGGGACTTTCCTATGGCATGATCTCGGTTCCGCTCATGGATCACCTGCAGAACGAGAACGTGCAGCTCATCGCACTCTATGGAGCGCAGAGCCGTTATCCGGATGTTCAGTTGAGTGCCTATACCAATCGCTTTAAAACCACTTATACGTTGGATGTTTTCCGGCGTCAGACCTGGAATCGCAACTACGGTCCTGACTCCTATTACTTCGACGAACGTGGAGTCGAGATCGGCGCGCTTCGCTACATTCATACACTGGGTTTGGGTGTCCGGGTGTCCTATAAGAATGCGTGGATGCTTCCGTACCTTGGCGATCCTGCGTTGTGGGATATTCTGGCCCACGGTTATCTGCGCGAATTTAATATCGGTCTGACCAAGTCGCACAGTTTCCATTGGGGCTATCTGGGTTATTACCTGAACAGTTCGATCGCCTCTGAGGAATTTAACGCCAACTATGATTACGAAAAGACCGGGGCGGGGGTCAACGTTTCGGTGCCGATGAATATTGGGCGTCAGCCCACGGTGCAGCACTGGGGTGCATCGTACAGCCGGGTGCGGGGAACCAAACGTAAATTCCTGCAGGAAGCCTACAGTCCCTTGCGGACTTATATTCCAGGGAGTGGCGGCGGCCTTAACGAAATCAATTCGCAGATTTATGGAGATCCTTATCTGACCAACCTGCAGTACGGTGACACGCAGGGCCGTTTGCAGTTTTCCTGGACCACTCCCCTGATCGCGGATATTGCCAAACTCCTTCATATTGTATACTTGCAGCGGCTGGACGCGACGGCCTTTTATAATTATGGGCGCGCCTGGTCGCATCAGATCGATCCGCGCTTTGACAGCGGAACAGGAGCCCATGGTTACAAGCTTGATTTACAGGCCGACGTAAAAGGGGTCAAACTCAATGTGGGTCTGGGAACAGGGCAGGTCGTGGGGCAGGAGTGGGAAGTGTTTGGACTCATCGGGTTTGATGCTTTGATTGATCAGGATAAACGCTGAACGAAAATCCCGGGTGTCGAACCCGGGATTTTTTTATGAGTCGAAGGTGGGTCGTCCGTGTCGAACCCGGGATTTTTTTACCCGCAAATCACGAATGATACTTGCGAAACTCATCCACCAGAAAATAACCAATACGCTGATAGATTCGGTTCGATACAGGATTATGCATCTGGGTAAACAGACAGCAGTATTGATTGCCGTCCTGCAAAAGCTTTTGCGAAAGCCGGGCCACGAGTTCCGCAGCATAGCCTCGGCCGCGATCCTGAGGCGGCGTATAGACAAACGAAACACTTTGTCCCGTTGGCAGCTTGCGGGCGGCAATGGCCATACATACCGGGCGCCCTTGATGGGTCAGGCAGTAAAGGTCACCGGCCTCGATTCGCTCGCGTTGCTGGTCCAGGGCTTTTTCATCACCCGCGTACACTTCGCCTAGTTCCCGACAGAAATCCCGAAGCCACGCGAAATAAAGATCCAGATCCTCGATCCGGCCTTGTTCAAAGGCCCCACCGGTACTCGGAGGCATCACCACCTGGTCCAGGCGATAAAGGCCCTGTCGTTCGATATGGGGCAGGCTGGTCCGGAGTTCCGGCCAGGCATCCAGGAACGCTTCGACAATCGGGAGAGGCCCTAACAACCCGGGCAAGGGACCCTCATGCTTCAAAGCCGCAGCAAGTTCGGCTGCAGCCGCAGGATCCCCTGAGGACAAGCACAGTAGAAAAGGTGGGGTATGATGGGCATAAAGGCGGATTTTATCCGCCTCTGTCACGACAAAAAGTCTGTAGTCCTGGAAAAATTGTGGGGATTTTCGCAACCTCTGCAGAACACCATAAGGCACGTTGTTCCGCAGCTCGTCCTGCGCTAGAAATTCAAGCGTTCCCGATGGCAGATCTTTGTCCTGGCGAAAACGACGGACCGTCATGACTCATGCTCCTTACGCGTGCAGCCTCTTGGGGTAAGACGTGGACACGGTAAAAAGATTGCAAAGAAGGTCCGCTGTCACTCCACGCTGTGCACGCTATCCAGCCGCTCGGATTTCAGCGGCAGATCGATGGCCTTGGCCCGATTGATATTCAAGGATTCCTGAACACCGATGATATAGTCCACGCCAAGCTCGGCCACAGCCGTGCCGCTTTCCAAGGATTCGTTGATCTGCTCCGCCAGCTGGTGACCGAGAGCCGCAAGGTCGGGGTATGCGGCAAACGTACAGAAATCAAAGTCCTTGCTGGTGAACTTTTCGATGTTACAGAGAAAGGGCACTTTCAAACTGCGAGCCTTGCGCAGCCAGAGGGAAGCAAAGGCCTCCTTGTTCAGGATCACGTTATCGGAGGGGACCAGGATGGCATCAATCTTCTTGCCTGCGTATTCGTTCACCAGGGCTTTTTCCACCAGCCTATTCACAGCGGCCGTGTCCCGTCCTTCCGCTTCGACGTTCACGCCGATCAAATCAATGCCTTCCTTCTGGAGCTGCTGCCTCGCTTCGGTGATCATCATCTCAAACTCAGAGGCGCGGTAGGGCGCGAGCACCGTGGTGATCGCACGGCTCACGAGGCGGCGAAATCTTGTGACGATGGTGAAGGCCGGCACCTCATAAACGATACCGCAGATCTTCTTGTTGTTCTGAATCACATGGCGGAGGTTCAGGGCCATGGTGGAGGCAGCCTGGATATGCTGGATATCGGCAGCTTTTTCGTTCTCCAGCTTCTTCATGAAATTGACGGCTTTGTTATCCAGGAGAGCCAGGAAATCCGGTTTGTTCTTGCGAACAGCCGCCAGGAACTCTTCGTAGTCGCTATCCTTGCGGATCACCAGATCCACATGTTTGTGCTTATTCAGGTCCCGCGCTATGGTTTCTTTCACAAGGCGCATTTCATCAGAATCAAAGCTCACCGTCATCAAAGTCGCCGCAGACAGACTCTGCGTCAGCAGTATAATCAGGATTGATAGGGTCAAAGCTTGCATGGTTATCGTCCTCTGTTTCATCCGGATTTTTATTTACTGAAACTCTTGATACCATTCACGCCGAGTGTTTTAAGCGTGGAAGGACTCAACTTCAGAAAGAAATCCCCATTCTTGCTTTTTTTGGTCTTACGGACGGTGATGAGCGGGTGCAGAACGTCCCCGGTTCGAAAGACCTGAATGGGTTTGGATGCAAATTCGGCTTTGACCATATCCAGATCATGAGGCGAGAAGATCGCGTACTGCGCATTGCCGAGAGCCAGCAAAGGATAAAGATCGGCAATTTTGGAAACCTGCTTCAAGCGCTTGAAGCTTTTTCCAGCCAGAAGGTCCTCGACCATTTTACGGGTCTTCTCCCGGCCAATGACATTAATAGCTCCCACGATACCCTGGTCCAGACGGGCTTCATTCCAGGCCGGATCGAGGGTCACCACCACATCCTGAAACGTGGATTTGCCGTCCAGGGTCAGCTGATAGAGGCCTTCAAAGTCATCAAAGTAGCGGATGTATGCCGACGGAACCAGCGCAAAGGTAATATTCTCGCTGGTGACGGCAGTTTGAAAATCTTCAAAGGAACCGAAAGCCAAAACCTTCACGTTCTTGAGGGCGGCATCATCCGCAAAGGCCTTTTGAACGTCCTTGGGTTGCTTGACGGAGGGATAGAATATTCCTAGCGTTTCTTCCGCTTTGACGGGAAGTGCCCAAAGCGGAAGCAGACATAGACCGAGCAAACCGGCTCTTAAGTCGAACACGTGACAAGTCCTTATCGCGTTGGCGTTGCAACGACCATGATATCATGGAAAGGCTTAAGCGCTGGCGGGATCTTTCAACGAATTGCAGAAAGTTGAGACGAGGACCTGGTCCTCGGGCAGGGTGACGACGATACGGCTGCCGCGCGGCTGATTATCGATCAGCTGCAGGAGGCCATGCCATTCTTCGACAAAGGTTTGAATGGCCGAAAGTCCGGCTCCACGGCCGCTCAGCTGCGTGACTTCCTTGGCTGTTGACAGGCCGTCGCGCAGGAGCACGTTCATATAATCATCATCAGAATTGAGTTTGACGCCCAAGCGTTCCGCCAGAACCCGGATCGCCGCGCGATCAAAGCCGAAGCCTTCATCCTCGAACGTAATAATGACCTTGCCGTGCGCACGGACGGCGGCTATGCGGAAGAATACCTTCTGATCCGGGTTGAGTTTGCCGTCCCGAATGGGTTTGAAATAACCGTGATCCAGGGAGTTGGCCAAGGCGTGCCGCGAGGCCTGCACGAAATCCACCAGGAAACGCGGATTCCATTGGATCACACGATCTTCCACCACGAGCCCGCCAAGCTCCACATCATGGCTGCGGCAAAGATTGTCAGCTTCACGCAACTCTTCGGCCAGCATTTCGAACAGCGTGCGGGTCTCGCCGCCTTGATCATCAATCTTTATCTTCAATATACGACCGGCCACATCACGCAGGAAGTCGATCTCCTCACGCACGACACGCAGGGCTATCTCAAAACCTTCCGCATCGAAGTCGCCTGAATTGAAGAATTTCTGCAGATAGATTTCGGCTTCATGGATACTGAGCGAGAGGGCCTTGAGGCTGAGACTCCGCGCAGCACCCTTCATGGTATGCAGGCGCACATAGTTACGGCGGTGCTCAGCACCTTGTTGATCCCGGCTTTCCTCGATATCCCGCAGCGAAGCATGGGAGTCGCGCAGCATGGCACCAACAGCATCGGATCGCACACTGACCAAATCCGACAAGGCCTGGGTCAGGCGATGGGACGATTGCGCGGCCACACGGACCTGTTCCTGCAGGACGAGTTCCTGCGTTTTATCGCGAATGGTCACCAGGAAACGCTGGATGGTATCGTTATCGACGATGGGGCTCCAACGTATTTCATAGGTTTTCAAGGTCCCGTTCACATCGTAACGGACGTGCCCCGGAAAATTATCGGAATTGGTATCCCAGTTCAAAATATCGCCATCCAGACAGCAGGACAGCGATTGTTGAATGAGGTTCAGATCTTCATCACTCAGAGTCGAACCTTTAAAGACCAGATCCATAATGGATATACCGGGCAATTGCGCTGCGGCCTTGGGATAAAGGCTCAGAAGATGCTGGGAGTATTCGCCCTCGACCTGCTGCTTGACATCGATCGTCAGGATACCCTGATCGATGCGCCCCATGATTTCTCGAATCTTTTGACTCTGGGTGGTGACCGTTTGCAAGGCCTCGTTCAAACGCGCGGTGCGTTCGTCCACCAGGACCTGCAGTTTTTCGGTAAACGTTTTAACTTGAACCCGCATGCTTTCGAAGCTATTCCCCAGGCGTCCGATCTCATCATCGGACTTGATATGCACCGCCGCATCGTAGTTACCCTGGGCGATTTTATCGGCAGCGTGACTGAGTTCTTCGATCGGCTTGGCAATACGCCGGCTGAGCCAAATGGAAATCGCAAAGGCCAGGATAATGACGCCGATTCCGGTTGAGATCAGAGTCACAGCCAGCTTCGCAAGCCTTCGGTTGGCATCACGCAGGGTGTTTTCCAGAGTACTTTGGGTAATCTCCTGCTGTTCAGTCAGCATGGCCTGCATTTCTTTTTCTTCCATGCTGATCGCCTGGTCCAGAAGTTCCAGACTGATCAGATAGCGCAGATAGGCAATCGCCTCCCCTTCCTTCAAACGTTCGGGCATGTTTTCCAAAACGCTTTCCGAGATCGGAATAATCGCCTCGTAGGCGGCCACGGTCCGACGGGTATCCCCTGACCCAATTGTCACCTGAACTTTACGTATGGTTGCCTTTTCGATGGTTCGCAGGTTTTCCAGGCCCGGGTCATAGACCAGGATGGGCTGCCCTTGAAAGTTGGACACCCAAACCTCACGGCTGGGATCATAAACGATCGGCAGGCTCAGGCCTTCCTTGTGGTCGCGATCCAGGTACTGCCAGGCTTTGATCTGATCGTCTTCAATCACGACAAAGGAGGCAAGGAGCATGGTGCTGTCATAATTGAATGAGTTCTGCAAAGCCTCACGCACCTGGGTATAGGAGTTTTCCAGAAATGGTGTCTTGAGGTTCAGGGAATCCCGGGTTATGAGCATTTCCCCGCGTGAACGCGCATTCTCTTCAAACATACTGATAAAGCGATTTCGGGCTCGCTCGGAGTTGCGATTGAGCATCTCCGCAAATTTCTCGTTCTGATCGCCGACGATGTTCAAAAATCCATCCGCGAGATTACGGAATGCCAGACCACCGATGCAGCCGATGGTGACAAAGGCCAGCCCCACAATCCCTATGATCAGGATCAGGATGCGTGTGCCTATGGATTTGCTGCTCATTCGTCCCATTCCACCACTCAAAGCCGTGCGAAAGTCATCGTTGTCGGAAGTCCCTTCGGACTTTGCATAAGAAACCTAAGTTGAGAAGTGCCGGGCAAATCCTTACCTTATGGGACGAGATTTACCGGGAAATAGTCATATATATACGATGTGTTACAGACCACTCGGCAAAATAGGGCAAGCCGCAACCAGGCAAGTTGGTCTCCTTGTCATCAGGGATACGACTCTTTAGTATGGAGGGTAGAGAGCACTTGTCATATTAGAGGGCTTGATCCGTATGAAAACCGCTCGTTGGCGCTTTGTGACTTTACCCAGGCACCTGCTTCCTTTGTTTTTATTCACGCAGGTCTCGTATGCTGCGGAAGAGCAGGAGTTGAGCCTTAATGATCTTTTGGATCTGAAGGTTACAGTCGCCACCAAGAAGGATACACACATCCGGGAAACGCCTGGTATAGTGACGGTGATCACACGGGAACAGATCCTTGATATGGGTGCCCGTGACGTCGTCGACGTTCTCTTGCGGGTTGTGCCCGGCTACAGCGTGGTGACGGAAATCGAAGGCGGTCACCTGCTGAGCATTCGCGGTATCAATTCCATAGAAGGCAAGTTTCTGGTCATGGTTGATGGCCTTGACATCAATGAAGAAAAATTCGGTATTACCCAGTTCGCCCGCCACTTCCCCGTCAACACCATCGACCGCATCGAAATCATTCGTGGTCCTGGCTCGTCGATTTATGGCGGTTACGCGTCCCTGGGCGTCATCAATATTCTTACGCGTTCGGCCAACCGACCGGGATCCTATGTAAACATGGATGTCGAGCAAGGCAGTCGAGCCTTTTTGAGCCGCAGTGTCGCGGCTGGTATTGCCAGAAGTGAAGGCGATCTTTCTTATAGCGCCAACCTCGTGGTATCCCAATCGCTGCTGTCCGATCAGAAAGCCACGAGTTACTATGGGGATCCGATCGACCTGAAGGATGCCGCCATCGATCTCGCGAATATGACTTTGAATCTGCAGTACAAGGGCACTTATGCCAAGGCCCTTTTTGATCTTTATCGCGCGCCGGCCTTCTATTTCGATGAACCTGATATTGCACCCTGGCAGCATCTACGCGAGCGCTGGGATACCTATCAAATGGAAGTCGGCCATGAGTGGACCTCAGGAGCGCTCAAGGTTACGCCGTTTATCAATTATAAGCTGCAGTTTCCTTACTGGATTGATCAGGGTCCTTACTGGTATCGCAACAAAGTCGATCGTAAAACGGGCGGTGTCACCGTTCAGTATGATGTGAACGAGAAGACCAATATTCTCGGGGGCTATCAGGGGTTTATTCATACCGTTTATCGCGCGCCCAACCTGAATATGGACCTTGATACGGAGGTCTTCAAAGACAATCCGGATATCAATCACATCAGCTATCGCAACGATTCGGTCTTTTTGCAGGTGATGAATGATAACGATTTTGCCAAGGTCACCGCCGGCGTTCGTTACGATAAAACCGATATTCATGGCGATTTCTTCGCGCCACGTGTGGGCTTGACTCAGGTTTGGAAGGATTTCCACGCCAAGTACATGCTGTCGCAAAGTTTCCGGGTACCTGGTGGCATCATCCCGAATCGGGTGGAAGACGCCAGCAATTACGGTATCAAACCAGAAACCACACTCAATAACGAAATTGAAGTGGGCTATCGCTTCAGCGACAGGTTCTGGGGCGCTGTGAACATCTTCGATCACGTCATCCATCGGCCGATTATCTATCTGACCGGTGAAAGTGGAGTCGGATCCTATGTGAACGGCGGTGACATTGGGTCGCGCGGGATTGAATCGGAACTTCGCTTCCAATCCTCGCAGGCTTATGCCACCTTCACGTATGCTTACTACCGCATGACGGTCAATGAAGTGGACACAGCCAAGGTACCTGGACATCCGGAGGCGTCCTATGGCCAGGCCCAGCATAAGGCCGGTCTGGTGACAGGCTATCGCTTCACCCGTGAATTTTCCGTCAATCCTTCCCTTTCCCTGATCGGTGATCGTTTTGCCTATACCGAACAGGGTGTGGAAACCGGCGTCGATGCGAATGGTGACCCGGTCCGCGATCCGGCGCTGCTGCAGAAGCTCCCGCTGACCACTCTGGTTAACCTGAACCTGCGCCACACTCAGCTTTTCGGGAATCGTGGTTTGGAAGGATCCCTGGCTGTTCAAAACCTGACGGATGCTCGTCTGGAGATCGCCCAGCCCTACCAGGCGGATTACCCTGTGGCTCCTTTGCCCTTTGCGTCCCGGTCCTATATGCTGCGCCTTCAGTATGAATTTTAAGAGGCAGGCACATTCTGCCCGTTTCGCATTTCATCGGGCCGCCGAAAACAGACATGGAACATGTTCCGAATTCGGAGCTCGATACATGCTGAAGACAATCCTGCTCTTGTTACCCTTGATGCCGATTCCGGCTTATGCCCAGGAATCCATGGACGAAGTCCGTGAGATCTCCAAACGCCTGATTCCCGAACAATTCGATGATTGGCAGGAAGGTCGTCGTATCAGCTGGCTCGCCCAGAATCTGGAAACAGCCAAATCCCCTGGCGAAATCTATGTGCTCAAGCGCACACTCTTCAACGAAAAATTCTCCAAAGATGATGCCAAAGGCGCAGCTCAAATATGCTTGGGAATGAAGCTGGTCACCGATGACTTCGCCTTCCGCCTTCGTTGCGTGGATGCCGGTGAGGGAATCGTGTCGCATGATGACGCACTCGTCCAGCTGCATGACATCCTGCAGGACGCCCGCCGTCTCAAGCGCAACGGCGATGCCGTGGATACCTTGAATAGCATAGCCTGGATTCAATCGCAGGACGGTGATATTTCAGAGTCCCTTGCCAACTATGCCGAGGCCCTGGAGCTGGTGCCCAAGGAAGACGAACGCACCCGTTTTAATGTCCTCTTCAACCTGGCGACCAACTATATCATTCACGGTAATGCGGAATATATTCGCAAAGGCATCGGTCTTTTGACCGAAATCAAAATCCGTGGAGCCGAACGAGCCAAGGAATCCGCTGAGGATCAAGCCAAACTCTTTCTCAATGATTCCCAGCTGGCCGCTTTCAATATTGGAATCGCCTATACCCTCCATCTGATGGACTATGAAAAAGCCATTCCGGAATTTGAATACTCCAAGGCCCTGGGCGACAGCAATCGGGTCGAAGCCCTGACCTTTTCCGCACTCGCGGCCGCCGAGATTGGGCGGTTTGACCAAGCGAAAAAATTTCTCGCCGAGATCAACGGCGAGGAAAGTCGATTGCGCCTGAAAGAGGGCTACTTGAAATGCTACAGGGCTCTCGCGGTTCGCCATTGGGATCTGAAACATTCCATCAAACCCTGTTTTGAGCTGGATCCTGATACGACCCTTGAAGTTGTCTCGGATATCAACAAGCACCTCGTCCGACTGAAGGGCCAACCGGAAGAGATTGATGGACTGCGCGCCTATGTGAAGATGTATGAAGAGAAGATCGAGCCCGAATATAAAAAACGCGCGGCCAAGGCGGCCTCCAACACAGAATTGAAACGTCTTGAGACGGACGCGAAACTCAAGGACGAGAAAATTGCTCTGGGCGAAAAAATCAAAACCCTGCTCTATGTGGTTCTAGTGATCTCTGTTCTGCTCCTGGGCCTCATGCTGGTGGTTCTGCGGAGCCGCCGCATTATTAAACTCCAGGCGGCTGATATCCACCTGCAGAAGCAAAATCTGCAGCATGTTCTTGATAATATCGACGAGGGCATTGTTGCCATCGATCGACATGGCCGCGTGTCACAGGTCTTTTCGCGCCATGCTTCCGAAATCCTCAAGAAAAACCCTGCGCAAATGACCCTGCCTGAGCTCCTGGCCGCAGTTGGTCTGGAAAGTGATGCCCTGGCTTCCGCACAGCAGGTATTTGGAGCGGTCCTGGGTGAGGAACCTCTGGCCTGGCAATTGAACGAAGGCCTTCTGCCCCGATCCGGCTTCATTTACGGCACACCCTTCCAGTACTACTGGTCTCCGATCGAAACCGAAGGACGGGTCAGCGAGATCATTCTATCCATGCGTGACGCGACAGCAACGCTGGCTTTGCAAAAAGAAGCCCATACCCGAAACCGTATCCTGTCCGTGGTCAGTGCCGGCGCCGTCGGTTACAACTTCATTTGGGATCTGGACGCCCGCCTGCAGCTGGTCAGGCAAGGTATTCATAAAAATGGAGCCGCCCACTGCCTGCGCGTGGCTCATACCATCAAAGGCGAGGCGCGCAGCCTTGGATTCACTGATCTTCAGGATCAGCTGCACCTTTTTGAACAGAGCCTCTTGCAAGAGGATTTCAGCCAGGCCAGTCGGATTATGGATGGCATTGAAAATGCGGCCCGGTCCCTGCACGAAGCCTTCGATATGATCAAGCAGGGCGATCGCCGCGCCCACGGCAACCCCATGATGGGCATGCTTCAAACAGTCCTGACCGATGCGCGTAAGCGTCTGCGGGAATTCGGCTTTGATCTCATTTCTGATCTGCACTTGAACTGGGTGGATCTGAATGACGAGGAAATCAGTGCGCTGCGTGACGTTTTGATTCATGGCGTGGCCAATTCCATCGATCATGGCTACCTCCTGCCGCGGAAAAAGAATATGAGCAACGATCAGCTGGCTCGCATCTGCATTCAGCTGCATATTAAGGGCGATGAGGTGCACTTCTCCATCACCGACCACGGCGTGGGCATCGACTGGAAAGCCCTCGAGGAAATTGCCCGCAAACGCAACTGGACACCCCCGAAGGATTCCGATCTGGCCGATATCGTGTTCGTCGATAAGGTCAGCACAGTGGCGGAAATTCAGGTCAGCAAAACCTCAGGCCGCGGCATCGGTATGGCGGCCGTGGCGGAAGCTGTGAAATCCCTGCAGGGGACGATTAAGTTCGGGCCGAGCTTCAATCACCGTGGCGCCAGGCTTGATATCAAATGGAAGCGTCGGGTCACGGTCGAGACCAGGCGCCCCCAGGCCGCCTCGTAAGCTTCTGCACATTTGACATAAACATCCCATCAAAGTGGCGAGCCTAGGCTCGCCTTATCTGCTTGGGCACGGAACTCCCATCCCCACTCGACCCATCTGGATCCAATCTTGCTTAGGGATCTCGGATGGGACAGCACGCCCGTTGGCGCCAGGATCACATGGTCCGGGTCGCATTATCTTGTGGGGATTTTCATGCGTCACACTAAAATTCTAGCGACCCTGGGTCCAGCGACGGAATCAAGCCAGCAGATTGAAAAACTTCTCGCCGCCGGCGTGGATGCCATCCGTCTGAACTTTTCACACGGCACCCATGACTGGCATCGCACCGTGTATGAGCGGGTTCGCAGCGCGGCGCAAAAACTAGGTCGCGCCGTGGCTATCGTCCAGGATTTGCAGGGCCCCAAGATTCGTCTGGGCCTCATCCAGGGCAACGAAGTCGAGGTCGCGGCAGGCGCATCTTTGATCATCACGACCAGTCCCATCGAAGGCACGTCGGCGCGCATTCCCACATCCTATTCCAATCTTCCCCGGGACGTGACAGCCGGGGATACCATCCTAATTGATGAAGGTCGCATTCGACTCACTGTGGAAAACGTCCTAGGAACGGAAATCCACTGCCTTGTTGTGGTCGGTGGAATGGTGGCCTCGCGCAAAGGGATCCACATTCCCGGCGTCAAGTCCAACATCCCATCCATGACGGACAAGGATCGCGCCGATGTTGAGTTTGGTCTGGCCCTCGGCGTGGATTTTATCGCTCTTTCCTTTGTCAAACGAGCTCCGGACGTCGAAGGGCTCCGCGATTGGATGCGGCAAAAGGGGAAGATGATTCCCATCATTTCCAAAATTGAAATAACACAGGCCATCGAACATCTGGACGAGATTGTGGATGCCTCGGATGGGGTGATGGTGGCACGTGGTGACCTCGGCGTTGAATCATCCCTGGATTTGATTCCCTATTACCAAAAAAAGATCATCCAGCTGGCGAACCAAAAAGGCAAGCTTGTGATCACCGCCACGCAGATGCTCGAATCCATGATAACCAATAATTCCCCGACCCGCGCGGAAATCACCGATATTGCCAACAGCATTCTGGATGGAACGGATGTCATGATGCTGTCCGGTGAAACCGCGATGGGGAAATTTCCAATCCAAACGGTTGAGCAAATGGCCACGATCGCAGCCACGACCGAGCGAACTCTTTATCCTTATGATAGCCCCGGTTTCTGCAGCACCCACCCGGATATCAAGGAATTAGCCCCAGCCATGGTCCGCTTGATAGGCCAGGCTTCGCTCGAGTTTAAGCCGAAGGCCATCGCCGTCTTTACCTGCACGGGTTACACCGCCTCCTTGATCGCCAGCGAACGACCGATCACGCCGATATTTGCGTTTACCGACGATGAGGCCACCTACCATCGTCTGGCCATCCTGTGGGGCGTGGTTCCCAGAAAAATTCCCGAACTTAAGAACACCACCCGGATTGCCAAGGAGATGACTCAGGCTCTTATGCAGGACGGAACGTTAAGCGGCGAGGATCTGATTTTGATTTTGCTCGGATCGAATCGTTCGTCGAACAGCAGCTCCATGCGGATTGCACAGGCCCACGCCGTGATTCAGGATATGGAATGATTCCAGAAAGGGAAACCCATGGCCCATTCTCTCGATTCTCTACGCAGTGATCTGGTCGACATCGTACGGACCCGCTTGACACCGATTGCCTTGAAATATGGGTACTCGAGGGTGCCTCTCGAAGACAAGATCAAGTGGAAGCCGGTCGTCCTGATTCTAGGCAACTACTCCTCAGGCAAGTCGACTCTGATCAATGAGCTTTTGGGCATGGACCTTCAAAAGACCGGCCAGGCTCCGACCGATGATTCCTTTACCGTGATCACCCATCAGGAAGCCTCGGGCGCGGTGGAAGAGCGGGATGGGATGGTGTTATTGAACGATCCGCAGTATCCTTTTGCCCATTTGAAAAAGCAGGGCCAGCGCTTTGCCTCCCACTTTCGTCTGAAAAAAGTTCGGGCTCCCATTTTGGAGAACGTGGCGATCATCGATACACCTGGTATGTTGGATTCCGTGGCGGAAAAGGATCGCGGCTATGATTATCAGGAAGTGGTGGCCGAGCTGGCCAGCATCGCCGACTTGATCCTGATTCTTTTTGATCCGCACAAGGCCGGCACGGTCCGGGAAACCTATGAAAGTTTACGTCTGACGCTGCCGAAAGCCACCTCAGAGGATCGTATTCTCTTTGTGCTGAATCGTATTGATGAGTGCACGAATCTGCATGATTTTTTGCGCGTCTATGGCACGCTCTGCTGGAATCTTTCGCAAATGACCGGACGCAAGGATATTCCTCCTATCTATCTGACCCATTCCGAACATCGGGATCTGAACCAGCGGGATCGTCCTGCCTTTCTCGATCAACTTCGCAATCAGCGCGAGGATATTCAGCAGGCCATTCGCAATGCCCCTCGCTATCGACTCGATCATCTCTCGACCTATATTGAATCGCACAGCGAGCGTCTTGGTCACTTCCTGGAAGCTCTGCAGGAATACGGCAGGATGCGACGCAATCTGTCCCTTAAGGTGATTATGATAGGAGCTGCAGTGGCGCTGCTTACTGGAACTGTCATGTATGGAATTCTTTGGCAGTCAGGGATCATCACCGATTCCGGAGCCGATATGGCCCTGATCCTCGCGTCGGTGGTCGGGGCTTCCATCATGGGTCTGACGTTGCTTTGGTTTTATCCACGCATCCTCAACCGCTTTCATGAATCGAGCCTGGCGTCCCTGCCCTTGCTTACGCGCCTGGAGCAGCAGAACAGGCAGGAATCATGGGACCAGGTTGAAGCTCCCCTTCGCCAGTATCTGATCGATAGCAAAGGACGCTTTTCCCTGTATACGGTGCGCTCCGATGCCCGGCAAATCAAACGGGCCTCCGAACAGATTGCCAAGGAAGCGCGCGGACGTATTACGCAGCAGCCTGTTTACGAGTAGGCTGGCTTTTGGCGAAGAGAGCCCCGGGCAGGAGGATTTCAAAAGAAAAGGCATGAAAACCTGGAATGGGCGTGACATCGTCATGCCAGCGAAGGGTGATGATGCCCCCAACTTTTTGCAGGTAGCTGCGCACCGCTTCCATACCAATGCCACGGCCTGAGACATCGTTGACCTGCTTCGCTGTCGAGAGTCCGGGATAGAAGATCAGCTCACCGACCTCGGCCACGGTCAGCCGAGCCGCATCCTGCGTCAGCTGCTTGTCCTGGGCTATGCTGCGAACCTTCTCCACATCAAGTCCACGGCCATCATCCCGGTAATGCAGGATCACAGCCTCGCCTTGCCAGGATGCCGACATCATGATCGTTCCCATGGATGGTTTGTGTCTGATCAGTCGTTCCTCTGGCAATTCAATGCCATGATCCAGCGAGTTTCGCAGTAAATGAACCATAATCTTGCGCAGGACACTATCACCCGTGCCGTTGATAAAGAGAGGATCGATCTCCAGTGCAATCCGCGGCGGTTCTTTCATCAGGTCCCTGGCCAGGGTTTCGGTGCACACACAGAGATCGGCCAGCAATTGAGGCATCGGCGTAAAGAGTGTGTCGATGAAAAAACCTTCCAGGGATTGCAGGAACGATGGCGTGAGAGGCGAAATGATTTCGGGACGATGGGAGGCCAAAAATTGCCCATAAAGGGCCATCAGCTCGGTTTCCGGAATTTCAATATCGCGCTCGCCACTGGTTTTACGCCCCAGTTTGCTTTGGTTGATGGTCTCATAGGTTCGCAGGATCGCCTCGGCATCATCCAGGTCGAGATTCATGCGCTTCACGTCCCAATGCGCGTCCCGATCGTTCTGAAGGTGAGCGTAGTATTGCTCCACATCATGGAAGACTTTGGTCATTTTTTTGAGATAGAGCGAACGGGCAGAACCTTTCATGGTGTGCATATTGATAAAGAGGAGTTTCAGAACTTCAAAATCCTTGAGATGGATGCTCTGGGAATTCACCAGTTTGCGGTTTTCCTGGATAAAGTCATCGGCGCTGACCATAAAGCGCCGAAACGATTCTGCCGGGATGTTCAGCAGTTCACTGATAAACTGCAGCTCCTCTTTCTTATCGTGGGCTTCCTCTTCAAGCGCCCGCAGCTGCGTGACGTCCCGGACGGTAACCAGGACCTTTTCCGTACAATCGTTTTGGTCGGTCACAGGATGCCAGCTGAGTTCGAGCAGTTTGGTCTGGCCCGATGGGCCCATATACTGGAGCTCACTGGGCAGGCAATGCGTATTGAGCTGGAAGACCAACGTCGCCTCGCCCAGGGCTGCAGAGAGGGCGCTGCTCGCCTGACTTTTCTCGTCGGAACTGAGGTTGCTATGGGCAAACAGCAGGTCGCAGGCATTCATCCCAACGATGTCACCGACCTCAAAGATGTCCTTCATATACTGCGAGTGATCCTTGTGAATCTGAAACTGATCCTGTTGAATGGCAAAAATACCAAGTTGGATGTTCGACAGAATCGAGCGAATTTCCCGCGTCTTCTCTTCGGCCAGCTGTTCGAGATTTTCGTTCATGGCCAGCACATGATCATGCTGGGCTTGAATCTTTTCCGAGAGCTTCCGCACGGCCCGTTCCGAAATCTCGACCTGGCGAAACGCGCGAGAAAAACGTGCGGACAGAAGATAGGACTGCAGCATGAGAAAGGCGATGGCACCAAACGGTGAAAGAGGAAACGAGTCGATCCAGGTGTTGAAATTTGCATAGTCATGGATGGATGTCAGCAGGATGATGCAGAGGGAAGCCATCATCAATCCTGCCCCTTCCTTGCGCGCGCGAAAGGCCTGAATAACAGCATAAACATAGATGCCACCGGCAGGCAGACCAATGGCCATCAACAGGAACATGAGCTTGATGAAGATTTGGAAATCAAGAAACGATGCGGACGCGAGGAGGAGGTATACGCCCATGAGCGTATAGGACGCAAAGCGGGGCAGGCGGGTTTCATAGAGGTAGGTCAGAAAAAATCCCAGGAAACCCATGGCCAGAACCTGCGTGCTTGCCAGCAGGATAGCGAACGCTACGGAATTCACACCCAGCTGATCCATTGCGTTCACCTCGTTGTTCACGAGGATGCTGGGAATGGAAGTCAAACAAAAGAGCCCAAAGTAGAGGGAGCTTTTATCCCGACGTCGTAAGGAATAAAGGCCAAAATGATAGAGTCCTATAACAAGATAGGCACCGAACAGCAGGTAGGCTGTCAGGAACGGTGCAAAGCGATGGGCGACCACGGCTTCAGGTTGACCAAAGAAAATCCTCTTGCCAAGTCCCGCGATAATATAGTCATGGTTGGCAACCTCGATCGCAATCCGGGTCGGACCTTTCGGAAGAATAAAGCTGAAAAGAACCTTATCGGCTGAGGATCGCTCAAAAGTGTCGGCCGAAGATGTCGGTCGTCCATCGCTTCGCTTCAAAACGCCGTTGAGATAGATGCGATGGGAAAGACCGATCAAACCCAGATCAATGGCAACGGACTGTTCCTTATCGCTGATCAGATCGACGAAATAGGTCGCATATCCGTGCAGAGGATACTCACTGACCTTATGCCAGGACGCTGACACGCGAACGCGATCTTCGCGTGCCTGTGGATTCGGGTCGGAAATGGCGAAACTGTTCCATACGAAGGGGACCTCACCCTCAAGCTGAACCACGGGGTTTGCTGCAAAATCCCATCCGGAAAAATCAAAAACGCCTTGGTTCGCTTGAACCCGGGACGCAGCGACCGCAGTTTCCATGCGCAGGCATGACAGCAGCAGGATAACGCCAAGCACCAGGTAGCCAGGCCACGTGCGATGGAAAACCTTCATGCCACCCCCTAACGGGACAGGAACCGTTTGCGTCAAAAAGCAGAAGAATAGACTTCCATTTTAGCACGAACCGGGCGAATCGGCGGCAAGCGCCTGAACCAAGGGTCTTTTACTCTGAACCCTTGCAAAGAACGCCAAACCTCTTGTATTGGACTGGGTGAATCCCATCCTTCAAGGTCGTGTTCCTCCAATAGAAAGTGAATGTCATGCCTGATCTCTATCAACAATTTCCCCCATTCTATCGGGAGCTACTCCCGGATATCATGCTGAAATCTGTGCCGAAGGAGGGCAAGGCCAACTGTTCCAACTGCAGCATGGTCCAAAAGGACCCCAGTCTGGGCTCGGCCCAGAAGCATCTTTTCCGACCGGATACCAAGTGCTGCACGTTTCATCCTCAGCTGCCTAATTATCTGGTGGGTGGGCTGCTGCAGGATAGTCGGCCGGAAATGGCAGAAGGACGCCGCCGTATGCAGGAACGCATCGAGGCCCGTTCCGGAGTTACGCCCTGGTGGATCGGCCCCTCACGCCTGGATCAGCATCTCTATGAACATGCGAGATCCTCGTTTGGCAAGGCCACCCGCTTGCGCTGTCCGTACTACGCGACAGACAGCGGTCATTGCACCATCTGGGCCTGGCGCGAGGCGGTGTGCTCCACGTGGTACTGCAAATACGAAGCGGGCAAGGATGGACTGACGTTTTACGTGGGGCTTAAAAACTATATCGGCGTTGTGGAAAAACAACTCTCACGATATGCGATGATGACGATCGATCCTGAGTTTATTTTCGACGATCAGGCTGCTGCTTTTTATAAGCAGGAGGGCCTGACCCAGGACCAGCTGGATGAGCAGCCACCCGAGCATGAGCTTTATAAAAAACTTTGGCGGCAATTCGAGGGGCGCGAGGCCAGCTTCTATCAGCAGTGCTACGAAATTATCACCGCATTGACGAGTCAGGATGTGGAACGGCTGATGGGATTGGATGGAACGATTCGAAACCTTGAAGTTCAGCGCCAGCATGAAAAGGCTCAAACGAAAGACTTGCCGGATCGCCTAGTTTTCAATCCGCAGGTGACGGTGCGCTGGCTCGAATCAGGAGAGGTCGCCCTTTCCGCCTATAGTGAATACGATGCCCTGGCTCTTCCAGGGGCTGTGTATCCGCTCCTTGTGGCCTTTGATGGACGTCAGTCCACCTCGGCCACACGGCAAAAACTAAGGCAGGAACACGAGGCAGATCTGGCTGATGAAGTCTTAATGATGCTTTACCGCTATCGTATTCTGGATCAGGTTTGAGACTGTGTTTGATGCAGGCCGGCACATCTGGCCCGCACGGTTTGCAAGTCCGTTTACGTCGTCCGTTTACGGTCCTGCTTGTTCTCAATAATGTTTCGGCCCACCGCATCGTACTCGCTGCTCACACGCTTATTGGGATCCTGTCTGGCATCTTCCAAATCCCTGCTGCGCTTCGAGTAATGAACTGCTCCACCCAATCCTCACAAGCCCTGCGGGCTTGGCAGCCGCTCAGCGATTCGCGGCTTTTGGTATGGAATGGAGTTTCGTGTTTCACAGGAAAAGAGTTCTTCTCCTCCACACCTGAGGCCGGTTCCCGACCCGTGACAAAGCCTGTCAAAGCGTAATTTAAGATTACCAGAGCCGCATTCAGATCCCGATCAAGTA
>NZ_DASQYZ010000109.1:0-2856 GCF_035638955.1 Oligoflexus sp. | reverse complement strand
AACCTATGAAAAAATAATCGATACCGAAGTTTCGACTTTGGTGGCACGTGTAAAGGCTGCAACGGATTGCCCTATGATCAAGGTTATTCGCATTCCTCACCTTTACGTTCCTGAAGGTGAAGACTTGGTAGAGTCCTTTGGTTCCCAAGGTGATCGAGCATCATCTATTTTACCGAACACCATCAACGGTCAACCCTTGGACTCTGTATTTTTAACCTTGGATCCGCTGCAGGATCAGTTTCGAACCAAATTGGTCGATGCCATACGACCCTTGGGAATATCGGTCGAATTCGTCAATAAGGTGTCGCTCTATGTGGGAAAAGCTGGCGTTCACTGCGGAACATCTGCTGTTCGAACGTGTAGTCCTCGCTAAAGTTGCAAACTAACTTACACTCGAATCCATCGGTAAGAGTGACCCCTTTGAGGGTCTTTATCGTAAGCTTATCAAGCAAGCCAAGGAAACTCAGGACAGAATCGAAAGTGTTCTGCAAAAGCTTGCAAAACAGGGCCCCCAGGGGCTGGCCGAATATGGGCAGTGGGTCTACTCACCCCACTGCCCTCAAGCCCAAGCACGGAAGTGCCTTGCCGGTTCGGGATCTGACCTTCTTCATTGCATGTTCCTTTCGATGTGATCTGAGAGGTTTTCAAGAGTGTCGATGACATTCACCCCTTTCGATCTTAGGTCGTCATAGTATGCGCAGACTGAACCGGTAGTTATAAACACGGCTCCAGCTGTGGGAGACAGTGGAATCTCAATCACGACCTTAACCTGATCCCGCCCTTGACCGAGGATGATGTATGCCTGTGTGTATACGCCATCCTTGATGTGCAAAGATTTCAGAATATCGATATCGGCACTATCAAGATCCTTTGCCTTTTCTTCGAGCTTTTCGATCATTGCGTGGGTCATGGGGAGAAATATCTTCCTTGTCGCCTGAGCCCAGAAAGCCTGTCCTCCACGGCGGTCGAAGAAGTCTTCGACGCCGTTGGTGATGCCGTGTGGAATGCCATTGTATTTCCTCACAGTCTTTGTGATGTTTTTTACAAGGCGATTTGCGATATCTTTCGTGGTCTCTGATTCCCCATGCAGAAAAACGCCAAGCTCTTCAAAGATGATAAATTTCTGGGTTGCCCGACCAAGCTTCTTTATGTCCCGTATAAGTTTCAGGGCTACGAGCTGAGCGGCCATCGACTGCAGACGTTGATCCGAAATTCCACCAAGATCGTAAACCATAAATTTGTGGGAATCGTGTTCCTGTGGTTTCTCATGCTCAGAAAAAAGAAACCCAAACTGACCAGTCTTGGTGAATGGGACCAGCCATTTTCTTAGCTGGTCAACAGCCTCCATGGACCCGCGAAAGTTTTTAAGATCCGCTGCCGGTTCGAGCTTTTCAAGTACCTGCACCAATGTGAAGTGAGGTGGGACTGAGGCGGCCCTTTCGGGGTGTTCCTGAGCCCAGGCGAGATCCTTTGCATGATTGTTGACACACATCTTGATGGCTTCAACGAGAATCTCGGAGTGATCGCTGGTAAATTCCGCATAGGGATTAACCCATGCGATGCATGAGGAAATGAAGGACACGACAAGATTAATGTCCTCTTTCTCCCAGGTTTTAATCGCAAAGGGGGAGTATGGGTTTTCCTTGAGAAAGTCTTCGTCAAACTTGACAACTTTCCCGCCCAGAAGGTCTGCAAGCCGTTCATAAGATGATTTGTTATCGACGACGATAACGGCGCTATCTGGATAGCGTGCCTTGAACTCCATGATGTCGAACCCATCTGATACCGATTTTCCTGCGCCAGCCATCCCGAGCGTGATAGTCGTCCGATTCTGTTCACCGGCAAACCTATCAAATCGACACTCAAAGCCGCGATTGGACCTCCAGAGCCGGTAGCCCGTCCCTCTGTAGCCGCCATAAATGGGGAGGAAGCCCAGGGCAGGGGCCAGCCGAATGGTCCGGTGGCGGCCCACGATCGAATTGTGCTCAGAGCCGCAATTAAGCGGCAGGGCGGTTGATATCAAGTGAGGCCCTACTCTATCTTCACAGATAACCGGGACATTGAGGTACTGAATGGCATATCTTAAGATTCGGCGCTCTGTAGCTTTATCAATGTTATAGGTCACGAGCTTGAGGCTAAGCTTTCCATATGGATTCAAATTGCCGATGTTCTCGTCGAACGACTGCAAATCCTCCCTGGTCTTCTTGTATGAAGGCCCCACAGCAAACCACATTTGACGGGCGACCATATCGGTTGTCAGTTGAGTATTTCCGTGGGACATCGTCCACGAGAAGTCCCAGGCCATAGGCAGGTCATTGAGGAATGTCTTGAGGCGACCAAGGACAAAAATATCCGGGAGATGAGTAAAAGCAAACACCCTTATGTTCGATGAGGAGTTTTCGTCTCCGCTGTCGAAACCGTGTCCGGAACCAATCATAGGCTTATTGAAAATTTGCTCTTTAAAAGAATGAGACTCGGGTGCTCTGACTCGTCACGGTACTCACCCGGCACAGTTTTTCACTCAGTCAATGAGTTGAAATAGTTGCTAAAGCATTATGTGGATTGCCCGCACGGACTGCCATCAACACCGCTGTGATCTTCGCAGTGGACGTCAAATGACAGTCTTAGGGCGGACAATCCACAGTCTGTTATTTTTCACAGATGATTCCGTTCTCTAGCCGGCCTACCCACCCGGACCGGGCAGGACAGTGCCGCGTTGTGTTGCGTTTGCAAACTCTGAGCGAGAAAATATCTGGATTTGCGAGCAATCATGCAGCCAGGGAATAGAAGATCTCAGCAGAGGTATTGCCCTCTGCTTCGAGCTGTCGTTTTCGAATGATCCTCATTGACTCAAAG
>NZ_DASQYZ010000108.1:0-8139 GCF_035638955.1 Oligoflexus sp. | reverse complement strand
CTCACCCATGACTCCCACATTCAAGGGAAGACGGGGATCGGGCCGCTCGAAGAATTGCTGCACGTAGACGGTGGATGTCGTCAATCCATGCGCGAAAAAACCGCTGGGCACTTCACCGACGAGCTTCGCTTGGGGATCTGCGGATGCCCAGATTTTGATGGGCAAGTAGCCTCCCGCTTTATCTTCGATTTGACGCATCAGAACTCCGATGGCCCGATCTTCGCTTTTAACTGCATATTGATCGAGGTCCTTTGGCAAAGATGGGGCTTTGTAGCGTATATTCACCGTCATCTCGATAAATTTCTTGCTGCCGTCTATTCAGGGTTCGACTCCATTCGAGCAGTTTTGCGCCCTCGCAGGATAACTGCATCCAGGGAATGATCCCTTCAGCTTTACTGGCAGCCCATATTAAGTGGACATGAGCGAATCTATCGTATCTTGCTGAGCGTCCGGGATGATACGGAACGACGGATATTGCAGCGCAACGTGGATGAGCAATAACGCGAACAACAGATCTGGCAAACGATTCTGCACGAGCTTCTCAATAAAAATCTCGGTCTTGTCACCAAACTGCTGGCGCGGGCTGTTCAGGTGCTGGAAGATAGCGGGTGCGATTCCACGGATAAAGCGCTTTTCAAGCGTCACTTGGGCCACTTGCACACCATCAAAGGTGAAGCTCGAACTTTGGGTCTGGACAGTCTAAGTCAGGCTGTTCATTCGTTGGAGGACAGTGCAAAAATCCTGGTACAGCGAGGGGAGCAAGGTCCTTTCTTGCAGGGGCGGAATTCCCTGCTTCTCCTGCTGGAGCACTACAAGAAAATCGTGAGCAGCCTGAATGGGTCGCCCACAGGTGTGCTCCGAGCGGACGATGAACCCGGCCTCCTGGAGAGGATTCAACCCCATTGGCGAAGCATTCAAAAGCAGCTTGCGCAAGGCGGTTTGCGTGCTGCACGGCTGGAGCTCGTCGATGCGGTCGTACAGTGGCCCGAAGACCTTCTAAACGACGTGTCCGACGTTATTCTTCACGCCCTGACCAATAGCGCAGATCATGGTTTTCTGATCCCCAAGACTCTTGGTGCCATTGTCGAACGGCCCATTTTTTCCATCATCTGTGAAGCCGAACGGAGTCAGCTGAGAGTCCTGGTTCGGGATAACGGAGTCGGCCTTAATCTACAGAAATTGCAGCAGCTGGGAGAGAAACGAGGCTTTCGACCTGGTCCAGGGCAAAGCTATGCCGATGTCCTCTTTGAGGAAGGTGTCTCAACCGCTGGCTTGATCAATTTAACGAGCGGTCGCGGCATAGGCATGGTGGCCATTCGTGAAGTTGCGAAGCGAAGATCGGGCCAGGCCAGGATTCGCCCTGTGGCCGAAGGTCATGGGGCGGAGTTGGAACTCGTGATGAGCATGCCGCTTTAGAAAGCTGAAGTTGCCGTCGCTTGGGTTAGGTTCAGAAGCAATTTTCTCAGAAAAAAGGAGGCAAAATGGCTCGCGGTCGTTCCCACTGACGTTCGGAGATAACCATGAAAGTTGAATCGATTTTCTTCAGCTTTCAGTGAGCTTGAAAAAATTGACAAACTCATTAGACCTCAACAGGAAAGTGTATTGATTTTCATCGAAGCTCCAAAAAACCAATTCAAGGTTTATACCAAAGAGATTCATCATTCAGAGGTGTTTTCGGCGGCAAAAAAGGATTGCGAAGTTTGATGACTTGGCGATTTTTGAGATTGGCGCGCTCCACGCTCACTTTGTAATAGGCCTCAAAGGAACGATCAAAAGAGCCGTCCGCTATCATCCTTATCAATCCCGCCTCGATTCTCCTGGCCAGTCGATGGTTCTGTTTATTGACGAAGAAGTAGTTGACGTAGGGATAGTAGAGAACAAGATTTTGTTCTATGGTCAGACCAGCGAGTTGATTGTGGCGGGACGCATACTCATCAAAGATTTCCGTTATTCCACGGGAAAAAAAATCAAATCTCTCAGTCATGAGCATTTGAAAAAGACCTTCATATGACGAGGATTTCACAACTTTGATGCCATTCGCTTCAAGGATTTTTACATCCCCCCAATCATGACCCTGCCCAATTGTAAACTGCTGAAGGTCTTTCAAGTTTCGAATATTTTCATATCGTTTGGAATTGTTTCCTTTTATGAGCAGCAATCGATAACCGAGTATGTCTTTGATGATGGGAATGCGAATTGGCAGAAGTTTGGTTTCCAATTCATTGGAAGTTGGCAACCAAATCAAATCAACCGTCCGGTTCCGTTCAAGTTCCAACATGAGCCTGGAACCACTCATTTCGATAGGCTGCGGAATCAATTTGAAGTCGCCATAGTCTTTGCTGGTTTTCTTCAGGACGAGTTCGAGAAGTTGGATGGGATACTGCTGCCGCCTATCAGCCTGCGACTCTTGTGTTTGAATACGGATCAAATCTTCGGCAAGAGCCATGCGTGATACAAAGAGCGTCAAGGATAAAAATATTGAGGCAAGTATGACGATCATATTTCGAGATCCTGACCTCCTATTACCTTATAGTGATAATATCCAATATTGATATTATACTGTTCCAGTGTCATGCTTTTTCTGATCTCGTATGAAATCGCTTAGGTTTGTGTGCCATTTGGAGGCCCCCCGCATGACTTTATGCATGGCGCCCATCCCTAATTAGTCGCCCATGCATAAGATTGTAGGGATTGCCTGTCCTGGCTTTAGGCACCATAATCAACGAAATTTTCTGCAAGAGTTTGCAGCCAAAGCCCGATTTTTCTGGACGTCTGTCCATGGTGAAGCGAATATTTTTCAAACATGTCTTTTCGGCTCATGAAAAAAGATTGGCTCGCGTACGTTATCTACCTCAGAAAGCATTTAGGAGCGCTTTGAGGAGGACATGCGTTGAAAAAAAAATGGATGGTTAGTTTGTTAGTTCTGACTGGAACCATGATACAAGGCTGTAGTGCGAAGAATGATCAGGAATTAAGCCAGACGAAAAACATTTTTGGAAATGACGATCGCTGGGTTGCCTCGTCGAACATAAGTTCTGTCAGTTACCCTTATAGCACGATAGGTAAGCTTTATCTGAACGGACCGGGCTCGTGTACGGCGACTTTAGTCGGGCCGAAACTGATCGTCACAGCCGCGCACTGTGTAAGAAGTTCGACCGGCGGTCTGATCCCAAATATTTACTTCTACCTCGGCTTCCATCAGGGTAGTTATCCGGCCGCTGCTATCGTTGTTGATGGCAAAATGGGCAACTACAGCTCAAGCGATGCCGCGAAGGCCAAAAACGATTGGGCCGTTCTGCTCCTGGATCGTGACCTGGGTTCAACATACGGTTACATGAATCTCACAGCCTGGGCCACAGATGATATTCCAGACTTTCACCCTGTTCAACTTGCTGGATACTCGGTTGATGGCGGAACTGGGCAAGGTGGGCAGGTTTTGACCGTTGATAGTGGTTGCCAGACGCGCGGCACGGAAGAGTTTAGCAGAATAGCTCATGACTGTGATATTTTTGGTGGAGCCTCAGGCGGGCCCATGTTTGAAATGAAGGGTAGCACAGCCTGGATATCCGGTATTCAATCCACAGAGTACAATTCCGTCACCGCTGTTGAATACACCTACTCGCAGCGAAACACGGCCGTTGATACCACAGAAGCTTATGCTGCTTTGCTCACTCTTTGGAATCGCTAAGTTCCATCGGGGTGAATGTAGGGAATCAGACGGTCTTGCGGAAATCCTTCCCCGGCTCGCCTACGCAAGGCCATGGAGCCGAGCAAAGCGCCGGGGGCGGCCGTCCCCCGACCTACATCAGGGATCTCGCGGATCTCATCCGTCTTGGCTCGATACAACAAATGGCTCGTGGTTGCCGTTTTTCGATGTCCCTCAACACTCGGGCTTCGCTCAAGAAGGATCCCATTCGACCCTTCTGCCATAGTCATGCAGCAGGTCGAAAAGTGCCTCAATGGGACTTTCGATGATCTGCTCTGAATCAATCTTCATGCCGCCCCCAACACTGCATCCCGAATCATAGCGAGTATAGTGCCAATGAGATGGGAAGAGGAGTCCTGCTTATGGCCAAACAAATCATTGAGGTTTCGATCAAGAAGGCCGAAGACCGGTTCGATGCACTCGTCGGCTAGTTGGAGGAGGGGCAGTTGGAGGTTCACATTGTTCGCCATAACAGGATCGTGGCACGGATCCTTCCCTGTGGCGAAGACTCTACCAACCAGATTTTGTAAGATAAATCATTTCTTTACCTTCCATTGTCAGCCAAACGCACGTTTGCTTTACAGCTTGTCAGTTTATGATGTGGCACCTCTACCCATGGCTTCGCCGTCCCTCTGTCGAACTCGACAAGAATTTGCGCGAGGAATTGGCCGATGTACTGGCCATGATTCTGCTCTTCGCCCAAATGCAGGGCCACCTTGGGCTTTAAGAGGTTTCGAACAGCAAAGATCACAATTGGCGGTTTTGAGTCGATGAGAATGATTCGAAAACGGCAGGTCAGAGCAGAGGGTGATACCTCTGCTGAAATCTTCTATTCGATGGCTGCATGATAGCTGGAGAATCCAGATGTTTCCTCGCTCAGAGTTCGCAAACGCAACAAAACCCTCTTTTTACCCGACCAAGAAAACGGGCAGGAATGCTGACTTATGCTCCACTCTGCCCCTCTTTTATGATGTCGAATCCGTTTATTGGTTTGCAAGGCTGGCGTTAAAATTCAGGTTTCCATCTAATTTGACGTATTTGGTTTTCTCCTGACTCCCACTCGTGACAGTGATTTTGTAGATGCCCTTGAATCCACGCAACGAGACCTTGCCATTGGCATCCGCCGTGAGCTCAGTGGTTGGGGTCCACCATTCACCGAACACCAGATCAATAAAAGGTGTGGCAAACGGTTTCAGGTTCCAGTCGGTATCGAAGAGGGGAGCCTTCTTCGAGGTTCCGTCCCAGAAACCCCACATGAGAAAGCCGTCGCTGTGTTCGTAGCTGAAGGTGGCGGTCAGGATGTCCCGGAAATAGTCCCGCTGGACATCATCCGGTGCGAGCGTGGCATTGTCATACTCCGTGATCTTTATTTTTCCGCCAAGGGATGCAACGTGGTAATCCTCAAAGTGCTGCAGCATTTCCGCGGGTGGGGTTAGATACCGAAAATGCGCCTGCAGGCCTATCCCGTCCACCTTCGCTGCACTGCCACTGGCCTTGAGTCCCTTGGCAATTTCTTCCACGTAGGATTGATTTGGATTGGTTTTAGGAAAGGATTTTTTGTGTCGAACCAAGGGGGGGAATAAGGGCAAAGGCATCCGCAAAGATCGAATCGAGGAGATGACTTTGCCTCGTGCAAGACATACGAACGCCAATCCCCCACAGCCGTTAGTTTACCAGCCTTATGATTTTCGAGACTGATGGAACCCCTTTGTCATTCACCAGATAGAGCATGTAGTATCCTGGAGGTGCGATATGAGAAGAGTCAGGCATGGCTACACTGACCGCTCCATTCTCTTTGGTAAATTCAAGTTCAAGAAAGCGCTGGCTCATATCGAAAGAATGTGTGACAGCGCCTGTCCTGACAAGAGTCACGCGCTTTACAGTACCAGCGCCACTGAATTGAACTTCAGTCACCCTGCCATATCTTTGTTCAGCTGCAACTTCGTCGATTTTTAAGCGCTTCGCAAAATTACCGGCGGAATCGAAAAGATAGGGTGGATAATATATTTCAGCATTAAGATTGGTCAATGGACCTGGGGCTCCCCCACCACCGACGAGTACAGTGGCATCGGGTAGCAAAAGTGCGGAAGAATGATAGAGCCGAGCCGTAGCGGCTTTAGCCAGCTGTGTAAATTTGCGCGTTTTCGGATTCCATAGCTCCGCGGTTGTTGCTGGATTGACCAGCTCATTTTTTTTTGCGCTGCCACCCGAAATAAAGACCTGGCCATCCGGAAGTACAGTTGCGTTCGCCCACTCTCTTTTGAATGCCATATCTGCAAGATTACTCACCTCGGGAGAGCCCTCTGTAATGTCGACCATGATGGCTTTGTTGGAGCCAAGATCACCGCTGCTGCCTGTGTCTTTGCCGCCAACCTGGAGAATTTTTCCTGGCTCAAACATGACAGCCGTTGAGGTGGAAGAGCGGCTTCTCTTGGGTAAATTGCCGACAATCTCCGCGTCCCCATCACCTTGCCAATCCAAATAGTACATGATACCGCCAGACATCCCGAAGAGACGACCATCGGGTGCTACAAAATTTCTGGGATAGAACCAGCGTGCTTCTTTATTAACAATCTCAGCATTGGCAGCTCCCCAAACTGTACGCCAGGAGCCCTTGGAGAATATCTCGGGCGCAGCCACCGGGGCCTTTCCACCATCAATTCCTCCATGTACCAGCGATTCACCATTGGGAAGGGTCGTGACAGTCGGATACCATCGCGCAAAATTCATCTCATCGGTGGCTTCGAGCGTTTGCTTGCCCTGTCGGTAGATGGAAGTGGCTTTGATACCAGCATTGGACGGGTTTCTTGTATCGCCTCCTGGAATAAGAACGTCGCCGTTGGGAAGCAGACCTGTAGCCGCGCAAAAAATATCGGTGCTTATTTTATTCGGTAAAGACTGATGGGAATTCTTGCCCGTACCCTTGCCCGGGTCCCAAATATCATAGTTAAACTGTGCGCCCTGTTTGCCTTTACTATCTGTCCCAAAGGTAAGAACTTTGCCTTGAGGCAAGAGAACTGCATGGATCGGTATGATAGGCCAGTTGAACTGAGTACCCCATCGCCCTTTGATATTTTCGCCCGGCGCTGCGTAGAGAGCAAAAGGAGACGTCAATACAGAAGCCAAGGCCAAGTGCATAAATACGCTTCGTCCTTGATGCATAGGAAACCTTTCTTGTCGATTTGGTAGTTAGTGGACTCTCAATTCCTATTGAATCCTCGAATTTTTCATAAAAACTTTAACGGCTCCACTCAATTCCTTTGCAAGTTTACTGCTGTCGATCTGAGGCGGCGATGCGAAGCTCAATAGGTAGTTACCTTTAGGGTCAATAAGATAGATACGACCTTTATGAGCCAAAGGTTTTGAATCACCGCTGAGGCTTCCAAAATGCTCGCCTAACTGAGTCGTAGCCTCCGGCGCACCTCTCCCGAACACCCACGAAGAATCGGCGATGCGAAAGTTCTGCTTGTACGTGGCAAGCTTTGCGATCGTGTCATTTTCAGGATCGATGGTAATGGATAGGATGACGATGGCCTCTTTCTCTTGAGCATCAAGTTTGGTCCAGGCATTCATCAATCCCGCGGTTTGTGGCGGACAAATGCTTTGGCAGGAGGTGAAAAAAAAATTAATCAGAACCAATCGACCTCGCAGCTGGTCGATACTGAACGGCTGACCCAGCGAATCTGTTAGTATCAGTTTATCCCAAGGAACTCTTTTTTCCGCTGGGCCTTCCATCAACTCCGTGAATGCAGGTGGGTTGGCCCATGCCTTTGGCGCAATTTCGCTGGTCAACACGAACATCAGAAAACTCAATCTTTTGAGACAATGTACCCATCTCCGATTGCGCATAAACTTCCATCCATAATTTCATTTACCAGTTGTATGAAGCTCACCTTACTTGAGCGGGATTATGCTCTCGAGCTTTGCTTATTTCAATATGAATGCAGTTAAAGTTTCCAGGCTTTGGTTCGGTTCTTTCGATTGCGCCTCGTCATCGAGGGAGCGTTGAAAATTTTCCTTGGTGAGTAACAAAGATTAACACGTTGTAAGTTGTGACCAAAAACTAGGCTCTGTCGCAAACATTTCCGAGGCTAAGGTGGTTTTCTGAAGGGACCATTCCCCAGGGCCCCGGAAAGAATGCCTAGGAATTAATCCAGGCCTTGCACGGGTCTGCTTCACTGGATTGCGATACCCTTGAAATTCATGCTGAAAGGAAGACCTGAACTGAACCTTCGTCACTTTTTGGCAAAAACTTCATTTTGTGGCCGCAGGAATACCGTGAAAGACGACGCTCCCTTGTATGAATCTTTTATTTCCTTGGCTTAAATTTTTGAGAAGAGGTAATCCAGATCGATGTCTTTGCCATAAAGGCAGGATCGGATGGTTTTTGCGATCTGAAATTGGCCTTTTTTCCTGAAGAGGCCCATGATCAC
>NZ_DASQYZ010000107.1:0-17853 GCF_035638955.1 Oligoflexus sp. | reverse complement strand
GCAGGAGTCGGGAAGTGACGTCTTCCCTGGAGAGATCGGAAAAAAGGCCGAGTAAGCCTCAGCAAGAGCCCTGGTGCCCGACCGGCCAGGGAAGCGCTGAACGCCCGAAGGCCAGGAATCTCCATCCATAGCCCCTGGCTTGGGTGGAGAGGTTTAATGAGTCATCGTTGTGCTACAATGGATTCCATAAACCTGCAGAGAGGCGGACTAGCTATGATGAAGTGGTGTGCCTACTGCCAGCATTATATCGGCGAGAAACCGCCCTACACTAACTTTGAAGTGACTCACGGGATTTGCGATGACTGCTGTGCCTTACGGCGGCACAAGGATCTCGCCCATATCAGCATGATTCGGCCTATTGTGGAGTTTTACAAAGACCTGAGAGATAAAGCGCAAAGCGGGACGTTCATTGATCTCGAAGGCACCATCTCTCGATCCAAAGAGCTCGGTATTCGTCCATTGGACATGGCGATTGGCATTTTGCAGCCCTCGTTGAACGAAATCGGCAAACTCTTCGCTGCAGGCACAGTCACCATTGCCCATGAACATGCATTCACGAATAGCGTCGATCGAATGATATCCCAGCTCTTTGCGTTAACGCCGGCCATGAAAATATGTCAGGCAAACCCTCCCTTGGTGGTCTTAAGCTGTGTCGATGGAAATTACCATTGGCTAGGTCTACGGCTCCTTGAACTTGCCCTGCTTGGAGAAGGGGTGTCCACTCGCGTCTTCATTCCCTCGCTTCCTGGCAACGAAATTATCGCTCAGACGATCCACCTGCAGCCGAAAGTGCTCGGCCTTTCCATCTGTAGCCCGACTCAAATCCCTGAGGTGGAGGTGATAGGCCATGAAATAAGAGCCACCTTCAGCGCTCCCGCTCTGCCCCAGATCGCCGTGGGTGGGTATGGAGTCCACGCATTTTTAGATGCAAAAGGAACAGAGCAGCACGAGGAGAAAGGTCTCGCCTACTTTCGTCAGAGCCTCGATTTTGTCGCTTTTATTAGGAAAACCCTGCAGGGACAAAATGCCCCGAATGGGGCGCAGCCTTAGTTGCTTAATTGGTCGAATTGTTCCGTCGTTCTTCCATCGAAATGCTCTTCCTGCTTTTCTGCATCGTCTTTGGTCACGTGGACCGTCCCTTCACGATGCTCAGGTGGACCGTAGAGCGTATAAAGGCGCAAGGGTTGATCGCCCCGATTGATGACATTATGCATGGCACCGGCGGGCACGATCATCGCGTCATCGGCCTTCACCTCGGACCTATGACCATCGATCATAATTTCACCGTAACCTTGTTCAACACGAAAAAACTGATCCCGATCATCGTGTTTTTCTTCTCCGATATCCTCTCCCGGCTGCAGCGTCATCAAAACCAGCTGAAGGTTTTTGCCAGTGTAGAGAACTTTCCGAAAGTTCGAATTTTCCAGGGTCAGTTGTTCGATGTCTGCGACAAATCCTTGCATGGGAACCTCCTATTTGATGAAAACAGCAAGCATTGACCTTGTACACGATTTCCAGAGCCGGAGACAGCGGAACAGGCCATGAATCGAAACTCATCAGAGCACGTATTCACGACGCAGTAGTTTTCCCAGCGCCATGAACGCGATAGGGCTCATAGAGGTTCATTCGAAAGGGGACCAATAGGCCTGGGGACGCCGCCGCTCCACCAGACCTTCACCCGCGTAAGCGACGCGAAGGAGATCCGCTTCAGCCCACCAGCGTGCTGCAAATTGAATGCCGACCGGCAATCCTTGACTTGTGTAGCCCGCCGGAAAGCTGATCCCCGGATTGCCTGTCAGATTAAAAAGCTGGACAAAACGCATCAGCCGTCCCATCAGAACGGTATCCAACACATCACCATGAACCTCTTGAACGCTGATAGGTGGAGCCGTCGTGGCACAAACGGGCGAGGCAATGAAATCAACGTTTTTAAAAATGGCCTCGAGGTGATTCATGGTGCGCTGCCGAACCCGTTGCGCTTGAATATAATCCGAGGCTGAGACTTCAGAACCCAGCGACAACGCAAAGCGGGTGGTCGGCGTGAGTTCAGCGCGATGGCTCGACAGATAGGGCTTCATATAGCTGAACATCTCGGCGGCGATGGTGCAGAAGTGTGCCACCCGAGCTTCTTCCAATTCAGGAATTTCGATTTCAACGAGCTTCAACCCTCGCTTCTGCAACCCCATCAGCACATCATGACAAACAGCAACCACATCAGGATCTGCATGTTCAAACCAGGGAGAATAGATCCCTGCTGTCAGGCCGGACAGGTCGTCCACCTGCGAGATCTGACGAAGGGACGGCGGAGGCTGCAGGCGGGTCATGCTGTCCAAGGGATCAGCACCGGCGATGATCTGATAGGCCAAAGCACAGTCCCGGACATTGTCAGCGATCGGACCAGGCTGGCAAAGTGAAACAGTGGATGGAAACGATCCATACGAAGAGACACGAAAAAAAGTGGGTTTAAGCCCCACGACACCACAGAGCGAGGATGGAATACGCACACTTCCTCCGCCGTCAGCTCCAATCGCGATGGGTACTAGTCCAGCCGCCACCGCAGCCGCTGAACCGCTACTGGAACCTCCGGTGTGGCGTTTTTTATCAAACGGATTGCGCGCCACACCCTGATGAACGTTGGCACCTGTGACGCCAATGCCGATCTCATGCATGTTGGTCACGCCGACGATCAAGGCTCCTGCCTGGCGCAGGCGGGAGACGAGAGTGGCTTCGGGATGACCTGCGGGCACCTGCAAAAACGAAGTGCCGGCTCGTGATGTGTGATCATCCACAAAGAACTCGGACTTGATGGCAACGGGAATACCGTCAAGGCTCGATAAGGGTTGGCCCTGCTCATACCGTCGACTGCTGGCGCGCGCCTCCGTTCGCAATCGTTCTGCCTGGACTTCGATGATGGCACGCAAAGGTTCCGGCCCTTCGTTACTCGCCTGTATATTACGAAGGACGGATTCGGCCACATCACTGGGTGTGCGCGCGCGGGATTGATAGCGATCCAGAAAATCCTGGACAGCTGGCCCAGGATGGATGTCTTCGGTTTGTTCCGATTGCTTTTTCATTTCAAGATCGAACATCGCCTGGGGAGGAAAAGGCAGGAGACTGGGCGTTTCAGCCAACGCTTGACCTCTCAGCAGGTCCATATGGTTGAGCTTCATAATGGATTTGCGCGCGAGTTGGCTGGTTTCCAGCAGCTTCACAAACATGTGCAGGGCGCCTCCTGCAAGCACAGGAGACGGTATGTCGGCCATCCGATAGTGAGGGGCCGTCTTGCGGCTATCCTGGGGCTGAAGCATGATTCATGTCCTTAAACTGCTCCTTCCAAAGCCGGATAGGTGAGAAGGAGGATGTGAAAGAGGTTCAACAAAAAATGCGTGATCATACTGGCTTCGATACTTTCGGTCTTCTGATACACCCAACCGTAGCCCAGGCCAGCGACGGTGGAGAGGATTACATAGAGTGTTCCACCCGCAAAATGAGCCAGACCGAAAAGGAGCGACGCGGCAAACAGCGCGACAACCTTCCCATACCGCACGTGCTGCAAAATTTCGGTTAAATATTTTTGAATGAAGCCACGAAAAAATCCTTCTTCAGCCAGGCATACTAAAAAAAGGTTGGCCGCTGCCCAGATCGGCAAAATCTCGGGAACCTTGGGATCAATGCGGACAAATTGGAACACGAGCGAGAGGAACGCCGTTCCGAGAATGATCGGCACAGCACGTGGCAGTGTACTGCGCAGCATAGGGATCCATGCCTCGCGCGTTCTTATGAGCTGATGCAGTTCACCCAAAATAAAAAGACCAACGAGGGTTTTGTCAAAATTCAGATATAAAGTGAAAGGTATGCCGTCAGCACTGATCCGGGCGCTATCAATGACCTTTAAATTGTAAAACCCTGGAAAAAGGTGAGCACTCAAGCCCAGACTTAAAATCACCAAAGCCCCTCCTGCCAGGGCCCGCATCCATAGCGGGAGATGCTTCCGCCTGAGGATCTGCGTGGTGAACGCCAGCAGGATGATGGGCACGAGGGCATAGAGCGTCACATGACGCGCAATAAAACCCAGAATCACCGTGAAAGCGAAGGGAAGATACCAGATGGGAACATTCTTGAAGCGAGGCAGCCAGAGCGAAAGAATGGTCAGGAAAAGGCAGGCGTAAAACATAACGGACGTGATGGCTGCGTTGGCAAAATACATGAAAATCCTCGACTTCGGGAAAAGACCCGACCTTTGAGTTAGTTTCAAAGGCTGAGGATTTCAAGCATTTTCCGAAAATTCGAGGCGTGAGCCTCACCCGTCACGTCATGTGTACACCTGGACTCGCGCAGAGCAGGTCCGCAACCAGCACCTGACGTTCCATAAAACGTTGCAGACTTCGGGCCTGCATACGAAGACTTTTACCATGCTGCTTGTCATACTCCATGGCCTGGACCATAGCGGCGACGATGGCCCCACGTTCGCCAAGGATCGCATAGACCTGCTGCTTAATCTGAGCATCACATTCATACAGCAGCAAAGCCACCTGCTGATCATCACAGGTCCTGAGCGCCAGCAGAAGATTTTGATCCCGTCGCTCCACCAATCGACCGAAGCCAGCATGACGGTGATAGCATTCACCAAGAACCAGCATCATGAGATCAGTATTAAGCCCTGTATCCAGGGTCAGATCCGCGAAATAGCTATCGACGACCTGCAAGGTTTCGCGGTCGGTGCTGAGCTGTTCTCGGAGATGATCGGCATCCACCTGCAACGTGGCCCGCACGCGGCGCACGAGTTGATCATGCGTCGTGGCTTCCTTGGTTCCCGATTGAAACCAGCCGGGATGAAGATCCTGACGCGCACGAAGCCAACCGGCCCGTTCCTTATCCAGGAGTTCGGCGAGCGCCCGACGCCGGGGACGAGTCATGTGTTGGGCCACGCTTTGCCATTCACGTCGTGTCATCAGGTGAATAAACAGCGGCGCGGAGGCCAGCTGACTGCACTGACCGAGTTCACGGGCCAGATCGAGCAAAATACGCAGGGCCGCGCGCTGGGCGTCCCGGGGCGCGAGGGCTGCCACAGGCACATCGGTGAGTTTAAGCAGCTGGTCGGTATTCAAAGCGCTCAGCATGGATTCACGATTCCTGCTGTCGAGCCAACCCAGAAATTGCAAAAGGGCTTCGCGATCGTGCTCCCAATAGTGCTGGACGCGCCGCGCGGCACGCTCCCGATCGAGTTGAGTCAAGAGCCGCCAGACTTCACGACCGCGCTCACTGAAATCCTGCAGGACCCGAGGCGCCACGAGAATGGACCAGCTCGGCTGATTTTCCAGTGAAGGTACGGGCGCCGGGGTGACTTTCTTCCGCGTCCGCAGCAGCTGAGCGAGAATCTGCATTATAAACAGACCACCCACGCAGGCCAGGAGAATGGCAAACACTGCATTACTGGATTGAATCAGCGACGAGCGCAGCTGAGGCTCAGGTGCTGGAAACAGGGGCGGATGAAAGGGCCTTGCGCCTAACACCAGGGGCGGTTCCAAAGCCAGAATGGAACCCTGAGCCGCCGGTTTCTCGGGCAGCTTTTTCACCCGCTTGAATTCCAATTTTTGGCGAGGCTCTTCCACCATCAAATAGCGGCCGATCAGATCCTCGACCCGCTTTCTGGTCTCGCGACTCAAAGTGGAATCAAACTTCACCACAAACTTCACGGAGCCCATATCCGGATGCTGCATGAGATCACGGGTGGCCCCCATCCGCAGATCGCCTTCCTCGAGGGGCCTGGTGGGATGCCAGTCCATACGCCAGAGGAGTTTATGCCAACGGAAATACAAAGCATCCGCTATGAACGAATGACCGCACTTCGTTTGCACCTGGATCTGGGGCGCGGGATCGGGCAGATGCATGCGGGCATACGACTCGACCCGTCTTTGCAGCTCGGATTGCCAATCCAGGCAGCCGGCCGCGCTGAGCCGCATCCATGCGACCTCGCCGAGTCCCAGGCCGATAATCAGCGTGATGATGACGATAATGGAGCCAAGTGTTCTTCGCATAAGTCCCTGCCCCCGGTGCCTGTCGGCAAAAGCGGTTTCCCTTCTATCATATTGCTGCTATATGAAGGGTCAAAAGGGTAGAACTTGCCCAGGCAGGAGTGCAGCATGCTCGAACATATCGTTCTTTTTCGCTTTAAACCGGAAACCACAGCTTATACCAAACAGAAGATTGTCGAAGATCTTCTGGCCCTCAAAGGCAAGGTTCCCAGCATCATCGACATCAGCGCCGGTCCTAATTTCTCAGACCGAAACCAGGGATACGAATACGGATTGGTCGTGCGTTTTGCAGATCGCCAAGGTCTCGACAGCTACCAGGTTCACCCGGATCATCAGCACATCGTTCATGATCTGATCCGTCCCTCACTGGCCGATATTTTAGCTGTGGATTACGAGTTTCCCAACTAAGCCCGGCTCAAGTTGTCAGGCCGGATGCCGATCCCTATCAGGACGCAGCCCTAGCACCAGGAGATCGGCCTTGTCCGGTAAGAACAAAATACTGAAGCCTGGCGAATTACTGTTCAAAGTTGGTGAACAGTCGGATGGCATGTATTTGATCCGCAAAGGTCAAATCCTCGTCTACCTCGACAAGGGTGGAACGGAAATTCCATTGGCCACCATTGGTGCCGGTTCCATGCTTGGTGAGATGGCGCTGTTTGATAAAAAGCCCCGTTCGGCTTCGGCTCGTGCTGTCGACGAAGTGGAAGTCACCAAGATATCCAATGATGAATTCAATAAGATCATGACCCAGATTCCCAAGTGGTTCGTCACCCTGATGTCCACCCTGTCGTCACGTCTGCGTGATACCAACGAACGTCTGCAGGATATCGAAGCCAAATATAAAGGCAATTTGAATCCCATTGAAGAGCTGATCAAGACAGCCCATGTCTTGCAACTGCTCTACTTCAAAATGGGCGTCAAGGAAGTCAAAAGCTGGGCCATCGAACGCGAGCCGGCCGAGGGGGAAGTGGCTCAGATCCTGAACAAGGATAAAGCCAAGGTCACACCTATCATTGATGCGATCGTGTCAGGCGGACTGGTGACCATCACCAAGAACTCCTATAAAAAAGATATGCTCACGATTCATAACCGGGGTGACCTGGAACGCTTCATCGATTTCTCAAGCCGCATTCGCAAGAAAAATACCGCGATGAAATTTCTGCCTCAGGAATTCGTCGATATTCTCGATCTGCTGACCCGGCAGGCCAAGGCCACGGCTTATGATACCTTTTCCATCGATCTGAAAATGCTGGAAGAAGAGGGCAAAAAGAAAGGCTTTGTGGTCGATAAGTGGGCGGAATGCGCTTTGCTTCTGGCCGACGTTGATGATGCCATCATCGTCACGAAGAGCAAGGACATCAACTTCAAGATCCAGAAGAAACTGGTTGAAGTCGTGCTGCAGCATGCCAGGATTTTGAGGGCCATCTCGCGATCCGAAGAGAAAAAACAGAGCGGAAAAGCTGCCTGATCATTCCAATAATCGCCTTCGATCCTGCAAGAGCCTCAGAAGGTCGGCCGTCGATCGGCTGATCACCACCTCCCCACTTTGATTCTCCAAAACATCAGCGATGGTTTGCCAATGCAGGGCGGATCCAAAGACTGGGTCGCGGGACGCACATGCTGCCTGGAATCGCAGAACCTCGGCCATCACTTTCTTATTCTCACCCTGACAGCGTAAATTCAAAAGATAAGCCAGAGACCTTGCATCCGTCTGCTCCAAGGTTTCGTAATCAAGTCCCGAGAGCTGCTCCAAAATCAAAACCATCTCGGCCGCAAGATTGTCCTGCTGGTCGAACACAGCCAGGTGCAATCGATCCAGGAGCTGCCCCAGAATACGTTGAAAGAATTCCTGGATCTGTTTAATGAGAAAATCCTGCGGAACCATGGGACTCTCCTGCTCTTTTTTGAAGAGTGGGTCGCGTTCTTTCTCTGTCAAGCCCTTGCCCGACTTCCTTCGCCTTGGTACCCTGGGGCCTTCTTCAACCGGCAGAGGGTATATATGCAGCAGTTTATTGGCATCCTGGGAATTTTCGTGATCATCGGCATCTGCTGGCTGCTCTCGGAAAATCGACGCCGGATAGCCTGGCGAACCGTGATCTTAGGTGTGGTTCTCCAGTTTATGTTTGCATTTCTGCTCCTCGGCATCCCGGTCCTGGGCTTCCACAGCCCGGCCTATGTAATCTTTGAGGCCGCCAATAATGCCATCCTGGCCGTTGTGGGCTATTCGGATCAAGGCGCCGCGTTCCTCTTTGGTGATCTCGGCAACAGCGATAAATATGGTTTTATCTTTGCGTTCCGCGTCCTGCCCACCATCCTGTTTTTCTCCGCACTGATGGGTGTGCTCTATCACCTGGGCATTATGCAGCGTGTGGTCTATGGCCTTGCGGTCGTCATGCACAAGACGCTCAAGGTGAGTGGGGCGGAATCCCTGGCCGCAGCCGCTGAAATTTTTCTGGGGCAGACGGAATCGCCCCTGATGATTCGACCGTATATGGCCGGGCTCACCCGCTCCGAACTGATGGCCCTGATGACAGGCGGTATGGCCACCGTTGCAGGGGCTGTGCTGGCGGCTTATGTGGGACTGCTTTCCCCTCTTATTCCCAACATCGCCGGTCACCTTCTGGCGGCCAGTATCATGGCGGCTCCGGCAGCGCTTGTTCTGGCCAAGCTTTTAGTGCCGGAAACCGAAATACCGGAAACCATGGGCAAGGTCGTGCTGCAAACAGAAAAAACTGCTGTCAATGTCATCGACGCGGCTGCTCATGGCGCCAGCGAAGGCACCAAACTCGCGTTGAATGTTGGGGGTATGCTCATCGCTTTCGTTTCCCTCGTGGCGCTTTTCAATGGACTCTTCACCGGTCTCAGTTCCATGCTGGGGCTTGATCAACTGCTGGGCCATCCCGTGACTTTGGAGTGGTTGCTCGGCTGGCTGTTTGCACCCTTGGCCTGGGTCATTGGCATTCCCGCCCATGAATGTCTGATGGTCGGACAGCTTTTGGGGAAAAAACTGGTCCTCAATGAATTCGTCGCCTACCTCGATCTTGCCAAAATGGGCGACAGCCTGTCGGATCGTTCACGCGTGATCATCTCCTACGCGCTCTGCGGTTTTGCCAATTTCAGTTCCATTGCGATTCAATTGGGTGGGACCGGCAGCCTGGTTCCGGAACGTCGTCCGGATATTGCTCGATTCGGAATGAAAGCCTTGCTCGCGGGGACGCTGGCCACGTGCATGACCGCTGCGATCGTAGGCCTTCTCATCTGATTACGGGTTTGAAGCACGTCATCGCCGAAGGTGAGACCGACCAGGGACCGTCCATTCGATTAGGCCCACAGCTGCGTACTTTGCAGCACAGGCTGGAGCTTGGTTTGTGCTGCGTCATCGCGAAAAACCCTAGATCTTTCGCGGCATGTGTCCTGGTGTCCGAGTTGCAAAGGAAAAACCAGGCTGTCCAAGCCTCATGCACCTCAGGGAGATACCACATGAGCCACAAATTTTTCACCTGGACCTTCGGCCTTATCTTTGCTTCTCCCGCTCTTGCTTATTCTGGAGCGCAACACATCGATCTGCCCAACTGTGGCGGTCACGCCATGGTCTATCGCAATGCACATCAGACCGTCATCAAAATCGAAGACGTAAGGGAATGCAGTAACCTCACCGTCAATGGTCAACGCTACAAGATGCAACCTCAATCCCATGATCGACATGCCTATGTTTATACCTGGCGGCCCACTCTGTATCGGGATCAGCTGACGCTTCGTGTGCATTCCAATAGCTCACGCACCGAAGATTATGTTCACCTGCATGCCGATGAACATGAAAATTACGGCGGCAAGCGTCGACCCCACTGGGATCGTCCCGTGACATGGAAACCCCATCACCAGGCCCCGGTTGTCACCGTACGCGAAGACGATCTGATTTATTTGGATGAAGCCCGCAACTCGTCCGTTCTTCCCGCCTGTGGAGGCCGGGTTCGCGTGGAGCTGGAGCGTCAACGACTCCTGGTCCGACTCGAAGGTCCCAACACCTGCGACCGCGTTCGCCTGACAGTTTTTAATCAACAGCCTCTCGTGATGGAAAGCGTGCGACGCTACGATCGCGGCAGCCAGGTCTGGAGTTTCCGTTTACCCGAACGCTCCGTACGTCCGGGCCGCAATAGCCTCACGCTGGCTGTCCAAAACAGTCATCACGATCGTGCCGACTATGTCCGCTATTACTTCTCGGATCAGCGTTGGTTTTTCGCCAGTGGCGGCCGCTAATCCCCTGCGCATTTGACTTACGCAGGCCTGGTCAGCGAAAAAAACTAGCCGTCAAACTGGAAAACCTCTTGGCAGAAGCCCTCCACGGTTGAATACTGGGACGTATTTTGCATCGCCCCACGATTCAGCCCATCGGTGGGGCGTCAATGAACTTTGCTAAGAGAAATCATCATGTTCAAAAAACACTTCAAATTTCTTCTGCTCGCAGCCTTGGCGAATCCAGGCTGCGCAACCCTGGTCATCCGCCTGTCGCCCTCAGACTGTGACATCCCGGCCGTAGCGGTTCCGGATGGTGAGATCCCCACCCCAGCCGCCGTTGCCAAGGATGCGTTCTGCGCGAAGCAAATGATGGACCGTGAAGCCCCGCAGGGCGCTGTTACCATTTTTGGCAGCGCGCGCACCCCGGAAAATCAAGCGGCCTATCAGATCACCCGCGAATTTGCCTTCAAATGGAGTCAAAAATATGGCCAGCAGTTTCCCATCCTCACAGGTGGGGGTCGCGGCATTATGGAAGCTGGCAATCGCGGGGCTTCTGAAGCGAAAGCCAAAAGCCTGGGCATCAGCACCTGGTTCACAGGTGGCCTGGAACGCCCGAATACTTACACCACCAGTGGCTACATGGCCGCAAGCTTTTCCCAACGTGAAACCGATTTAGTTGACTATGCCGCTGCGGTGGTTATAGCTCCGGGTGGCTTCGGCACAGAATGGGAAATCTTCGAATCCCTTTCGAAGATCCAGACCAAAAAGAAAAAGCCTGCCCCAGTGGTCTTCCTGGGCGGTAAAAAAACCTGGAGCACCTTGCTTCGCCGCGTGGAGGATATGAAAGCCATCGGCACAATCAGCGCCGAAGACGATGAGCTCCTGTATGTCGCTGAGACCACAGATGACGCCGTGAATTTTATCGCCAAAGCACTGAAGATCGGGAATCGGAGTTGATCAGCTGACAGCTCAAAAGGGGGGATCTGATGAGCGAGACAACAATCACACCGATCACAGATAAGGCCACGATCGATGCCCAATATCGATACTGGCGCGTGCGGGTGATGTACGGAATGATGGGTGGGTATGCGCTGTATTATTTCGTGCGCAAGAATATTTCCATGGCCAGCAAAGCTATTACGGATGAATTTGGGTTCACCAATACCCAGTGGGGTATAGTCCTCAGCGTTGCCACCATTGTTTATGCCTTTTCCAAGTTTTTCAGCGGTATACTGGCCGATCGGGTGAACCCCAAATATTTGATGAGCATAGGCCTTCTGGCTTCGGCGATCGTCAACATCTTCTTCGGCTTTGGCAACGGTCTGACTTTTTTTATCGTCGTCTGGGCGATTAACAATCTGTTTCAAGGCGCAGGCATGCCGCCATGCTCCCGGCTGCTCACCACCTGGTTTGCACCCAAGGAATTGGGTTCGGCCTGGGGTATCTGGAATGCTTCGCACCAGATCGGTGGCGCTGTCATCGTGGTCTGGGCCGGTTATCTGGTCGCGCATCAGGGTTGGCGGGCTGCGTTCTGGATACCAGGGGCCTTGAGTCTGGTCGGTGCGTTCTGGCTTTTCAATCGCCTCACCAGCTCTCCTGAAGCCATGGGGCTGCCACCGGTGGAAGTTTATAAAGGTGAATCCGCCGTCCCGGCGAAAAAAGATGCAGGCCCCTTCTGGGCTATCTTCCGAAAATATATTCTGGGCAACAAATGGGTCTGGATCGTCAGCATTGCCAACTTTTTCGTTTACATTGTTCGGATTGGAATTATGGACTGGGCGCCCAAGTATCTGCAGGAAGCCAAAGGCTTTGACATTAAGCAGGCAAGCTACGCTCTGTCGGGCTTTGAAATTGCCGGGATCTTTGGCGCCATCGCTTCAGGCTGGATTTCGGACAAGATTTTTAAAGGTCGCCGTGGGCCCGTCTCGGTCTTTTTTATGCTACTCCTGATCGTTGGTGTGGGAATCCTCTTCTATGTCCCATCCGGTCAACTCTGGATGATGGCGGGCATTTTCATAGCCCTCGGCTTTTTGGTTTATGGTCCCCAGCTCCTTGTGGCTGTAGCGGCCGCTGATTTCGCGACCAAGCAGGCAGCCTCCAGTGCCGTGGGCCTCACAGGACTGCTGGGTTATATGGGAGCCTCGGTGTGTGGTATCACCACAGGGGCCTTGGTCGACCGCTACGGATGGAATGCGGCGATTGTGTTTTACTTTATTTCAGCGATTGCCGGTTGTCTTCTGCTGGCCTTGACCTGGTTCAAGAGCGCTCATAACGCGACCCCGGATTCAGTCCACACGTAGTCCCATGGTATTCTCAAGGCCCGGTATGGGCCTTTTGAATCCGGTGGGTAAGGCCTTGGTTTCGATCAGCTTCAGGATGAGCTTAATCAGACTCGTCATCGAATCACACTGCAGAAAACTTCGACTTTCATAATAGTCCGCCAACTGGGAGCGCAGGCCGAGGATATTCTCGTGCGGCGCCAGCGTGCTGCCTTCCAAAGCTGTAAAAAGCCCTTCCAGCCGCAGAATCTCCGAGCGGGTTCGCCGGAAGAACTGGGCCCGCTCCTCCTGTTGGTATTGATGCACGGATTCGATCGGCAAATGATCCACGACCAGTTTCACATATGGAAAATTCTGTTTAAAAAACTGCGGCAGGTAAACCTTGAGCGAGGGTTCAAAACACTGCTGGTCGAAATCAATGGAGCGGATGCGATAAAAATTCTGCTCAAAGTCCATGGTGATATCGATCACAAAATTAGCCGCATGCATATCACCGAGAAGACGCAGCACACAGCGCTCGTTGAACTTGACAAATTCCTTGGCCAACCGCACCTGGCTGGCTCCATCCTGGTCCAGTTTCTTTTCCAGGAAGACATCACCGGGAATGCCGTAGATATGCTCTTCAATCAGCGTGTCACCGGAATAAAGATAGGAAATGCGGTTTGGTGAAAGCAGATGCTCCAGCTCCAGACCGAAGATCCGGGACATGTCGGCTTTCTTGATATAAAAATAATCAAAGTTATCGTTCAAGCGATTGATGACGCGGACCCGAAATGGGGAGGTGTTGGCGTAAAGACAAAGGTCTATGCGATCGACTTCGAGATGCCGCACATGGAGTCCCGAACCCGGCGCCCGCAAATGGGAGTAAATCTCGAGCAGGGCATCATGCAAAGGGCGCCGTACGGCAGGAGCGTAGCAAAGCGTGGACCAGAGCGTATCCTGGCCCTGCGCATCATAAAGCGGCAAGGCCTCGACATAATCGTGAAGTTCGTCGTAGCAGATGGGGAGTTTAATGCCTCGATCATACTGCCGAAGGTAGCGAGAAAATGGCAATGTGACTGAGTAACTCAGCTTACGTTTCTCGATCAACTTCATGGACACCTCAGGGCACAGAGTCTTCAAGGCATCTGCGCAGGAAAGTCCGCATTTGTCAAGTCCGATGCCCGGCCGCAGCGCCTCGAGACCGCACTTCTGTTTCAAAATTGTGATTTTCTGGAAAATCTGGGAGAATCAAGTCTCGCAAAATCAGCCGGAGAGCCGCAAGGATGAGTGACGATCTCTTATCCGTCGAAGATATGCGCCTGATTCGAGTCGAATGGCGCGCCGAAGCCGAGGATCGCATCAAGGTCGCGATCGCCATCATCCACCGCCTGGAATCCGAGGCCATCGATACCCATCATCTCAAAGAACTGATGCGCGCTTTCCATTCCTTGAAAGGCACCGCGTCGATGGTGGGCTTTCGCGATGTTGCCGAATTCGTACATCAGCTGGAAGATTACTGTGAAATGTTTCGAGGCAAGCAGGCGGCACCGCTTCACCTTCTTTCCAGCTCCCTGCTGGAAAAAATTCTGGTTCATCTTCAAGGCATCATAGCCCGCACGGATGCCGATCACGATCCCTATGTCGGTGCATCGAACATTCCTGGGGAGCTGCAGGCCGCGAAAGAACATCTGGCTGAGGCCAGGCATTCTTGGGTGATGGAAGCCGCGGCTCCGGTTCGAAGTCCTGCCTCCATCGCATGGCCGGCGCCAGCGAACCGCGAAGAGGATCCACCGCCAGAGATTTGTGTCAGCTGCCCTTTCATTAAAAACCAGAATTCCTCGTACCTTCGTCCGAAGCTCGGCGCTGCTGAACTGGAAAATAAACTGACGTTGCTCCACAAGTTCAACATCGAACCGTGTATTCTGATTGTGGACAATGAAACAGGACTCGCGCAGATTGTCGGCAATCTGATTCAAGTAATCCTTCCACGAGCACGATGGGTGGAAGCCGACAGCGGAACCAAGGCGCTCAATCTCTTAACGTCCGTCATGGGTGACCAGATCGATCTGGTCATGATCGATTCCGAGCTGCTCGATGGGAATGATTTCTCTGTACTGCGAGCCCTACATGAGCTTAAAAGTCGGAGTGAGATTTTTGCAAATAGTATGATCATGACAGTTCAAAAACGCGCAGGCTCTGACGGGAAAGAGGCGCTCCAGCTGGGTGTTCGAGAGTTTTTGATCAAGCCATTTGGGGTGGAAGAGCTGCTCCCCTGTCTCATCGGACCGATCCGTGAGGCAATGACGAGCCGACTTCTGGTCAGTATAGTTTCTTATAGTCAGCGGGCCTATCTTGCCCTGAATCGACTGCAGCGCGAAGTTGATCCGCAGCTCCAAACCGGTATCCAGCGCGAAATCCACAACCTTGCTTCGCTCTTGGCCAGAGCTCAGAAAAATCTTCAGGATGCGCAAATGTTGCCCTACGCGTGAAATCTTTTTCATAAAAAATTTCTGCACAAACCATCTCAAAAGCCTATATAGGAATGAAATCAAATTTTCGCAGAGAGAATGCCTTGCCGAAACGCATTATTTTCTGTAGGAAAAAACCTACCCTGGCATCTTGCCTAAGGAGGGGAATACTCCATGGTACAGTCCGATGAATTGCAGAATTTTTGTGCAGACCATATGGTACAGTTTTACAAAAATCCGGAGTATCTTTCTGAATCCGTTGGCGAATATATCAGACTCGGTCTTGCGAAAGGCGATGGAATCTTTGTCCTTGCGACTCAGGATCATTGGGACTCGTTAAAACGAACGCTGCTGGAAAAAGATCCCGTTACGGAAAACTATCTTACCGAACAGCAGTTGGTTTTTATCGATGCTCATCAAGCCTTGCGACAGATTCTGCATCATGGACGTCCCAATAAAGAAGCCTTTATAAATTTCATTGGCAACACGGTCGGCCGCATGCACGCTTATGCCAATATTCGAGCCTATGGAGAGCTTGTGGATGTCCTTTGCGCCGCGGGAAAAATCGATGAAGCGATTCAGCTTGAACAATATTGGAATGAAGTTCTGCAAGCGGAACCACGCTTGAGCTTGATGTGCGGATACAGCGCCGATCATGTGGGCGAGCATGTGTCTCACATCAGTCAGGTCCATTCCCATGTGCTGTGCGTGGAAAATATTACCAAGCTGGATGATGAAGAGGCCTTGTACCGCCGCATTGCAATTTTGGAACAGCGTTATGCCGCTTTAAAACATGATTTTCATGAGCGGGACCGGGTTGAAAGCGAACTGCTGACCATCAAAAAGCAGTTGATGCAGGCCGGCAAGCTCAGCATCCTGGGCGAATTGTGTGCAGGCATTGGCCATGAACTCAACAATCCCCTCGCCATCATTTTAGGCTGCATTAAACATTCCAAGGAACTCGTCGCCCGTACGCCCGAGCCGATAGGACCATCCCTTCGCGAGATACTCAAGCGGCTGGATTACATTGATGACGCCTCAACGCGTATGACAAAAATTGTGCGCAATGTCCTCATGTTTGCCAGGCAACAGGCTCACTCCTTGAATTCATTTGATCTGAAGAACACCGTACAGGACGCCATCGAGTTCATGCAGCCCAGTCTGCGGTTGGAGCAGATTCAGATGCAACTCATTCTGCCCACCACCGAACTCTACTCCCTCGGTGACACCGACGCCATCCTCCAGGCTTTTGTGAATATTATGTCCAATGCGCGTGATGCGCTGGCGGGCATGGGGCCGACGTCAGGGCGCATGCTGATCGTTTCCGCCCAAAAGACCCAGGATCATAAGATTGAAATCGCTTTCCGGGATACAGGCATAGGCATGGATGAGCAGACGCTCGGCAAAGTCTTCTATCCTTTCTTTACAACCAAAGGGATTGGCAAAGGCACAGGGATGGGATTGGCGATTGCCCATGGCATCATCACCCAACACAATGGCCAGATCATCTGTGACTCCAAGCCCGGGCAAGGCACTGTGGTGCGAGCGATCCTGCCTGAGCTCGCTGAATCGTCGACAGCTCGGCGAGCCTGAGTTGGGGATTCAAAGGGTGCGGGTACTCACCACGATGTAACCTGCGTCTTCAATTTCCGCAGCCAGTAATTTGGGATCCTGAACACTTTCAACCTTGATGGTTTGACTCGCAAGGTCCGCCACGACCTTGGCGCTCTGGTCGAGGTTGTTCAGAGTTTTCGTTATGGTTTGAATGCAATGACCGCAGCTCATGCCTTCCACTTTGAATTCGTACATCAGTCGATCCTCCTTGTTTCATATTCCTAGCCAGAATCAGCCCCCCCACCGTGGGAAGGTCAAGCAAAAATTGTGTCGCGCGAAAGGCAAATCCGACCGCCTGAGCACTGTCGCAAGTTCTGACACGCGTCTCATCGAATTGCTTTGTCAATTTAATCCGTTACAGCCCAAAGGTCTGGCCTGCTTCATGCGCTTATGGCGTAGAACGATGACGATTTTACGCACGAGGCTCCCCATGACACGTTATCTGCTGCTCGCACTCCTGGCTGTTGGTCCTGCTTCCTGCCACGTTCCGGAAACCAGTCGTATATCCTCCAATGTGGAGCCTATCCTGGTTGAGACCACGAGTTCCATTGTGAATACCACCTACAATACATGGGAAAAAGACAGGCGTTGGGAGGCCACGATGGGTCCACTGAATCCGCAAAAGGGCGGCATCGTCTGCGATCAGGTGGATGCAAAATTTCGCACGAGTGAATACGCGCTGTGGTTTGTGGCTCCGAGTGATGTCATTGCAGAATTGGGTTTGAAACGTTGCGGCCCCAACCCTCACGGTGGCGAGCCATCCTGTGTTGAAAACTGGCAGCTTTGTGGCCGCAAACTTAAAGTGCAGTGCAAAGTGGGTTCGCGCTGGTGTGCCACGCCGGGTCAGCCCTCGCTGCGGAGTGATTTCAGTGCAGATCGCAGGCCAGTGAATAACTATGTGCCGGATTATTATGTTCAGGAGACCCGGAGTGTTCTAGGCGCAGCACCTGCAACTCCCGAATCGATCGTGCTGTATATCACAGATTTCTGTCCGGCAGCCCATTCATCCAACCAGGTATCAGGGCATTGTCAAAAGCCGCAACTCGATCTTTCCACCGCAGCCTTTCTGCTTTTGAGCCAGCAGAATGCTCAGGGCTATTAAACCTCTCCACCCAAGCCAGGGGCTATGGATGGAGATTCCTGGCCTTCAGGCGTTCAGCGCTTCCCTGGCCGGTCGGGCACCAGGGCTCTTGCTGAGGCTTACTCGGCCTTTTTCCCGATCTCTCCAGGGAAGACGTC
>NZ_DASQYZ010000106.1:0-4332 GCF_035638955.1 Oligoflexus sp. | reverse complement strand
CCTTTTTTGATCATGGCCATCATCTCGATTCCGGCGATGGTCTTCGCCGCCGACATAAAGGTTTTAAATCCGAGCATTGGCCTTGTTCTTTGCCTCACTCGCCTGTGATCCTGCTCGATAAGGTTATTGAGATACTTCACCTGCCGGAGCTCAATGTCAGTTGAATGCTCATGATTGAAAGCCTCGAGACCGGCGGCGTTGGCTCCTGACTTGTCCGTATTGATCTTCACGGGGACACCGTGCTGACGAATGGCCTTTTTCAAAAACCTCAGGGCCGCTTTTTGATCCCGTTTTGCCGATAGAAGAAAGTCTATCGTATCGCCATCACTGTCCACGGCCCGGTAAAGCCATTTGAGCTTTCCCTTGACCTTGATGGCCATCTCGTCCCACCTCCAGCTTTCGCCCACTGGTTTCTTTCTTCTTCTAAACTCAGCTTCCAGCTCCGGAGTGTGCCGGACGACCCACCTATGAATTGTGGAATGGTCCAGCTCAACACCGCGTTCAGCCATCATTTCCTCGAGGTCTCTGAGGGAGAGTTTATAGCTGAGGTACCAGCGTATGCAGGTCAGCACAACAGACTTGGGGAAATGTTTGCCTTTGAAACTGATGGCCATATCCGCTCCGTGGATAAGGCGATCAGCGACTATGGCCTATGATAGAGCCTCATACTACGTTTTTTTTTGCAACAGATCCAACTTGCGCCACTACATGCGCTCATAGCAAGATAAGCACTTAAAAGGCCGAATAAGAGCTTATGTTCATAACCTTCGACTTTTGTCATCAGTTCTTCTCCATTTAATAGCACAACACAACGTTTCAAATTCCAGAGCCGTCTCTGAAATTAGTACGGGACCGTATCACGTCTATGGCATAGGGTGTCGACTGAAGTTGACAATGAGTTGGAATAAATGGCGAATCGTGACATGGGTTACAATCGTGGACCGAGCTGCTGGCTTCATTGCTGCGCGATTGTGTTCCCAGGCGATGTTGTGCAGATGGTTTTCTGCCTGGATGGGAGTAATGGATTAGGATTGGTTGCAAAGCCACGGAAGGTGAAGAAGGGGGATGGGGTGTGGGCGGTGGCGGCTTAGGGTATAATTGAAGGATCCAACACCTTCATCGTGGAGCCCAAATGGAAGACGATTTATTCAAAAGTCTTGATGACGAAATGCGGCGAATAGCAGCTCTGGATATGCCTGCCATGCACGTAACTTTGCAAAAAACGCGTGAACGCATTCTCGCGGATTCAAAAAGGGCGGAAGGGGATGGGTGTTATGAGAGTGCCCTTCTATTGATTGAAGCCTCGCATCGTCTAGGGGCTGCAGCACTAATAATCGGATCGAAAATACGTTCACTCGCCGTCTCCGGAATTGGAGCGTTGGAGCGTCAAGAGCTGCTTGTATTGGCTTTTGTCGCTCGCGCAATTATCGAGCATTCTGGAACTGCTGCGCACTTGGTGCAGATCGCAAAAAAAAGGTACAATGATGCACTGAAAAATCCATCCAAAAAGAGTATAGAGCAAAATTTCAAGCTTCTTGAAAAGAAGATGAACCAATTTTTCCTTGGCTCCAGTACCACTGGATCAACCGTATCGCCGATTCATGTAAACGATGGTATTGCCGACCTTGAAAAGGAGGCTCCAGGAACAAAGAATATGTACGATGAACTATGTGATTTTGTCCACCCTAACTATGGGGCAAATTCTGTCGTTTGTGCTGGAAATTCTATAGATGATGTCTTACTGGATAACTGTTTAGCCGAAAGAGTCGCGCCTATACGAGATAAACTGTATTCGTTTACTCTCAAAGCCTTTAGCGCGGCGCAGAATCAAGATTTGATACTGTTATCAATGTGTGTGCTGATAGAAGACCTCGCAGAACGACTAATTCACCCTACCTCCAAATCCCCAAACAGCGCGTTCGCAGACAAAAAAATGGTTGTGAAGTTTGATGGAAAAACACCGGAAACCGCGCTCTTGTTTGAGAAAGCGAGGACTTGGGGAGAAGTGATCGATGAACTGAACAAATTCCTTGAAAAGAACGGCATGGAAAAAAGGGGGCGTATGGCTCACGGAATCGTAGATGGAAGAATGGTCGATTGTTATGAAACCAACAAAGGTCCTCTGTATGTTTCGATGCCCTTGTTAGCCAAAGGAGTGGTATAGGATTCTCAGACCTTTCCCGCCTGCGGAATCGGTTTGAGGCGATTGCGATGGAGTTCGCCATCCACGCTGGAGCCCAAAAGGTTCAATCGGGATACGGGGCTTGGCAGGCCCGCACGGGCCGCGAAAAGCGTTCGACTTTGGAAATCGCCGCGCCTGTGGTGGTGGTTGATACCGCTCGCGTTCAGTGACAAATATCCCTGGCTGCTTCCTAAGCGCCCGCTCATATCCAGTGCCCCGATTCGATTTGCCGTGATGATTGCGAGTCATCGGGAGGTCGAGATGTTCCAGGGCAAAAGAGCCTCAATATCGGCTGGTGAAGTGGCCTTGGGAAGCTCAGAGAAAAGCCGGGTGAGGTAGTGGTAGGGTTCGATGCCGTTAGAGCGAGCCGTGATAATGAGGCTGTAGAGAGCGGCACTGGCACAGGCTCCCTTTACGGTATCTGAGAACAACCATGCCCGCCGGCCAAGGACAAAGGGTCTGGTGGAGTTTTCGACCAGATTGGTATCAAGTCCGACTGCCGGATCATCCAGGAAACGCACCAGCTTCGGCCATTGACCGTCCATATAAGCCAGCGCGTTCCCAGTTAGCGACTTCGGTGGTACCCTGTGCAAAGCGGTGTCGAGCCAGCTTCGGAGATCGTCTATCATTTTCCTTGATTGGGTTTGACGGGCCAACCGTCTGGCATCATCACCCATGCATTCATTTTCAATTCTATAAAGCTCCGCCATAGCATTGAGAGCATGATCGGCGAAAGACGCCTTGGCTCCGGCTTTTCTGCCCTTGATCGCGTCCTTGAATTTTCTTCTTACGTGGACCCAATCTCCAACGTGAACGATGCCGGGCACGAGCGCGAGCTGCGAATAGCCTTCGTAGCCATCGGTTTGCACATAACCCTTATATCCCTTGAATATTCTTAAAGGGACTTCGCCGCTTCGAGTTGGCGAGAACTCATATAGGACAATTTTTCTCCCGCCCTCATCCGACGCAGCAATAATCCACATAAAACTTTTACTGGTAGGCTTTTTGCCAGGGACTTTTAGAACCTGGATTGGTGACTCATCGCATTGAACAAGCGGGCCTTTCAGTATTTTTTGCTGCAATAGCTGGATGATAGGCGCGACCAGCTCTCCACAACGGACGACCCAGCTGGCAAGGGTTGCTCGTGGAATATCGCAGCCGATTCGTTGCAGAATCCCTTCCTGCCGATAGAGCGGCATTCCGTCTGCATACTTGGACGTTACGACAAAAGCCAAGAGCCCTGGGCTGGCCATGCTCTTGGGAATGGGTTGCGGCGGAAGTTGCATTGACTTAGGAGTGCAGTCTCCGCATGAGCAGGCATACTTCGGCCTTATCGTTCTGATCGCCTGGACCGTTGCAGGCACTATATCCAACTGCTCGGTCACCTCCTCACCTATGCGGTGTAGAGGTTTTCCGGATACTGGGCAGAATTTTTCGTTGTCGGGGAGGTCGATTATGCGGTCAACTCTGGGAAGCCTTTCAGGCAAGGCCTTTCGTGACGGCTTCCCTCTGGGTTTGGAATCCTTTGGCTCGTTATCTTCACCAGCGTCATCAATAAGGTCAGAGTCAGCATCGGCCTCAGCTTCGTTGAAAAGGAGCTGTTCGCCCGGATGGCGATTGGCTTCACTTTTTGAGCCGAATTTCTGGTGCTTGAAGAGCTTGACCAGTTCTTCGAGGTAAGCTACATCTTCACGCAAGCGTGCGACTTCGCGCAGCGCATCGTTTTCACTTAGAATTTGCTGATGATTCGAAGTTTCCATGGTGGGGATATATAGCACCTTGCGGTGCTATCGTCTTCAGGTAAAATCGTCAAAGTGAAGAGTTTCATGGGGTTTGGCCTTCACGATGTCAAGGCCAGCAAGAAGCCATTCAAGTTGCTCGGCTGATACCAAAATGATGTCGTCCTGCAATTTAATAGGCCAACGAAACTTCTCCCGCTCCAATCGCTTTTGCCAGAGAGCGAATCCGGTGCGATCCCAATAGATCGCTTTCATCAAACACTTGCTTCTTGCGCATTCCACGATTTCCGACCGCCAGGTCCGCTTGAATCCGACCGCCAGGTCCTTGTTTCCGACCGGAGCAGCGCAACGCCTTCCTGCAGTTCATGACGCCTTGGATGGATCGCTGTCAAGGTCAGCTTGCTTTTTTCT